>DIHO01000003.1:0-2473 GCA_002420185.1 Opitutales bacterium UBA5694
TGAAGTAATCGACGTCGGCTCTCAGAAATCTTCTGGCTCGTTTTGGAATTGTCTGTGAATTTCGATGATGCCTGGAGTTAGGATCGCAACCCATAACGCCGCGGCTATTCCAACCCACGATGTCGGCAGTAGGGCGAGTAGCACTCCCCACATCGCAAGAAAACCCCAAACTCGACGCATCATTTTTTCAGGGTCAGCACTCGGTGTATCGCCTTCTCTCATTAAAGGAAAGACCTTTGGTCTCAGAAACCAACCATGAGCCGTCATACCGAGCAAAAATCTGGGCCAGGATTGCGGCTCGTATGGGAGCTTCGGATTCTTATCTATTGGAGCGTCTTCAGCTTTCTCCAAGTTATTTCTTATTTCCTCTAATGTATAGACAGCCTCAGGTCGGGAACCGGCGCCCGCCATATTGCTGTACTTGGGAACGCAACGCCATCGATAAAGTACCCTACCGGTCCTGTGAACGGCCAAAACTCCCGGTTGATAGTAGCCTTTTGGATGTGATGTCCATTTACGATTACGCAAGTGTCCGGCATTCTCGTTGTAAAAGAGGTCGAGCCAGCCGCGCTCCGCACAGATCTTTCGAATCTCATGATGCGGATCACCGATAATTGGAAAGTTAAGATTCCAAGCTTCCTCAGCCTCTACTGCGAGCGCTTGAGGCTCACTAGTTATACCAAAGACCTCACCACCAGCCTCTCTGATCTTGTCGACTACGCCCAGTTTTATATAGCTCCGTAACTCGAAGCGACAGGGAGGTCACCATAAACCGCGGTAGTACAACAAAAGCACGAACTCAAATTTTTCTAGCTGTTGATCCAACCATCCAACTCTATTTCCTTCAGGTGGATCCAATAGAGCGGGAACCGATGGCTCCGCCAGATCGAGAACAGAGAATTCAAAACCAGCCGCTGATGGTTGGAAACGTATTTGCTTCCTGTCGCAAATTTCACCATCGCATAAGACCACCCCTAATTCGAATGGAGTCTCAAAATCTGTAGGGGTTTTAGTATCGGCAAGCCCCGTTAGCTCGAAGTTCGTTTCGTATTTTACATTGATCCAATCAACCGCTCCATCAAGTGCGATTTGGAGGTCTTTTGGTATATCTTCTTTGAGCAGCATAAAAGAGAAGTGAGTGATCGAGATCTCACAATCATAACAGTATTTTCGTTTTGGCTTAAGACAACCAGCGTCTGCTAAATTTTCCCGTGCTTTCATAGAAATTTTACTTATGAGCTTATCGTCAAGAACTAATAGAGTGAGGCAGGTCTTTCTGCCAGACTATTTCTGGGGGTGGTTTTATGAATGTTTCAAGAAATAACAATGTCGATGAGAAAGGGAGTGATTCGAAGCCTTTCGTTCCCTCTTTAGAGATAACTGCTGGGCAGCCGGAACCGATAGCTGCAAACGGTGGTTGGTCCTACATGGCCAGGGATCATGATGGTGATGCAGGCACTGCAGCAGCAACTCTGGACGCTTTAGAGCAGATTCGAAGTGGTGAGGGGCAGAAGGTGATTGACCTTATCGAGAATGCTCCTCCCGGACCGATCGAGACTAAATGGGGCCTGGGTTTTCGTAGGTACGCAGAGTGCATGAAATATATCGAGACTTCCAATTTGAGCGTGCCTGAAGGCGGGGTGGCGTTGCCTTTGCGCTATACGATTTATGAAGCGCCGTCATATTCTGTAGTCTCCTCGAATGCACTTTGGAAAGACCCCTCAAGGGAGCAAGAAGCGCAAGCACTAGCTAAGGACGAGAGAGATAATGCTCGGAGGTGTCTGTATTTTCCCCAGGTTCTTCGCGATGCGCGTCGTATCTCGGAATATCATCCTGATCTAGACCCCTCTACGCCAGAATGCATGGACAGACTTGGGGTTTCGTTGGCACGTTGCGAGTCGAAATGTCAGAATTTTTACGACGCGGCTGAGGTTGAAAGTATTTTCTACCCGGAAATCGAGAATTTGCTTCTTCAATTCTTCCCGGATGCCACTGATGCCTTAGTCTACAACCACGATGTATTCGACAAAGACTATTCAGGAGATAGAACGGAAGATCAGGAAAATAAAAATCCGGGAGTTAACGCTAACTACGCAAACCTGGTCCACAATGATCTGAATGACAATAGTGGGCGAGTTAGGTGTAGAGAGCTTCTGACGAGGAATCTTCGGAATTTCGGTCGTCCCCAGAATTACACTGAAGAGGAAGCGGATCGGAAAATGTCCCGTCGTTTCATGTCGATCAATCTTGCGAAACCGATGGAGACAGTGGAGCAGAATCCTTTCGTACTTTGCGCATGGCCGTCTTTTGCAGATCAGCCTTATATCAATAATTACCGAGTTTATGATGACAGGGTGGGGGAGACGACTCGCTTTACCTACAGGCCGGAACACGAGTGGTATTGGGTGCCTCATCAGAAACCGGACGAGGTCTCGATGCTGAAGTGTTATGACTCAATAACGGATGGGTCTGT
>DIHO01000003.1:2851-3376 GCA_002420185.1 Opitutales bacterium UBA5694
CGTTGCAGGAAAAATGTGGTTGTCAGGTCTTATGTCTTTTTCTGAGGAATACCTCAACAAAGGACTCATAAAATGAAAGGACCCAGCAAATGCTGGGTCGATGTCATCAATGGTTTAAGGTACTTTGCAGCTAAATGAATCGGCCTGATTCTCATCTCCCTTTCCATCATACTCTGCAAGCTTTGGGAAAGGGCAAATCGGTCTGGAAAATCCTCCTGTCTTTGCGGGCATAGTTTCTTCTGGGTCCCCGAACTTCCAGCTATTTTGAGTCGCGATGAGTTTCTCTGGAGCCACATCTTTCTCTCTCCAGTCGACAATAGGTGCGACGTAATCAGTCAACCAGGCTCCTGGACCTGCGCCACAGTGAACCATCCCGGGAACCATGAATAGCCTAAAGAAGTCTTCTGTTTGATCCGGTCCACCATTAAGTTCATTTGCCTGATCGAAAAATTCTAGTGCGCGACCGGCGCGTAAGGGAAAGTCATTCCACCCCTGGTACATCAGAAGCTTGCCTCCATTTTCTTT
>DIHO01000002.1 GCA_002420185.1 Opitutales bacterium UBA5694
CTCACCAACAAGCTGATAGGCCGCAAAGCCCTCCTTATACGCCAGGCCCGAAGGTCCCCAGCTTTAATTTCCTCTCCATGCAGAGAAGAATCACATGCGGTATTAATTCACCTTTCGATGAGCTATCCCCCATATAAGGGTAGGTTCTTTACGTGTTACGCACCCGTTCGCCACTTTCACGTTCAAATAGCAAGCTACTTGAACGATCACGTTCGACTTGCATGTCTGAACCACGCCGCCAGCGTTCATTCTGAGCCAGGATCAAACTCTCCGAAAAATAGAGAGTTCAGAAATCCGTGGATTCTTGAACTACGCTGACAAACAAAAGCTTTTGTTTATCAGATACTTAAATAATTGATTGGGGTTGCAATCAATCGTACAAAATAAATTTCAAAGAACAGAAAATTTCATTTGAGAAAGCCTTCATTCCTTTCAAATTCAAATGATTCCGTCAAGAGATTAACAATAAAACTACTTCAGGAACTCACAGAATGAGCCTCTTTAGATCTGGAAAGAGCAAGGAGGACGAAAACTGTAAAGTGCTGATTCGAAATCAAGCACTTTTTTTAGAAAGTTCTCGACGACCTAACGAACGAATCTGGATCGACTAGATGGCGGTGTTGAAAAGAACGGAAGGGAACGCAAGCTGCCACATAGAAAACCGAAAGCAAGTGTTTTTTAAAAAAAGTTTTCGCACACTGAATTACCAACATTTCCAGTCTAACTGGACCCCGATTGTAAGAACAAAGAGCGACGGAAAGTGTCGCTTACAATTCGGTAATCAAGCTGCAATAAGAAAAAGGTTCAGAGAGCCCCACGAGGCCTCTAAATTGCCCCCTGCCGGATCTCTCCTTTATGACCTATCAACCAACCTCCATTTCGTGCCCATCTACGACAAAGGCTTTAGCGAACTGCAGGAGCTACAAACAGGTCTCTCCAATTTTCAGATCCGAGGGAAATCTCGCAATTTAGAACTTCAATTTCGAAATTAAGCCGCCATTCAGCCCTAATCTTTTCCGATACCGTATGAAAAAGTAGAGCACTTAATCACCATCTTTGATACACCCCTCTGGTATGCGATCTAGCAAAATCGCTGTTTTGCGATCATTCCTCGCTCGCAAAAGGGCCAAAATCCAGCAAACTCTCGAGTATCTTCGAAAATTAGATAATTGCATCCCAAGAAAAACCCGTTAACGAACACCCTATAATAACACTAGAACCTTAACTCCCACAGAGCTTTGGATATAAAGGAAATAAAAAAAATAGTCGACCTGATGAAAAAGTCCGATCTTTCGGAATTCGGGGTCGAAGAAGAAAATTTTAAGCTGAAAATCAGACGCGATACAGGGAAGGAGGCCCAACCTCACATCGTAAACTATGCCCCTGCACAGACCAGCACGCCCGCGCCGCAATCCGAACCCATATCGCAGGCTGCGCCCGCAGCTCAAGCTGCCAGCGTACCACAAGCAGAGAGCGACTCAGGGGTCTACATTACGTCACCCATGGTAGGGACATTCTATACCTCCTCCTCGCCAGAAAACCCCGCGTATGTGAAAGTTGGAGATACTGTATCTGGTGATTCGGTCGTGTGCATCATCGAGGCGATGAAGATCATGAACGAGATTCAGGCAGAGCAAAGTGGCGATATCGCGGAGCTATTGGTAGAAAACGGGCAGCCCGTGGAATATGGTCAACGCCTTTTCCGACTGAGTTAGTTCGCCCGCTAAGTCGTTTGACCCGTATACATAGCCGGCAGAGATTTTGTCGGATTGTCGCTTCAAATTAAACTCTCTCCCAAATGCAGAAAGTACTCATCGCCAACCGCGGCGAAATCGCCCTTCGCATCGTCCGTGCCTGCCGAGAATTAGGCATTAAAACACTCGCAGTCTATTCCGAAGCGGACGTGGAGTCGCTTCACGTACAGCTTGCAGACGAAGCAATTTGTATTGGAGGCCCGCAAAGTTTTGAAAGCTACCTTCGAGCGGATCGAATCATTAGCGCCGCTGAGATCGCAGATGTAGATGCTATTCATCCCGGCTATGGCTTTCTGGCTGAGAATGCCGACTTCGCTGAACAGTGCGAGTCCTGCAACATTAAATTCATTGGACCCTCAGCGAATGCTATCCGAAAGATGGGAGACAAAGCGGTCGCCAAAGACACCGTCCAAAAAGTAGGCGTCCCAGTATGTGGAGGAAGCGACGGAGTAATCGAATCGGAGGATCGAGCGGCAAAGATCGCGAGCAGCGTGGGCTATCCGGTCATGATAAAAGCAGTCGCCGGAGGGGGTGGAAAAGGAATGAGGATTGCCCACAATGAAATTTCTCTTAGAAAGGAATTCCATGTAGCGAGAAACGAAGCCGAAAAGGCCTTCGGAAACGGCGATGTCTTCATAGAAAAATTCATCGAAAATCCACGCCATGTCGAATTCCAGATTCTAGCGGATCAGCATGGCAATGTCATTCACTTAGGTGAACGAGATTGTTCGATTCAACGGCGACACCAGAAACTAATCGAAGAGGCGCCATCTCCTTTTATTGACCCCCAATTACGCGCACGGATGGGCGAAGCCGCTGTCAACGCGGCGCGAGCCGCAGACTACGAAGGAGCTGGCACGATCGAATTTCTGGTTAACGACCAGCGCGAGTTTTTCTTTCTTGAGATGAATACGCGGATTCAGGTCGAGCATCCGGTGACGGAGGAGGTCACCGGAGTCGATCTCATCAAACAACAGATTTTGATAGCTAGCGGCGAGCCCATCGCATTCACCCAAAACGACGTACAATTCAATTACCATGCCATCGAGTGTCGCATCAACGCTGAAGACCCTTCTCGCAATTTCATTCCTAGCCCCGGCTGCATCGATCTTTACTATGCACCTGGAGGCCACGGCGTTCGCTTAGATTCACACGCTTACGGGGGCTACATCATCCCGCCCTACTACGATAGCATGATAGGCAAGTTGATCACCTATGGACGCACGCGAGACGTTGCGATTCAACGCATGTATCGGGCTTTGAGCGAATATATAATTCGAGGGGTCAAGACAACGATTCCCCTCCAAAAGGCCGTTATCAGCGATCCCAAATTCCAGGCAGGTGAAGCCACCACTGCCTTTATGGAAGATTTCTTGGAGAGAAAGCCCAAATTTGATTGATTCCAGACGATCGAGAGGCAACGGAAGTCGAAGTTTTCCATTAAATTGCCTCTTATCTTGAAACATTTTCCTTTTCATACCATTCTCCACAATAGCACAGAGCACGAAGTCGCGATTCACTCAACTATTCGAGCGGGTCATTATCCAATTTTTCAAAACATCTAATACAAATGGAATCTCAAGAAAGCACCATTGAAACCGTCGAGTTGTCAGAAGGATCGCTCGGGGAAATCAAAGTCAACCACACCGTCGTATCTACGATTGTTAAAATGGCGGCCATCAACGTGCCGGGCGTACTTGCCGTCGGGGGAAACTTTGTGGAAAACTTCATCGCCCAAATTTCGAGCAAAGAATCTGACAAGGGGGTACGAGTCTCCGAAGACGAGGCAGGCAACTACCAGATCGAAGTCCGCGTTTTGATGGAATACGGCGTCGAACTCGCCAAAACGGCGGAAAGCCTGCAAATGATTGTCGCTAAGCAAGTGACGAACATGACGGGTAAAACCGTAGCTGGTGTCGATGTTATTATCGAAGGCGTCAAAATGGCAGACGATGAAACTATTGAAGAAAAAGCAAGCGACAACGACTAGTTGTAATGCTTAACTCGCGCCTGGTATGCCCGAACTAATAGAACAGGCGAACAACTTGATAGAGTCGCTGTCCCCCTACACGATTATTGGTATATTCGTCGCTTTCGCTCTGGTTATCATCGGTCTCCGTCAGGTGCTTAAAAAACCCGTCTCCCGACTGACCGCCTTCTCGAGCTCAACGGGATCCGTTCTGGTTTCACGAAAAGCGCTTCAGGATCTGATAAGACAAGCTTGTCTGAAAGACGATTGGGTCGAAGCCGCTCGGCCCGTCGTGAAAATCGTTGGTGAGCAAATCAATACGAATGTGTCGCTTCGTCTCTCCAAGGCGGACCACCTGAGGGAGACCAGTGAACGATTGCAAAACCGAATATCGGAGTTGCTCCAGAAGTCTCTCAGTTTTGAGCAGATCGGCCCCATCGAAATCATGGTCTCCAGTTTTGGGAAAAGTGACGTAGACGAACTGATCGCAACCGAAACTGAATCGGTTATCGAAGCAGCCCCTCTTGTAGGTGAGTCCATCCTCGAGCCAAAGCCTCAAGCTCTACCCGGCCCATCTAGCGATTCTCCCGCTAAACTGCCCGAGAGAGATTAGTTGAGCTCCCTCAGATCCATTACGAAAATCGGAGACCACTTGAGCTAGTAGAACGCCGATCTGTAAAAGCGGAACAAGGCTTTCTGTTGACCATCGTTATCAACGACGACCTCCCCCTTGCCTCCGTATTTCCGGAGCTCGGTCTCCTCATCCTGCAAGACAAACCCGATCTAACAGCCGCACAATAAGTTAACTTTTATGCATGACGAACTGGTCGGGTGACGGCCCATCGTCGACCTTTCCTAACGAGGTAGTTTTACTAGAGTGACGCTGGCCCACTCATCTAGAGCGTCTGTTCTGACTGCTCTCCATTTGCCGCAACCTCTAAAATGGTCGGCGACCTGCTCGACCTCAGTTCCTAAAATACCGCTAAGGATGAGCCAGCCACCGGGTGCAACCGCTCTCACGAGCCGTTCGGAATTCGCGACAAGGACGTTCGCGAGAATATTCGCCAACAGGCAGTCTCCCCCCGCTTCAGGAAGCCCTTCCTCGAGTCCACAGACAGCAAAATTGATCTTTCCTACATCGTTTAAGTCCGCGTTTTCCGCCGCAATCCGAACCGCATCCGCATCGATGTCGAATCCCTTAACGTTTTCGAATCCAAGCTTGGCTGCGGAAATTGACAATATCCCCGACCCACATCCTGCGTCCACTAGGCGACAGGCCTTTTTGCTGTGCCCGCGTTCCTTGAATGCGATCAATTGCTCTAAGCAAAGACGGGTGGTTCCATGATTGCCAGTTCCAAACGCCATGCCCGGATCGAGCCAAACTGCTTGATGGCCCTCAGGTAATTCGTATTCATCCTTTAGCCACAAAGGGGCCCAATGCAGTTTTCCGATCGCCCACGGCTTGAAGTGATCCTTGTAGCTCTCCTTCCAATCTCGATCCTCCAATTCGAGAATTTTAAGATCACCGGAAACTACAACTAATTCTTCGAATAACTGTCTACCCACCTCCGCATCTTCCAGCGATTCGAACACCCCTTGCACCCAATACCCTTTGTCATCGAAATTCTCGTACAAATTCCAATGCACCATCCCCTCGGACTCGAATATGAGATTCTCGACTGATTCAAATTCTTCCCGCGAAAGTTGCCCCCTAACTTCGAACATGTGCCGAATTAAGAAGGAAGAACGCCCATTGAAAAAGCTGAAAATCGACTATTTTACTGATCTTCGCGACCGGCTAGGCTTGACCATCCGCATCGGCATGCCCATGCGAAGTCGGAGAGTCATTCTTCCGAGGGTCTCTACAGATGCCCCGATTTCAACTTACAATCGAAACGCTGAGCGAAACGAGCTAGCAACAGCACCGCCTCCATCAATTCGAGATTCTTATCCATACAGATCCTCGGCCCCGCTCCAAACGGGATATGTGAGTATTGTTTTACGTCCCCAGAACGAACTGGCATAAATCGCTCTGGCTCGAAAGCATCTGGATTCTCCCAGAGGAGCTTGTGTCGATGCAAAACATAGGAAGAAATTGTCATGAATGATCCCTTAGGCACTGGAATACCCCCACCACGTCTTTTCCCAGAGCCTGCCGAGAAAAGACGTGGACCGTCGGATACTGGCGTGAAGACTCATCGACTACTGCTCTCGTGTATGCCAATTTTGGCACATCGTCAAAAGCCGGATCGTAACCCGACAGGACCGACTCGAGTTCGTCCCAAAGCTTTTGTTTTAGTCCCTGATGCTCGTGAAGGAGGTAAAAGGCCCAGCCACAGGAGAATTAGTCGAAAAACTTTTTCGCCTTATCGAAGAACCTCTTTCCGACCGGCTCGTCGGCGTCACCACAGGCTAGCGCAAACTCTTCGAGCTTCTGACGTTGTACGCTTGAAAGGGAGGTGGGTACTTCGATTTCAACCCTAATCATTTGGTCCCCAAAATATCCGCCGCGCAAACTAGGTAAACCCTTACCTTTCAATCTAAACGTAGTTCCCGACTGGGTACCAGCCGGTATTTTTAGACTCGCTTTGCCCGTCAGAGTAGGAACTTCAATCATCCCACCCAGAGAAGCCAAAGTAAACTTTATCGGAATCTGGCAAAACAGATTTTCTTCCTGGCGCTCAAAAATTTCGTGATCCCCGACATGAATCACGATGTAAAGGTCGCCAGAAGGTCCGCCTCCGGCCCCAGCCTCACCATTGTTCGCCGAACGCAATTTTGAACCCGTGTCTACTCCGGCAGGCACTTTGACTTTAATCTTGGTGGTCTCATTCACACGACCTTCGCCGCCACAGTTGGAACAGGCTTTCTCCACTTTTTTCCCACTGCCATGGCAGGTCGAACAGGTCTGCCTGACTGAGAAAAAACCCTTGGATGCCGTCACTTGTCCGTGACCCGCACAAGTCGGACAGGTAACCACACCGGTTCCGGGCTCGGCTCCATTTCCCTTACAACGAGTGCACTGAGCGGGCTTGCGAAAGGATATCTCTTTCTCGGTGCCCTTAGCTGCATCCTCTAGCTGGATCTCCAAATCGTAACGCAAATCCGATCCACGCTGGGCCCCATTACGGCCCGAACTCCGTCCGCCGCCGCCACCGAAAAACTCCTCGAAGATGCTTCCACCTCCGCCGCCTCCGCCAAATACCTCACTGAAAATGTCAAACGGGTCATGGAAAGGCCCTCCCGCAGAAGCACCTCCCCCTGCGCCACCACTGAAAGCAGCGTGCCCGTATCGATCGTAGGCGGCTCTTTTCTGGTCGTCTTTAAGGACTTCATACGCTTCGGAGACTTTCTTAAACTTTTCTTCCGCCTCCTTATTGCCCGGGTTCTTGTCCGGATGAAACTTAACGGCCATCTTGCGATACGCCTTTTTCAGCTCGTCCTGGGTCGCTTGGCGGCTCACCCCGAGCAATTCGTAATAGTCCTCTTTCACAGTTCAGTTCAATTCTCTAGATGTTAGGCTAAATTAGCTAACCTATTATTGGGAAGCCTCTCCCGAAACAATAACCGTTGCAGGGCGAATGAGTCGTCCGTTAAGCAAGAATCCCCGTCGAACCAACTGCAAAACGGCTCCCGCTTCAACTTCGTCGCTCTGCTGGGTCTGCACCGCTTCGTGTAAATTATGGTCGTAGGCATCTCCTTTCCCTGGGCTGATCTCCTCTATTCCATTTTCGCCTAAAACGGTCTGGAACTGCGTAATGACCATACGGATTCCTTCAGAGACTACATTTGGATCAACCGCTTGCTCCGCTGACATTAATCCCAATCCCATGTTATCGTAGATCGGCAATATCGACTCGAGTAATCCCGATATGGCGTATTGGCGCAGATCGTCCTTCTCGCGAATCACACGACGGCGATACGTATCTAGATCCGCTACAGCCCGAAGGTAGTTTTTGTAGTTTTCGTCCGCAAGAGCCTTGGCCTCAGCCAACTGCTCCTCGAGGGACAGCTCTTTTTCACCTGGCTGGTCCTCTACTGCTTCCCCCTCACCCGACGCTTCAATCGGATCTTCCGACTCCTCGGCAACCCCTTCAATTGGATCTTCTGTGTTTTCTTTTTTCTCATCCTTGTTCATTACACGTCTTTGTCCTAATCCTCAAATACCTGGTTCATTAGATTTGAACCTTCTGGAATCAAAAAGTTTTTCAAGAAGGTCCAGCCTCATTTGTTTCCGATGACCTCGTTTTCTTGCTAAAAACTCGATATCACCGTTTTCGCATCGGCGATTCCGCCGATTCCTTCAGGCAGATACTCTGCTCTGGCAACGATTTCAAACAATGGCTTGAAAATCCCCAATGCCCCTTCCGCTTTGTAGTCGTCAATATCCACTCCCAGCCGAACCACATTGTGCGTGGGATTCGGAGAGGATAAATCCATTATCTCGACCGTCTTGATTTTCAGATGGCATTGCTCGATTCGCAACTGGTTTCCCAGCCCCTTCGATTCACCAAACAAATCTTTGGCGAATTTCTCTAGATTGAGTTGGCCTTGCTCGTCGACGATGAGCGACACACGATCCAGGTCGAGGTAAGCACGCTCGATTTCAGCGGTTCCGGAAATGAGTGTCTCCAGCTTCGCCTTCGCCTCAAATCGATTAATATCCATCATGATCCTTCCTTCACCAAAACCTTGGGAATTTCCCAAAACGGCGTCTTCAATCCAAATGTTTAATCCAAATGGATTACACGCCAATCGGCCGGCACCCCATGAGCAGCCCGTGTCTTTTTCGAGCTTGTAGTCGAATGCCATCGGGAGGGAGACCATCCATAACAGGATTATAGCCGCCGATAAGAACAGGCCAGAGAAGAAAGCGGACTTCATTACCCCACCTCGTCGCGACACAATCGGACTCCCCGCTGATGGGCGGTCAACACTCTTACAATCTTTCTTTTCTTGGCTCACCAAAATGTTGGGCCGACTTTCGTCGCTTCCGTTGTCAAATAAAACGATCGGTAACTAAAAGAGTAGTCTCCCTCAGACAACTTGCTTCGAAGTCTTGACTTGCCGGTAACAATACAGTCGTTCCCGTCGAAACCCTTGCTTCTCCAAATTGGACCATTCCGTCAACTACGGTAACAAGCCTGGCGGCTCCAGAGCCCAACACAAGGGGGTCTGATTCAAAATTAAGCGCATATTTTACAATTCGAAACTCGCGGCAATCCGCCAAAACAGCCCTCCCCGATGTTTGTTTACGAGTGGAAGGCTCGAAATCATTCCAATCGATGCACTTTAGCGATTCCTCTACATGGAGTTGCCTGGGCTTACCATCAAGACCCTCACGACCCCAATCGTAGACGCGATAAGTCGTGTCGGAGTTTTGCTGGATTTCTAAAATCAGATTGCCAGCGTCTATAGCGTGCAAACGCCCGCTTTCGACGAGTATCGACTCGCCGGCAGAAACCTGGAAACGGTGTACGCAATCCTCAAGGGTGCCTTCAATGAGTCGCGACTCAAACTCGGCCCGTTCAACGCCCTTCTTAAGGCCGACAATCAAAGACGCTTGTTCCGTGCAACTCGCAATATACCAATTTTCCGTTTTAGGTTCGCCACCGAGCTCTCCGGCAAGCTCCTTTGGAGGGTGAACTTGCAAACTCAGCCGATCCGTGCAATCGAGCCATTTCACCAAGATGGGGAACGGTCGCTCTGAATCGTAACTTTCGCCCATTATCGCTACAGGATCAGATTTAATTACCTCTCTCAGCGACTTTCCGTCGTGCGGGCCTCCCTCAATGACCGACATTGCCTCTGAACGATCAACCACGTCCCAACTTTCGCCAATGGGTCCCCCATTGGGAAGGTCCCGGCCGAGTGCCGTGCTCAAATTCCGGCCTCCCCATACGCGTTCTTGATAAATCGGTTTAAAGTAAATAGGATAGCTCATCGAGTCCTTGCAGTTTCCGTGGAAAACAGTCTTTTCATCTCTTTACATCAAAATCGGCTTTGAGCCGCGAATCGCAGCCCAATCGAGTATCAGAATCAGCCATATGCCCGGAAATCGCATTTCCAACTCTAAAAAACAATCCGACATCAATCAGCCTCGACTCAGAAGCCGCTGGTGGTGGGTTGGCTTGTGCACCCTGCTCGCCGCCCTCTTATCGGTTTCGTATCTTGATTTCCATCCGAGCCAAAACCCTGACAACTTCACTGATCAGTCCCTCGGCTCCCGAAGCAACGCATTCGGCCTGCTGGGGGTTAAACTCGCCCTCTTAAGCTTTTATTTTTTTGGGGGAGCCGCCTGGTTCATCCCGATCTTCTTCGCATGGCGGGCTTGGCTCTACTTTCGCAAAGTTCGGCATGGCACCTGGGCCATCGCAGTCGCGATGCTCTGTAACGTCATGAGCTACTCCGGCCTGCTCGCTGTTCAAAATCTGTTTTTCCTAGATAAACTGATTTACGCAAAAGATGCCGGTGGCGTCTTGGGACAGTTCCTCTATTCCCATTTTGTTCGAACCTACATTGGCGACATAGGATCCACTCTCATACTCGGGTCCATTTTTCTAACAACCCTCATCCTGGTCGTGTCCCCGGGACTTCCTTCGACGACCTTTGGTAAAAAAGGAGGCGGAATTCGCGGCTGGCTGGCCCAGTGGAAAGTGGCTCGCGAGGAGAGACGGGAGGCCAGACAGCTAGCTAAACTCGCACGCAAGGAAGAACGTGCTCGCCTAAATGAGGAAAAAATTGAAGCAAAACGCTTGGCCCAGGATGAGAAAAACGCCGCCAAGCAAATGTTCGCCGTCGGAAGAGCCGCGGCAAAAGGACGCACTGCGGAGATAAAGGCGGAAATCGATACGGAGCCGGTTGCTGAACCCCAGGAACCCATTCCGGTTATTGAACCGGAAGAGGAATCCAAGAAGAAGCCACCGCTCAAGGACGTTCTCAAGTTTGTGGCTGCCGAAGAGACGAAAAAAGCTCGAGTTAAACTACCCCATTCACACGGAGACTATATTTTTCCGAATCTCGACGTTCTCGCCCCACAGGCAATACCCCACCACTCAAATTCTCAAGATGAACATGCGGGGAACGCAGAACGACTTCAGAAAACGCTACAAGAATTCGGCGTCGAGGTCACCATGGGCGAAATCCATATCGGCCCCGTCATCACACGCTACGAGGTCTATCCCGCCCCTGGGGTTCGGGTAGAAAAAATCTCGAGCTTGGACAAGAACATCGCCCTCGGTATGCGGGCCCAATCGGTACGCATCTTGGCACCCGTTCCGGGCAAGGGTTGCGTAGGCATCGAAGTTCCCAACCAAAACCCCACGGCCGTCGGGATTCGCGAGATCCTCGAGTCCGAGGATTGGGCCAAGTCCAAAGCGGAGATTCCAATCGCTCTTGGGAAAGATGTCAGCGGCAAACCAATCATTTCAGATTTGACCAAGATGCCCCACGTTCTCATAGCGGGGGCAACGGGGGCAGGTAAAACGGTTTGTATCAACGCGATCATCACATCCCTACTATTCCATTCTAGTCCTGACGCTTTGCGGTTCATTATGGTGGATCCCAAGATTGTTGAAATGAAGGTCTTCAATGCCCTTCCTCACATGCTGATCCCCGTGGTGACCGATCCTAAAAAGGTCCCCGGAGCTCTCAAGTGGCTGCTCAACGAAATGGAGCACCGCTATGAAACTTTTGCCAAGGTAGGCGTGCGAAACATTGCCGGATTCAATGGACGGAAAAAACCCGAAAGAGAAAAAACAGAAGCGGAAAAAACCGAAGATGAGCAGTTGGAGATTTCAGTCCCTCGCGACGAGGGCGTCTTGGACGAAATACCGGACAAGCTTCCCTACATCGTATGCATCGTAGACGAGCTAGCCGACCTCATGATGGTCGCCCCTGCCGACGTGGAAACGGGTATCGCTCGTCTCGCCCAACTGGCTCGCGCCGCAGGTATCCATCTTGTCATTGCAACTCAGCGTCCTTCCGTTAATGTCATCACCGGAGTCATTAAAGCGAACCTTCCCTGCCGCATCTCGTTCCAAGTATCTTCCAAGATCGACAGTCGGACGATTCTTGACGGACCCGGAGCCGAACAGCTCATCGGTCGCGGTGACATGCTTTTCTCACCCCCAGGAAGCTCCAAGATCATTCGATCGCAAGGCGCTTTCGTTTCGGACGAGGAGATCGCTGACATCGTAAAAGACCTTCAATCCAACGGTCCGCCAAAATTTGCCGAAGAAGTCCAACGCCAAATCGAAGCCCCCGAGGAGCTGACGCTGGGCGGCGGAGACGAAGAAGGAGATGATCTCCTGTCTCAAGCCCTGGACGTGCTCCGTTCCACCAAACGGGCCTCGACGTCCATGCTCCAGCGGCGATTGCGAATTGGATACAACCGAGCCGCCCGTTTGATGGAAGATCTAGAAGACCGCGGAATCGTTGGCCCCGAAAACGGCTCCAGCCCCCGCGAAATCCTCGTTGACTTGGACTCAATGTAAGGGTTTTCTGACCATGAGAGCCTAAAAAGGATGCTTTCGGACATTTTTGTAACGATTTCATTCTTTTGCGTAAAACCGCTCCTACGGGAAATTTCACCGGCCCGCTCAAAAAGGCCATCCGATTTCCCGTATGTTCCTGTGAGTCTATTTTCCTACTAATGATCAATGTGCCCCAAATTACTCCTTACCGCTCTTGTCCCTTCAATCCTGCTCCCTTCATTTCTCATATCTAAACCGCACAGCGACAGAGACGCTCGGTTCCGCCAAACCTCGATCCGGGCTGAGCAAAATGGGCTGGCTGAGCCTTTCAAGGGCGTAACGACCAATGGCGAGGTTCAAAAGGACCTTTTCCACATCCGATCCACCGGTGTCTCGACGGAACCCGTCCGCAAGGCCGCCTTAGCTTTCCTCAAAACTCTCAACCCAGAGCAGCAGGCCAAGACCAATTTTCCTGTAGAAGATCCGGAATGGCGCAAGTGGATGAACCAGCATTTCTACATTCGCCAAGGAGTCAGTTTTGACGAGATGAACCCTACCCAACGCGATGCGGCGTTTGAGCTTCTGAAAGCCTCGCTCAGTGCCAAGGGAATCAAGCTATCCACGGACATCATGAATTTAAATCGGACCCTGGGGGAGCTTAACAACAACGACTTTCCTCAGTACAATGAGCTTCTTTACTGGATCACTCTTATGGGCGAGCCCTCCGCCACGGAACCGTGGGGCTGGCAAATCGACGGGCACCACTTGATCATCAACTATTTCGTTCTCGGCGACCAAGTGGTCATGTCGCCTGTTTTCGTCGGCTCCGAGCCGGTGATTGCCGAGTCGGGCCAGTTTAAGGGCACCACGATCCTTCAGGACGAGCAGAATCAGGGACTGGCTCTGATCCAAACATTCGACAGCATCCAGAAAAAGAAGGCGATCATCCAGTCGGAAAAAACGCGCAACAACAATCTCACCGAGGCCTTCAAAGACAACGTCGTCCTGGACTACGCAGGAATCAAAGCGTCCGAGCTCAACTCGAAACAGCAAGCTAAACTACTCGATCTGGTCGGTCTCCACGTGGGCAACATGGGCGATGGACATGCCAAAGCCCGCATGAGCGAGGTCGCGGAACATTTAAATGAAACCCATTTCGCCTGGGTAGGCGATACGAGCGAAGAAGCCGTTTTCTACTACCGGATCCACAGCCCCGTGATTCTCATTGAATTTGATCATCAAGCACCGGTGGGAATGCGGCAATACTACACTGACCGCAGCCCCGTCCGCCAGCACATCCATGTCGTCGTCCGCACCCCCAATGGTAATGACTACGGCAAGGACTTACTGCGGCAACACCTAGAGAAACACCACCACTAGCAACCGACTTGTCTTGAAGTAGCGGTGAGAAGACGGATGATCGAAGATCAAGTAAGTGGAGCAGATTGGGTTATCGTTTCTAGTTGACTTCGCTCTATCATCAGGAGTGTCCAATCGATAGGCTGACCAATTGGTATCCGCTTCGAAGATAGATGGTTCGAATCGAGGGGCTAACTTTCCATCGACCTCGGCACGTCGGGATGGTTAATCCTAGAAAGTAGCTCCATTTCCGCGAAGCTACGTCGCGGAGGCTAGGTCCAAAGAAGCAAAAACTAAGTCTTCCTGCATAAGATTTCGCCACGAACTCTTAGAGAGATTGTTCAAAAATTATAGGAAAATCAGTAAAAGCGAATAGCATGTTTCCACGTCCTCCGGCAATAGTGTCATTACAATTCCGACTTTCACCGTTTCCACAGGACTGGAGGGCGGCAGCGGTGAAGTCTATAGTATCCTGTTTCAGAACAGCACGGGGACTACGATCAACGCCACCATTAACACCACGGGTTAAGTGGCTATTTTCACTCTTACTAAACCGCTGGATTCAGGTGGTAGGCAGGCCAGGTTGAATGCAGAAACAGCTGGTTAGTTCAATAATTTGGCCTTTTCTTTGAAAGACGGCTCGAACAATCGAAATCTTATTAGGTTACAATCCAGTTGCTATCCCAACCTGTGCCTCAAACTCTTTTTCCTCTCTCTGGAACAATCAGAACAAGCCCACAATTTTTGCGCCGGAAGGAGCTCGGGGGTCTAAGGTTACTGGTAGTACGACCCTTCCCGAGGACGTATGCGTTGACGGTGCCAAAGAATGCTGGTTCGGCGAGTTGCGTCCGGCAGGGTATGTTCCCGACTCCGTCAGCACTATTATTCTACTCAGAATAGGCTTTGGACTGTTAGAATTCCTCAAACACCGTAAGTGAAAGAAACCGTTTCTCGTACAAAGAATTTTTAAGCCCGTTATCGACTGCGGGCTTTTTTTATGCGTTTATGAAAACAATGAGAGTTACGCTTTCCCTCGTCCTTGCCCTAATAACATTCAATCTTAGCCTGCAGGCCAGCGATTCGCTCATCAGCACTCAGATTATCGCCTTCAAGAAAACCAGTCCCGGCGAAAGCCTCATCCTAAAACGCTACGGCCCATCGAGTCAGGCCGGAGGCACCGCATTGCCTTGTGCCGTTTTCTTCTTCGGTGGCGGTTGGAATGGAGGCCAAATCGAGCACTTCGCCCCTCAAGCGGAATACCTGGCCCAGCGAGGAATGGTGGCAATTTGCGCTCAGTACCGGACGCTAAATTCGCATTCAGTGCCGCCCAACGTCTGCCTCGTCGACGCCAAGAGTGCCATTCGCTACGTGAAAGCAAATGCACAGTCACTTGGAATCGATCCTAAGCGCCTCGCCGTCGGTGGCGGTTCTGCAGGAGGTCATCTGGCCGCGGCCACAACCTTTTGCGAAGGGTTCAATGACACCCGTGACGATAAGAAAATTTCCACCCAGGCCAACGCACTCCTGCTTTTTAATCCCGTAATTGATAACAGCGTCAACGGGTACGGGCACGATCGCGTACGGGAATTTTGGGAGGGGTTCTCACCCCTCCACAACATCTCCTCGCCACCCCCAACCCTTTTTTTGTTGGGCGACAACGACGATCTCGTCCCTGTGGGCACCGGAATCGCCTTCGAAAAGGCCATCGAAGATGCAGGGGGACGCTGTGACCTCCATATTTATACAGACGGAGCCCACGGCTTCTTCAATCCTGGCCGAGCCAGCGCGAACGGAAAGGAGTACTATGAGGATTGCATCAAGAAAATGGACCATTTCCTCGTCAGCCTTGGCTTTTTGAAGCCGCAGAGGTAGGGTCATTCCTCGGTTCGTATCGTTGCGGTCGCCAACTTCGGTAGGGCTGTTCATCCTAAACAGCCCCACTGCACCTATCCTCCTGAAGTAACGGCTGAATCGGGACAGTCAGCCCTACCTGAATTCCGAGTCCGATGATCCAACTAAAATAGCGGTATACCGCCTTGGGACAGGCTCGTGACGCTCTGGACAGGCACCAGCCCTTAAGTGTTAATATCTGGTAGCGGCAACATCATCCCTCAAAAGATACCTCATTTGTACCCACAATTCCGTTACTCCCCTATCCCACTCCTCCGCGAACTTCGATTCATCAATCGAAGCAGGTGGCCAATCGCCAATCGCCAGCCAATAACTGCTAACTGCCAGCTAAAAACGGACTTCTGTAAGAGTTTCATTGAAACCTGCCGCCTAATCGCTTGTTTTATTTAAAAATCCCCTGTAATAAGTTATTTCATGCATAGTATAGGCGAACGTCTGGAAGAAGCCCGCAAGCGCAAGGGTATCACGGTGAGAGAAGCATCCGAAGCGACTAAGATTCGCGGCGAATACCTCAACAACTTCGAGGCGAACTCGTTCAAGATGAATCTTCCCGACATTTATGTTCGAGGGTTCCTCCGTTCCTACGCCAACTACTTGAAAGTCAATTCAGACAAGGTCATCACGGACTACAACGCTCACTTGATTGGAGAGGGAAAGTCCTCTCGACGCGACGCGCGTGAATTTTTGGGGCGGCTGGAACTGCAGGAGCAGCCTTTGGTGGCCGAGGGGGCCCAGAACCCCGGATCCGTAGAAGACAGGGCAATCGAAAGCACCAGCGAGACTTCCGAATCCATTCCAATCTGGGAGCGATTCAATATCGAACAGGGTGTCGCGATCAAGATCGGGATCGTTGCCGGTCTCGCTTTGATCCTAATCATCGCCGTTATCTGGGGATTCCTCACCTTCATGGAGTCCAGCGATCCCGCGCCCGATACAAATCTCACGGAGACGCCTGCCGTCATCGCTCCTGAAGCCAATGCAGCGGCCTTCACCCTGATCGCCAATGACGATGTTCGAGTAGAAATAAAGCAGGTGGAAGGAAACATTCCGTTGTTTTTCGCCGTATTGCCGGCAGGGCAGGAGAAAGAGCTTTCCGCTTCGGGAAGCGTGCGCATCCATTATAGCGACGCCAACGCGCTTTCCATTCGTATCGGCAGCAAGACCTACAAGATGCAAACGGACCGGAGCTCAATCCGTATCACTCCTGCCAACATCCTAAAGCAACAAAAAGCAGGCAACTAAAACAAAGATCTAAGCCTTCGTTTGGGCTCTTTTTCTGGGTCTATTTCTAGGGACCGGCAATACTTGAGGTCTGTGGCCTAAAAATGCGTTGAATCGTGCGCTGGACGTGACCATACCAAGCAAATGAGCAAACTCACTGTCGCAATTGGCTCTGACCATGCCGGATACAATTACAAGAATGCGATCATCGCCCATCTTTTCCAACGAGGGCACAACGTTGAGGACTACGGCACAGACTCGACCGAATCCTGCGACTACCCTGACTTTATTCGCCCGGTTGCAGAGGCGGTTGCGGCCGGTAAGTGCGATCGGGGAATCGTGCTCGGAGGCTCGGGAAACGGCGAAGCCATAACGGCGAATCGTGTGCCCGGAGTGCGGTGCGGCGTTTGCTGGAATGAGCAGCTCGCAATGTGGAACCGGTCCCATAATAACGGCAACGTGCTCGCGTTAGGTGAGAGAACAGTCACTCAGCAGGAGGCTCTTAACATTGTGGATACCTGGCTGGAAACCGAATTTGAAGGCGGCCGCCATATCGCCCGAATCGAAAAAATCGACGCAAAACGCTACCCATAGATGATTGAAGAAGTAAGAACGAAGATCGAGGGTTTGCTTCCAAACCTATCAAGGTTCACCACTCGCACTTCTTATTTCTACATTCATAACTCTTTTATCATTCAATGAAATACAGACGTATCAGCAAGTCAGGCCTCAGGTTCAGTGAGCTTTCATTCAGCTCCTGGGTCACTTTCGGTGACCAGGTGAACAATGCAGTCGCGGAATCTTGCCTGAAAACGGCCTACGATGCCGGCATCAACTTCTTCGACAGTCTCTATGACAAACTTATGGATAAGAGCAACGTGGCTATCAGCATTGTTAAGAAAATCGATGTTTAGAGATTCGATGTTTTACCGCCATGCTTTAGAAGGTAGCGGGCGATCTCAGAGGCCCACTTTGAAAAAAGTCTTCGCTCTCGCCGGGCTTTTCATCCTCCTGGCTGGTTGTCTGCAATCTGAGCCGATCCAATCTGAAACCACCAAGATTCTATTGGATACACCGTCCGCCGGCTGGCAGTTAGCCCCTCTCGAGGCATGGGAAACGGACGAAGCGATTTACTGCCTCTTCCAGTTGAACCCTCCTCAAGGGCTGTCGGCCCAAGTCATCACCTCAATCGTTTCCGAAATGCAATTGCCTGCTTCGGAGAAGCTGAAGAAGCACGTCGTCCTGGGCAAAACGTGGAATTGGTCCTCCGACAGCGATGTTGAATTCCTAAACTCGCTCGAAGCATTCAAGGAGCAGTTGGGCGAGGGTGCAAGAATCGTTGATCTGCCAACACCTAAACCGTAAGTTAATCTTTCACTCATGAGCTCATCTGCAATGAACCCCGAGGTTTTCCCGAAAACACCAGACATTCTCCTCGAGAGAGACCTCCGTTTCGAAAGCAAATCGGCCAACGACGAAGACTTGCTCCTCGCCTATCGCTGGATGGTTTATAGCCGCTTCACGGACGCCCGCATTTTCGAACTCTACCGGCAGGGCAAAATGAAGGGTACGGTCACCGTATCAAACGGGAATGAAGGCCTAGTCGTCCCGCTGGGTCTCATGATGGACAAGTCTATCGACTGTGTTTCCTGGACGCATCGCGGCATGCCCGGTCATCTCATTTGGTCCGATCATCTCGGCGATCACGTGTGCCAGTTCCTAGGAAATTCAGGAAGCCCCACCAAAGCCCGTGAAGGGAACGCCCACCATGGCGATCCCAAAAATCGAAGCTTCCCCATGATCAGCCACCTAGGGAAAATGTCTTCCAACGTTTTGGGCGGAACCGATTCCCAGCGCCGCAAAGGACACAAGGCGATTGGCATCACTTTCTTCGGCGATGGGGGATCGAGCACGGGCGAGATTCACGAGAGCATGAACCTCGCAAGCGTGCTCAACCTTCCAGTGATCTTTGTAATCGAAAATAATAATTACGCTTACTCAACACCCCTCCACGAACAGTATGCGGGCAAACTAGTCGACCGGGCCAAGGGATACGGCATGAAAGGGATCGAGCTCGATGTCGCCAATATCGAGGAAAACCTAAAGGTCTTTCAGGACGCGATCGACGAAACCCGGGAGACCCGCCGACCCATGCTTATCGAGATGCACACGCTTCGGCTTCTCGGTCATGCGGGCTACGATACCCTCGACTATATCGATCCGGAGCTTACTCAAAAATGGTTCGATGAGGACTGCCTTAAGAACCTTCGTGAGCGATTGGTCGCAAAGGGGCATGGCGACCGCATTGAGCAGGAAGAAGCCCTGCTAAAGAGCTTCGTCACCGAGACCGTCAACGCCGCCCTAAAGCTTCCCATGTGCAGTCCGGAAGGACTCATCGACGATGTCTACGCGAAGACAAACTTAGAGATCGACTGGAAACCTGCCGAAGAATCCGCCCCTGAAGCGGTGACCTTTGCCCAGGCCATCAATCGTGCCCTAGATAGGATTTTGTCAGAATCTCCTGAATCGATCATCATGGGACAGGACATCGCCGACTATGGAGGACCCTTTAAAGTCACCAAGGGACTCTTTCGGGAGTTCGGACGTAACCGCGTAATCAATACGCCCATTTGCGAATCCGCTATGGTAGGCTACGCCACGGGCTTGGCAGTCAATGGCCATCGCCCCATCGTCGAATTCCAGTTTGCCGACTTCGCGACGGACGCGACCACACAAATCACTCTGAATGCCGGCACCTATCACTTCCGCTCGGGGGCGAAAGCCCCGCTCGTCTATCGCTTTCCCTGTGGTGGGGGGCTCACTTTTGGATCGTTCCATTCCCAAGATCTCGAAGCACTCTATCTTCATATTCCCGGAACTAAATTCCTCTACCCCAGTACCCCTCAGGATGCGTATGACGGTCTGCTGGCTGCCTATGAAGACGATAATCCAGTCATTTTCTTCGAGCACAAAAATCTCTATAATCTCCTTAAATCACCTATCACGTTCAATCCGAACTATCGTAATATCTGGCAGCCGGCCCTGCGACGCCCGGGAGACTACGCCACAGTAGTGACCTACGGGGAAATGACGATATGGGCCAACGAAGCCATCGAGTATTTGAAGGAGGAATACGACTTGGAATGTGAGCTTTGGGACCTCCGAGCGCTCAACCCTCTCAATCTTCAATCCATCCAGGACTCCGTTGCAAAAACCGGCCGACTCGTCGTCATAACTGAAAGTCGGCGCAATGCTGGCTTTAGTGCGGAACTGGTTTCCCGCATCGTGGAAAACCAGTTTTTCGACCTCGAAGCTCCCCCTCTCAGAATCACATCCAAAGACATGCCGGTTCCTTTTGCTGCTGAACTGGAAGCCGACTATCGCCCCAATGCGAATAGCATCCTTGCGTCCATGATAGACTGGTTAGAGGCTGAATAGTTAATGAGCGAAATGACTCACAACTTGAATTGGGGTGCTATCGAATTGTTCGCGATGGACGTGGATGGCGTTTTGACCGATGGTAGTATTTATGTCTCATCGGACGGATCTGAAACAAAACGCTTTTCCATCATCGACGGACTTGGTCTCGTCATGCTCCGTGAAGCAGGCGTAAAAATTGCCTGGATATCAGGCCGGGAATCGGAAGCAACCGATCGCCGGGCGGAGGAGCTCAAGGTTGATTTCGTTCTTCAGGGCAGGAAAGACAAAGCCCTGGTCCTTTCGTCGCTTCTGAAGGAATTGGGTCTCAAGCCCGAGCAAGCAGTCTATATGGGAGACGATACCATCGATATCGAAGCGATCGAGCTAGCCGCCATCGGCGTGGCTGTCCCTGAAGCCCAACCCGAACTCCTGGCGTCCGCAAATTACACGACCCAGCGGGCTGGTGGAAACGGTGCTGTCCGCGAAGTATGCAACCATATCCTCGCCGCACGTTCTCAATTAGCTAAATGAAGACATTCCGAACAAAATCAAACCGCTGGGCCACCCTGGGATTGACTTTCTTAGGGGCACTTGGGTTCTCTCAAACGCTGGACGAACCCATCACCAACTTCAAGCTCCCTTTGTTCAATGACGACGGCTATCGAACCGGCTATCTGAGGGGTGAACAGGCGATTATACTAAACGAAGTCGAAATCCGCATCCTCGGTATGGAACTCAACCAATACACGGGAGACGAAAGGGACGCGGTAATCGGAACGATGGAAAGTCCGGAAGCCCTTTTCCGTTTGGATCAGAACAAAAAGCGCTCGGCTGCGGGACCTGGTTCCATCAAGCTTGAGAACGACTCCTTCGTCCTGACCGGTGACGATTGGATCTGGCAAGAGAAAGGGAATCAGCTCGTCATCAACAAGAACGTAAAAATCGTCATTTTCTCCGCTATCGGAAACGTAATTAAATGAAGCTAATTTTGACCATTATTTCCATCGCACTGTCGGCTTCGAATTGGCTCGCAGGACAAGATGAACCCACAACGGAATCCTCGGAAGAAACGCCGATCGCCACCCCAGTCGAGGATCTCGGTCCCAAGCACTTCATATCCGACATACCATTGGTGCAAACGGAAATTGAAGCCGAAAGCCTGCGTGCTGAAATTACCGAGGAAAAGGGGTACTTAATTGGAGTGGGAGGCGTCAGAATGGTTGCGACAAACCTGGAAATTACCTGCAACCAAATCGAGGTCTTCACCGATGTCAAAGACAAGGACGGGAATGACACCATTGGCGACATCAGTTCGATCAATAAGATTATCGCCATCGGAAATGTCCGGATCGTACAAGACCAGCGGTCTGCCACCGCAGGACTCGCCGAGGTTTATCCGAACGATGACTTCATCCTGCTAGATGAGGATCCCATTCTGTACCAAGGAGACATTACGATCGACGGAACGGGTGCCCAATTGAAGATTTACCGAGGCAATGGACGGGTCGAATGGGTTGGAGATCCCAATAACAAGATCCGCATTTCCGCTCCCCCGCTTCAAGACCTCGGTTTCGAGGAAGATGAGGAGACCATGGTCCCAGTAACCGCTGAGCCGACAACCGAAACTGCAGCGGATCCCAGTAATTCTGAACCCAAGGGGGAAGAGGGAAATTCCAAGAAGCCAAACCGTTCCGAGAGCAACTGATGAGCGAGGTTGAAAAGGAAGATACCAAGCCGGCCCAAGAGGAGCCGGCTAAGAAGCCCAACATGATCGAGGCGCGCGGCCTCGTGAAAACCTACGGATTGAAGACAGTCGTCAATGGGGCGAACCTGGACATTGGTACCGGTGAAGTCGTGGGCCTGCTTGGACCAAATGGAGCGGGAAAAACCACTACGTTCTACATGATAGCAGGTCTCGTCGAGGCGACCCGGGGTTTCGTACTACTAAACAGAAAACCAATCACTCACTTGAAGGTCCATCGACGGGCGCGGCTCGGCATCGGGTATTTGCCCCAGGAACCGAGCGTATTTAGAAAACTCACCGTTTGGCAAAACGTTCAGGCCGTTGCGGAAACGCTCCCCTTGAACCGGCGGCAACGGAAAGCTCTCATAGAAAGCCAGCTTTCTGACCTCGGGCTCATCTCTCTCGCTAAGCAGAAGGCATATACGCTCAGTGGCGGGGAAAGAAGGCGTCTCGAAATTGCCCGCTGCCTCGTCACCCAGCCTGAGTTCGTCTTGATGGATGAGCCCTTCGCCGGAGTTGACCCGATCAATGTAGCCGAAGTCCAAAAGATCGTCCTTGCTCTGAAGAAAAGGGGTATAGGGATCCTCATCACAGACCACAATGTCCGAGATACGCTCGCAATCGTGGATCGGGCCTACCTAATACATGAGGGAAAAGTGCTAGCTGCCGGTGACCGCGATTTCCTCATCAATGACCCAAAAAGCCGAAAGCTGTACCTCGGCGAAAATTTTAACATGTAAGCGGGAAGCCGTCTGTTCCTAGCTTTTGCTGCAAAGGTTTTGCTTTTCCTCTCCTCAATTGGATATTGTCTTTTCTAGGATTTTCTCTATGACCCCTGCGAAACCAATCAAGAAAATTGACAGTCTTTCCATTAAAGACTTCCTCAAAAGCTACTCGGATCACCTAAAGCTCGAACTGGTAGCGGGACATCGGGGATTGAGACGGGTCATCCGCGAAGGGAGCGTCAATCGTCCTTCCCTCGCCTTAACCGGATTCTTCAAATATTTTGCCAACAAGCGGCTTCAGGTATTGGGAGCGTCTGAGATGACGTATTTGCGAACTCTCGACAAAGACACTCAAAGAAAACGCCTTTCCGAACTAATTGACCGATCCGTCCCTTGCCTCGTTATCGCAAGGAACTACCGACCTCTTCCAATCATGAAGGAAATCGCTGAAACGAGAGGCCTACCCATCCTCCGTACTTCGATGATCACGATGAACTTTATCAACGCTGCCACCCTTTCCCTTGATGCCGCCTTCGCACCATCCACCTCGGAACACGGCACAATGATGGATATTAAAGGGATGGGGACGTTGATCCGGGGATCGAGCGGGATCGGCAAAAGCGAATGCGCCCTCGCACTGATTGAGCGCGGGCATAGCATCGTTGCAGATGATTTAACTCGTATTCGATTACTGGATGAGCGCGAACTGATGGCTTCAAGCGCGGAGCTAAACCAAGGGTACATGGAATGCCGAGGAATCGGAATCATCGATGTGGGCGAAATGTTCGGTGTCAGAAGTATCCGTCCCGAAAAAAGAATAGACCTCGTGGTTTCGCTTCTTGAACTCACACCTGAGGTCCAAGAAGACCGTACTGGACTTGACCAAGACTACTTCACCATTCTCGGCATCGACGTGCCACACATCGAAATCTATGTTCGCCCTGGGCGAGACATCGCTCGTATCGTCGAAGTCGCTTCGATGGTCCAAGCACTGAAGCGACTGGGACACGATCCCGCCACGGAGTTCAACGATCGTCTCATAGATTTGATGTCGACCAGCAAATGAACGATTACGAAAAATAATTTTTTCGATTCCTCAGTAAATTTTTCGTATCTAATTCCCATTTCAAGGTCAGACGGAGCTGTTTTCCTAGAGCCAACCGCGTTAAAGAGCTAATTTCTAAGGGTTTCCGCTCTGGATGATTTTTCGTCGGGGGTGCAAGTTTTTTCCAAAATACTTATCCGCAGGAAAATGTTAATAACTTGTCGAAAACTAGAGCTTGAGATATGCGATTCCCTTTACGTTACTCTTTTTGTTTTTTCTTTATAACGCATCTAACACTCCCTGTTTTCATCTTGTCTTCCAAATTCGAACACAACGCGAAAGAATTTAATCTAAATTCCTAATTTCCAACGACTTGAAAAAATATCACACACCTAGATCCACTCAAGTTCGTTGTACAAATTCCGTTATGGCCCAATTCATCGGATTCCAAGTTAGAAACAACCCGTGCGACACGATCTTCTAAATGATGTGAATAACCATCAACGTTTCTAACTATTTCAATGCCACAGGTCACTGAGCCCACACTAATTTGGGAAAAAGTAAAAACCGAGCTTTCAGAGCTTCTTCCACGCGATATCTTTGATAGCTGGTTTATTTCCGTAGAGTGCAAAAGCGCGAACGGCAATTCCGTGGTCCTTCAAGTACCGAGTGAGTTTTCCGCAATTTGGATCAACGATAACTACTTGGATTTACTCACCAAAGCCTTTCAACGCTTTTTGGGCCATCCAGTAACCGTTACTTTAGTAGACAACCCCGCGGAAGAAGACAACGTTAGCAACAATAAGCGGCATACTAATACTGAGAAGTCCAATTTCCGGCGGACTACAGCGAGCACCAACCATCCGAACAAAGGGGCCATCAACTCCAACCTCAATCGTCGGAATACGTTTGAGAATTTCGTTATCGGCTCCAATAGCCAATTGGCACACGCCGCAGCCATCGCGGTAGCGCATGCGCCGGCGGAAGCCTACAACCCCCTATTCGTTTATGGGGAGACTGGATTGGGCAAAACTCATCTAATGCACGCCGTGGGACATCACATTCTCCAAAACAAGCCTGACGCCCGAATCACCTACCTATCTTCCGAAAAGTTCACGAACGAATTCATTTCCTCCATTCAAGAGAATACGCTGACCCGTTTTCGCAAACGGTATCGCCGCGTAGATGTCCTTTTGATCGACGACGTCCAGTTTCTTAGTGGCAAAGAGCGAATCCAGGAAGAATTTTTCCACACCTTCAACGAGCTCTTCGAGCAGCAAAAGCAGATTTTTCTTTCAAGCGATAGACCGGCCAACGAAATAGCGAAACTCGAAAGTCGCCTCGTATCTAGATTCCAGTGGGGTCTAGTAACCGATATCCAAGCACCCGATTTCGAAACCCGTGTTGCCATCTTACGCAAAAAAGCCGAGCAGCATAACTTCAAGGTGCAGGATGAGATCATCAATTTCATCGCGGAACACATCGTAAAAAATATTCGGCGGCTCGAAGGGGCCTTAATCAAGGTTTGCAGCTACTCTTCTCTCACCGGAAACCCGCTAGATATCTCCACTTGCGAGATGCTCTTAAGCGACGTGCTAATGGAAGCGGCCAAACAACAGCTCACGATTGATACCATACAGAAGAAAGTAGCCGAATACTTCGAGCTAAGGCATTCCGACATGCTAAGTCGGCGGCGGCCCAATCACATCGCCGTTCCTAGACAGATCGCTATGTACTTGAGTCGAGAACTTACCAAGCACTCGCTGCAAGAAATCGGTGAGTCGTTCGGGGGACGGGATCACGGTACGGTAATCCATGCCTGCCGGCAGGTCGAAAACCTTGTAGACCAAGACGACACCGTTCGCCACAGTGTCGACTACCTGAAAGCCCAGCTTTCAAGATAGAGCTGGACCTATCCTTCTTATAAGACCTTTTGGTTCAATAAGTTCTACGTAAACATGAATCTCAGTCACGAACAAAAGCAGATCATAGCTCAACGCCTCGCCGATGGTAAATCCATTGCGGACATCCAGCGGCTTATTGCTAGTGAATTTGGAGCCGCAATGACCTTTATGGAAACGCGATTTCTGCTAGACGATCTAAACTTGGATCTTAAGGAAGAGGAACCGAAACCTGAGCCGGATGACGCAATCACAGCTGAAGCGGCAAGCTCAGATATTTCTGGGCCTGAGGAAGCTTCCTCAGGGAACGGGTCCTTATCCCTAGACATTGATAAAATTTTGCGTCCGGGTTCAGCCATCAGCGGTACCGTCACTTTCTCTGACGGAGTAGCGGCCAAATGGTATGTCGATCAGATGGGTCGCCTGGGACTGGATCCCGACCAAAAGGGATACCAGCCCTCGGAATCTGACATTCAAGCGTTTCAAACCGAGCTTCAGGCAAAAATGCAAGCTCCCGGTATCTAGACAAAGCTCCCTTTTTCGATTCCTTGAAGTAGATCGGCTTCGGAAAGAATTTTTACCCCAAGGCTTTCCGCTTTCGTCAATTTCGATCCCGCGGATTCGCCCGCCAGCAAATAGGTCGTCTTTTTGCTGACGCTCCCAGCGACTTTTCCTCCCTTTCCTTCGATCAGGTCTTTCGCTTCATCCCGTTTCATCGTGGACAGGGCTCCCGTGATGACAAAAATCATACCCTCGAAGATCGCCTGGCTCCTATCGATCATCTCCGGGACGGTGGGGTTCATCCCTAGTTCAAAAAGCGAATCCACGACCGCTGCGTTCTCGTCGCTATCGAAATAAGCGACTATTCCTTGGGCGGTCTTTTCGCCAATTCCATCAATCTCTACCAGTGTTTCGACATTCGCCTCCCTTAAATGAGCGAGTAATCCAAAATGCCTTGCCAAGTCCTTCGCTGCGGTCGCCCCAACTTGTGGAATTCCAAGCCCATGAATCAAGCGCCACAGTTCTTTCGTTTTGCTCTGCTCGATCGCTTCCAGTAAATTCTGGGCCGACTTCTCAGCAAATTTTTCAAGCGCAACGATCTGGTCATGCTCCAATCGAAAAATATCCGAAAGATTAAGTACGAGGGAACGCTCAACGAGTTGCTCGACCACTGCCTCACCCAGCCCTTCAATATCCATGCACTGGCGTGAGGCAAAGTGCTGCAAGCGCCCCTTGACCTGAGCCGGACACTTTATGTTGAGACAGCGAAGGGCTACTTCGCCCTCCAACTTAAGTGTTGGCGTGCCACATTCCGGACAGGATTCAGGAAAGACGAAGGGAACGCTGTCGCGGGGGCGCTTTTCAAGAACTACTCGGATGACTGCTGGGATGATTTCGCCGGCCTTTTCCACGATCACGGAATCCCCAATTCGAACGTCCTTTCGTTGCACCTCCTCCTGGTTATGCAGAGTGGCCCGCGAAACGGTCGTTCCAGCAAGTTGGGTCGGTCGCAATTCTGAAACCGGAGTCAGGACCCCGGTCCGCCCAACCTGAAGGGTAATTCCTTCCAGAACCGTCTCAGATTGTTCGGCCGCAAACTTGAAAGCGATCGCCCATCGGGGTGCCTTCGACGTCTTTCCCAACTGATCCTGCTGGTCCAATCGGTTGGTCTTCACAACCGCTCCGTCGGTTGGATACGGCAGTTGATCGCGCAGCAAGTCCAACTCTTCGATCGCTTGCCACGCCTCTTCAGCGCCACGGGCTTCCCAAATTCGCTCTCCCACCGGAAAGCCCCAATGAATAAGCGTCTGACTAAAATCGGCTTGTGACGATACGATTTCAGGTTGGCAGAAACCAAGTCCATATAGGACAATGTTCAGTTTCCGCCGAGCGACCTCAATTCGGTCTAGCATTTTGACCGTGCCCGCTGCCAAGTTCCGCGGGTTCTTAAATTCCTCGAGCCCAGCTGCTCTGCGCTCAGCATTGATCCGATCAAATTCGTCGTTACGCATATAGATTTCTCCTCGAATTTCGATAACATCCGGTAGGTCCTCTCCTTTCAACTCTCGCGGCAGCTCCTCAATGAAAAGTACATTTGCCGTAATATCATCTCCCTCGGTCCCATTTCCTCGGGTCACTGCCCGAACCAGTCTTCCGTTTTCGTAAGTGATACTAACAGCAACCCCGTCTATCTTTGGCTCAACAACAAAATCGACCGAGACCACTTCCAGGCCTTTTTCAACTCTCTCTACAAATGCAAAAAATTCATCTTTCGAATACGTATTATCCAGGCTGAGCATAGGAAGCCGATGAATATAAGATTTAAATCCTTCCACCAAGTCATCCCCTACCCGCTGTGTGGGGGTGTTATTCGGAACCCATTCGGGATGAGCTGCTTCTAATGTTTCCAAATCATGTTTCAGCTGGTCGTATTCCCAGTCAGATATTTCGGGGTCAGCCTGGCGGTAGTAGAGCTCATCGTGCTTCTCTATCTCGATTCTCAAAGCCCTGATTTCAGCCTCTCCCTTCACGTCCTTCATTGCCCTCCATTCAAGAGTTTCAGAAGCGGGACGCAAGTTCAGGTTACACACCCGCTTGACAATCGGATCGGTGACTTCGGTTCTCGAACGAAAACGCAAACGCTGAAGTCTTTCCAGCCCCGGTTTCTTTGCCAATTCTGCATCTCATCACATCCCAGAACCGCGTTTCAAAAGTGCGTCGTTAGAGCCCCAAAAGCGGTAAACAAAAAACTGCCGGTGCCGCCCCAACCTCATCTACGACAATATCTATCGCATCCGACGACCACGGGGGATTATAGAAATGTATCCATTCGACCACTATTAAGTATAAAATCGCCAACAAAAAAGGCCACGCTAATCGGGGGCTTGATCACAAAGGACCCGATACTCAACGAAACCAAATAGTTGCCACTAACCCAAACAAAAAGAAAAGGGCCACCTAGTCGAAATTGACGATATCTGAACCCTGTGGGCTGCTTTTGTCAAAACTCGATGCCCGAGCAACCACCGCGAGCAAGGCGACTGGCAGAATCAAATATCGAAGAGGAAGAAGAGTACTCATGCCAGAAAAACGGAAACCAGGAAAAAGAAAAATGGTCGGGCCACCGAGATTTGAACTCGGGACCTCTTGTCCCCCAGACAAGCGCGCTACCAAGCTGCGCCATGGCCCGACACAAAGGAAAGGCAGGAGAACTTGGGGAGCTCTGGATTCGATTTCAAATGCTTTTTTCTGAAAGCTGGATTTATTTATCATAGGTGCCTCAAACAGTTGAATTTGACTTGCTTCCAATTGAGCTGATCGGCATACACCACTATCCTCTTGCGCAGGATGCCCAGGTGGCGGAATTGGTAGACGCGCCTGACTCAAAATCAGGTTTCTTCGGAAGTGGGGGTTCGATTCCCCCCCTGGGTACCATCCTTCGCTCGAAACACAGCTTAGAGACTCAAGCTATCACCTCGAAGACAGTAAGAAATAGTAACAAGTCCCCCCACTAGATTCTAGCATTCGGCTTGGCAGTCCTAGGAAAGAGTGTCCAATCAGTATCAGATATTAGGCGAAGAGGGGGAACTGCTCATCCGTTCGACTGAGCTCACTGCCGAATCCCTGATAACTAACAAACCCCCTCCCTTAGGGAGTATCTCCTGTCTCTAATTTAAGAAGCTCTTGATTTAGCTCAAAGTGGGATCGTGATTTCAACCAACGGTTAAAAGACTCATGTTTGGGACATAACCTTCTCTACGTTCCACTAATCCTTTTCTGGAGGCTCTTGGTTTGGAGAAAAGTAAGTCTGACAGAGGGAAGATTAGTAGACATTTGATTCATTGTGTTACCAAGAGATATTACTGAGACTAAGAGTTCTTAAGGTATTAGTTTACTCAGAATCTTATCTTTCTATTTAAACTATATATACCGACGCCAACAGTTTTAAGGTAGAATAAAATCCAAAGAGAATCTTGGAACAAAAGCATATCTTTAGATTACTAAGAGAGCTTTATCGGGATAACAGCCCAAAGACATGGTCTCAAAACGACCTTTGGGCAATATAGAAACGAACATGTGAGAGCGGCCTGCCGTAGGGTCGCTCTTTCTTTGTATCATTTTGCTCCAAGGGCCAAAATTAGCAGATCGTTTGTCAGTGCTCCCTAAAAGTAGTTCAACTAATGGGATTGCTTGATCTTTGTGAAACAGGGTAAGTCCTTTAAATTCCCTAAAGTTAGCTAGTACGGCGTTGACCTATTTAACGATGTCGGAAGGGCGATTTAGAGAAGCAATTCGGGAGGGCTGCTTCTTTTTTTTTACTTATAAAGGATCGGTTTCCAGGACAATCGAGGCATTAGAGTGCATAAGAGGATCTTTAATTGGAACCTTATTGGCAATCGGTAATCTAATCGACTATCATAGTGATAGTTACCGACAAGCTAGCCCTCAGGGCGGTTTGGAGGCGGTACGAAAAAAGGAGTGGGGCAGTCTTGGGGAAGGCTGCCCTTTTCTTTTCTTGTTTGCTCCAAGGGCCAGAATTAGCAGATCGTTTGTCAGTGCTCCCCAAAAGTAGTTCAACTTATGGGATTGCTTGATCTTTGTGAAACGGGATGAAATACCTCATCTATACTTAAGTTAGCTGATCCGATGTTAACCTGTTTAGCGATGTCGGAAAAGCGATTCAAAGAAGCAGTTCGGGAGGGCTGCTTCTTTTTTTACCTCTAAAGGATCGGTTTCCAGGGCAATGGAGGCATGCATGCGCTATGCTTGTCCTTATCGGAGGGAGTCTCATACACCCCAAGCCCCAGTTTAGAGGGGAAACGTTAGAGGATGACAGTAAATCTGAGCTAGTCATACACTAATTTAGAAAAATTTTTCGAAAAACACTTGATTTGTTATGCATTATTCTAAATAAGAATAATTCTAATTACTATTAAATATTATGAATAATTCTGAACAAAAAAACTGCAGCAGATGCGAAAACTGGTTAAGTGTTGAAGGAGAAAACGGCGAATGTCGTTCCCATGCTCCTCAAACCGTAGTCGTACAAGCCGGCGATACTACCAACTTCGAAACACTTTTTCCGAAAACGATTGCTAGCGATTGGTGTGGAGAGTTTGAGCAAGCAGTCTAATCTACCTGGCGTTGGTAATCCAAACGGTTATCGACTTCTTGGCCACGGATGCCTAGGTTAGCCGCATTGCGGTTTGGGTATAATTTAGTTATGTTCAACGAGGAGCTGACCGATGAAGTGTTATTTAACACAGTGAGCTAAGCAGGACAGGTTTTAAAACTGAGAATACCTGAAATGATCCAAAAATTGGCCAAAATGGAACCGAAATCGATTTTTTTGGCCTTTGTTTAGTTTAAAAGGCCTGTTTTCGGTCATATTTGAGACCAGCAAGTAGACATGCTAGCTGGTAGAATCCTAACTAGTAAATCCCACGAAACCATCCTTTCTGATCACAGAGCGAGATGAGAGCGAGTGGTCTGTGCAATTATATGGCTCTGGGTATAATTTTGAAGGGGGTTGGCTTCCCGGCGACTACCTCCTCTATATCAACAAGCGCATCACGGGCAGCAAGCCATGGTGCAGTAAGTCGTTGACCGCCAACTACGAGGGAGAAGCCGCTTGCAGAATTGCACAGTGAGCCCTAGGAGAAGACTTCCAATTTTATGAGAGTAGAAAATTCTTTACTACCGCTCTAAATTTTCTATCACAAGAGATGTCTAAAATTATTAAGACTTTGATACGTGATCATCACATCCTGTGCAAAACAGGCACGTGTCTTGTTCCTAACCCGATGATAAAACAAAATGTATAGTAAAAAAATATTCTCATTAATGCTCAGCTCACTGTTTCTTCCGGTGTTTGCTTTTGGTGACGCCCATTCTGCTGGGGATGTTGCCCACAGCGGCTCTCTGCATCCGAGTGATTTCGTTGGCGTTAGCTTCTGGCTAGCGACTGCAATCATGCTTGCAGCCACGGTATTTTTCTTTGTCGAGCGCGATCGCGTCAAAGGCAAATGGAAAACTTCCCTCACAGTCGCAGGTCTCGTTACAGGGGTTGCCTTCTGGCACTACTTGTACATGCGCGACGTTTGGGTTGAGACAGGATCTAGCCCGACTGTTTTCCGCTACATTGATTGGCTGATAACTGTGCCACTGCAAATAGTAGAGTTCTATTTGATTCTTGCTGCTGTGACGGTAGTCGGCGTCCGGGTTTTCTGGAAGCTTTTGATTGCATCACTGGTGATGCTGATCGGTGGTTACCTAGGTGAGGCTGGTTACGTAAACACAACACTTGGTTTTGTTGTGGGCATGGCAGGATGGCTTTACATCATCTATGAAATCTTCAAAGGTGAAGCCTCACAGCTTAACGAAAATAGCGGTAACGTTGCTTCTCAGACAGCCTTCAAGACTATTCGTCTAATTGTTACCGTTGGTTGGGCTATCTACCCCATTGGGTACTTCCTTGCTTACATGGGCGGAGGCAGTAACGACAGCGAAACATTGAATATAGTCTACAATCTTGCTGACTTAGTGAACAAAGCTGCCTTTGGACTAGCAATTTGGGTAGCTGCTACCAGTGACAGTGAATAGTGTGTCGTAAAAATTACTAGTTTTTACACACAATGGATTTAATGACCTCAGCCCTGAGCCGCCTTGAAAGGCAGCTCAGGGCTTGTTTTTACCGTGACCCAACACTGGCTGGTTTCTCGGATGATGCTTATTTTTGGTCCGGTCAGAATATTCGTGGTAGGATCTGTCTAGACCTGGGCAAGGCCTATAGGCTACCTGAGAATACACTGTTAGATATAGCTGCCTCGACGCAGCTTCTGCATGATGCGAGCCTCATACACGATGACCTCATTGACGAGGATGCTGAACGCAGAGGATGTCCAGCGATCTGGAAGAAGTACGGAAAAGCGAAGGCACTTTTGGTCGGCGATTTACTTATATCGAAAGCTTACGAGACCGTTAGTGATTCAAAGGTATCTGCTGCTAACAAGGTAGTTTGGGCTAGTGAGATATCAGCAGCAGTCAACTCAGCGGTATCTGGTGCTGTGGCCGAACTTGAATTTGATGCCAACAATAAGCGACTTATACTAGAAAATTATTACAGTATGGCATCTCGCAAAACTGGTGCGCTGTTTGCTTTGCCGGCACGGTGTATCGCATTATTTGCTAATCAGATACGCGACGTGGATCGTCTAAACACAATTTTTCTGAATCTAGCAGTGGCTTATCAAATAAAAGACGATCAGAGTGACTTTCTTGGCACTAAATCCGGGCGAGAGCATTCATCGGACCTTAGAAATGGTCGCCCAAATTTATACCACATCTTAACCAACAATGGCATGTCTACCGACAAGTGCTTTGATTATATTAATGACTATCAACAATCCTTAGTTGAAGATTCAATTGAGCTTGCCGATTCATTACCTAAGCAAGTCTGTGTGATACTCAAAGAACTACTCATCCCTTTTATCGAACTCAACTCATTGCCATCGTCTAATGGGCTGCTCCAGGTCGGTACTTAAGCAGCAGGTCATAAAAGTTTGTTAAGCTCTATTTTGGCATGTCGCATCGCTCAAAGGATCGTCGAAGTGCGATAATTATTGGTGCAGGATTTGGTGGAATGGCGACCGCTTTACGGCTGCGAAGGATCGGCTATGCAGTAACCGTAATTGATAATAATCCAAAGGCAGGCGGACGGGCTCAGGTCTATGAAATCAATGGCTTTAAATTTGATGCCGGCCCTACTGTAATAACCGCACCTTTTTTGTTCGACGAACTTTTTACGCTGTTTCAGAAAAAGAGAGAGGACTACATCGAGTTCCTACCCGTTGAACCTTGGTATAGATTTGAGTTTTCCGATGGGTCTAAGCTCGATTACGGCGGCAGTATTGAAGATACCGTTTCAGAAATTAATCGCCTCTCTCCGGGAGAAGGAAAGGGGTATGTCGACCTGGTTAACTTTTCTAAAAAAATATTTAGGGTGGGTTTTGAGAAACTATCAGACCAACCGTTCCACAAATTCTGGACCATGATCCGTCAGGTTCCTGCCCTACTGGCACTTAGAAGCTATCTTTCAGTCTATAAACTAGTCTCGAGCTTTCTAAAAGATGAGCGCCTTAGGCGGGCGTTTAGTATTCACCCATTGCTAGTTGGTGGCAACCCCATAAATACAACATCAATTTATTGCCTCATACACTATCTTGAGCGCAAGTGGGGAGTGTGGTTCCCTCGGGGTGGTACCGGGTCACTAGTTGACGCATTGGTCTTACTGATGCGGGAGGAGGGTATACGACTGGAACTTAACTGCAGTGCGAGTCAGGTTATAGTAGAGGATGGTAGAGCTGTTGGTATCAAGATGGCAGGAGGTCAGGAGAAGCACGCTGACCTTGTTGTTTTTGATGCAGACCCAGCAAAAGTATACCGAGATTTAATCGACGAACAATATCGCAAAAAGTGGACGAATCGAAGGATAGATAAGCTTACTTATTCGATGGGGCTATTTGTTTGGTATTTTGGAACGAGCCGATCTTACCCAGAAGTAAAACACCATACGATAATTATGGGCGAAACATTTAAGGACTTACTGGAAGAGATCTATGACCAAAAAGTTCTTTCTAATGACCTCAGCCTTTACCTACATCGACCGGCAGCAACTGACAGTACTATGGCGCCTGCCGACGGAGATGCCTTTTACGTGCTTGCTCCAGTCCCGAACAAGCAGGCAAAAATTGATTGGAAAAAGGCAGGCGAGAGAATAAGATTACAGGTAGAGCATCAACTAGAGAGCACTTTACTACCAGACTTGAGTACTTGTATCGAAGTTACGCACTACGTCACCCCGGATGACTTTGAAGGCAAATTTAACACCCTATTGGGATGTGGCTTTTCGATCGCTCCTTTGTTTACACAATCAGCATGGTTTCGCTTCCACAACAAGTCAGAGGAACTTGAAAATCTTTATTTCTGCGGTGCAGGCACTCACCCCGGTGCTGGATTGCCGGGAGTCGTAGCTTCGGCTCGTGTAATAGAAAAACTTGTGCCACCGGCTAGAGATGACTGCATGAGCGATCTTGAGAAATTATTCTGTTCAAAGAGTAAGACTTTTTCACTGGCTTCATTACTTCTGCCCAAGGCTCAGGCAGATGCTGTTTTCCGCCTGTATTTCATTTGTAGAACGCTCGATGATTGGGCAGATGAAGGCAATGCCGATTTGCTGCAAGATGCGATGAATGCATGGCAAAATAATCTACCTCATGACCTCTTGGACCATTATCGATTCCTTCAAGCGCGCTGGGGCATAGACAGCAAACCTCTCACCGAGCTCATGCAAGCTATGCTCATGGAGCAGCAATTAGTGAGGATGAGTTCAGAGGAGCAACTGCTTGAATACTGCCATGGCGTGGCAGGCACAATTGGTTTAATGCTCTGCCCAATTTTTGGGGTCAAAGATAAGAAAGCACTGGAGCACGCTAATAGTTTAGGAATTGCCATGCAATTAACCAATGTTTGTCGCGATGTTTTTGAAGATGCCGAGAATGATAGGATCTACCTGCCTGCTGACTTGTTTTCTTCTCCGCTCACGACTGCAGATTTAACGTCGAGCGATTGCGATTCACGCGCAGCATGCACTGCTGCTAAATTGCGTCTACTGCAAATGGCTGATGGATTATATGCCCGTGCAGAAGCGGGTATCGACTTCCTGCCATTGAGAATCCGTATTGTTGTGCGCTGGGCGTCCAGAATGTATCGCGAAATAGGTAATGTGATTCGTAATGAGCCAGTACATTTCCACGAAAATCGCGCTATAGTGAAGCAGCCAAAGAAAATGTTTTTTTTGATCGAATGCATCACCCGCTCATTGTATAAAAAATAATCAGTGAGCTATTTAAAGTTTCTGATTATTTTCATTTGTCTGCCTTTGCTCGTCTCGATCTGCGCAAAAAAACTGCTCTTCAAAGTAAACAAAACTGAGTACCTACCGATTGCTTTGATGGCCTTCGTGGCCTTCGTCTATACGACCCCATGGGATAATTACTTAATTATGCGTGGTGTTTGGACCTATCCAACAGGAGGTGTCGTTGGGGTTTTGGGATACGTGCCTATCGAAGAGTATTTTTTTATGGTTCTTCAGGCTACCTTAGCGGGAGTGCTTTGGACTTCATTGGTGCCGCACATTCAATATATTAAACTCAGGTTTTCCTTAACAGGGGCACTCATGGCAATCTTGGTCGGTCTTGTAGGTGCTCTAAGCTTAACGCATACAGCAGGTACATACATTGGTCTTATTCTGGTTTGGGCTTGTCCGCCGTTACTTCTACAGTGGGGCTTGGGTTCTCATACGCTGCTTAAATCTTTTAAAACTTGGGCACCGCTGTGGATTGGTTTGAGCATTTATTTATGTGTAGCTGATTATTACGCGATATTTAAGGGGATATGGACGATTACGCTAGCGACGCGCACAGGATGGGGCATCGGCCATTTACCAGTAGAAGAAATATTGTTTTTCACGCTAACTAATTTATTTGTAATCCAAGGTATGTGCCTCTGGCGGGCTTGGCGAAGGGATGCATCGTGAAGTGGGTCGAATGGAGTCCTGTGCTTGTCGTGCAGACAGGTCAGCATGCTTTGCTAAAAAGATATTCGTTGAGATTAATAGCACTTAGTTTGGTGTTTTTTGTGCCCTTAGCCGGCCTCGGTCTTAAGAGTGCAGAATGGCCAATATATCTTCAGCTACTGCCCCTTTTTATAAGCCTTTTTCTATTCGGGATGCCACACGGTGGTGCAGATCATTTACTGTTATGGGGTATTCTACGACAAGACTCGTGGTATAGGCGCATCGCTACCTTGGTTTTTTACACTCTAACAGCCCTAGCTTATTTGGTCTTTTGGGATTTACAACCATCCGCAGCAGCAATATTTTTTCTCGGGTTAACTATATTTCATTGGGGTCAAGGTGACCGATATATTTCAGTTCAAGTCCACCAAGCGACTTATCTTTGTCGCTCCAAGGCCCTCACTGCATTACATGTTCTATCAAGAGGCAGCATACCCATTTTATTACCTGGCTATCTAGGCAATGATACCTATCGAAGCGTAATAGAGGCATTAGTTAGCAGCAGCGGGCAAGCGAGCCACCAAGCGGATTGGGTCTCAAGTTATCCGCTGTTTTTTCTGCTGATCCCAATGGGACTGACTGCTTTGAGCTTGTTAGCTGCCTCGATTTATGTAAGCAAAAAAGAGATACGCCCCTTATGCATGGATATTATCGAGAGTGTAGCCTTATTCGGCTGGTTTTTGTTTATTCCCGCCTTGTGGGCGATCGGCTGCTATTTTGCACTGTGGCACAGTTTACGCCACGCCTTAAGAATATTATCTACAGATTCTTTAGGGAGTCAGTTCTTAGATTCGAAGCAGTATCTTAGATTAAATATTCGCTGGCTACAACTGACTGGTTTGATGACCTTCGTTGCACTAATTGGAATGTGGATAATTTTTGCTCTACCCTTTTCGATACGCGGTATCGAACTGGATTGGTTGGTCAAGGCTTTGATTGGCATATCGGTGCTAACACTTCCGCACACCGTAGTAGTCTGCTGTATGGATAAAATACAGCTCAGAGTTTAGGGGAAAACCTCAGTTATTTGCCACGAGGATGGCTTAATTTTAAAATCTTAATCCCTGTAAGACAAAGAATTATGATTTTTCATGAGATTTCTGCCTAAAAAGATTTAAATTTTTGAACGATAGGCCCCGGACACCGTCTACCCTTCACAGTTACCCTCGTTTTTTTATTTTCGTATCTGGTTTGTAGTTTGATAAGTCGAAAAGGCGTCGCTTAGCGGCGCCTTTTTGTTGCCAATAATCCTAACCGTTCTCCTTAGTGGAGGATCTTAAAAGAATTTCTCCGAAAACTGAATCTTTCTTTGAACGTTTCCACACTTGCTGCGCCTATCGTGAACAGAATAAAAGGTAGTAGTTTTTTCTTAGTTCTGGTTTGTAGTTTGATAAGTTAGAAGGGGTTCCGATTCACGGGGCCCTTTCTTTTTTTTGTTTTCGACTTTAATAGGCCCCATCGCGGATTTCAATTTGATTGAATCCACTCTGATGGTATGCTCTCGAGATGTTCGACTTTCGGAGCTACTGCCCAACTCTAAATCCAAACGTACCGCGGATCACACTTTCGGCTGATGAATCGCATCATTTGATCTCGGTAAAACGCGCCCGTCAGGGGGACCCGGTCGTTATTTTCGACGGTTTCGGGAATGAATGGGCCTCGGAATTGACCATAGCCAATAAACGGAAGGCTGTCTTGGAGGGAAAAGCCTTCAACCGCTATTCTCCTCCTCTTCAAAGGATCGCTTTGGCCCAGTCAATTCCGAAATCGAAGGTCTTGGAGAACATCATTCGCAAAGCAACGGAGCTGGGTATTCAGGACATCTATCCTTTGATTTCCGATCGAACCGAAACCAAGATCCGCGATAGCAAAGAAAAAACGAAGAACGAAAAATGGCTCGGGGCCGCGATTGAGGGCGCAAAACAGTCGGGAAACCCACTTATTCCCACCGTACATGCCGCTCAGCGTTTGGATCTTTTTCTGGAAAAAGAATCGGGAAATTTCCAGCTGAAGTTCATTGCCTCTCTTGAAGAAGGCAGTGCTCCGCTTCAAGGGCAAATTGAACAAGCAGCTCTAGATCCCAACGCTTCGGGGATATTTCTAGTCGGTCCCGAAGGTGATTTCACGGATACCGAGTATGCCCAAATTCGCCAGGTTGATTTCCTTCCAGTCTCACTGGGGCCCTATGTGCTGCGATGCGAAACCGCCGCAGTCAAAGCCCTTAGCATCTTGCAGCACGAATTTTCTAAAAGGGCCCACCGAAAGACACCATCGTCTACCAAACCATCAAACCGCCAGCGTAAGTAAACCCGGCTCCGACAGAACAGAAGATGATCTTATCACCTTTTCCAAAAATCCCCTCCTCCGCAGCCCATCCCAACGCCATTGAGACGGAAGCAGCCGATGTATTGCCATACTTCCCCACTGTAACAACGAATTTTTCGTAGGAGATTCCAACGCGCTTGCTGACTGCTTTAAGAATTCGAGCGTTCGCCTGATGAGGCACAATCCAGGATACATCTTCCTCGGAAAGCCCATGACGCTTCATAGCACTTTCAATAATATCGGAGAACGCGAGCACGGCCCTTTTAAAAACCACTCCGCCATCCAGCTGAATATAGAAAGAGTCCAGGCTGTCTCCCGGTTGTGGAATCGGATTCATCGCCCCACCACCCCTGCGGCAAATCGCCTCGGTGTACCGCGAGTCACCACTGAGCTCATGCCGATAAAATCGATGGCCTCCTTTTTGAGGAGTCAATACTGCCGCTCCTGCTCCGTCGCCAAAAAGAAAGGCGGTTTCGTGATCTTTAGAGTTTGTGATTCGCGAAAGAATTTCCGCGGTAACCACGAGAGCATTTTTTGCCGTTCCTCCTATTATGAAAGCCCGTCCCACCTCTAGAGCGTAAAGCCAGCCCGAACAGGCAGCGTTAAGATCAAACGCCAGCGCCTGTCCTATGCCAAGCTCCTTGGCCAACGCGCTCGCGGCTCCGGGAACCGGTTGATCGGGAAGAAGAGTTGCGACAATCACAGCATCGATGTCGTCCAATGACATACCGGCCATTTCCAACGCCTTATTTGTCGCCTCTGTCGCTAAGCTGGTAGCCGATTCACCTTCGCTGATGATATAGCGCTGCTGAATCCCAGTTACCTTTTCAATCTCTTCGGCTGTCTTTCCTGGAAACTCTCGTAGGATCTCCTCGTTCGAACGGGCATTCTTGGGAACAGCATAGCCGATGCCCGCTACGCATACCGTCTGGGAGGAAAGTGAGTCTACGCCAGCATCAATTGATGCGACGGCACTTTCCAGTGATGAGCCTTTGTAGCGGGTCAAGTCGTCTCCGGTCACCCGACCTCCGGGTCCCGTACCCACAATATCGCAAATAGTATCTGGATTCAAACCACGCTCTAGGGCAATCTTTCTAGCTCGAGGAGTCCAGCGAATCGCTCCTGTTTTATCTGATGGGGCCGGGGTCTCCGAGATCGTGCTTTCGGCGGTTGCAATTTCCGCCAGCGGAGCAACAAGCTTCTGCTTCGATTCTGTTACAGGGGTTGTTGCAGTATTCAAAGCTCCCGAATGGGTTCTGAGGTCCACCACTAAGTGGCTCATGGATTGATCCTCTGTCTCTATCCGAAAGAAGGGAACCCCCACTTTCAGGATATCTCCCGCTCGACAGCAAACATCCCGAATAACCCCATCGCAGGGAGACTCAAAATCGAATATTGATTTGTCGCTTTCGAGCTCGGCTAGCTTCTCGCCTTTAGCGACCGCACTTCCCGCCTCGCAAAAAAGATCAATCAACGTTATTTCGTTTACCGTTGCGCCCATCGATGGAATGGGAACTTCTATCAGATGCTTCGCCATGGGGGGTTTTGATTTAGGTAAGCATCCAAAAAAGAATTGACTGGCATCATTTCGAACGGGCTTCAACTACGCTTTCTTACAGGCAAGACTGGCTTGCACAAAAGCCTTGAACAACGGATGGGCCTTATTGGGTTTCGATAAAAATTCTGGGTGCGATTGAACTCCCAAAAACCAAGGATGGTCGCCCAATTCCACCATTTCCACCAAATCTCTTTTTGGATTAATTCCACTCACTTTTAGCCCCGCATTTTCAATCTGCTCCACGTAGTCGTTGTTCACCTCGTAGCGATGCCGATGCCGCTCGCGCACAAACTCTTGACCGTAAGCTTCAAATCCTTTTGTGCCTGCCTTAACCTGACACTCGTAAGATCCCAATCGCATCGTCGCCCCTTTTTCGACGATGTCCTTTTGCTCATCCATCATGGAAATCACAGGATGGGGGGTCGACTTGTCCACCTCAAAACTGTTGGCACCTTTTAGTCCAAGAACGTTACGAGAAAACTCGATAACCGCGATTTGCAGGCCTAGGCACAGTCCAAAATAGGGAATCTTATTTTCCCGGGCATTCTTAACCGCCGCTATCTTTCCTTCGATACCACGATCCCCAAATCCCCCAGGCACTAAGATCCCATGCAAGCCTTTCAGTTTATTGAGACCCTCGGGCTTTTCCAGAGACTCCGCATCTACTCGAATCACATTGACTGCACAGTTATTTGCGATCCCTGCATGAGTGAGCGATTCGTAAACTGACTTGTATGCGTCCTGAAGTTCGATGTATTTCCCAACGACCCCAATATCTACCCGCTCAGAGGGCGACTTCAAGCGCCTAACAATATCAATCCAAACACTGTGCTCAATCGGAGGGGCATCTAGTCCTAGCAACTCAACTACGAGATCATCCATCTCCTCCCTCTGCAAAGCAAGGGGGAGCTCGTAGATGGATGACTCCACATCCATCTCCTCGATCACGGCTTTTACGGGAACGTTACAGAACAGACTCAGCTTTTCCCGAATCTCGCGATCAATGGGATGCTCGGTGCGGCAAACAAGGATGTCGGGCTGAATCCCAATTTCCCGAAGTTTGGCGACACTCTGCTGCGTCGGCTTTGTTTTCAACTCACCGGCTGCGTTCAAATACGGAACCAACGTTACATGAATGAATACCACATTGCCTCGTCCCGCCTCGAGAGCGAATTGGCGCATGGCTTCGAGAAAAGGCAACCCCTCAATATCGCCCGTCGTACCACCGATTTCAGTAATCAAAATATCAACGTCTTCGCTGGCCGCCCGAATCCGGGCCTTAATTTCGTTTGTGACGTGCGGTATTACTTGTACCGTCGCCCCCAGGTACTCTCCACGCCGCTCCTTTTGAATCACCGATTCGTAGATTTGCCCCGAGGTGAGGTTGTTGAGCTGGCTTAGCTTGCCTGATGTGAAACGCTCGTAGTGACCTAGATCCAAGTCCGTTTCAGCCCCGTCATCTAATACATAGACTTCTCCGTGCTGAAAGGGGTTCATAGTACCCGGATCGACGTTCAGATAGGGATCGAACTTTTGGATTCGAACGGTCACTCCCCTTTCCTCAAGCAGGGCGCCTAAAGAGGCGGCTGTTAGTCCCTTGCCAAGTGAGGACACAACGCCACCCGTTACGAATATATATTTCTTAGGCTTTTCTTTCTGCACTTCTTTTGTCATGTGAAGCGAAAAGGAACAACTAGGTCAACTAGGGAGTTCCCTAAAATCGAAATCTCTCCTTCAATCTAAGCAATGATGAGCGTCCAGGCGGCAAATGCGACGAGAGCGAGCAAAAGTGCCGTCACCACGAGGACGATACCAAACTTTACAATCCGCCACATTACATAGAGCAATCCTGCACCTACAACGATCAAACAGGTAGTAACCAGCCAAGGGGGGTATAGCTTTAGCAACTCGCGAACTTCTTCGATCAAATCTGTCATCCACGTGCATGCTACGGGACACGCCCTCCATCCTTCAATCTCGAATTTGTGTTGCGCGTTGGAACGCAGACGATTTCGTTCATCTAATCCTGCTTGGAGGGGATCTGGCCAAACAAAGCGCAATTAATACCAATGGCGAAAAAATATCACGTCTACGGAATGGGCAATGCCCTCGTCGATATCGTAACCGAGGTGACCGATGAATTTTTCAAGGAGCATTCCATTGAGAAAGGCTTCATGACACTGGTTGACGAAAACCGTCAGCAAAAGCTCACCAATGCAATCCATATGCCCAGTGCAGACCGCCAATGCGGAGGATCCGCCGCCAACACGATTATCGGGGCGGCTCAGTTCGGAGCTTCCTGCTTCTACTCCTGTAAGGTAGCTGACGATGAAATGGGGGATTTCTACCATAACGACCTTACCTCCCACAACGTTAGTACCAATCTTTCTCCCGGGGCCCACGAAAAGGGAATTACCGGGAAATGCCTCGTGATGACCACACCTGACGCGGAGCGAACGATGAACACGTTCTTGGGTATAACCGCCAACTATTCCACGAAGGAAGTTGACGAAACAGCGCTCAGAGACTCGGAGTTCCTATATATTGAAGGCTACTTGGTAGCCAGTGATTCGGGGCTCAACGCAATGAAAGAGGCCAAAAGACTGGCCGAGGAGTATAGCGTTAAAACGGCTCTCACTTTCTCAGACCCTAGTATGGTCAAGTACTTCAAGGACCAAATGGCCGATGTCGTCGGCTCTGGTGTCGATTTGCTATTTTGCAACGAGGAGGAAGCGATGCTTTTTACAGAAACGAAAACGGTTGACCGGGCGATTGAAGCATTGAAACAGAAGGCAAAGGCGTTCGTTGTCACTCTTGGTGCAAAAGGATCCCTTTTATTCGATGGATTCGAGAAAATCAAAATCGATCCCTTCCCAACCACGGCCATCGATACCAACGGAGCGGGCGACCTTTTTGCAGGTGCATTTTTGTATGCACTAACTCAAGGTAAAACGCATGCCGAATCCGGGTGCCTTGCGAGTCTCGCCTCCTCTAAAGTCGTTTCCAAATGGGGGCCACGCCTTGACGAAGGCCAAGCCAAGGCATTGCACGACCAACTTTTTAGCTAATCGGCGAGTCCCTTCTTTGCCCCTATGGAGGCTCCTCTAGATCCAGTTCGAATCGCGATTGTCGGAGGGGGGGCCGCCGGCATATTCGCGGCTATTTCAGCGAGAGAGGCAAATCCCAACGCGCAGGTTTGCGTGTTTGAAAAATCGAACCGCTTTCTCACGAAGGTAAAGATCTCCGGAGGCGGGCGTTGCAATGTCACTCATGCTTGTTTCGAGCCGCGAGAGCTCACCTCAAGATACCCTCGTGGCTCTAAGGAACTTCTGGGTCCCTTCTACAGTTGGCAACCACAGGATACGGTGGATTGGTTCGAGTCGCATGGGGTCGAACTTAAAACCGAACCCGATGGGAGGATGTTTCCGATTACCGATTCCTCCCAAACCATCATCGACTGCCTTCTTGATACCGCTCGGGGAAGCGGGGTAGAACTCAAGGCGAAGACCGGAATCGATAGTGCCCGAATCGACCGTACAGGTAAATTCCAGCTTTCTACCAATGAGGACCTGGTTCTAGAATTTGAACGTCTGGTCCTGGCTACCGGTGGTGGGCAGAATTCGCCGGGGCACAGGATCGCAGAATCCTTTGGCCATACGATTTCCTCCCTGGCTCCATCACTCTTCACATTCCATATAAGCGATGCCCGCATCGACGGTCTGCAGGGACTCTCGGTTCCCAATGCTGTCGTAACCTGCCCCTCCATAAAGCTTTCTCAAAGTGGACCACTGCTGATCACTCATTGGGGATTGAGCGGCCCGTCCATTCTAAAGTTGTCTGCCTGGGGTGCTCACCAGTTCGCAGAATTTGAATACACTTTCAAGCTACAGGTAAACTGGACAGGAACGCACGACCTGGAATCCGCCAAGCAGGTTTTAATGGATGCAAAGCGGCAGCATGGTGCCCAACAGGTCGGTACAAATCCACTCTTAGGGCTTCCGCGCCGCTTGTGGGATCGATTTTTAGATACTGAATTGATCGACCCAAAAATGAAACTATCGCAAGTAGCGAATCACCAATTGCTCTCCCTCTCCACAACCTGCGTTGCCTGCGATTTTCAGGTAACCGGGAAAAGTATGAACAAAGAGGAATTTGTAACGTGCGGTGGTGTTTCCCTGAACGAAGTTGAATTTAAGAGAATGGAGAGCAAGCAAGTGCCTAAGCTCTATTTCGCAGGCGAAACACTCGATATTGACGGGGTAACCGGAGGGTTCAATTTCCAGGCAGCATGGACGACCGGCCGGATTGCCGGCACGAGCGCGGCAATCTAGCGATACCTTAAATTATCTATTGCTCCGAACCGGACACCTCGATTTTCAAAGGATTCCCGGTCGGAGGCCAACGTGTGCAAAACTCTCAATTCACGTTCTCAAGGCTAGAGCAAAATGGATGGAGATCCAAACTCGAAAGAAGTATTGACCGGGCAAATAGGACACGTTCGAAACTGGAGTGTTTAAGAAAGGATTGCCAGTGCTCCATCTTTTGGACATCCTCTATAACTTCTAGTTTTACTTTTCCTATGACAACGGATTCTCTAGATATCGATGCTCTGGTTAGAGAGATATCCCTAGACGCTCGCGAGGCGTCTCTCACTTTAGCGAATCTACCGACAACCCAGAAGAACCAGGCTATTCTCCGACTTGCAGACCTAATCGAAGAGAACACGAGTTCTCTCCGAAAAGAGAATGCCAAAGACCTGGTAGCGGCAAAGGACAACGGAATTACACAGGCAATGCTCAAACGCCTGGAGCTGAACGATCGCATGATTTCCGACATGCTTGCTGGTGCCCGTCAGGTCGCGGCTCTCCCCGATCCTCTGGGCGAACTACTGGAGACCTATAATCATCCTCAAGGGTTCAAGATTGAGAAAGTACGCGTTCCGATTGGAGTAATCGGCATAATCTACGAGTCCCGCCCAAACGTAACCATCGATTGTGCCATCCTTTGTCTCAAATCTGGAAACGCTAGCATTTTGCGGGGTGGGAAAGAGGCCTACTATACGAATATCGCTCTGGCGAAGCTCGTCACGCAAGCCCTTGAAGCATGCGGACTGCCTTCAAAGGCGTCTCAATTCATTCCCACGAAAGACCGGTCTGCCCTCAACACGCTGCTGAAAATGGATCAGCAAATTCAGTGCATCATTCCAAGAGGGGGAGAGGGCCTGATTCGATTCGTCTCTGAAAACAGCCATATTCCTGTGATTAAGCATTTCGACGGGATATGTACTCTCTATGCAGACCAGTCGCTCGATATTGCACAAGCGAAGAATATTATCATCAATTCGAAGTGCCAAAAACCTGGCGTCTGCAATGCGGCGGAAAACCTGTTAATACATCAGAGGGTGGCTAACGAAGCACTTCCCCCAATTGCACAGGCCTTGAGAGCTGAGGGTGTGGGGCTAAGGGTTGACGAATCCGCCAGGTCGATTCTAGACAATCACGGAATCGACTCGACCCTAGCAACCGATGAGGATTGGGGGACAGAGTATTTAGATCTGATATTGTCTGTGAAAGTAGTGGATTCAATAGATGAGGCAATCGCCTTCATAAATCGGTACGGGAGTTCGCATAGTGACTGTATTCTGACCACAGATATTGATACTGCTGAGTCCTTTTTGAGCGGGGTCGACTCGGCAACCGTTTATTGGAATGTGAGCACGCGGTTTACCGATGGATTCGAATTTGGCCTTGGAGCTGAGATTGGAATATCTACAGACAAGCTCCACGCTCGAGGACCCATGGGGCTGAGAGAACTTTGCACGTACAAGTTCAAAATCGTGGGTGATGGACAAATTAGAACCTGATCACCCGAGCCAAAGACCACCTATACCTTAACAGGATAAGAAGCTTGAACAATATCTGAGCCATTCAAGAATCAACTGGTTAGCGTTCACTCGCCAATTCAGCGCTCTTCTATTGCAATCCAATTCGCCAGTCCTCATCCTTCCCTCGATACTTATTTTAACTAAAAAAAACTCCCGTAAAGACCTCTCATTTCACACACCATGAACCATATCTTCCGGACCGTCACAGTCATACTCGCCATAGCAATGGGAGCTGGAACTCTTTTTGCCGCTCCTAAACGCGAAAACCTAGCTACGCGCATCATAAATAGCGAGTACGCCCTGGAAGAAATCATGAAAAAGCCGGAGACGAGAATTCCCGCTTCTATTCTTCAACAAGCGAAGGGCATCATATTGACCCTAAATTATCGGGCTGGATTCATGCTCGGAGGTCACGGTGGGAGAGGTGTACTCGTTGCGAAAAACCCATTAAATGGGAAATGGGGCGTTCCTGCCTTCGTCTCTACGGGTGGAGCCAATTTCGGTTTTCAAATTGGCGCCAAGGAAGTCGACACAATTTACGTAATCATGGACGAAGCGACCGTAGGAAGGGCTTACACTGGGCGCTTCGATTTGAGTGCCGATGCAGCAGCCGTCGCTGGACCCGTGGGAGTGGTTTCTGAAAAGAAAGAAAGCAACGATTACAAAAACGCCAACATTTTGGTATATACCACAACCAAGGGACTTTACGCAGGGGTATCAATCAAAGGGGGGTGGGTAAAACCAGACAACTCGGCTACGAAGGCATTTTATAATACAGAGTATAACGCCCCCGAAATAGTACTAAGTGACTGGTTCGAACTACCTCGGGAAGCTAAGGCGTTGATCAATCGAATCAACTACTACACGGCCGGCCAATTTTAGCTGAATTCGATAGTTTCTTTCTCAACGTTATAATTCTCTCTGCCAATCGCCAGATCAGCGATTTAACTAGTTTTTGAGACCGATCTAAATAGACGACATCTTGCGTCTGTTGAACCCTGAGGCTCATCAAAAAAAATTTGCAGAGTCGCAAGGGCAGACTCGAACTCCTGCTTTCCATCATCAGAAATATTTCTGGCCGTTTCTTTCACGACGTTCGCTGAGATTTTTATCTTTTCCACAATTTCACCGATGGTTTTCTACCTTATCCTCAGTCAAAAACCGTTGATCCCACCGAAATTTGAAGGTTTGGCCTATCCACTGGTTTAAATTCAGCCACCCGTTTCAATGTTGAAGCAAGACTCAAAAATTAGTTCGATCCTCTTCGTTTGCTGGGGGAATATTTGCCGCTCTCCCGCCGCAGAGAACGTTATGAGGCAACGGCTCGAGCAATCCGATCTTTCCCAAATAATCTGTGATTCTGCAGGTACACTGGATGCCCATGCAGGGCATTCTCCTGATTCTCGCATGTCCGCTGCCGGACAACGCCGTGGATTACCCATGACTGGGAAGGCTCGAGGGGTTCGTCCCGAAGATTTCGAAAGATTCGACCTCATAATCGCGATGGACCGGGCAAACTTTGTTGACCTACAGCGTATCACTCCAAATCCACAGGCTATGGAAAAAGTCCGGCTTTTTTGCGAATACTGCCGTAATCATGACGATACAGAAGTACCCGATCCCTATTATGGCGGTCCTCAGGGATTTGAACATGTACTCAATCTCCTGGAGGACGGCTGCGAAGGGCTCCTAGAAAATATCACCAAGTCGGAGAAGTAGTGATTTTTGCTACTCAAATGAAAGGGGCTTCCTTCACTCCATCTCTCCCAGTTGAACCTGCGATCCCAGGAGCATTTTATAAATCAGTCGAAGCAAAGATATCCAACGCGACCTCTAGATCGTTCCCGATCGTAAATCGGACCGCCCTTCATGGCGGCTGCATCAACAAAGCCGAGCGCCTCGAAAGTGACGATCGCTCCTACTTCATGAAGCGGAACAATGAGTCGTTCCTCATCCACTTTGAGGAGGAACAAGCAGCCCTGGATGAACTAAGCGGAGCTGAAGCCATTCGGGTCCCTCGACCTATTTGCTCAGGGATAGCGGAAAACCAATCCTACCTAATACTAGAGTTCATTTCCCTAGGTCAACCCACTGACACAAGTTGGGAGCTTTTGGGCCAGCAGCTCGCCCAACTTCACCACTCTGTTCTGCCCAACTTCGGCTGGCATCGAGACAATACGGTTGGCGGAACGAAACAAATAAACAACGTATCCGATGATTGGATCTCGTTTTTTGGCAACCGTCGCCTTCTCCATCAAATGGATCTAGCCCAGAAAAATGGTTTCAAGCTGAAAAACGGGCCTCAACTTCTAGAAAGTTTATCATCATTCTTCGACGGCTATTCGCCATCGCCTTCACGACTGCACGGAGACCTGTGGTCTGGAAATGTCGGATTCGATACCAATGGAGATCCGTTCGTCTTCGACCCTTGTTGCTACTATGGTGACCGAGAGACCGATCTAGCACTTTCCGAGTTTTTTGGAGGGTTTCATCCCAAATTCTACGCCGCATACAACGAAGCCTATCCTCTTGATCAGGGTTACATGAAACGCAAAATCCTGTACAATCTCTATCATTGCCTGAATCACTTCAACCTTTTCGGATCACCCTACGACTCCCAGTCCCAATTGATGACAAACCAATTGCTCAAATTCGTCTGACTTGGACCGAGAGTATCTTCAGAACAGACCGTCCCTCAACTCTGGCCTCCCTCTATTTTCAGTCTCACTACGCCAGCCGATCACACTCTACTTCGCCTGAAATATGTCATTACTAGAAGCCATTCTCCTAGGTTTTATACAAGGTCTGACTGAATTTCTTCCCGTCAGCAGCAGCGGACATCTGGAACTAGGAAAGGCATTGCTTGGCATTGAAGCAAACAGTGACGTTACATTTACCGTCGTGGTCCACGGAGCCACCGTTCTTAGCACCATAGTCGTGTTTCATCGCGACATCCTCGGCCTTATCAAGGGCTCTCTACAATTTCGCTGGAACGAATCTACCGAATACATCCTTAAAATTGCAATTTCAGCGGTGCCCGTCGTCGCCTTAGGATTGCTGTTCAAAGAGGAAATCGAAAGCCTCTTTAGCAGTAACGTGCTACTCGTCGGATGCATGCTGCTCGTCACAGGAGCGCTGCTCGCCTTCACCTACTATTCCCCTAAAGTTGGAGATGAAGTAAGCAGGACAAAGGCCTTCCTCATCGGAATCGCCCAAGCAATCGCTGTATTACCTGGGATTTCCCGTTCTGGCTCGACGATCGCTGTTGGACTGCTACTCGGCATCGACAAGAAGAAAGTCGCACAATTCTCATTCCTTATGGTTCTGATACCCATTATTGGAGCAAATGCTAAAGATATTATCGATGGGGAAATAGCGATTAGTTCAGTGAATGCACCTCCTCTCATCATTGGATTCCTAGCTGCCTTTCTTTCCGGAGTGCTCGCGTGTCGGTGGATGATCGCAATTGTGACTCGCGGAAAGCTCATTCACTTTGCTTACTACTGTTTTGTAGTCGGTGCAGGCTCCATCATCACTCACTTTTTGATCTAGCTATTCGCTATCCTAGCTTCAGCCCAACAGCGTTTATTGAATCAAGGCGAAGCGCTTCCTTGATCACTTCCAAAACACCGTTTTTACTCCGAGGGAGATCCAATCCCATCGGTAATTCTAAATCCAATGCAACGACCCCATCGCTCACTGCGGTGTAGCAGTAGTTCACGCAACCGTGTCGCGTAATCTTGGAGAATTATACTCCATGCTCCAAACGATTCTCTTAAACCTGTAATCGTCATCTCAGCAAGTATCACGATTCGTGACGCCAGTCGCAAAAGTCAAATGTGTCGTATTCTGTAAATAATGACTGATGCCTCCGAAGACACTCCGATTGCTACGCTGGAGCCAGTGGTGGTAATCCGACCCTCCTACTCTCCCGTGCAGCCTATTGCGGAACCAACTGGCTAAATTTAACTCCATCCAACTTGATCGACTAAATTTATGCTGCCTGTAGGACCACCGAGAATTTAACTCAGATTGATGAAGGTTTCTATCTAGCTACAAAACTCTCTAATTCAACATATTACATTTTATTTCTGTTACCTACTGATCCCAAACTTTTTTTCTAACGATAATTCTAACTGAATTTTTCTTCATTGAAATGCGTACAAATTGGTAATGATTCCCATCTTGCACATATCTCTATGTTGACTAAGCGACTCGTATCATCGAGGTAAAATTAACCTCGACCGGAGGGTGTTTTCTTCAAATTGATCCCAACGCTGGGGTTTCTAATCGGGTAATCCAAAGTTGACGCTTTGGCTACTTGTTCCCAGAGGCTGTGTGCAAATCGAACCATTTGTACAAATCGTTAAGCTGGTACGCCGCTGACCAGGAATTATGCCCAACATGCTCCAAAGTCGTCAGCCTAGCTCTTTTCCCTCCAGCAGCCGCGATGGCGTTTATCATATCTAACGAGCCACTTAGTGGGACCGAGTTGTCTTCGGTTCCGTGCCACGCCCAAATCGGAACTCTTAGCAGTTTTTTGGCATCAGCAGGATCGCCGACCCCACAAATAGGCGCAACCGCAGCGAACATTTGGGGCTCGTCCGCAGCAAGGCGCCAAGAGCCATATCCACCCATACTCAGTCCCGTGAGATACATGCGATCTTTATCTATATTGTAAGCTTCGTCCAAGTAATCCAACAACTCTTTAAGCCTAGCCTGCTGGTCATCAGAAGCCCATCGCGATTCGATTGGGCACTGCGGAGATACAACAATGTACTTCATCTGTTCACCAGCATCCAGACGCCTCGGTGGGCCCCATTTTTTAACTAAACTCAACGGCCCCCTGCTTTCGCCGCGCCCATGCAAGAAAAGGATAAAAGGCACTTCATCGCCTTTGGCGGTGTAATCGCTTGGGAGATAGATTAAGTAAGGCATCTTTCCCCCGTCGGAGACAGCCAAAGATGTCTCAACTTGCCTCCCGGGGAACGACTGATCTTCAGCCTTAATCGAATTGATTAGAAGCGTAATTACGAACAGAGCGAATAACTTACCAAACATTCCTTACACTCTACCTAAAGCTACCACAGGCGTGCAAGGGCGATCTGACAGGTCTTGCAGCCACAATTGCTAGTCTCTAATAGCTCTGCGTTGCCCTAACCTACTTCTTCAGGTGATGTAATAGAAAATCTACATCACTGCTGAACTTTGGTGATGCACCCGGATACTTGAGAACGACTTCCACGCCCGATTGGAGAAGCCTTTTCTCCAAGGCCAACCCAAAATTGACGTGGTGAATAATCCATCCCCTCAAGCGTTTCAGATTATTTGGCATTTCTGACGACGGAGCCATACCGTAGCTCATGAAAGTCGGAGGGTCCCCTTGATCTATATGATTAATTATCGAAATCTCGTTGAGTATGGCCCTTTCCTCGACCTTGGAATATTCTTCGGAGCGACGACCACTGTGAAACTCCAGTCTGTACCCAGGTATATTGTCTACCCACCAATCAAAATCCAATGTGGATTGAGCCCCATTGAGGGCAACGGCCTTTAGCTTTGTCGACTCGCGTTTGACCGGGTCGTTGTTTGTGGGATCAGCTAGGTCGTCTCCCCAAGCTAGATAGGCGACCAGCTGAGCTCCTGCGGAACCGCCGGTGGCCGCGATTCTCGATTTATCCAGCCCCCAATCGTCCGCCTTATTCCTTATAAACTGCAATGCGCTTACCACATCCTCATGCGGTGCAGGGAAATAAGCGTGCTTCAAGAAACGGTACTCCACAGAAGCAAAGTGGATATTCGCGTCTAAGTATCGCTGAATTTTGGCGTAAGAAACTTTGTCATGAGACCCCCCTGTAAAACCGCCGCCATGTATGTAGACTACGAGGGGAGCAGGCTCGTCGACCCCTGCCTGCCAAAAATCAAGTACCTGGTTAGCATGATCTCCATAGGCTACATTTTCAAACGTAGGTCTTGGGCCCGTTTTTTCGACCTGGGATGCAAGAGCCGTCGCGAGGTATAGAGGGAGAATGGTGAAGAGAATTGATCTAAGTGAAGTAACCCATACTGGCATTCAAACTCTAAATACCCATGCGTTGTCTAAAGCAAACAAATAGAACCAGCGTTTGTCTCCAAAAAGATCGCTGATTATGTTTCAACACTCTAGCGAAGAAAGCTTCCCTCATTGGATCTGTAAGTTTGATATTCTGCCCAAAGGTACCATGTGCCATCGCCCTGGAAAAGTACAATCACTGGTTTCGGCTCATCCCCGAGCTCACTCGGCATTGCGAGATCGAGCTTCCACCGATCATATCCTTCTCGATAAACAAGATTCGGAATGAATGTAACCCCTTTGGGAACGCGTTGCTGCACCTCTTCATCCGACGGAATGGCTCTTCGTTCCCTACTCTGTTGCGAAAAAAGGGATGAACTAAGAAGAAGCAAGCAAACCAGAAGTCGGGAAAGAGTATTTTCATTGCGTACTTTTTATCCAAGTGACAAATATATATCCTATCCTGAAAGTGTCAGCAAGGGGTAGAATGACCGAATCAAAGACAATTTACACGTTTCGGCGTTCTTCTCTTACCGATCCTCGCTTGGCATAGAAATCATGTGAGATGGGAAAGAGGATCTTTTTGAATTAGTCGAACTTCGCAGGTTCTGCCCATGATCTCGCTTGCGCCCCAAGCGAATCGACAGTCCGCGAGTTTGCAAAAGACGCTGGTAAAGAATTTCTCGAAGCTCCTCGACTCGATCTTTATACGCAGGCTCAAAAATCAAATTTGTAGTCTCTTGCGGGTCGGCCTCCAGATCATATAGCTCGTCAGTATCCCATATACCGTGATATTGGATGAGTTTGAAACGTTCATTGCGAACAGCAAACGTTGTAGGAGTATGTGGGAAAGATGGGTCCCAGTAGTATTCGTAGACGAAAGGAGGCCGTTCATCGACAGATCCGGGCTCGAAGAGGAATTTGCGGAGGCTGCTCCCGTCAACTTCAGCCGGGATTGGTATTCCAGCGAGGGCGAGCAGCGTCGGAGCCACATCGATGTTCGTTGCGATCGCCGAACAAATAGAACCCGGCTTAATAGCCTTTGGCCAATGGAAAAGTAAAGGGATTCGAATTGACGCTTCGTATGCGCACCTCTTGTCAATCAAGCCATGTTCTCCCCACAAATGCCCCCCATCGCTTGTAAAGATTATCAACGTATCGTCTTTTATTTCCAAACGCTTTAATGCAGTCAAAACTCGGCCTACACTTTCGTCAACTGACAAAACCATTTCACAATATCGCCGATACATCTCAGCAACGGTTTGTTCTGCACGTCCGTGATAGGGAAACTCAATGCCATGCCAGCTATTCCGCTGATCGTGCACCCACATCGGCTTTAGCTTGTCCATACCTTCTATACTAACTTCCTCGCTATAAGGGATATAAGTTTCATTACTATAGTGACCTAAGTGCCGAGGGGCAGGATCGTAAAAGCCATGAACACCTTTATGCGAAAGATAGAGTAAGAATGGTTTTTCTCTACCACGATTATCCAGCCAGCTAATTGCATGATCGGTCAATTCGTCTGTCATATATTTTTGCTGCGGAACAGAACGTCCATTTATATTCAAATTTTTTCCTTCGGGAAAATAAGATCCTTGCCCACGAAAACTGACCCAATGGTCAAATCCAGGCCTTACGGCATCACTACTCCCTCCCATATGCCACTTACCTATGAAGGCTGTTTCATATTCTGCTTGCTGAAAAAGCATCGGGAAAGTCACCGTACCTTCTGGCATCTTATCCGCGTTATCGACGACCTTGTGATTGTGCATGTAGCGACCCGTCAAGAACGATGCTCTTGCTGGTGAACAAAGGGACGTGGTCACAAATGCATTTTCAAATTGCATCCCACCCATCGCCAAAGCGTCGATGTTCAACGTTTCTACGAAAGGATGATTCATGTAGCCGAATACGTCGTTGCGCAAATCGTCTACCAAAATAAACACAACGTTTGGCCGTTTGACTGACATCACCCCGCTTGTTGCTACGGGCCCTTCTAATAATATGAAAAATACAATTGCTGGAAGGAAACGGAACATACCTTTAAGCTTCTTGGCACTCTTCCAAACAGTCAAGGGCGAGCCCCTACTCCCTAGCCAGCTCGGGTTTTGCTAATCAGAAATTTCATACCTTTCCACAAGCATCTTGCCTACGCCTTGATCAGCCAGCCAGGCGTTCCCATTCGATCTCGCTGCGGATCCGTTTCCCTTTTTGCGAAAACCAAAATATAGCTGTCTGTTTCTTTCACGCTTGCGACCCGGACTTGGCGAGCGGGGTTAGAATGTGCCTTCCTCGTTACCATTCATCCCACAGATTATACATGCTTGTGCAGCAGTGGGGAGTTTAAGAATTACGCTCAATATCTTCACAGTAATCTGGGCAGCGGCCATCGGGGCAGGGAATCGAAAATCCAATCTGACCCGATTGCTCTTGTGTTTGTTCACAAACAATTAAAAACCCCAGATTCACCGAGAATAGAATTCGTTATTTACCTAATGAACAGATACTTAAAAATCTATTCAGGGGCATTAGGCAACATTTGAATGAACTGTTCTGCAGCAATTATGGCAGGAAATTGAACAAGGGGGGGATGCCCGAGTACCTCAGACCGGAGAATTGGAATGACGGAACCAAACGTGAGCAGATTGAAAAAATGACATGGTGCGGCGACGCTAGGTTGTTAAAAGCAACGGCTAGACAGCATCGGAACCTTTCCTCTCACCTTTCGTCGACCACTGCATCCCTGATCGCCATTACCATATCATAGACCTTCTTGTCCCCCATAGCCTCAATCCCAATCTCCCTAAGTGCCTGGACCAGCACGGCGTCACCTGTAATCATTATGATCGTTTCGCCCTTGAAGGGAACGATGTGGAAATCATCCGTATTCATGCCTAAGTCGTTTCGTCTGTCCTCAATCCACGCGACCGCTAACCGGTTGACCTGCTCGGAAATAAGGTACGGATAGATCATGAGCTTTATCATGGTATTGGCCTGAACTGGACGCCCACTCAGAGCGTTTGTCATCGCGTAATAGGGTACACCGCACGCATCGGCGAACTTGCTATTTCGCAGTCCGAGAATTTAGGGGTTTGTCTAGGGTGTTCGCGAGATTCATGAAATAATTAAATTTCATAAAAGAGGAAAATCCTACGCCTAGTTACAATTAAAAGGAGATGGATTTTAGAGTTGGAAAAATAAGGAGAAATGTTGACGTCCAATATTGTGAAATTTTTCGCATCCAACCTTTCGGCTAACTTTTTGATTCTTTTCAGGATTTTTCGTGGATGTAACGGTCAAGCACGGCCAGCATCGAAAATTGTTCTATTGATTACGGCCTTATCCACCGCATCCTCTGTTGCAGACGATGTTTTTTGGGGAGGTATTTCGATGAGGGAAGGGGAAGGAGCATCATCCGTCTACCCGATTACTTCTGGTCTTTTGAAAAGCGATATTTCTGGTACAGAGATCAAGAAGCAATTAATCCAGCACTTGCTGAAAAACAAAGAACGGTTTACCAATATCGATCTAACCGTCGACCTAGCTGACGGATCTGCGGGAGACCGGTATGTTTTAGCCATAGCCCTCGGCCAAGAACTGGTTGTGAGAGAGAAAATTGGAGATGCAAACAAACTCCTAGTTAGTTTGTTTTTTGAGATGCTTATTGTCGATTTCGAAGATTTTAAGGTTGTGAGCAGTGTCCCCATAAATATAGAAAGGATCGACTCATCGTCGTCTCCATTTAGTGACGAAGAGGTCTCGTGCATAATCGCTGATATGATGATTGGAGAAGATTCACAGCTTCTAAAAGTGATAGACGAGAAGGCAGGATTGGTTGGTATTCCGAAATCGAGTAGGTCAACGATAAAGGTAGCGAATGTTACGATTAGCGATAGGGCGATCGAGTTTTTACCGGAAAGACTGCAGGTTGGTAGTAGATACGGCAACCAGGTCGGTCATCTCTTTGGCTCACTTTTACTGAGCGAGCGCAGACTTGCACTTCTGCCATTTTCGAAGGACGCGTCAAATGCTAGTATGGCATTGGTCTTCCAAGATGGGGATATTGTGAATTTCGATATACCTGACCCCACGTTTGCGATAGATTTGCATCTGAAGGGTTTTGCGAAAGTGAAAAGCAAAAAATCCACAGCCAGCGAAATTCTTTTTATATACGGAGCTTACGTTGATTCGAAGGTTTACGAACCGTTTTTTAAACGAGAATATTTTTCAGCTTCCGAAAAGAAAGGTGCATCGAAAGTTGTTCCCGCAAGCAACCCTTCGGTAGATGACTTCAGTGTGCTTTCGGACGCCCTAAAAGGCGTAATGCTTTCAACAATACAGAAAATGAATTCTGACAAAAACTTAGAAAAGAAGGTTATATCAAAATGCGAATTATAAAGCTCATATCTATGCTTCTCGTTTTCGGGTCATTACAAGTTCCAGCTGCCCTTGGTTCTACATCGAAAGGCTTTGGGGAAATCGAGTACAAAGGATTTAGAGGCCCTACTAAAGACGAAGAGAGAAAAGCGATAGGCTTCGCGAAGGTGAATTCTCTAAAGAATCATGCAGCGACTTTTTCGAAATCACGCTATGGCGTTTTCTCGGAAGTTGAGAATGATTTGGTCGCCAAAATCGACGAGGTGGTGCTGAATTTTGAGGTTATTGACGAAGAGACAGATAAGACATCAAAGAGATTTCGAGTTTTCATCGAGGCTACATTAAATGACAATTTGATAGAAAGAGTATTAGACAACGCGGGTGGTGGACAAGGAGGAGTATCAGCTGAACCATCGTACATTGCCGGTGTTGTAATCGCTCGAGAAATTACTTCGGTCAAACAGTACGGCGAAAAGCGACAATCGGTATCTCAGGTGAATGCTGAGGTGAACGAAAATTTGCAACAAAGTGTCGACGGATCGGATGTAATCGAATCACTAGATGCAACGGTGGTAAAGACGACCGGTGGATCCGTAGAAAAAAAAGCCGATGCTCTAAACTTTAGGGTTTTTTCAGCGGGCGGCGTAGACGTCGCGATCGGTAATGTCTTATCTGAGTACAATTATCAGTATGTTAATGCGGCAGATGCTGGCGTAAATATTAGCCAGTTTATATCTGATTTTTCGTCTGGTGGCGATGTGAGTCCCGCGACTAGAATAGCTGCTGGTAAGCTCCTTCGAGAGCTAGGAATACCTTTTTTGAGCATATATAGAATGACGACAAGTCCAGCCAAGGAAGACCCTGCAACGCTCCAGCCAAGAGTCGATGTTACGGTTGATGCTCAAGTCTTTGATTTAACCAAACCTTTTCCTGTAAGAGCAGCCGCCGTAGCGGGGAAGCCATTCGCGGGTCTAGGCGTGGATAATCAAGTGGCACAAGCGAATGCTTTGAATAAGGCAGGTGCTGAAACAGCGAAAATGCTAGTCGACATTTTGCGATCTAAAGGAATTCGCTGAGACTAGTTTAATACGAAAGAGGAAACTTATAATATGAAAAATCACATTGTCGTCGTCCTATTGTTTACCGCTTGGCTAGCTTTTCCAGTTGAAGCTCAGTTTGGTAATTTGAAAAAAAAGCTGAATCCACTGACAGAGAAGCTGAATCCACTGGCAGAGAAGCTGAATCCACTGGCAAGTGATGAGTCGGCGTCGAGCGAAACTTCCATCTCACGGAAGGACTTAGCTTCTTCTCTCGGCAACTCACTTAATGCTATCAGCGAAGCAAGGCTTGAATTCATTGAGGCCAATATTGATTTTGCAATTGCACTAGGTTTAAAGAGTGAAACGGTCGAGAAACTTAGGGAATCGAAAAACGCTATAGAGGGAGCCTCCTCGGATGCGGGAAAGAGGGTAAAAAGTCTAAAGGATTCTCAAGTAATTACCGATGCAGCTTTTAAGGAGAGCGAGAAAGCCATGGAGGAATCTAAGGAGTTATCCGCAGAGTCTAAAGCTGCTTTTGCGGAAGGAATAAGTCACCTCTTCGCAGGGTCAGTAAAAGAAAAGCAGCAAATACAATTAACTAAAGATTTGCTCGTCCAAGCCCAGAGTCTTTTGAAGTCCGCGGGGCCAATGGAAAAGGTAGGAATACTCAAATATGTTAATCCTTTGAAAACGTTAATTACATTCATACCTGGAGATCTTAAAACTGGCCTATCGGCTTTTCGTCAAGCGACTGCTTATGGAAAAAAACAGAAAGTAGTGATACCTGATAACATGGAGGATGAATTGCCGGAGCTATGAAATTAGCTACACCAATGGTCTTCAGCTACGTTGCCTTCATGGCAACTATGACGACCGCATTAACATCTGGCTTCGGGCAAAATCCCACTTCCTTGGCTCTTTTCTGTAGGTCTATCGATTCTGAGATAAGCGATTCGCAAGTGCGGCAAATTGAAAATCTCGTATCGTCATCGCTTGCACAGAACGGAATAAACGTCATCCAAAGCGATTTGCTTGTAGAGCCTGCTGGAAACTGGGCAAAATCTTCGAAAATAGAAGGAGGCTACGACGGATTTTTAAATGCATTGGGTGAGACACTCTCCACAATAAAAGATAGCGTCGAGAATGAGCCCGAGGATCCGAGGGAGAAATTGTTAGGGGTTTCGTCCGTTACCAATTTAGCAGAAACACTAGGGGCAGATTTATTGATGGTCCTTAGTGTCGATTCTTATTCGCACGAACAAAGAAGGTTTGAAGGGAATTCAGTGATGCCAACCGCTTTCGTTAACCATTTTCATCGTCTGGGAATGAGCTATAGAATAGTTTCCAGATCGAAATCAGTTTTAGGCGACTCCGTCATGGAGGAAATTTCATGGCGTGAATCCAAGACGTTCAGTCGAGATACACAATCGATTATAGACGAACTGATGCGTTCATCGGCAAAGAAAATCGCGGGCAAGGTTGTCGCGACTAAAAAAAGCCTTTCCGAGATTTCAACCAGCGTTGAGTCAACACAGCTTTCACTAAGAGCGACTGTACGGTTGCCAGGTGGGGCTAAGCTTCTTCTTCCCACTATTGTGGATAACCGAGTAGTGATGAACGATGCTAAATTAAACGGCGAAGTACAAGTTGACGGTATCGTTGTCGGAAATCTGAACGAAGGTCTTAGTGTTAGTTCGGGTTTGCATCAAGTTTCAGTCTCGATACCAGGCTACGAGGAGTGGTCTCGGTTTCTCAATATTAAGGGGCCAATGGAACTAGCCATCAACATGGAGATGACTCCGGATGCCTACGAGAATTGGAAGGCCACGATAGAAGAACTGCAAAAGATCGGTAGGAAAACTTTACTTACAGATGCAGAGATGGAAATCCTGAGAGCGAAAGCAGAGGCCCTTGAAGACGCCGATATAGATTACAAGATAAGATTAAATGGGGATGTTAAACAATCCTTTGGGCTTTGATAATAAAATGAAATTAGCACTAATCTTCCTAATCACCCTAATACAGGGAGCTTCATTGGCTTTGGCACAGAAGAAGTCCCTTTCAATAGGTAAACCGATAGCCAACGATTCTATCTGGTTCAAAGCTTCTAATGACGGTGTCGAGGTCGAACTTTTCGAGGCATTAGAATCTCTGCCCAGCTCGATTTCAACAAGCTTAAGCGCGACAAACAAGTTCGACGTTGTTGCCCGTGGTGAGCAGCTGGCAAAGATTTTCGAGGAGCAAGAACTTGGACAAACTGGTGCAATTACGAGAGAAAGTGCCGCCCAGATCAATCAGTTAACGGGTGCGGCTTTCGCTATACTACCTACGATCACCGATTTTGGATATGGAATTGGATCCATCAATACGAGATTGACTGGAAGAACAAGAGAAACGGAAGACGCGAGGATCAGTTGTAACCTAAGAATGGTCGATACGACAACTGGTAAAATCACGGAGAGGAGCCTGATTGTTAGCGAGAGAAACACGATGGTTAGTCAGCAGACTAACATTGGCTCGGGATTGATTCAGACGCTCATAAATAAACTGGCGAACGAAATCGTCAGCGAGCTTGTTGATGAGGCTTTCCCAGCTCGCATCGTGGGAAAAATAGGCAAACGGGTCACAATTAATAGAGGAGAAGGACTGGGCGTAGAGGTTGGTCAAATCTGGAGAGTATTCGCTCTTGGGAAAGAGATGATTGATCCAGATACAGGAGAGAGCCTCGGGCAAGTTGAAGCTGAGGTTGGGCACATGAGTATTACACAAGTTCAATCGAAAGTCGCCTATGGAAATTTGATTGAGGATTTTGGGGTTGAAGAGCTTTTTATAGCTCGATTTGACGAGGGATCGAGTCCACCTCCGGCAGGCGAATCGCCAGTGACCCAAAAGCCTTCAATAAAGGAGTCCCTCGATTTTTAATGTTGTTATTCTGACACCCGTAAAAGACCAACAAGTGAATTGAGGTCCCTCTCCGTTTGAGGATGAACCAGGCTCCGGCAGCACTGGATCTGCGGCTTCCTTTTACCAGAATCTTGACTCCCTATACAATTTTAGCCATTTAATTATCACTTCAACGCTAACGAATCACGCGGCACTTCTTGGGTAACTCGATGAAAAGACAAGGCTCATGTTTGGATAACTTAACCAGCGGCGTTCAATACTGTAGATCTAAAAGTTTCAAAATTGAAAAGTAAGATTTTGAGACTTGGTTTAGCCTTAGCTTGGGCGGCTGGACTTGGGCCATTGCTATCGAGTCAGGATTTGCCTTCACTTGTAATGGGCGACCCCATTTTCGGTGAAGAAGATTGGCAGTTGGGGTTTTCGGTGGATCTAGATTTTCAGGGAGACACTCTGGCTGTTGGCACACCTGACTATAGGTATGTGAATGATGGAATAGAGAGAACTTCTGGCAGGGTGGCCGTCTTTGATTTTGGTGCGGATGGATGGGTGAAAGTTCAAGAGATAGAAGGGTCCAATGATTCACGGTTTGGCTCCTCGGTTCAGCTTAGTGCTGACGGAGAAACACTGATTATCGGGGTACCAAGGGATGATCTTGGGGCTGGCTCGATGAGTGGAGCCGTATATAGGTATGTAAAGATTGATGGAGTATTCGCCGTCGAGGGCAACCCGATAGCTGGCAAGTCTTCGTACGAATATTTTGGTGAAAGTGTATCGATTTCGGCAGACGCAAATTTTTTAGTAGCAGGAGCCAAATGGGCCGATTCTAGCTCTATGCAAAATGTCGGGGCTGCTAGGATTTATGAATGGGATGGCGAGCAATGGCTCGAAAAAGCGGATTTGACCCGTAATGCGGGTGATTCCCGTTTCGGCTATTCAGTTTCGATAAGCGATGACGGTGCGGTGGTCGCCGTCGGTTCACCGTATAAGCCTGGTGAGGATTTACTAAACAACGCTGGTGAAGTTAGCTTGTTCCGGAGAAGTGGTAATGTGTGGGCTGCGAAAGGCACCCCGATCACTGGAAATATAAGTGATCAGAAGTTTGGGTGGGCCATCGACCTCAACGAGAATGGTAATCAAATCGCGATCGGAGCTTACGGGATGGGGTCGAGCGGGGACCTTTCTGGCGGTGCCTGGGTTTACGCTTGGTCAGACGAAGCGAATGATTGGCTCCAATTGGGAGCCACTATCGAAGGAGAGCTTCGGTCTGAAACGGGGTGGTCGGTTGCTTTATCTCGAGATGGCTCGATCTTACTAGTCGGTTCGACGAGGGCAGATAATGGTGATATTGAAGGCTCAGGCAGGGTGGTTGCGTACTCGCTCACTGAAAATCAATGGCAACCTGTTTCAACTGTGTATGGGGAGGGTAGATACAATGAGTATACAGGTTATTCGTTGGCCCTGAACGGTGACAGTGACGTCGCCGCTGTAGGTTCCATTGGAAACAACATGGGCGTGACGCTGAGTGGATCAGTACACGTCTACGGTTACGATCAAGACTCTGATGGGGTCGCCAACATCCAAGATGCTTTCCCTCAGGATCCTACAGAGACAATCGACACAGACGGTGATGGGACGGGAAACAACGCGGATACAGACGATGATGGTGATGGATACGTTGATGCCTTTGAGGATTTCGCGGGAGCAGATAGTCTGGATTCGACTGACGCTGAAATATCTGAAAGCTTTGCGCGAGAGATGTCTCTGCCAATTCTGGATTTAGAACGTGAAAAAGGTATCATTGCAGTCACCTCTGACCCAGCATCTTACAATCTCTACACAGCATCCGACGTTAGCGCAGCGGAAGCGACGGCTAGGACCGCCGGTCAATCCGACGTCACTTCTGACCCTTCGTCATACAGTCTCTACACGGCTACTGATTTGAGTGGGGCTGAAGCTGCTTCCCGGACACTCGGACAACAGGATGTGACCGCTAATCCCGAAGCCTACGAACTGGTGACAATTGCTCAGATGAGTGATGCCGCCGAAGCTGCACGCACGATTGTCAATGTATCGGCCCGTGTAGCCCTAGGTGAGGGCGAAATAGTGACTCCAGGC
>DIHO01000019.1:0-424366 GCA_002420185.1 Opitutales bacterium UBA5694
ATTTAGACGTATCAAATGGCGAAACTGGGATCTACACCGCATCGGCGGGTTCGACGCGGATGATTTACAACAACATGAAGCGTATGCGGGAAGTGGGTCCGATGCGCTGTTCTCCTACAGGAATCGTTTCTTCCATCTCTGGGACGTTGAGTTTCAACCTGGTCGCCTGCTTTAAGATTATGGGCAATTCGTGTGGGTTTTCATCTGCCTGTGCCTCTTCTGGGCACGCACTGGGATACGCCTTCGATGACATCGCTTCTGGAAGGCAAAATCGAATGTTTGTTGCTGCGGGTGAGGACGTAAACTACGAAAGTGTCGTGCCTTTTACCGGTATGAGAGCGTTGTCTTTAGAGAGTGAACCCGAGAGGGCGTCTTGTCCGTTTGACCAAAAGCGAAATGGCTTTGTTAGTGCTGGAGGCGGAGCCGTTCTTGTTCTTGAAAGTGAAGACGAGGTCGGGCGCAGGGGCGTTAAGCCTTACGCAGAGTTGCTAGGATGGGGACAGGCAAGCGATGGCCACAATGTCGCAATCTCGCATCCTGAAGGCTTGGGCTTGGTAAGGGCGATTGAGAATGCTTTCCGAAGGGCAGGGATCACAGCAAGCGAGGTTGACTATGTTAATGCCCACGCAACCTCCACGCTTATTGGGGACGCTAGCGAAGGGAAAGCTCTGGATACCATATTTTCGTCCAAGTGCTTAAGCCCCAAGATTAGTAGTACAAAAGCGATTACAGGACATGGGCTCAGTCTTGCTAGTGCTTTGGAAACAGTTCTAGTAAGTATTGCTATAAAAGAGGGCTTTACTCCGGGTTCCGCTCATATCGAAAACTTGGATCCTAAGTTTGAAGCGTTGAACGTTATTCGTACGACCGAAATAGTGGGCCCGAATGTTGTGCTGAGCAATAGTAGTGGTTTTGGAGGTGCTAATGTGGTGTTGATTCTCAAGAAACCTTGAGGAAGTCTGGTTCAGTAGGGAATTTCAACTTTTCGGTTGCTTCCGTTCGCGTATAAGGTTGAGAAACCTATGGAACCGAATTTAGGGCATGAAGAGCCTCGTTTTTTGAACGGATTGACCGGCAATTAGGGTCGTAATGCCCAACCTTTAAGAATTACCAAAGGAAAAATAGGCTAGAGGGTGAGCCTCTCCTTTAGTAAAGTGCATCGAGATTTGGAAACCGCATTGTTTGTCGCCATGGCATAAGCTGCCGGGTCTCCCACGATTATGACTTTTTTCTTGCCGCGTGTTATGGCTGTATAGATTAGATTTCGTTGAAGCATCAGGAAGTGAGCCTTAAGTAACGGAATAATAACTACAGGATATTCACTTCCTTGAGACTTATGGATACTCACTGCATAGGCGAGCGATAGATCGATGAGGTCAGGCTTTTCGTAGTCCACTACATTGCCATCAAAGTCTACCGTGACAATTCCATTAATTCCATCGATGGATCTGATGATTCCTATATCACCGTTGAATATGCCCTTGTCGTAGTTGTTCCGAGTTTGAATGACCTTGTCACCCCGTTTAAACGTTAAAAAACCAAAAGGCATAGACTCGGTTTTGGAATTCAGGGACGCTTGCAAAAGGGTATTCAAATTTCCAACCCCCGCTTCTCCTTTATGCATGGGGGCGAGAGTCTGGGCATCGTTTATGGGATCTAAGCCAAGCTTATCTTTGACGAAATGCGTGAATACCTTGAGGATCTTGTCGGAGCACTCCGATTGGTTTGAAGCGGCTAAGAACTGGAAGTCTTTATTTTCCACTAGATCGAGAGCGGATTCTACAGTTGCAGGTATTGAAACTTGCCCTTGGTTGATGGCGTGGGCGTAATGTACGATGCTGCTCTGCTCAGCCTGCCGAAAAACTTTATTGAGGCGAGTAACAGGAATTCGATTTGAACTGATCAGGTCTTTGAGCACGTTTCCGGCTCCGACAGAGGGAAGCTGGTCTATGTCTCCGACAAGAACCAGATGGCTACCCGTTCGAATGGCTTGGAAAAGGCTAGCGGCAAGTCGTGTATCCAACATGGACGCCTCGTCGACGATCACGAAGTCGGCACTGAGTGGTTTTGACTCATTGACTGTGAAAGAACCTTCTGCGGGGTTGAACTTTAGTAAACGATGGATAGTTTGCCCGAGGGCTCCCGTCGTTTCTGACAAGCGTTGGGCCGCTCGCCCGGTAGGTGCAGCCAGAAGCACTCGAACCTTTTTTGCTTTGAGAATACTTACTACAGCGCGAAGAATTGTTGTTTTTCCAGTTCCGGGTCCACCGGTTAATATTGAGAGTTTGTGGGCCAATACCATAGATATAGCTTCCCTTTGGCATTCTCCAAATTCGAAACCGGCTTTATCCTGCGCCCAATCAACTGCTTTATTGCGTTTGATAGGAGGAAGGCAGCTGGGGTGGCTCTGAATGCGAATAAAGGATTGGGCAATTTGTTCCTCAGCTCGATGATTGAACGGAAGCTGCCAGTAGGTGGTTAGGCCCTCAAGCTCAAATTTGAAAAGTATACGATTGGTAAATACACGTTCCAGTCCTGCTTTGGCTACCGCTTTGTCAATTTCTAATTTCTCGGCTGTGGTCTCTATGAGTTCGTTCTCTGGAAATGCCGTGTTACCCTCGTCTTGCAGCTCTTGCATGACAAACTCTATGCCCGCGTCCACGCGCCGGGGACTGTCGTTGCCAATCCCCATATTGATAGCTATGCGATTGCAGGTTTTGAAGCCAATACCTCGAATTTTTCGAGCAAGCTGATATGGATTTTCCTTGATTTGATCGGCTGCAACAAAACCAAATTCGTTATAGATCTTAAGTACTTGAGACGGCGATACCCGGTAGGGAGTGAGGAAAAGGGAAAGGTCCCTGATATGGCTCTGCTCGTCCCAAGTTTCCTTAATTGACTTAGCTCGCTGTTTTCCAATCCCATCCACCTCTTGCAGTCGGGCGGATTCCTCGGAAATAATCTTGAGCGTAGATTCCCCGAAACGGTCTACGATTCTCTCTGCTAGGCCTTTGGATATTCCCTTTACCAGTCCGCTTCCAAGGTACTTGCGGATTCCAAAAACGCTGGCTGGGAGTTCGGATTCAAACCGAGTCGCTTTGAATTGGGGACCATGGGCAGGGTGCCGCGACCAATCTCCTGTTACTTTTAAGGTTTCGCCACATTTCACGCCTGGAAACTTGCCTACGATCGTGACGGCGTTCTTTGCGTTTTCAGGTCTTAGATCAGCAATCAAGTAACCGTCTTCATCATTCGAATACTTGATGCTTTCGAGTACACCCTTTAGGGTTTCACTGGCGGCTGAATGAGGCACAAGCTAACTGAAATGACCATCTGCAATTTCTTGCAAGCTCTCGAATACTCTATCGGCTCCCGCTTCGATTAACTCTTGACTGGAGTGCGAGCCGGTTGAAACACAGTAGCTTGTCATCCCAATGCAATGTGCCGATTCAATATCAAAGGGTGAGTCGCCGATCAAAATCGCCTGTTCGGGCTTTGCTTTGAGGCGATCAAGTGCAATACTCGATAGTTCTGGTTCAGGTTTTCTGTAATGGGTATCGTGGGCACCGAGAATTAATGAAAACGAATCGGACAAGCAGAGCGATTCGATTATATTCCGCGTATGCACTCCGCTCTTGTTGGTAAACACCGCAGCTTTAATGTTGTGCTGGGTAACGGCCTGAATCAGATCTCTCGCACCTGGTAGCAAAACGACTCCTTCCAGGTGAATTTCGTCGAACTTTTCTGTCCACAACCTCATGGCCGCTTCCAATTCAGTGTCGGCGAAGAAACTACGAATGGTTACGGGCATTGAACCTCCTACAGCTCTTTTAACTGCATCATAGGTCGGAACTGGTCTACCTAATTTATCTGCAGCATACTTGTAGCAGCGATAGATGGTATCGAAATGATCCACAAGCGTACCGTCCATATCAAATAGAACCGCCTGCAGATCGTGTATCATAGGGTTATTTGCCATTCAGCTTGTGGATTGGGAGAACCTCATTTGCCAGATACAGTGGCTTGGCAAACCAATTCAACCTTTATCTCCATATCCAGATGTGTCGCTCTCCTGACACGGGAATATTGAGCTTTCCATGTGGAACTCTGCTGAAAATAGCGACGGGTTGATTTTGAAAAGCTCTTGTTCCCATGAGTTCCTGATTGGATGTGAATAACTCGAGAGTAACTAAGTAAATTCCGCTCTATTAAGGGGTTTAGTGGCATCGGTGTTACCTGAATGTGGCAAAGCAGCCAATTAAGATTTGTAAAAAGTAGTGTCGGGGATGGGCGACGCTGTTTTTTAGGGAGAAATTTGGGCTAATTGAAGACAGAAGAATATCAAGATGAAGCAGAGATGGTAGAATCGGGTCAGATACTTATTTTTAATTTTGTAAGTATATGCAGATCAGTTATTAGTAATAGATTGAGAGAGCCTTTTTCGATACAGAAGAACTGTGCTACTTACTTGTTGAATTGGAATTCCTATCTTCTTCTGGTACTTTGTCCTATAGATTTTAGCCTCAGAAAGCGAGTTAAGGCCAATTTTTTACATATTTAGGCATAATATCGCTTCCATACCTTCGAATTTGTGCTGAATATTCCAATAATTAGCAATGGGCGGGAGAAATTGTGAAGAAACCTAGCAAAATGGGATTTGTAGCAGGCATTTACGGGTTATTGATCACGAAAAAGGGTCTTGAGAATCGATGAGAATTGCGGTCGTAGGATCTGGGGCCGTTGGGCTATATTATGGAAGTCGACTCCAAAAGGCGGGTGAAGACATACGCTATCTTTTACGAAGTGACTACGACGCGATACAGCGAAATGGAATCAGAATTAGAGCTCGTGACAGTCAATTTCGGTTGAACGATGTAAAAGCTTATCAGAACTCAGAGGATATCGGGAAAGTGGACCTAGTGATTGTGGCGGTGAAAGCGGTATCGAACAGGTTCCTGCCAGAACTGCTTCGACCCATTGTTGCACCGGAGACGTCGATTCTGAGTCTGCAAAATGGGCTTGGGAACATCGAGTTTCTCAGAAAGTACTTTCCGGGCAATCTACTCTTTTGCGGTACCTGCTATATTTGCCTCAATAGAGTAGAGCCAGGTTTTGTGGAAAATTTCCTGTTAGGGTCTATCGTGCTCTCACAAGAGGGTGAAGCGAGTTCAAGCAAGTTGAAGACAATCGGCGAAATGCTGAATAGGGCACGACTAAATTGTCGAACTTCCCCCAACATTGACCAGATGCGATGGGAAAAGCTGCTCTGGAACGTGCCATTCAATGGATTGTCCATCGCCGCGGGAAAAATTACCACTGATTTGATTCTTGCGGACGAGGGACTCAATCGATTGGCACGAGGTCTTATGGAAGAATTATTGGGAGCATCTTCCGCCTTGGGTTTGAGCATCGATCCAAAACTTATTGATAAACAATTCGAAATTACGAAGTCGATGGGTGAATACAGTCCGTCAAGCTTGTTAGACTTTCTCGCGGGCAGAAGCGTGGAAGTGGATGCGATTTGGGGAGAGCCCTTACGGCAGGGCTTGAAGGCCGGTCAAGACATGCCAAAGCTCGAGACGCTTTATCGTCTGCTGCGAATTACCTGTTGCGATCAATAATTCTAATCCCTACGGATTCAAATTGTTGCGGCTATCGGTCGATCGTGTTTTAGCAGGGAAGCCGTATCTGGAATATCTTTGATGATTTGGCTAGGCATCGGACCTACCCCGAGATAGCGGAGATTGGGTAAACAATTGGGCCACTCTTCACCCCAGAAGGCAGAGTCGAGCACACTTCGAACCATACCTGCGACGTAGGCCTTAGCACTCTTAGGGAGCTCGTTGAATGTGCGGGCTTTCGAGATGTCAGAATCCCAGCCTGCATATTCTTGATAGACCGGCTTGAGCGTTCTTCTATAAGTCTCGTTGCGCGGGACTCTATTGACGCGATTTCCGTTTTTGTCTTTGTAGGCGACGCAGATTTTCAAGTTGCCCTTCCAATTGGAGTCGTGACTCAGGGCGTCTATCTTGTTGATCATGAGATCATCGTATCCGCCATATCGCAAAGTGTCCGCTTTTTCCACGGCATCGTACCATCCCACCATTCTTTGACGTCCCGTTGAGGTTCCGAATTCAAGTAGTTTAAGCCGGTCGAACAGGGGGTGAGGCTCGTCTACTTTTGTGATGAAAACGTGGGTGCCTACCTTGGTGTCATAGGCTTTTGCCACTCCAAAAACATGTAGCGGCTGGACGGGAACACAGGCGGAGTTAAAAAACTCGGAAGCATAGGTGTGCGAGGCTGATACGTTAGGCGAAAACCCTTGCCGTTTATCGAGCCAGTAAGCTTGGCCGTATTCACCGATGACGTACTTCCCAGACACTTCGGCCTTTCTGACTATTTCTCGTACGTCTGCGATGTTGTCTTTCAGTGATTGTCCGGCTTCCCAGTAGGCATTGATTAATTCATCAAGATTGAGCGTAAAGGGAGAGTCACCCTTGAAGCGGCTAAAATCAAATTCCCTTTCCTCGAACAGACCTGCTTCAATCGCATCGGCATTTGCTCGAATCTCGGCTTGGTTTAACGTATCAAAGAATCCATTCCATGCTTCTTCCGATGCCTGGCAAACATGCTGTATTGTCGAGCAGGCACGTGTCGCCTTTTGGGAAAGCTTAGAATGATACCGTTCTTTCCCATAAAGAAAGTCGCAGTAGTGAATTTGGAATTGGCTAACCTCGTCGACGTAGGATGGCGTAATTCCTCTTCCTGTGCTTCCGCGGGGTTCTTCATTTATTAGATTCACCCTGTACCATTCCCATGCGAGATCGAGTAGTCGATGAGTTAGATCCGAAACCATGGTTCGCTCATCGATGACAAGTCGCTCTGTGACTCGGTAGCCATTGGCGTCGACCGGTTTTAATTCCCACAAAAACTTGCGGGGGTCTGCGACGACTCCGGCTCCGATGGCCAGAAACTTCACCGATTGGTCGACAACGCCTGCGGGAAGAAGATTGAGTTTCAATCCACCAGCAGTGTGTCCCGAATTGGCTCCCCCGTTGATTTTGATGACAACGCCCACGGGCGACGATTCACCTGTGTCGATGCGAAGTTCTTCGATGACTTCGGATATGAGGCGGCCCTTGCCTTCATCACCCATGCTTATGCCGCAATCCGCTATTAATCTGCTCTTAAATTTTGTTAGTGCCATTGTAGATTTTAGATTTGGAGGTGCCTAAATCCTATTCTCTCGTCAAACGGTAAAAGTTGCCTCGGATGGTGACCCGTTTCCAGCCTTTGCCGATCCGACATCTGAATAGTTGAGACCGGCGCAAGGACCGGTTGAAGTTTAGAGGGGCTTTAATCGCTTCCTTTGCGGGAGAGGCAAACTAGCTGCGTTTTGCGACCTCAATCACATCATGCGGAGCGGACTCTTTCATCCCGGCAGAACTAATTCTAACGAAGCGGGCTTTATCTCTTAGTTCTTTCAAGTTTTTGGCCCCATTATAACCCATCCCAGCCTGAAGCCCTCCCGACATATCTGCCAAAATGTTCAGTACGGATCCGCGAACCTCTTTCATTCCTTCAACTCCCTCTGCGGTCAGTTTTCGTGCGGTATCTTTATTGAGATGTCCGTAGCGTGCAGCTGAGCCTTTTTTCATCGCGCTCAGGCTACCCATTCCCCGATATTCCTTATAGAGCTTGTTGTTTATCTCGATAATTTCTCCGGGAGCTTCTTGGCTTCCGGCGAGGAGTCCTCCAAGCATCACCGAATCTGCAAGAGTCATGGCTTTAACGATATCGCCTGACTTGGTGATCCCACCGTCTGCGATTATACGAACGCCTTTCTTTTCTGCGCCTCGGGAAGCATTGTAAAGAGCGGAGAGTTGAGGAATGCCAACGCCGGCTACGATGCGCGTCGTGCAAATGGAGCCTGGCCCTTGGCCGACTTTGATCGCATCCGCACCGCAATCGGCTAAGTATTCTACGCCGCTACCAGAGGTTACATTTCCGGCGATGATGGTCAGATCTGGAAATTCGCCTCGCAGCAATTTCACCACTTGCCCGATGCCCATGCTGTAGCCGTGTGCTGCAGAAACAGCGACGGCATCCACTCTCTCGTTACAGAGATTGGTGACGTGCTCAAGGATGGCATCTTTGTCAAGCGAGCCGTCTTTTTTCCAGACGGTAGAAATCGCAGCACCTACCAACAGGCGGAAGTCCGAATCGCGGGCAGGCTTTAGAACGTTCTGCTTTTCTGCATTGATCCGCTCGATGTCTGAAATACTGACGAGCCCCTTAAGGTGATGGGCATCGTCTACAACGAGAAGTTTGTTTATGCCAAGGTGTTTGCTGAAAAATTTGTCGGCTACATCGATAGGATTCGGCTTGATATCGTTCTCATGAAGAGTCAGCACCGTCGAAGCGGGATCCATGGCCTCAGTCACTTTTATATGCCCGTACCGAGCTTTGACAACGCGGCTGCCGAGAAGGCCAACGAGCTTACCGCCCTTTTCGGTTACGGGAAAAGTGCGAAACTTGTAACCCTTTTCATTGATCATTTCGATTACGTCGCTGATGTATTGCTCCGGCTGGACCGTTATAGGATTGGGAAGCAGACCGTTGATGTGATACTTGACCTTTGTTACCTGAGAGACTTGTTCCCGATAAGGCATATTGTAATGGATGATCCCCATGCCGCCGCTGGTTGCCATAGCGATTGCCATCCGGTACTCAGTGACTGTGTCCATGTCAGAAGAGATGATAGGGATGTTTAACTTGATTTGGTCCGACAGGCTCGTCTCTAGTCTAGCGTCCCGTGGGAGAACCTCACTGTAGTTGGTGGCGAGTGAAATGTCGTCGTACGTGAGTGCGGTACCTTTGTGCTCATTAAAAAACGCAGAGGCGTTTTTGTAGAACAGGTTTTCGTCAAAGATTTCTTTGCTCGGTCTGGCCATAGTTGCCGATAGAGAGACTGAATCGGGGAATCAAGTATTTTGCGTTTGTTGAAAGAAAAAAGGTGGCGTAATAGCGAACCGGTGGATTGAGTCGCAACCCATGGTTGATTTTGAGTTCAAGGCATACCGAAGATCATTTGCTGATCCATACTCTACGACGACGGACTCTTTGCCGAAACGGGCGGGGATTCTCATTCGGTTGCAAGATAAGGAAGGGCGAACTGGTTTTGGGGAGATCGCTCCGATAGAGTCGTTTGGGTCGGAATCGCTGGTCTCAGCTTTGGCAGTGTGCTCTGAATTGCAGGGAAAAATTGAATACGAGAAAGTCTCGGATCAAGTCATTGACTATCCTTGTGTCCGATTTGGACTGGAGGCAGCACTAGCGATGATAGGGAGGGATCCGCTTTGGCCGGAGTTTTCTGAACGAATAGAAGTTTCTGGACTTTTGCCAGATATCGGAGATCGGGGGAGAATCGAAAAACTTGTAAGCGAAGGTTATTCGTGCTTGAAGATCAAATTAGGCAAGCAAAACTTCACCCTAGAGAAGCGGGCATTGGATGAGGTCGTTGAATTGACGCAGGGCTCTATTCGTTTGCGACTCGATGCTAACGGGGGCTTTAATTTGAATTTGACGAGGACGTGGCTTGAGAGTTTGGAAGGTTTACCTGTAGAATTTCTCGAGCAACCGATGTCGAAAGGTGAGGAACTGACGATGCTTAAGCTAGGAAATGACTATCCCACCCCAATTGCGTTGGACGAATCTGTAGTGCGGGTGGATGATTTAAAGCGTTGGAAAGACGAACATTGGCCGGGCTTGCTCGTTGTTAAACCGTCGTTAGCGGGATCCTATGTATCGCTCGTTGATGAATTGAAAACGGGAGATCCCAGTTCGCTAGTCTTTTCTAGTTCCCTAGAAACAAAAATCGGAGCGTCGCACGCTTTGTCAATTGCACTCGAATCCGCCCCTCCAAAAAAGGCTTTAGGTTTTGGAGTCGGTGGTTTGTTTGCGGATGAAGGAATTTCGATCGATCTCGGACCCTGCTTGGATCCGAATGGATTCCCTGAATTGGAAGAACTCGAAGAGTTGTGGAATCAAATATAGAAGAATTAGCAGATTTCAGGTTTAGAAAAGATTCTTTACCCCAGTTTTTGGGTGGATGGGAAGATGTCTCGAAAGGAGCTACCTCCCTATTGAAGAAATTAAGGGAGGAGGCGAAAGAAGGTCGTTTTAGCGTGGCCCTGCAAACCGGTGATCCCCAAATCTTTTGTGCGGTGTTTTCCGCATTGGTTAGTAGCGAAACTGACCTCTTTTTGTTTAATCCAAGCTGGAGTCAGAGTGAGAATGAAATAGCCAGGAAAATTGCTCTCCCCCAGTGGGTCATCGGTAATAGGAGCGATGGAACTATTGAAGTAATCACCGAGAAATTCGATAAAAAGGGGGATGATGATCTCGAGATTGGATTTCGAATGATGATTCCGACTGGGGGAACTTCAGGAAAGGTCCGATTTGCGATCCACTCGGATGCAACCCTGTTAGCATCGGTTAGAGCGTTTCAAGACTTCTTTGGAGTGGATCGCATTTGTACCCACTGTGTTCTACCACTTTATCACGTTAGTGGATTGATGCAATTAGTTCGCGTTATGGTTAGCAGGGGGGAAATCGTATTTGGATCGATATCGAATTTCCGCGAGAGTTACACATCGCTTAGTGCAGAGTCAAAGAGCGGCTGCTTTGTCTCGCTAGTTCCCACGCAATTGCATCGATTGCTAAAAAGCGAGTCGGGAATCGATGCTCTAAGAAACTATCGAGCCATTTTTGTGGGGGGTGGAGCCATTTCGAACGATTTATTGGAGTTGAGTCGAAGCCACAAACTGCATTTGTCGCCAACTTATGGAATGACGGAGACTGCGTCTATGGTGGCGACTTTGATGCCAGATGCATTTTTACATGGAAAGTCGGGCCAGGGCTTTCCTCTGCCCCATGCACAATTAGAAATCACTCCCCTAAACCATCGGGTCGAGTCCAGACCTGAAGTCGGGCGTATTCTCATCAAGTCTGATTCCTTGTTCTTGGGTTATTACAACGAAAACGAAAAGACTGGTGAGAGATACTTGACCAATGATTTGGGAACAATGGGCCCCAGTGGCGAGTTGTTCGTTCATGGGCGTCTGGATCGTGTGATAATCTCTGGGGGTGAGAATATTTGTCTAAATGAAGTCGAAAAAGCCTTTTGGGAATCGAATCTACTTCAAGATGTCGTAGCGTTTGGTATTGAGGACCCGGAATGGGGAAGTCGACTGTGTGTGGCGTATGTGCCGAAGGAGAAGGAATTGGGCGAGGAGGAAATCCTTGATCGATTGGCGAGACATTTGCCTAAGGTCAAGCTCCCGAAATCCTGGTTAAAGCTTAGCTCTTTGCCACGGAACAACGCAGGTAAAGTCCTGTTGGATTCTCTTGTGAAACGACTCAGGAAGGTTAACGGTTGAAGAGGATGGTGGGTTCATTATCTGATTCGAAATATGAATTAGAAATTTTCAACGTGCTATTTCAAAATGCTCCAATACCGTCGAGTTGATGACAAAAAGGGAAATAGCAGATGTGCTGAACGACATTTCCACCTTGTTGGAATTAAGGGGCGAGAATCCCTTCAAGATTCGTGCTTATTCGAATGGAGCACGGAAGTTGGAGACGCTTGAAGAGGACTTGGATGAGCTAATCGCCGAGGGCAAGCTAGCGGATATTCAGGGTTTTGGTAAAGCATTGGTTGAGAAAATAAAAATGCTCCACACGGATGGGAAGCTCGAATTTTACGAGAATCTAAAGGCCTCAGTTGACCCAGGTATTGTATCCATGCTAGAGATACCGGGGCTCGGTGCAAAAAAAATCAAGGTCCTGAACGAGTCGATCGGTGTTTCCTCGATTGAAGAACTGCAGAAGGCCTGTGACGATAATCGAGTAGCGGAGCTGAAGGGATTTGGGAAGAAGTCTCAGGATAAAATCGTTGAAGGTATCAAGAATCGGGAGGCCTACGGGAAACGGCACTTGTGGTGGCGTGCTCGGGAAATTGCAGAACCGATATTAGCGGGATTACTAGCTTTGGAAGATGTGGAAAAGGCGTCGCATGCAGGTAGTTTTCGAAGAAGGCGTGAACACGTTGGCGACTTGGATTTCATCGTGGCTTCATCCAAACCGGGCCCCGTTATGGATTGGTTTGTTTCCCAAAGCCACGTTAAGGAAGTTACTGCAAAAGGGGAAACGAAGACGAGTGTGCGATTTGAGAGTGGGCTGCAGGCTGACCTCCGAGTAGTTCCGGCTAAGCAATATTGTTTCGCTTTGCATCATTTTACGGGCTCCAAGGATCACAACGTCCAGATGCGCCAGAGAGCTCTAGCCCGCGGCCTCAGTTTGAGCGAGTGGGGGTTGAAGCCGGTCGAAGCCGAGTCCTTCGAGGATAGTCTTGAGGCAGAAAGCGAATCGGATCTGTTTAGGCTCCTCGATTTGAAGTTTGTGCCTGCTGAGCTGAGAGAGGGTTTGGGGGAAATTGAAACGGCGGAGGGGAAAGGCTTTCCACCGCTTTTGGAGGTCGATCATTTGTGTGGCGTGTTTCATAATCACACTACGGCCAGTGATGGTAGTGCGACTCTTGAGGAAATGACCGCTGCCGCTCAGGATCTTGGTTGGGAGTATTGGGGGGTTGCGGACCACTCGAAAGCGAGCTTCCAAGCAAACGGATTGGATGAGGAGCGACTCCTGAATCAGATTAGCCGTATCAAGGATCTCAATGCATCTAACAAATTTAGCACTCACGTTTTCTCGGGAAATGAATGCGATATCCTTCCAGACGGTTCCCTCGATCTAGATTCGGAGGTACTGATGAAGTTGGACTACGTTGTGACCTCGGTTCATTCCTCTTTCTCTCAATCGGAAGCGGAGATGACGGCACGAATCATCAAAGCAATTGAAAATCCGGCAACGACGATGCTGGGTCACTTGTCGGGACGGCTGCTCCTTAAGCGAGAGGCGTACAAGTTAGATACACAAAAGGTAATTGACGCTGCGATTGCCAACGGGGTGGTGATTGAATTAAACGCGAACCCCTATCGTCTTGACATGGACTGGCGCTTTTGGAGGAAAGCAGCAGAGAAGGGGCTCCTAACTAGCATTAACCCTGACGCCCACTCGACGGATCACTTCGCGTTTGTCGAGTCAGGAGTCAATGTAGGGCGCAAAGGCTGGCTAACGGAAGACAATGTAATCAACACCAAGCCTCTAACAGAGGTTGTGAAGATACTCGCTGGGAAGCGCCCGCATCTTACCTGCTAGAAGCGGATTATCCGCGATTGTGTGTCATTCTGGGTGTCACAGTTCTGAGGAAGTGTGACACAAATTGAGACATCTTGGCTGAAAGCAGGCGGCTCCAGTCAAGGCTGGAATAACGAATTAGAGTCATAACTTACTGATTTACAGTGCCTAATACTTTAAAAATGAGTAGTGGTACGGGCTTTGCTAGAGCGAATTCATGGGACGCGTACTCGGAATCGATTTAGGTACTACGAATTCTTGCATGGCAGTGATGGATGGCGATGAGCCTGTCGTTGTGCCGAATACAGAGGGAGCTCGCACGACTCCTTCGATCGTTGCGTTTACAAAAGCTGGAGAAAGGCTAGTGGGCCAAGCGGCAAAGCGCCAAGCAGTCACGAACCCCCAAAATACGATATTTTCGGCCAAGCGATTGATTGGCCGCAAGTTTGCTGAAGTCGCTTCGGAAGCAGAGGGGATTCCTTTTAAGATTGTCGAGGCCGACAACGGTGATGCTTTTATAGAATGTCAAGTGGGAGACAAAACGGAACAGTTCGCCCCTCAGCAAATTGCTTCTTTCGTTTTGGCGAAGCTTAAATCGGACGCAGAAGCTTATTTGGGCGAGTCGATAACCGAAGCGGTCATTACAGTTCCAGCCTACTTTAATGATAGTCAACGTCAGGCGACCAAAGATGCTGGCAAGATAGCGGGTCTCGATGTTCTCCGTATCATCAATGAGCCAACCGCGGCTTCGCTTGCTTATGGTCTGGATAAAAAGAGCGACGAGAAGATTTCTGTCTTCGACTTGGGTGGAGGTACCTTTGACGTATCGATTCTAGAAATCGGCGATGGTGTTTTCGAAGTGAAAGCAACCAATGGTGATACAATGTTGGGCGGCGACAACTGGGACCAGGCGATTATAGACTGGATGGTTATTGAATTTAAAAATGAAAATGGTATCGACCTCAAGGGTGATCCGATGGCCCTGCAGCGCCTTAAAGAAGAGGGCGAGAAGGCAAAGATTGCTTTGTCATCAGCGACCACCTATGATGTAAACCTACCGTTTATCACGGCAGATGCATCCGGACCAAAGCACCTCAACATTCAATTGACTCGAGCGAAACTGGAGCAGATCACGGATGACTTGTTTTCTCGCTGCCGGGTACCATTCCAAAACTGTCTGCGCGATGCGGATCTAGCGGCATCGGAAATCAACGAGCTCGTTTTAGTGGGTGGTATGACCCGCATGCCGAAGGTTGTCGAAATTGCGGAAGAGCTTGCAGGAAAGAAACCCCACCAAGGTGTGAACCCGGACGAAGTTGTTGCTATTGGTGCAGGAATTCAGGGAGCGGTTCTCAAGGGAGATGTTCGCGATGTTTTGTTGCTTGACGTCACTCCATTGACGTTGGGAATTGAGACTGCCGGAGGCGTATCGACTGCGATGATACCACGTAACACTACGATTCCAGCTAAAAAATCGCAGACATTTTCAACTTACGCAGACAACCAGCCTTCGGTTGAGATCAAGGTGCTTCAGGGGGAGCGACCCATGGCGACCGACAACAAAGTTTTGGGGACTTTCCACTTGGATGGAATTCCGCCAGCACCTCGTGGTACTCCTCAGATTGAAGTGACCTTTGACATCGACGCGAATGGCATCCTGAATGTTTCAGCGAAAGACAAGGGTACCGGTAAGGACCAGCATATCACGATTACAGGATCGGGTGGACTTTCGGAGGAAGACATCGAAAAGATGACCAAAGACGCGGAGCTTCATGCGGAAGAGGACAAAAACATCAGGGAGCGCGTAGAAAACCGGAATCAGCTTGATAGTACTCTCTACCAGATGGAAAAGACGATGAGCGAGGCTGGGGACAAGTTGCCAGCTGACAAGAAAGGCCCGATCGAAGCAGGAATCGCAGATGCGAAAAAAGCCCTTGAGTCAGAAGATCCAGATCAAATTAAAAAAGCTTTGGAAGAATTGAGCAAGATCGGAGCTGATCTCTACCAAGCGGCGGCAGCCGAAGGTGGTATGCCTGATATGAGCGACATGGCGGGTGCAGCGGGTGGTCCTCCTCCTGAAAGTGGCGAGTCTCCGAAAAGTGAACCAAAACCAGCGGATGTCGTGGACGCGGATTTCGAAGTCGTTGATGACGACGAGAAAAAGTAGCCAAAAATCAATTTCGAGTAGCGGGTTCGATTAATCGAACAAGTTACTCGTCTCATTGTGACAAATGTACATACCTAAAACAACCAGTCTAACATAATAAACAACTCAATATGAGCGCATCAACATCAGTAAAAGTAAAACCTCTAGGAGATCGCGTGCTGATCAAGCACGTTGATGAAGACGAGCAAGTTCGTGGTGGTATCATCATTCCGGACTCTGCTAAAGAAAAGCCACAGGAGGCGGAAGTGATCGCCCTTGGTACCGGAGCCAAAGACGGTGACGGTAAACTAGTCCCGTTCAACGTAAAAGTTGGCGATCGCGTCCTCACCAGTAAGTACGGTGGAACTGAAGTCAAAATCGACGGCGAAAATTACCTCTTGGTTCGCGAAGATGATATCCTCGGAGTCATTGAGTCCTGAGAGAAAATAACTAACAAATTAACTAACAGTATCTAAAGAAATAAAGACAATGGCTAAACAATTGCTATTTGATGAATCCGCTCGTCATGCCGTCCTCAAGGGCGTCGAAACTCTGGCGAAAGCGGTCAGTGTAACCTTGGGGCCAAAAGGCCGCAACGTCGTTATCGACAAGAAATTTGGTTCACCCACTGTAACTAAGGACGGTGTTACAGTAGCGAAGGAAATAGAACTCCCCGATGCTTACGAAAACATGGGTGCCCAGATGGTGCGCGAAGTCGCTTCTAAGACTTCTGACGCAGCTGGTGACGGTACTACAACGGCTACCGTTTTAGCTGAAAGCATTTACCGTGCGGGACTTAAGAACGTAACGGCAGGATCGAATCCAATTTACCTCAAACGCGGCATTGATAAAGCAGTCGAGGCAGCAGTGCTGGAGCTTTCTAGTATCTCGAAGGCGGTTGAGTCACGCGGAGAGGTCAAGCAAGTGGCTACGGTCTCTGCAAACTGGGATGAGACGATTGGTGACATCATCGCCGACGCGATGGACAAAGTGGGCAAAGACGGAACAATCACCGTTGAGGAAGCAAAGTCAATTGAGACGAATCTCGATGTGGTTGAGGGTATGCAGTTCGACAAAGGTTACCTCTCTCCTTATTTCGTGACCGACAACGAGTCGATGGAAGCCTCTCTAGAAGATGCGTACATTCTGATCCACGAAAAGAAGATCAGTGCATTGAATGACCTGCTTCCGCTGCTTCAAGAAGTTGCTAAGACGGGTAAGCCCTTCCTCCTCATTGCTGAGGATATCGAAGGCGAAGCACTTGCGGCACTCGTGGTTAACAAGATACGCGGAACGTTGAACGTTTGTGCGGTAAAGGCTCCCGGTTTTGGTGACCGCCGCAAAGCGATGCTCGAAGATATCGCAATCCTGACAGGTGGACGTTGCATAACTGAGGATTTGGGTATTAAGCTCGAAAATATTCAGCTCAGCGACCTCGGACAAGCAAAGAGTGTAAAGATCGACAAGGAAAGCACGACTATGGTCGAAGGTGGAGGCGCGGCAAACGAGATCCAGGGCCGCGTAAAGCAAATTCGTCGCCAGATTGACGAAACCACGTCAGACTACGATCGGGAGAAGCTTCAAGAGCGTTTGGCTAAGCTTGCAGGTGGGGTTGCCGTCATTAATGTAGGTGCCGCAACGGAACCTGAAATGAAGGAGAAGAAGGCTCGGGTTGAAGACGCGCTACATGCGACTCGTGCTGCTGTTGAAGAAGGTATCGTTCCTGGCGGAGGGGTTGCCCTCATTCGTGCTGCGAACGCTATCGATAAGCTGAATCTGGAAGGTGACGAAGAAATCGGTGCCCAGATCATTAAGACTGCAGTTTCAGGACCTATTCGGTTACTCTGTAAAAATGCAGGAGTGGAAGGATCCGTTGTCGTTAAGGAAATTAATGAGAATAACGGTAATATGGGATACAACGTTGCCACGGATAAATACGAGGATCTGTTAAAGGCAGGTGTCGTAGATCCTACCAAGGTAACGCGCTCCGCGCTGCAGAACGCCGCTTCGATCTCTGGTCTGCTTCTCACGACCGAATGTATGATTACCGATATTCCTGAGAAGGAAGAAGCCCCAGCGGGCGGTGGTCATGACCACGGTATGGGTGGCATGGGCGGCATGATGTAATCAACGCTCAAATTGAGAACAATTTACGAGCGACTCCCGTGAGGGAGTCGCTTTTTTTTTTGTGATTTGGTATTTCTTTGGAACGAAGCTATTGGCTTGATTGAGTGATGTGTGGACTCTCATTGAAGAGATGTATCTTAATTTATGGAACCAGATTGAGCACTCAAAAGGAACAGATTAATTTACTAGGTCCAACTGCTCCGAGGTGAACAGCTGCGTACTAACAGTTAGTGTTGGTTCAGGAGGTTGTGGGCCAGAATCTTGCGAAAGGGAGTTTGGCGGAGAACGGTTTTTAGGTACAAAACCGAACGAAGTTAGCGATCGGTATCTACATGCGATTAGCAGCAGCAGGAAATCTTGAAGCTACTTCCGCCCGGCAAGAGGTCGACTAGCGAGTGAACGCAGGGCTAATCGAAAGGAATGGCAATCCTTTTTGCGAATTCGCTCGCATGTTCGCTGTTCCATTGGGAATCCTAGTCGAGTTAATATTGCCATCATGATGAAAACGCGTCCAACAAAAGAGTTTTTAAGAGAGATACGGGATTTCGCTAAAAAACTCGCCCTCAAAGCCGGTGATCGAGCTATGGAGATGCGCGATGGTGTATTGACGCAAAGCTATAAGAAGAGCGTCGAACTCGTCACATCTGCAGACTTGGAAGTGAGTGACTTGATTAGAGATGAGATTTGCGAAGCCTATCCCGAACACATCTTTTTGACCGAAGAGTCAGAAGGGGCAACTGCTGCCCGCCCCAACTTGGTAAGTCCAACCTGGATTATCGATCCTATTGACGGCACCGTCGGTTATGCCCGAGGTCACTTTCAGTTTTGCATTTCGATCGCGTTTTGCATGAATGGCCAGATTCAGGTAGGGGTTGTGAATTGCCCAGCGCTTGGAGAGGTTTTTGTGAGTATTAAGAATGAAGGTGCGTTCTTAAACGGTGAGTGCATACATGTCAGTGAAACGGATCATCTAGAGAATTCTCTTGTTGCGACCGGATTTCCGCATGGGTGGGGAGGAATTGACCGGTTGGTTGCAAGACTAGGAGATATACGGAAAAAATGTAGAGACATAAGGAGGTCTGGTTCTTGTGCGTTTGACCTTTGTTGGGTAGCATGTGGCCGTATCGACGGTTATTACGAAGAGGATCTCAAAGCTTGGGACCTGAGTGCGGGGAAGTTGATAGCGATTGAAGCCGGGGCCAAATATGGCTTTTTCGACGAAAACAAAAGGGATGAATTGCCTGAGATACGTGGATACGCTAACCTAGCGGCTAATCCCTATGTATATGATGAAATGATGTCGATTCTTGCCGAGGATAAATTTAGCTAAAGGATCAGGGTTTCCATATCAATTTCAGTTTGCCTCGATTTAGACTCGTTGGTAACTTTTTGATCGAAAATGACACCCTGTTCTGTCTTCCGATATTGAGCTAAAGTGTGAGTCGGCTCTTTTCCTTGGCCTTGTCTAGTCTGGGGGTCGAGTTTCGCGATCACGCATCGGGTTTTGCAGAGACCTGAAGCTCTATAGAGACAATCGCCGATTTTGATATGAGACCAGCAGTCCTCGTCAAAGCGGTCGCAGTCATTTGCAACCATATTGTTACGAAGACGGGATATCACGATATGGAAGTCGAGGCGTTTGTTTAAGTCATCCATATAGGGCTTTTATATAATAAGGAGGGGGGAGCCGTCGGTAAAGCTCGTATAATCAATATCAGAATTACTGGTGAATATCTGGAAGTCGCGATCGATTCCTACGGGGCGAACATCCTTTTCTAGAAATAGGCTTAGCGATTTAGAAACCGCATCTCCTGCATTTTGAGCGACGACTTGGCTATCCAATACGGTTGCTGTCTTTTGGACGGGGGAGGCCTGTTGAATGGAGGCTTGGATGGTTTAGCAGTTTGGGAGACTCAGCTCAATGGTCCCTTCATGGATGATTTTAATATCCATCAAATCGAGTCGTTGATGGATTCGCTGACTTAGAAACGTTCTCGACTTATTGTTCGCGACGACCATCCACCGTCGGTAGCCGACAGGGCCGAGTGGGTCGAGCGAAAACGATCTCACTTCAACTAGTTGGCACCACTTGGTTGGATATAAATACAATGAGGAAGCGAAGGGCATTCCAGATATTCCTCTCGTCGGACGGTTGCTCTAGTCCCGCGGTGAGGTTGCCAGCCGGCAAAATGTTAGTGTAGCTTTGCTTTGAGAGCTTCGACCACATTACTCGGAACAAATTCGCTAACGTCTGCTCCGTACTCGGCCACTTGCTTAACCAAGGAAGAGCTGGTGTAGTTATAACCCTCTTTAGTCATTACTAGAATCGTCTCGATTCCAGGTCCGAGGTGCCGGTTCATGTTTGCCATTTGAAATTCAAATTCAAAATCGGATACGGCCCTTAGTCCGCGAATAATGACAGATGCGTTTTTAGCCTTGGCAAAATCTATAAGCAAACCGGTAAAAACCATGGCTGAGGCGTTTGGGAATTTCTCGATATTTTGGTTTACAAGGTTTAGACGTTCCTCCGCTGTGAAAAACGGCGTTTTGTCACGGTTTTCGGCAATCGCAATGATCACACTGTCAAAGAGTCGACATGCTCTCTCGAGAACGTCGAAATGGCCGTGTGTAATTGGATCAAAGGTACCTGGATAAATGCAGACTTTCATAAACCGCTTCGATGGGAATCTATAGGTAAGTTTTTTGCAACGAAATGTTTACATCTACCGGATTCATTGTGTCTCAAGCTTTACTTTGACGATAGATAGTCTTTGAGTGCGGTTTAATGAATATACCTAACATTCTAACACTTTCGCGGATCCCATTGATGTTCCTGATTGTGTGGCTCATGCGGGAGGACTTTATGTGGGCGTCGACCGGCGCTTTTGTAATGTTCGTGATCGCTGGGTTGACTGATTGGTTAGATGGTTACGTTGCTCGTAAGCAAGGGATCGTGTCGAACTTTGGAATTCTCATGGATGCGTTGACTGACAAAATTCTAATGCTCGGTTTGATGATTGCCCTGGTGGATATTGAGCAAGTGCATATTTTCCTTGTTCTCTTAATCCTTGGTCGAGAGTTTATGATTACAGGCATGCGTTTAGTAGCGGCAACCAAAGGGGTCGTTGTGTCGGCTGAGAGTTCAGGTAAACAAAAAACCGTTACACAAATTTTGGCAGTAGGCGCCTTCTTGCTCGAGGCCGTCTTTAGAAAAGACTTTGGCTCTGGCACTGATGGATGGGCGGTGCAAGCTGCCGAAATTCTGAATTGGATTGGATTGACACTTTTTGGACTATGCGTATTCATGACGCTGTATTCGGGTGCCAATTACTTTAAAAAGTATGGTGAACTCGTATTTCTAGAAGGCGATAGATAGGCTTTATGATACGTAATCCGAGATGGGCCCGGTTTTGGCCGACGCATGTTGTTCTGAGGGTAGCAACATTAGGGAGTCTAGGTGACTTTAAGGCTCCTGGAACTTGGGGCTCTGCCGCGGGAGTCTTGCTGTATCTGGTGATCTTTTACCCTATAAACCATTTTGTTGGAGCCCTCCTCACATTGGCGAGCTGCTACTTTGCGGTTGGAATATGTGGGGAGGCAGAGAAGCGGCTTAAGAAAGTGGATCCAGGTGAAGTGATTATAGACGAAGTGGTCGCAATGCCAATCTGCTTTATTGGGCTCAAGCCTTTCATCGCCGAGGGTCACGGCGCTGTTGTTCTATTGGGGACGTTTCTTGTATTTCGGTTTTTCGATATTCTCAAACCACTAGGGATAAAGAAACTACAGCGTTACTACGGTGGATTTGGAGTTGTTATCGACGATGTTGTAGCCTCCCTGGCTACCTGTGTGGTGATGAATCTAGGGCTTCGTTTGTGGCTCGGATTTTGAAAGCCCTTTCAGGAGGATTTTTTACGCTAGTCGTTGGTTCGTTCACGGGCGCTGATAGCTATAACAAGCCCGACTAAACCCATAAGAATTGAGAGGGTAGTCCCACGGCTGAGGCCGAGCGTGAGAGCGGTGTCCGGCTCTCTAAACTGCTCGCCAACGATCCGTAAAATGGAGTAAATCAGCAAGAATTCTCCTGCGAGCGATCCAGGATGTTTTTTTAGAGTAGGGGTTTTCCAGATACGGTACTGGGAATACAGTAGCATGAAAAGACCCTCGAGGGCAGCCTCATAAAGTTGAGAGGGATGGCGAGGTAGAGTACCTCTGTCGGGTGCAGTTGAGAAAAGAACAGCCCATGAAGCGTCAGTTACTTTCCCCCAGAGTTCGCCGTTAAGGTAGTTTGCAATCCGCCCGAAAAGCAATCCAGCGGGTGCCAAGGAGCAGACGAGATCTGAGGTCAGCCAAAACGACTGCCTATGTTTCCGGGCAATGTACAGCGTGGCGACTGCGACTCCGGTGAAACCCCCATGGCTGGCCATACCTCCCTCCCAAACGAAAAAAACTTTCCAAGGTTTGGACAAAATGAGCTCCGGAGTATAAAAGAGAAAATACCCGACCCTACCGCCTACAACCACTGCGACGATGAGTGCTACAAAAAGATCAGTTTGCTGTTCCGAGTTGTAGGGTGAAAGGCCTTTTCTATAATAGCGGCTCAAAAGCCAGGCCCCCACTAGGAATCCGAGAATGTAGGCTAGACCATAGTATCGAATTCCAAAAGTCTCAGTGAACTGTATTAGAAAGGGTCGAGGCTGATGTACGTGATAGGCGAAAACCCTTAAAAGCTCCATGACAGGTGTATTTAGGATTCTTTATGAGTGAGCGGATCGTTGGCCTCACTGTTTTCATTTCGAGCGAGTTCGCGCATGTCGATGGCGACATCATCCTTTTCAAAAATTTCTCTGCCTAGAATGGACTCCATTATATCCTCCATAGTAACGACTCCTGCGAGTGATCCAAACTCGTCGACCACGGCCAGTAGTTGTTGGTGAGATTTCAGCATCGCCTGTAACGCGGAATAAGCGGTTACGGTTTCGGGTACGAATCGAACATCGTCCATTATATCGACAAGTCTTACGTCGTCGTTGTCGTCTGCTATCTGCGTGAGTAGGTCGCGTCTCCGAACGATGCCCACGATGTTATCGAGCTCTTCGTCGAAAACGGGTATCCGGGCAAAGTGCAAGTGAGGGGTCTTTTTGAATACATTTTCAACGGTCAGAGACTTATCTAAAGCGGTGACCACGACTCGGGGAGTCATGATTTCACTCACCTGCACCTCGTCAAGTTTGAGAGCGTTGGTGACCATGTCCGACTCATCGGAGGTTAGGCTTCCCTCCTTTGCACCTTTTTCGGCTAAGAGAATGATCTCTTTCTCATCCGCATCTGGATCAGTTTGGATATCGCCTTTTACGACTAGTTTGATTGACGCATTGGTCATATAGGTAATAGGCTTCATCAGGATTCGCAATATGACGAGCGAGTCCACGATCCAGGGATGAAGCTGCGTCCGGTAGACAACCCCGAGATTCTTGGGAATGATCTCAGAAAAAATAAGAACACCTAAAGTCATTGCTCCTGTGATGATCCCGATGACTGCATTTCCCCACATTATGACAGCGAGTCCTCCCACTAACGCGGTACCTGCAGTATTGGCAATGGTATTGAGGGTGAGAATTGCAGAGATCGTATTTGGAAGGTCGATCTTCAAGTGCTCGAGTTTTGCGCCCTTACGAGGTTTGCTTTTCTTTAAACCTTCAATCTCGGCGACGGTTGTGCTCAGAATGAGAGATTCCATCAAAGAGCAATAGAACGAGGCTCCTATCGTGAAGGAGACAGCACCGATAAATGCTAAAAGCATTGGTTTAGAGACATTTTGCTTGGGTCGCTGACAACCCGGATGGGCTTGGTAGGCTGTAATACAGGAAGGATCGGATTTCTAACGCTGTAAGATGAGCTCATTAAGATTTTTCGTCTAAAGAGAAAATTGATGCTTCAAAGAAAGGCAAGCATCCAACGTCGTTCAGCATTTCTTGGCCGAACTGCCTTTGGTATGGACATATCTCGATCTTAAGCAGTCATTGACTCGAATCGAGCCTAGCCGCTGATACTGGCCTGTGCTATGGTTTGTTGAAATTTTCCAATTTCCTATGAATTTCAGCGCTGAGGCCTTCTTTATACTCAATGAATTGGTCGCGGAGCGTATCGTTGGCAGTGGAAAGGATTTGAACCGCGAGAAGGCCTGCGTTCTTTGCGCCATTGAGGGCAACAGTAGCTACGGGAACTCCACCCGGCATTTGGAGAATCGAGAGTACGGAATCCCAGCCATCGATAGAATTCGAAGACTTTACTGGCACGCCGATAACGGGAAGCGGCGAAATTGCAGCGGCCATGCCCGGAAGGTGAGCCGCTCCTCCGGCGCCGGCGATAATGACTTTTATCCCCCTATCGTATGCAGACTTTGAATACGAAAAGAGCCTATCAGGGGTTCGGTGGGCGGAGACTATCGTCATTTCAAAAGGTATCCCGAAGGATTCCAGAATATCTGTGGCCTGTTTCATTACATTCAGATCGGAGTCTGAACCCATTATGATGCTTACTAATGGCTCTTCCATGATGTTACTTTCAGTTTACTTTTAACAGATTTCGCTTTCGCTTTTGCCTCCTCCAGAGTCGGGGCAAGGATCGTTATGTGGCCCATTTTTCGAAAGGGTTTAGTCGTCTTTTTCCCGTAGAGATGAACTTTTACTCCCTCTTCTTCCATACATTGTGATAAACCATCGTATTTTACAGGACCTACCATTCCGCGTTCTCCAAGAAGATTAATCATGGCAGAGGGCATTTTTATGTGGGTGCTTCCCAGCGGAAATCCAAAAATAGCTCGAAGGAGCTGTTCGTATTGAGAGGTGACTATGCTTTCGATCGTATGGTGCCCACTGTTATGCGGACGAGGAGCGACTTCGTTTACCCAAAGTTTATTACTGGTATCTAGGAACATTTCTATAGCCAGCAGCCCTGTCAGTTTTAGCGAGTCTATAAGGTGAGAGGCGATGGCGACCGCTTCATCCTGGATCCTCGAATGGATCGTGGACGGGCAAACCAGTAGTTCTACCAGATTGGCTTGCTCGTTGAACTCCATTTCCGCAACGGGGAAACATTTCACCTCGCTGTGCGGATTTCGGGCCGCGATAACGGATATTTCCGATTGAATTGGCACGAGGTCTTCTACGATGGAAGGAGCATCAAAAATCATTTCGATATCTGCCTGAGATTTGATAATCGAAACCCCTCGACCATCGTACCCTCCCTTCCTCAATTTCTGTACGAATGGAAACGAAAGTGACCCTGCGGTAATTGCCGCTTCGATTTCGGTCTTGTTGGAAAATACCGTATAGCTGGAAGTGGGGATGTCGTGATCCGAAAAGAACGACTTCTGGAGCCCCTTGTCCTGTATAACTTCGAGCACCTCTGGTTCGGGCAACACAGGCCGGCCCTCGAGAACCAGTTTTTTGAGAGCATCGGTGTTTATCGCCTCTAATTCGTAGGTTACCATGTCAACCCGCTTGCCAAATTGATAGACGTCGTCGAAGTTCAGCGGGTCTCCTGCAATGACCTCTGTACTGCAGGGTGCTGCAGGACAATGAAGATCCTTATCTAGGATGTAGGTTTTAACATCCCAATTGCTCGCCGCGAGTGAGAGCATTTTCCCGAGCTGCCCACCAGCTATGATTCCCAACTTGAATTGCGAAGTGACTAGTTTTTCCATGGCTCAGTACATGATAGTAATTTTGCGGTTGTTGGGCGCGAACTGCACGTGAAAAGGGAATGTATTCGCCAGTCATCCATGTCCAACCTTTTCAGCCTGACACACAAAGGAGAAAACCGCTTACATCGTCTGATCGGAATCAATTCAAGATGCTTCTTGATGAATTAAATCTCTCTTCTTGAATACTTGGCAGGCACCGCATAAGTTTTAGAAGTGAGTTATATCCTGTCTCTCGATCAAGGAACCACGAGTTCTCGTGCCATCCTCTTTGATAAAGAATCGAAAATTGTCGGTGTCGGCCAACGCGAGTTTAAACAGATTTTCCCCCAGCCCGGTTGGGTGGAGCATGATGCATTGGTCATTTGGGAAACCCAGTTAAAATCTGCGGAAGATGCGTTGGAGTCAGCTTCTGCCTCATGGTCAGATGTCGCAGCTATTGGAATTACGAATCAGCGTGAAACCATTGTTTTATGGGACAAGCGCTCGGGCAAGCCAGTAGCGAATGCTATCGTTTGGCAAGATAGGCGCACGGCTGAATACTGTGATCAACTGAAACAAGATGATCGGGAATCCTGGATACAGAAGAAAACAGGACTATTATTGGATCCCTATTTTTCCGCAACCAAAATCAAATGGCTGATGGAGGAGAATCCAGAAGCGATTGAATTAGCGAAGGCTTCTCAATTGGCGATTGGGACAATTGATACCTGGCTCATTTGGAATCTCTCAGGCGGAAAGGCCCATATCACAGATGTATCTAATGCCAGTCGCACATTATTAATGAATCTTGTGACGTTAGACTGGGACCAAGAGCTTCTAGATTTGTTTCAAGTTCCTAGTTCCGCTTTACCTGATATTGTTGATTCGAGTGGATCTTTAGCGGAGTCGTCCTCCTGCGTGACGACTCAGCCAATTCCTATTACTGGAATCGCTGGAGATCAGCAGGCAGCCTTGTTTGGGCAAGTCTGTTTCAGTCAGGGTATGGTCAAGAATACATACGGAACGGGCTGTTTTTTGCTAATGAATGTGGGAACAGAGCCAGTTTATTCTGTGAACAAGCTACTCGCTACAGTTGCTTGGAGAATAGGAGGTGTGACGGAGTATGCGCTTGAGGGGAGTGTGTTCATCGGAGGAGCCTTGATTCAATGGTTGCGTGATGAGCTAAGGATCATCGATTCAGCGGTCGAGGTAGAGTTGCTTGCGGCTGAGGTAGAAGATTCTGGAGGCGTAACGATTATACCCGCGTTTTCGGGGTTGGGTGCACCCTACTGGGATCCGCATGCGAGAGGGGCGATAATGGGCCTGACTCGAGGAAGCTCAAGGGCTCACATCGCCCGTGCGGCGTTGGAAGGAATCGCCTTTCAGGTGGCAGATTTAGCAGCGGCGATGGAAGAAGATTCTGGTCGAAAGCTGGAAACATTGCAGGCGGACGGAGGTGCCTCAGCAAATGGAATTCTGATGCAAACCCAAGCTGACTTGCTTGGAATTCCCGTGCGCTGCGCCAGGATTGCCGAAACTACGGCCCTTGGGGCTGCCTATTTGGCGGGATTGGCTGTTGGTTACTGGAAATCGAAGAAGGAACTGGTGGAAGGATGGTCCGAGAGTCGTAGATTTGAACCCGCTTCGGATTCGGAGGATCGGAAGTCAAAGATGTTGAGCTGGCGTAAGAACGTTGCTCGAGTGCGAGATTAGGGGTTGGTGACCTCCGCGTTTTTCGCGTTGGATGGCACGAAATCAGTCTCCTGGTTTACATGAAGATTGCGTTTCCTAAGGAAAGCCTAGATAACATGGGAATGTCTAAGAGTGTGATCGGATTTCACTATACATTAAAAAACAAGGTGGGCGAGGTGCTGGACCGTTCGAATCCGGAGAGCCCATTGTTGTTCCTCGAAGGATCGGGAGCGATTATCGAAGGACTCGAGGAGAGCCTTGCAAATATGTCGGAAGGGGAATCGAGCGAGGTTATCGTGCGTCCGGAGAAGGGCTACGGGTTTCGCGATGAGTCTCAGATAAACGTCGTTTCCAAGGCGGCTCTACCGACTGACGAGTTAAATGTAGGCGACTTTTTTCAAGCTGGCGGAGACCAACACGCTCCCATTGTCCAAGTGGTTGAAGTGGATGGGGACGATGTTAAGCTAGATGCAAATCATCCCTTGGCGGGACAGGACTTGTTCTTCGATGTGGAAGTAGTGGAGAAGAGGCCGGCAACGGAAGAGGAAATTTCTCATGGTCATGTTAACCAAACGGACCAGGGTAGCTGCTGTGGAGGGAGCGGTAGTGCCAATTGCTGCTCCGACTAGGAAAGGGTGGGGGAGAGTTGAAAGCCCTCCTTTTTATCTTTCCATGATTTGCAGGGGCTCGGGAATTGGCTCCTCTACCTTAAAGAAAAATCTATTCGAAGGCGATTAGTTCCACGTCGAACAGTAACGTGGCGTTTGCGGGAATCGACCCTCCGGCTCCACGTGGACCGTACCCGAGTTCTGAAGGGATAATCAGCGTGCGCTTTTCCCCCTTTTTCATGGCCAAAAATGCCTCATCCCAGCCTTTAATCACGCTCCCGATTCCCACCTGAAAGACAAAGGGCTCTCCTCGATCGTACGAGCTGTCAAATTTGACGCCGTTAAGGAGAGTGCCTTTGTAATGGGCCGTCACAGAGTCACCCACCTTTGGGGTCGAATCGCCGAAACCTTCCTTGGTAATCGTATAGTGAAGTCCGGATTCGGTGCTTAAAGCATTCGGATAATTCTTTTTGATTTTAGCGATTTCCGGGTTGTCGAGCATGAGGTCGACTGTCGTCTCAAGTGCTGAAACTCTGGTCGCCAGTTCGCTGTTATCCTCGGTACTGGAAGCTGTATCTACAGGTTGTTTGGAGCAACTCGCTAGAATCAAGAGGGCGGCGATGTTGAGGGTAAGAATGGTCTTCATATTGATTAATAGCAATTTGATGCAAAGGTAAGTTTTTTAGGTGAGAAACCTAGATCTTGCCTAAGACGTGTCGAGCCTAGATCCTGTTAAAGTTGCTATGGATGGTGAGGTTATTCAGTTAAATCAGGAAATTGCGGTGGACGAGATTTTGCTAGTGCCTCGTCACAACGCGAAGCACTATATTGCGACGGTCGATAGGGAGGGGAAAATCGTGGTCACGATTCCGATAAGGGGAAGCCGTAAAGAGGCGGTCGCTTTTGCCAGAGAGCATACCGTATGGCTAAGAGAGCAGCAGCGGCTGATCGCGAGTCGAAAAGAACAGAATCTTCTTCGGAACGGAGATTGGATTTGGTTTCGAGGTTCACGAGTTGAGTTGAAAGTATCCAAGGATTGGGGGCGTCCCGTTTTACATTTTTCTGAGGAAAGGTTGTTTATAGCAGACGAAGATATCGATCTAGCGCGACCGCTGGGAAAAAGGCTGCAATCGCTCGCTAAAGCTGAATTCCCTGAACGAGTTGCTAGTTTTGCTAAAAAATTCAACCTGAAGTATTCAGGGGTCAGTATCCGCAATCAGAAAACCCGTTGGGGCTCCTGTTCTTCAAGCGGCCGTATTTCCCTAAACTGGCGGCTCGTGATGACCCCTCCGGAAGTGTCAGACTATATCGTGATACACGAACTCATGCATTTGCGGGAGATGAATCATTCGCACTTGTTTTGGAGGTTAGTGCGTGAAGCATGCCCTCAATATAAATCGTACGAGGGATGGTTAAACGAGCACCAGTCGGAATTGAGCTGGGGTTAGAGGTTGCAGGTGACGCTAGGCTAACGTCTAAGCTTTCCCTATGCTTTGAAGGAGGCAGGTTTCAAAACCTGCATAGTCTAGCAAGTATTCGTCGAGGCAGACAAATGGCTTCAGAAGCGACTTGCGGCAAATAGTCGCCGTTAGCTAGTCGTCTTTGACAGTGTAGTATGATGTCTAGAATCGGATCTACTCTGATTCCAGAGTAGCGATAGTCCTCCAACTGATCCTTGATGTAGAATTCAAGGTCCTCGATTGTTAGTTGCATGTCTTTGCACGTTGTCATGGTTCCTCTAAATTGAAGTTGCCGAGCGAGAGTTGGTGGGCTACAGCTTTAATCATTAGATCGGCTGTAATGGTTAGTCTTACGATAGTTAAGGAGGGGTGAAGTTCGCCTTGGTCGAGCAGATATTTTCAAAATGACTGATTTTGGCGTAGAGCGAAGGACAGTTTTGTCCTACAAGAGTTAGCAATAATCGTGCTAGCGACACTTCATTTCTGTATCGAAAAGGGAGCGCACTGACTTGATCGCGTACTTGGTAAGCCGATTCCCGTTTGATCCGCGACCTTTGATCGCAAGCTCTCCAAAATCGTATTCGAATTCCTTAGTACGCGCTTTTGATGCTTGCGTAAGTCGAACGATGATCGGACGCGTGGCACCATCTAAATTAGCTCTAAAATAGTGGACCTTCGACCCTTTGTTCCCCTTGGTCAAATCATAGACTTTGTCTCGGGTGACACCGCTGACCATGAATCGTTTCACATAGGAATCACCCCTAGATCCATCTCGATAGACCATGTCGTAGATCGTCTCCTCGTCACCTTTTCTCCAAACGGCGACATGGATAATGTCTTGTCCCATGTAGACTTTTTCGGCCACCCGTGAGACGCGGAAAGTACCATCTCCACAAAAGCAAATAATGTTGTCGAGTTGAGTGCACTCTTCCACGAACTCATCTCTCTTGAGACCAGTTCCAATAAAGCCGTCTTCCCGATTGACGTAGAGCTTTTCGGTCGGAAGGGCCACTTCTGTGGCCTTGATTGTTACAAAGCTGTCGATACGCGTGCGGCGCTCACGCCCTTTGCCATACTTGCCTATAAGTCCTTGAAGGTAGGAAATAGTGAATTCAGTCAGTTTGCGTAGGGACCGTTTGGTTGCTCGAATTTCCTTTTCCGTCGTTTTGATGACATCGTTAGCCTTGAACGAATTGTACTTCGAGATGCGCTTGATTCGAATTTCCGTTAAACGGGTAACGTCGTCTTCGTTCACCTCTCGTCTAAGCAGCTTTTTGAAAGGCTCTAAGCCGAGGTGTATCTCTTCGACAACGGACTCCCAGGTCTCACATTCTTCAATACGTCGGTAGATTCGTTCCTCTATAAAAATGCGTTCTAGAGAATCGAAATGCCATTTCTCCTCCAGCTCTCTTAGCTTGATCTCGAGTTCCTTTTTCAGGAGTCCTCTAATCCTATCAGTTGACTGCCTAAGGATTTCGCTGACACCAATGAATGTGGGCTGGTCATTCGCGATGGAACATGAATTTGGCGAAACTGAAACTTGGCAGTCAGAGAACACGTAAAGGGCGTCAATCGTTGCGTTCGCATCGGCACCAGTGGGAAGGGTAATGACAATCTCGGCGTTTTCAGAGGTGTTATCTTCGATTTTCTTGATTTTCACCTTCCCTTTGCTGTTGGCTAAGAGGATTGAATCGATGAGCGATGATGTCGTGACTCCGGAGGGAATCTCGGTGATTACGATCTGGTATTTGCTACGAATATCGAAGACTGCCCGAACCAGAACTCTGCCTCCACGAACTCCGTCATTGTAATTCGATGCATCCATAACTCCGCCGGTAGAGAAATCCGGGTACAGTTCGAATTCCTCGTTTTGGAGATAGGCGATGGAAGCTTCGATAATTTCGATAAAATTGTGCGGCAGGATTTTGCAGGCTAGACCGACAGCAATGCCTTCGCATCCCTCGGCGAGAAGGAGGGGAAATTTGACCGGCAAGTCTACGGGCTCCTTATTGCGCCCATCGTAGGATGCTTGCCAAACGGTCGTCTTGGGATTGAAGACAACTTCTCTCGCGAAGGGCGAGAGGCGTGCTTCGATGTACCGGGCAGCGGCCGCTCCATCGCCCGTTAGCGTGTTACCCCAATTTCCTTGTGTATCAATTAAGAGATTCCGCTGGCCCATCCCTATCATTGCAGAATAAATGCTAGAGTCCCCATGTGGGTGGTACCGCATGGAGTGCCCAATGACATTTGCCACTTTATTGTACCGGCCGTCATCTAGCTCTTTGAGGGCATGGAGAATTCGACGCTGAACAGGTTTGAGCCCGTCTTCGATAGCAGGAACTGCACGGTCAAGAATGACGTAAGAAGCGTACTCAAGGAACCATTTGTGGTAAGACTGGGCTAGAGGAGCTTTTCCATTACCAGCCTCGCCTTGATTCTCTTTATCAGGCACGTTTTCAACCTCGCTTTCTTCGAAATCGAAGGACTCTTGCTGGTTGCCTTTGTTCTTTTCTCGAGGGCTCATTTTCTGGTATGCCGGATAGTTTACGAGTTACCTTCGATTAGGTCTTTCTCGACCTGAAGGTTCTCTATTATGAATCCCTGTCTCTCAGGAGTGTTCTTACCCATGTAAAAAGAGAGGAGTTCGTCAATGTTGTGGAGCTGAATCATGGTGACGGGATCCAGTTTGATCTTCGGGCCGATGAATGTTGCGAATTCTTCTGGGGATGCTTCTCCAAGACCTTTGAATCGAGTAATCTCGACCCCTTTCCCCAGCTTTTCCACGGCACGGTTTTTTTGTGTATCAGTATAGCAATATTCCGTCTTCTTTTTAGTTCGTACTCGGAACAGGGGGGTCTGAAGAATATATAGGTGGCCTTGTCGAACGAGGTCGGGAAAGAATTGTAGAAAGAAGGTGAGAAGCAGGAGACGGATATGCATACCATCAACGTCGGCATCCGTAGCGATTACAACCTTGTTGTAACGCAGGGTATCGAGGCCATCTTCAATATCCAGAGCACTTTGGAGGCAATTGAACTCGTCATTCTGGTAGACGATTTTTTTGCTAAGTCCAAAGGCGTTGAGCGGTTTTCCTTTAAGACTGAATACTGCCTGAGTGTTGACGTCCCGCGTCTTTGTGATTGATCCCCCCGCAGAGTCGCCCTCAACAATAAAAAGGGTCGAATCATTTGCCCGCTTGTGCTTAGTGTTGAAGTGGGCCCGACAGTCCCGAAGCTTCTTGTTGTGAAGATTGACCTTCTTGGCTTTTTCTCGGGCGAGCTTTCGGATCCCGGAAAGTTCTTTCCGCTCCTTTTCGCTGGCTACGATCTTTTCTTGAATCGCTTTAGCCGTTTCTGGAAATTGGTGTAGATAGAGATCTAGTTCCTTCTTGATGAAATTGTTGACGAAATTGCGAATCGTTGCGCTCTTTGGACCCATATTCTGGGAGCCTAACTTGGTCTTCGTCTGGCTCTCGAAAACGGGTTCCTGCACACGTAAAGATAGAGAGGATACGATCGATGTCCGAATGTCTGAAGCATCGTAGTCCTTTTTGAAGAACTCTCGGATGGTTTTGACGATTGCTTCACGAAAAGCGGCTTGGTGGGTGCCTCCCATCGTAGTATGCTGCCCGTTGACAAAAGAAAAGTAGTCTTCGCCGTAGTGGGTGCCATGCGTCATGGCTACCTCGATATCCTCTCCCTTGAGATGGATAATCGGATAAAGGATGTCGCCGGTGAGATTATTCTCGAGGAGATCCTTGAGTCCGTTCTCGGATCGAAAAGTCCCTCCATTGAGGGAAAGGGTCAGGCCAGTATTCAGATAGGCGTAGTTCCAGAGCATTGTCTCGACGAAATCGAGATGATATTCAAATGATTTGAATATCGCTTTGTCGGGGGTGAACTCGACGTAGGTGCCATCTTTCTCGTCGGTCTTGATTTGGCGACTTTCGGATTCCAATTTGCCTTGGGAAAAGATCGCCTGTTTCATTTTCGAGTCCCGATAGGACTCGGCGAGAAAATAACTGGACAAGGCATTGACTGCTTTGGTGCCGACGCCGTTTAGTCCTACGCTCTTTTGGAAAATTTCACTATCGTATTTGGCACCTGTATTGATCTTGGAAACACAGTCTACCACTTTGCCGAGGGGGATTCCACGTCCAAAGTCCCTGATCGCCACTACCTCATCGCCAACCGTTATATCGATTCGCTTTCCGTGGCCACTCGAATGCTCGTCGATCGAGTTATCAATGATTTCCTTCAGCAGAACATAAATCCCATCGTCAGCGGATGCTCCATTTCCTAGTTTCCCGATGTACATTCCCGGTCTTAGCCGGATATGCTCTCGCGGACTTAAGGATTTAATGCTCGATTCGGTATAATTCGATTCTGCCATTTCTTGGTTCGATAGCAATAAGACCGAGCGTCGAAATCAAGCGGTAATGTTGCAGTTGAGCCTAGGAAAAAGGGTATACGCCGAGGAATCGCGGGATAGCGTTTTCTCTTTACAATATTTTACCTGATAGTTGGGTTACGATTTCCTCAAGTGAGAACAATTTTTTTTACCCCTCGATTATGAGTTCCTCAGCTCCAAGCACTGAAAAAGCGAAAAATGATCGGGCCTTGCGCTTTTATCGCGATGCCCTAGGCTTAGAGCGGCTTCACTATGGAATGTGGTTGCCGGATGACGAGCTGACGATGGAAGCGCTCAAGGCAGCTCAGAAGCGTTATGAAGATTTTCTGATCGATAGCATTCCTGAAGGAACTCGCCGAGTAATTGATGTGGGTTGTGGTACGGGGGAACTTTGCCTGCATTTGAAAGCTCGAGGGTACGAGGTCGAAGGGCTTTCCCCCGACATCAATCAGAAAAAGATGTTTGCCGAAAAAGTGGAAGCTCGTTTCCATTTCACAAAATTCGAAGATTCGCAATTGGAAGGTGGATACGATCTCATTATTATGAGTGAGTCTTGCCAGTATATTCCCTTGGATAAAGTATTTGAAGTGGCTCAGCAAGCCTTGAACCCAAGGGGCTATTTAATGGTGTGCGACTATTTCGTACTAGATCAGAATGCGGGTGAATTGTCCAAGAGCGGGCACGACTATAATGAGTTTCTGAAAAAGGCAGAAGAAAGTGCCTTTGAAATTGTCAGTCGCAGGGATATCACACTGGATATTCGCAAGACCCTTGAAATTGCCGATGAATGGGCAGAAAAAATTTTGTTGGGTGCGGACATTTTGACCGAGAAGTTTCGCGAACGGAACCCTTTTCTTTGGAAGATTGTTAAGTGGTTTGGTATTAGTAAGTACGAGAAATTGCTGTCTCAAAAAGTATTGATCGACGCGGACAAATTTTGTGCGTTCAAAAAATACGAATTCCTCCTGTTCCAACTTTAAGCGTAAGGTTTCGCCAACCGATCGTGGCGGCTGTTTGCCGTTTCCCGATTTTTAAGTTACTAATCGCTTTGCGGAGGAATCATTCCGTTCGCGCTAGCTCTTTGGCTCCGATGTCACGTCGCAAGTACTTGGACTTGTAGTCAACTCTATCGGATAGCTCGTAGGCTTTGTCGCGAGCTTCGGAAAGATTGGTGCCTAGAGCGGTGACGCCAAGAACTCGGCCTCCGTTTGTAACTATATTTCCAGCTTCGTCGGCCTTTGTTCCCGCATGGAATATGAATTGGTTGTCTCCCACCGAATCTGGGAAAGAAATTGGGTTGCCTCTCCGATAGCTATTGGGGTAGCCCTCTGAGGCAAGGACGACAACCATAGCGTATTCGTCTTTTACTTTCACATTGATCTCTCCCAGCTTGCCCTTTGCGGCCGCCAGCATGATTTTGACTGGGTCGGTCTCCAGGCGAGTGATCAAAACCTGAGTTTCGGGATCTCCAAACCGGGTGTTATACTCCAGCACTTTGGGGCCATTAGGGGTCATCATTAGACCAATGAAAAGGGTTCCGCGAAAGTCTATCCCTTCAGCCGCGATTCCATCGACACTGGGCTTGACGATCTCGGTTTCGATACGTTGCATCATCGCATCGTCTATCAAGTCGGCTGGAGAGTAAGCACCCATTCCTCCGGTATTGGGGCCGACGTCACCCTCGTAAACTTGCTTGTGATCTTGGCTCGTGGGTAGAATGACGTAGTCTTTTCCGGATACAATTGCGTGGATTGATGTTTCCTCACCAGTAAGACACTCTTCGATAAGAACTGACTTACCGCTCTCCCCAAAAGCGCCGCCGTCAATCATGTCGACTACAGCCTTTTTGGCAGTTTCGAAATCCTCGGCGATGACTACACCTTTACCCGCTGCGAGCCCGTCGGCCTTTACGACAATAGGGAAACTAGCGGTATATAGATATTGAATTGCGGCCTCGGATTCTGTGAAATTGGCTGCGTTTGCAGTGGGGATTTGGTACTTGAGCAGAAGCTTCTTGGTGTAGGTCTTGCTGCCTTCAAATCGGGCACCGTCCGCTTTGGGGCCGTATGCTAGGATTCCCATGTCGTTCAGTCGGTCTACCAGCCCCAGGCAAAGCGGAACCTCGGGTCCGACGATGACAAAATCTACGCTCTCACTCTCTGCCAGTTTGACCAACCCATCTATGTTGTCAGCTGCGACTGGTTCGCATTCGCAAATCGCGGCCATACCCGGGTTCCCAGGAGCCGCTAGGGTTCGCTGCACGAGCGGACTGTTTACGCAAGCGTTTACGAGGGTGTGTTCGCGTCCGCCGGAGCCAACGACAAGTACGGTGAAGGAGGATTGGTCTGACATCTGGGGACGATTTAGAAAGCACTAAAAACGGGAATGCAACGAAAAGATGCCGGCATCAATTCTGCCGGTGCTATTGGGAGCAATCGTGACCTCTTAAGTGGACCTCATAACCTGTTTTCGCTACAGTACCTACAAACACTTTCGGTAGAAATTGACGATCCTTTTTGGATCATCAGAGAACAGAAGATAGTCCTCAATTCATGGTTGCATCCACCCTGTGTCCCAGGCTTTAACAGCTCTTTGTATTGTGTCACGCGAGGGAACGAGGATTCTTACAGTAATGCTTCACAGTCGAGAATGAGACGATCTGGATTTAATCCTGGGGGGTGGGTTGCAATGATACTCCAAACCAATTCGAGCGAGCGAACTTCGTTAGCTGGATTGGATCTTTTTCAATCGGCCTGGTGCGGTCTTGATTTCCGCCTTATCCTTGAGTCGAAAGGTGATCGTGATTTCGATTAGGTTCGATCTCTTTTTCTCTTTGGTAGTCATTATTACGCCGGCACCGCTGATTTAGAGGATTTCGTTGCTCATGTGGCCAGATCTCGTTTTGGTCGTTTACAATTCACCTTATTTCGCTAGCTTTTGATTCTTACCGCATTGGGATTGCTATTTGACAAGGATTTTTCCCATTCGTCTTTATAAGGGGTATTTTTTTGAAAACGAGTCACATATGAAGAAGCAAATCGCTTTCCTAGCAATTTTTTCCACGAGTTTTAGTCTGACAGGTCAATCGCCTGACGAGGTTTTGCAGGAGGAGGTTGCAGAATTCACCGCGATGGAGCTACTTGAGACGTGGGGGTTCCTTCTTTCGGAAAGGTTTAACCTAGGCGGTCTTGAGATCACGGATGCCGAAGTAGACGCCATTTCGAGAGGGATGAAACTGTACGTGAATCGCGAGGATGCTCCAACGGATCTGTCGAAGTCTCTGGATCCGATGCAGAACTACTTTGCCGATCGCGAAGAGATGGTCCGGCGGGACCAGATGAAACGAAACCGGGAAGAGGAGCTAGAGTTTTTCGATTCCATTGTAGGGCAACCCGGTTATCAGTCGCTTGCCACGGGTCTTTGTTTTCAAATTATTAAAAAGGGGAGTGACCGGAAACCCGGGAAGAATGATAGGGTGAGTTGCCACTATGTTGGTACCTTTATCGATGGCGTTGAGTTCGACAGCTCTTACAAGCGGAATGAGCCTTCGGAGTTCGTTTTAAATTCAGTAATTCCAGGTTGGACCCAAGGGCTTCAACTGATCGGTGAAGGGGGAAAGGTTAAGCTGTATGTACCCGCCAAGCTCGGATACGGTGATCAAGGAACACCTGGCGTTCCTCCCGCTTCGGCGCTTATTTTTGAAGTGGAACTGTTAAAAGTTCTAGGACCCGATCCCGCTGCATTGGGATTGCCGCCAATCCCGCAGTAGATCCTCCGAGATTTACTTTTTCCAATGAAATTAGTACTCGTGTCGGAAATCTTTTAGCCTGAAGTCAATGGGTTTTCTATTACATTGGGGCACCTGGCGGAAGGGCTGAGCCTCAAAGGATTCGAAATTCGACTAGTACGGCCGAATCAAAAGGGAAAACGTAAACATCTCGATCGTTTTGGGGTAGGTTAGGCGAGTTTCCCGTGAAGGGAATCGCACCGCGAAGATATGTTGAATTGAGGATACGTCAACCAAGTGCATAACGCTTGCTACGAGAATTGAGCCACAACCCTCCCGATATTATTCATGTCGCTACCGAAGGTCCTCTAGATCTGACTGGTTTGTGGGCGGTTAGCATGTTGAGTATCCCCGCTTCCTCAACTGATCATACGAATTTACAAAATTACAAAGGGCATTACAACATCGGGTTGATTCGTGTGGCTTTACTTTTGCACCTACCAAACAGATGGCGAACGAGCTTAAGATCCTTGGGTTCAAGAATACGAGAGGTCTTTTTACGGGATTGGATACGGAGCTCAATACGTTTGAATAACGAGATTTTCAATTGAGGTTTGAATGGGGTGGGAAAGAAAATGACTATGTATTCATATATTTAGGACGTACGGCTAGCGAAAAGAATATTGATCCCGCAGTCCAGTCGTATCTTTTGGTAAGTCGTGTCGGTCTCTATTGTGGTTAAGGCTGGGTGAGCCAAGTCCCGCTTTACAGACTGTGCTATTCGGTAGAGAAGGCTCTGGTCAGTTCCGCCAGCAAGTCAATCTAGACAGGGTGTTGATGGCGAAAGGGGTTGACGGAATGCCGTAGCGCGTGGCCAAATCGACGTGATCGTCAATTCGCTCTTGGAGTAACGCTTGTACATTTTTTTGGGAACGATCGGGGGAGCCCCTTGATCCGTCCAAACTTTCTTGTACGATTCGACCTGGTAAGCATATGAAACAGTTGAGAACGAACTACTGGATCGGCTTTACTGTGACGAACTTCTGAGATGGAATTCGAAGTGAGGGATCCCAGAATTGTTAGTAGTGCTGCACTTAGTTGTCGACCGGAGGGGATAGGCATCCGAATTAGTAGTGTCAAATAAGCATCTGATGAAATTCGCTTCATCAAGTGTTCAAGAGGGATGTGCCCACTTGTAGGCAACTTCTTTACCAGGCATTTAAGACGCTGTTTACCTGAGTCAAAGACCTCAAGAATTGGGTATCGAGCGATCTCCATCCCCCGACCTGGACCGAAATTAAGATCGTGGTCGAAAGGGATAAAGCCCGACTCTACAATCATGCAAATGAGTAGCACTTATTGGTAGTTAGTGATGTCAAATCAGACGTTGACGGCAGGGGATTGGTTGTGGTCTGGTTTGAAGGGTCAGCATCATCTCATTATGCCAACTTGAAAATATTAAAGTAGCGACTATCCACCATCTTTCATTTGCAGTACACGATCTTTAACCAAACTTGCTTATGAGATCTCCATTCTCCCTTCTTATTGCAGCATTAGTACTTTACTTTCATTCTTTTGCTCAAAGCCGAATCGGAACGGGAGGTAGTAAAGAGCTTTACACACAATACTGCGCCCAGTGTCACGGACAGAATGGCGAGGGAGGGCGAGGAAGTTCCTTGATCGACGACGTTTGGAAGTGGGGCGGGTCGGACGATGAAATCGCCAAGGTGATTCGCGAGGGGCTTCCCGAACTGGGTATGATCCCGTGGAAAGGTGTGCTTTCAGAGGACCAGATCCGCAGTCTCATTATTTTCATGCGTGAGCAGAAGTACTTGGCGGAGACGACAGACCTCCTGAAAAAGGTTATGCCGAAGGATGGGATTTTCACCACGCAATATCACAAATTCAAGTTGGAAAAAGTTCTCGAGCTTGACGACATTCTTTGGTCGATCGCTTTCCTGCCGGACGAATCGATGTTGTTAACCCAGCGCGATGGCGTACTCTGGAAAGTGAAGAATGGCGTTAAGCGCGAAATCAAGGACACACCGGAGGTGTTGGCCGTGGGGCAGGGTGGGCTTCTGGAAGTGGCGCCTCACCCTGGCTACAAGAGCAATAGCTGGATTTACTTGTCTTACAGTGAGGACGCGGGAGCCAAGGTGGGTGGTAAAACTGCATCCATGACTGCGGTCGTGCGAGGCCGTATCAGGAACAACAAATGGGTGGACCAAGAGGACATCTTCAAAGTGCCGCCAAAATTTCACACGGCCAAAGGTGGCCACTACGGATCTCGCTTTGTATTTAAAGATGGATACCTGTTTTTCGGAATCGGAGACCGCCAGGAAGGCGACCCAGCTCAGGATATTACCGTTCCCCAGGGTAAGATTCATCGGATACACGACGATGGCCGTGTTCCTAGAGACAATCCTTTCTTTAGTACGGCGGGAGCGTACAAATCGATCTGGACATACGGAAATCGTAACCCACAAGGATTAGATATGCATCCACTTACGGGTGACATTTGGGAAACCGAGCATGGACCGCGTGGGGGCGATGAGATTAACTTGATTCGTCCAGGCATCAATTATGGTTGGCCAGTTATTACCTATGGTATGAACTATGACGGTACGCCATGGACAGACAAGACCCACATGGAAGGCATGGAGCAACCGGTCTATTACTGGCTGCCGTCGATCGCCACTGCTGGGATCGACTTTTATGAAGGTGATGCATTTCCCGGCTGGAAATACAATTTGCTAGCAACGGGCATGTCGGCGGAGGAAATACAGCGTATAGTTATTCAGGATAAGAGAGTCGTTCACGTCGAGACGATCCTCAAGAAGCAAGGGCGCGTTCGTGATGTAGCGACTGGTCCTGATGGTCTGATCTACGTCGCTCTGAACACGAGGAGTCCAAATAGTGGTGCCTTACACCGCTTGGTTCCGTTTAGCGATAATTGAGGTATCTCATCTGACTGTTTTAAATTAGTCGGAGAGACCTGGGTTTCAGATCGTTTAGGCTCAATCTATATTTGGATTAAAACGGGAAACGGCGTACCTGCATCCTCTTGCAGGGGTTCCAAGCTATTCACTGGCTCCAGTATTTTTCAAACATGCGATTTGGAAAGATCGAATTGCTCACCTATGTTTTGACGAAGATTGAATGATTTTCTCTTCAGAAAAGAAACCGCTCAAAGAAAGTCCTGAATTTGGGGATACAACCTTCTGGATTCAATTGTTGTACTAACTAAAATTCCCGAGCGAAGAAAATGTCTACGTTCCATAAGTAGGATAGTGGAGGAGGCAGTGGATGCCGCAAATCAGAGATGGGCTGGTACTTCGCAACTCGTTGCTTAGGTGCTCCCGTGGAAGTTGGCGTCGCGATCCCTTTCGTCTAGGAATCGAGGCCTAAAGATGATCCTGCGGTTAACTCATTCGCATACCCTTCAAAGCCAAGGCTGCAGAAGCTAAGCTTGCTCTGTTTTACGAAAACTAGGTGACGAATTACGGGAGTGGACCAGTCAGCTCGGTAAAAAGGAGGATTTTTTCGCACTGTTAAGGCTTGGATGAGCGTTTGACGATCGAATGGTAAATGTCACTCGCTGCTCTAAACTGCTTGCGCTTCGGTAGCTTTCCGAACTTTAATAAACCGTGGCTGCCCCAAGGGCAGAGATCTTTATTCGATAACCAAATGAACTGACTAATGAAAAAAATAATAATGATCCTACTAGGTGCCGCATTTGTTGCGTTTGGCACTCTCTCAGCAACTGCTGCTCACCACAAGAACCCGGCGACACCCCATTCGGTGATCCATGTCGTTACTGTATCTTGGAAAGCAGATGCGACCGAGGACCAAATTAAGGCGGCTCTCGATGGGGTTAAGACCATCGCTAAAGAGTACGAAGGTTGTACCCGAGTCTGGATCCGCTCCATCAAGGTGCAAGGAGACAAGTCCCACGCATTCGTGATGGAATTTGCATCCGAGCAAGCGCTGAAGGATTATGCTGGCAGTGCCGCCCAAAAGAAGTGGTACAAGCTTTACCTCCCGATCAGAGCAGGCAGCACCACTTTTGATATCACAAACTAGTAGCAGAGGCTAACTCGTTGATTCGAAAAAAAGCTTAAGGTCGCGGTTGAGATTAGGTTCTCTCCCGCGATTCTTTGTGCCAAGGTAAGTTAATCCCTAAGGAGCATGGCGTCATTGTGGACCTTTTTGTGCTCGGTCGAGCGGATGGTTTATGGGAGAATACACGCAAACGTCGAAATTCTTGCCTCACTGTCTTGTGCTATTTTGCATTGCTGGAGGTGTTCAATTTCTCTAATGATAAAATCATGAAGCGTCTCCTGTTTCTCCAGATTCTCGTAGTTACCGTTTGCTATGCCAAACCCAATTTTGTTTTCATAATAGCCGACGACCTAACCTATCGGGACATTGGTTGCTATGGAGGCCAGGCTCACACGCCCCACATCGACCACCTGGCGACGGAAGGAATGAAGTTTGAGCGGTGTTTTCAGGCCGCTTCGATGTGTTCACCCACGCGCCACAATATTTACACAGGACTGTATCCCTTTAATTCGGGTGCGTATCCGAATCACACATTCGCTAATCTGGGAACAAAGAGCGTGGTTCATTACCTAGGTGATCTCGGCTACCGTGTGGCTCTTTCAGGAAAGGTTCATGTTGCACCAAAGGAGGTGTTTCCTTTCGAGTACAGTGGGGTAAAAAACAATCCGGACATGAACGCCATCGATAAACTTATGTTGGGGTCTGGTAGCAGCGATGAGCCTTTCTGTCTATTTGCGACCTCGAATGAACCGCATTCGCCCTGGAACAAGGGAGATACTTCGCTTTATCCGCCAGACAAGGTAATTCTTCCACCCTACATTGTGGATACGCCGCGCATGCGGGAGGATTTTAGCAAATATCTCGCTGAGATAACCTATTACGATTCCCAAGTTGGAGAAATATTAACTTTGCTGGACAAGCATGGTCTCCGCCATAACACGCTGGTTATGGTTGTTTCGGAGCAGGGGAACGCCTTCCCTTTTGCCAAGTGGACTTGCTACGGGAGCGGCCTGCAGTCCGCGATGATTGTTCGCTGGCCGGGGATGGTTTCACCGGGAAAAACGACCGATGCGTTGGTGGAGTACACCGATGTGCTGCCCACGTTTATTGAAGCAGCTGGCGGTAAACCAGCGAAGTTGCTGGATGGGAAGAGCATGATTTCTTTGCTGAGAGGAAAAACGAATCATCATAAGAAATACGTCTATGGGGAAGTGACGACGAGAGGCATAATCAATGGGGCGGATTTGTATCCCATCCGTACGATTCGTGACGACCGATTTCGGTTGGTATGGAATTTGAATCCAGAAGTTAAATACACGAATTCATTAACTCGTACTCCAGCGTTTCTGTCGATGGTCGAAAAAGCCAAATCGGGAAAGGGTCATGCCCAGGAGTTTGTGCTTCGTTACCAACACCGCCCGGAACTGGAATTGTTTGATTGCCAAACGGATCCGCTCGAGATGAATAATCTTGCGGAAAATCCTGAATATAGGGGGACGATCCGGAAGCTTAAAGACAAACTCCAGCAGTGGATGGATTCGCAAGGTGATAGAGGGATCCAAACCGAGCGAGATTCCATATACCGTCACCGCAGTGCGATTGGGAAGACCAAAGAGGAAGTGGACGCCGCTTGGGCTAAGAAGAATAATAGAAAATGAATTTCAACAGTATTTCTTTATCTGGAAAAAGATTTTTTTCGTCCTTAAGAGCCTAGATTTGTTTGGGCGATCCTGTCCCAAAACATCGGTGTGTGAAACCGCTCCTGCGGAGGTCGCGGTTGTAATTGCGGCATACTACCATAGGTGAACGTGTCCGGCCGGACAGCTGATACAGTGTTCGGTCTGAGGAATGGGCACGCCGATTCCTAGGTTTCCGTTTTGCCAGAAGAAAGGAGGCTGATCCGAATTGGCGGTACCGTACTCTCTGAGCGTTTTCGCGTCCAGAAGTACGCCATTTACCATTGTGTACTGGATATGTTCACTATGACGTATATCCTGGGTCGGGTCGTAGCCTTTCTCGATTACGATGAGATCGGCGAGTTTCCCCTCTTCGAGCGAACCGATATCGTCATCGAGACCAAGGTACTTTGCTCCGTGGAGAGTACCGCAGGTTAGGGCTTCTAAGGGAGTCATGCCTCCCTGAACGAAGCTCCAGATTTCCCAATGGGTGCAGATTCCATTCAATTGTCCATGGCCACCGGCTTGGACGAGACCACCTTGGTCGAAGCTTGCTTTAGCGATCGTCGCTACTTTCATGTGATTATAGTCGCCTTCATGGGCGGTCAACCGTCGTCGGGTCCGAGGCTGGAGAACGTGCGGAGGAATGAACGCTTTGAGACGAGGGTGGGTCCACAAGTCGTCTTGTGCATACCAGTAGTTTTCGCCCCAAAGGCCGCCGTAGGCCACAGAGAGAGTAGGGGTGTAGCCGACACCGGTGCCGCGCCAAAGGTCGAGCACGTCGTCATAGATGTATTGCACAGGCATGGTGTGTTCGAGGCCGGTGTGACCATCAACGATCATGGTGAGATTGTGCATGAAAGTCGAACCCCCTTCAGGGACGACCATCATTTGCTGTTCGCGAGCGGCGGCAATGATCTGCTGGCGCTGATCGCGCCGCGGCTGATTGTAGCTCTTTACACTAATCGCACCAACCGATTTCATACGCGAGAGGTGAAATTGGGCATCTTCAAGCGACTTGACCTCGGCTCTGAAAGCACCGGTGGCTCCGTAAAGAATGGTGCCGGTTGAAAATATCCGAGGAGCCGTGATAAGTCCGGCTTTACTCAATTCGCTGGTCGCAAAGATTGTTTCCGTATCGCTGGAAGGATTGTGAATCGTAGTTACCCCAAACGCTAGGCGGGCTTTGTTGACCCAGTTGTTCTGCGGAATGATTCCATGGGTGGCCTGGGAGCCGTGGGCATGTGTATCCACAAACCCAGGTAGGACAATCTGTCCGGAGACATCGATGACCTTCGCATTCGATGGAATATTAAGGTCCGACCGGTTGCCAATCTGGGTGATACGGTTTCCTTCGATGAGTATCGCCCCGTTTTCAAGGTTGCCGGCTTCGCCCATTGTGACAAGCTTAGCTCCAACTAAGACGATGGATGTGTGCGGTTGAGCGTGTCCAGCCTGGAAACCGATCGCCATTTCCGCGATGGCCTCTTCCGGAGGAATAGTTTCACCGTCATTTAGAAAAGCGTAGGCACTCGCCAGTTCTCTCGTGAAGAGATTAGGACCGAGAGACCAGTGGAGTCGCTGACTATCGCCCGAGAAGTGGATAGAGATGCCCGCCTCTTGGCTAACTTGAGCGATGGGCAAGGTTTTGTCTTTGGGTCCAACGAGGATGGAGCGACTCGTGGCGACGAACGGGGCGACGTATACATTAAAGCGATCGATAAAGGCTAGCCATTTGCCATCGGGCGATATGCGGTAGTCCGTGGCCCATTTGCTTGTGTAGTGGGTTTGGGGTTCCTTGCCGTCGAGATCAACGGAGATGAGAGCCCGGTTGTCAGCGTCTTTTTCTCGTTTTCCCAATTGATAGAAAAAACGGTCATTGCTCGATCCGAATTGGGGGCGTTCACCCTTCTTGAGGATTCGCTTGGCCTCACCTCCGCGGGCGGGGATCCGGTAGATACCTTGGTCGCGTGACCAGAGTGACGAACGGATGAGCCCTCCACCGACGCGACGGTAAAGGATTGTCTGCCCATCCGGAGAGAAAACGGGCTCGGTGAAGTGCCCCGGATGCTCGGTAACCGTCCAATCCTCTTTGTTGAGTCCTCGGTCGAGGGAAGCCACTTGCACGCTCCCGAGTTCGCTGTCATTCCAAGTGGTGTAGACGACATACCGGCCATCTCTGGAAACGCTAGGAAACATCTCGAAATGGGAATTCTGGTCCGTTAGCCGACGAGGTTCTCCGTCGGGCAAATCGCGAATGTAGAGGTGTCCTAACGCTTGAAAGAGAACCTGGCTTCCGTCAGGAGTCACGTGAGTCCACCGCAGTAGGCGCACATCGAACTCATCGGGAGCCACGGCGACGGGATTGCGCAACGCCTCAGAAACGCGTCGCTTGTCTGTGATATGGAAAGGAATGACCGATTCGCTCCCGTCAGCCACGCTCACTTTGCGAATCTTTCCGCGGGCCCAGATAATAATGTATTCACCTTCTGGGGTCCATTCGAAAGCGGGATAGACTCCATGGATGGCCCAGGTCTCCTGCATGTCACGCTCTAGCTGGTCATTAAGAAGTCGGATCGCTCCGGTCTCGGTGTGGAATAGGTGGAGACCGGTTTTACCGTCGATACGTCGGACGAAGGCTATGGTCTTTCCGTCAGGCGAAGGGGTGGGCCGGCAGGCTCCGCCGGGGCCTGTGATGTAGGGCTCTGTTTCGTCGGTGGCCAGTTCGATTCGATTGATCGCATAGATTTGCTTGTGAGGATCCTTGTTGTATTTAAATTCGGTACCGGGGCTTACGTCCTCGGAGTAGTAGAGATACTTTCCATCTGGGGAAAAAACCGGTTCATTGATGTCTTTCTGTTCGGTGGGTTTTTTAATAAGTTGAACGCCACCTTGAGCATTTGCGTCCACACCACTTCGGTGATAGAGCCACATCTCTCCGGCACCGAGTGAGCGGCGACTGGTAAAGTGTTTTCGAGCTACGACGTAGTTGCCATCTGGCGACCATGCGGGACCGTTGAGCAATTGATAGGGTTCATCAGTTACTTGAGAAAAGGTGCCGTCTTCGAGCTCGATGAGCCAAATGTTGTCTCCGGCCAATTTGCCTTTGCCGGTTCGGTCGCTGGTGAAGGCGATGGTTTTCCCATTAGGACTGTACCGGGGCTGCATGTCCCAAGCCATCCCTTCGGTCAGCTTTTCAGGATAAAGGCCGTCCGTACCGTCGGCTCCGTCAATCGGCATTCGGTAGAGGTCCCCCAGCAGATCGAAAACGATTTCGCTGCCGTCGGGACTAACGTCCAAACTGATCCAGGTGCCTTCGGTAACGTCGATTGCTTGGCTGTGCGTGGGGCCGGGAGGGTTTTCGACATCCCATGCGGGCACTTTTTCTTTCTCTGGATCCTTGCTGTCATCGACATCTTCGGCGTACGAAGCCGCTGCTAGAGGAAGACTGGCCAAGAATGCGAGGGATTTGAAAAGGTGAGAGAGTAAAGGGCGGGACCAAGTCATTGCTGCCTATTGCAGTTAGTTGTGGTTCTAGTCGCAAGAACGAATTATGGGGGTATCCACGGAGTGGCTGTCCCCGGTGCTTCCTAAGCAGTGTCAGGCATATCTGATACGCAACCCAACGGGCGGTGCCCTTTTTACTCTTTGGTTGCCTTGCGGCTGAGGGCCAAGGCCCTATTGGCATTGGCAGCTCATCCATGCCTTGCCAAAGAAGAAAAATGACTGCTGCGATGCCTGTTCTGATTTATTCCCTTTTGGTTTATTATCCTGAAGCTTATGCCGGGCGAAGTTTGAAAGGCGAAGAATGTTGTCGCAGACCCTGATTTGTCGGCGGCTTGTGCTTTGTTAGTAAGGACGGGCTTACTCAGGCGATCTTTACTGGACAATTTCAAAAACAGAGTGGCTCCTATCGATTGGCGAGAATCTATGAAAAGGTTTTGATAGAGGTGCCTTGAAAAATTTATTTTCAAAATCCCACCCTATCCAGTTTCCGGCAGGAAGGTAGGCATGACGACACCGTTTATTTTCGGAGGTTCTCCAAGGCATTGGGCGACATGAAGTTCGCAGTTGCGGGCCCCCATTTCGTATAGGGATGAAACGAGGGCGTGCTTATCGGAGGGAATGATAACAACGGGTTTGCTGCTTCGATGCTGATTGAGCTCGCGTTGTATCATCAGCTTGGCGACATCTTCATTGGTCGCAATTCCTGGGCCGATCAGTTCGGATCCGGTGTGATTTATGGAGGCGAGTGCTCCCATCAATTTGCCTCCGACATCCACAGCTACCGTTAGACTCCAGATTCTCTGATGGTTTTCTGCGATGTATTTCCAGTCCTTGATCCTTGAAGTCTGCCAGATAGAGCGTTCAAGGGCGTCGATGTGGACGGCGTCTTCGGTTGTTCCTGCTCGAACGTTGATTCCCGGTATGGCGGTTGTGGTAACCCCGTTGTAGGGAACTTCCAACACCATGTCTTGAAAGATCTGGTAGGGAGCAAATCCTTGGCGAGTATAAAGAGAGAAGGAATCAAGGTTAAATGCGCTGGAAACGAGCCGAGTGGGGAGGCCTTTGAATCGAGCTTCGGTTACGATCTCGTTGAGAAGGGCCTTGGCGACCCCTTTACTTGCAACGTCGGGTCTTGTATTCATGATCCCCAGAGAAAAATGGGTTTCTCGAGGATGATAAAAGCAGGATCCAAGAATCGACTGATCGTTATCGGAAACCGCGATAAAGCAGCAGCCCGGGTCGAGATCTTCATACACTTCAGTGAATACCGAACAGTGTTCCGGTTTTCCCGAAAATATCTTCCCTCGACCGTTGGATTCATACCAATGATTGGTGGACGAGAAAATGAGCGAAGCGACGTCAGGAGCCTCTTCTGGTTTCATTGGGCGAATAGTGAATTCTGGAAGGTTAGCGTCAGAAGGCATGGGTGTTTAATGAATTTAATTAATGCGATGATTTGATCCCTTATTACGAGGTTTTTCCCCGATTAGGACGGATCTAGAGTCTTCAATTGGATTGAAGTGTTCCCGACGGCGATCGGTCTATTGAACGAAATCTGTTCAGCGGGATTGAGATGGGACTTTAGGCTTAAGAAAGGAGCGGTATTGCGGTCTTATCGCTGGGATCGGAGGATTTAGTACTGAGCAGGGAAAAGAGTCACTCCGGTAATCAGTGGTTGTGAATAGGGTTGAGTTGCTGTGCGATTTGGAGCATACAGGCACAATGATTAAGGTCGTGTCTCTAGTTACGCTGTTTCTTTTGGCTTCCACTGTGTTTGGCGGAACGGCGTAAGAGGCTTGGTATAGGATCGCTTTGCGTAAGAAAGCGGAGGACAAGAACCAAGCCTTTCATTTCGTGGAAAACAATGCGTCTCTTCCGAATATCTTTATCTATGGTGATTCCATATCAATTGCCTACACGCCAGTCGTTAGGGAGTTACTAGATGGGAAAGCCAATGTGTATCGACTACATGTGAATGGGGGCGACTCGTCTTCGTTTGTTTCGAAAATGGAAACGCTCCACTCTACGATGCAGAGTTCCAAGCTCGACGGGCACTGGACCCATGAGTGGGACATTATACAAGTCAATGTAGGGCTCCACGACTTGAAATATGTCGTTAACCGTTCCAAACTCGAAAAAGTAAATGGTACGCAGGTGTCATCGCCGGATGAATACGCAAGCAACTTAAAGGGAATTATCTCCTTTTTGAGCTACCATCACCCAAACGCCAAGCTAGTGTTTGCCTTGACCACTCCGGTGCCGTATGGCGAACCCGGTCGCCGTGCGGGCGATGCGGCAAGGTACAATGAGGTGGCTTTGAAGGTGCTCGAAAGTCATCCTGAAATCGTAGTGAACGACTTGTATTCGCTCACGAAGCCTCACCACTCGGAATGGTGGATCAAGCCAGGGAACGTGCATTTTAATCCGAAAGGGATCCGAGCCCAGGGCGAGGAAGTGGCGAAAGTGTTACGACAGTTGCTAGATTAACCTTCGCTTACGCGAAATGGCGAGTTCGCGTCGACGGTATTTACCTGGTAGGAGCTCCGATTTTTCGGGGCGTCCTCAGTTCATGAACATTGCCCGACTTTTCAGGATTCCTACGGATGAGGCAGTCTCCATATTTTACTGCTTTATCGCAGCGGAGCAGGCGTATCATATTAATAAAATCTATCGTTGTCGAAATTACGGAAATCTGCGTAAATCGACGCATGAAATTCCCCGACTGTGCTTTGTTGTTTTCCTTTCTGTCGCTATTCCCGAACTCATTTGGCGCAGAAAAACCGAATATCCTCTGGATTTTCGCGGAAGACACCTCTCCGTGGATGGGGTGTTACGGTCACGAGGTGAACCAGGGATATACGCCGCACATCGACTCATTGGCGGCACAAGGCATCCGGTTTTCTCGGGCTTATGTACCGGCTCCGGTTTGCTCGGCTTGTCGCTCGGCGGTGATGACTGGTCAGAACCAAATTCGTTTTGGCGCTCATGAGCACCGGTCGTCCCGCGGACCGAGAAAAATGAAGTACCCAAGCCATTTGAAATTGCTCCCGGAAATAATGAAAGAGGGTGGTTATTTCACGTTTAATTTGGGTAAGTCTGACTACAATTTCACTTGGGATCAGAAAGCGACGTATTCGCTGCAGCAGAAAACCCGGGAACCGGTTCCTTGGGATTCACTCAAAGCAAACCAGCCATTTTATGGACAGATCCAAACGGCAGGTGGGAAGAACAACGTTTCGAAGTTTCCAGCCGATTACAAAACCGATCCTGCGTCGGTGACCGTACCGCCCGACTATCCTCAAAATCAGCTTTATCGGGAAGTGGTTGCCGAGCACTATGATTCGATTCGAAAGGATGACGACTTTATTGGAAAGATTCTCGCAGGGCTGAAGGAAAATGGGCTCTGGAAAAACACGATCGTGGTTTACGTTTCGGATCACGGCGCTAACCAGCTGGTCCGCCACAAGCAGATGCCGACGGAGGGAGGATTGCATGTGCCCTTTATTGTGCGTGGTCCGAAGCAATTTGTGCCGAAAAACCAAGTACGTGACGATTTAGTTGATATACTGGATCTTTCCGCTACCACGCTAGCCTGGGCCGGTCTGGAGCGACCCGACTGGTACGAGGGACAGAATTTATTCAGTGAAAATTTCAGTCCAAGAACGTTTGTTGCGGCAGCGAAGGACCGCTTGGATCACACGATCGACCGAGTTCGGACCATTCGAACAGACCGCTTTCGCTACACCCGGAACTACAAGCTCGATCGCATTTTGCTACAGCCCCAGTACCGGGACCAGCAGCTCTATACACAAAATCTGCACGAGCTCTACAATTCGGGAGAGCTGGCACCCAAATTGGCCGAAATCTATTTTGGGGAACGTCGTTCCGAGGAGTTTTATGACGTTGAGCAAGATCCCCATCAGTTGTACAATCTGGCTAGCGAACCGAAGTATGCCAAGGAGCTTGAAGTGCATCGTGACCTACTTGACGAGTGGCTAGAAAAAGGGGATATGGGTGCTTCAGAAGAGCCGGATGAGGAGATCGCCTTTCAAGATAAAGGCCCGGCAAAATGGAGGAAAGTGAATCCTGAATACGAACACCTGCGCAAGGATAGCGATGGGGATGGGCTGTCAGATGACTGGGAAGGCTACAACGATCGCGATCCAATGGATGGAAAGCTCCTCTTTACTTTTGATTGCGGAGGCTGGCAGACCGAAGGCTGGCTGCCGAATCCGGGGATATCGAATATTGCTGGCTTCAAAGGCTATCTCGATTTTGATTTGCCCTTAGGGCAGGGCTCTCTGGTGCGAAGCGGCTTGAATGCAGATTTGTCGAAACAAGGGGGCATTTTTTCGGTGTTCATGAGGGTTTCCAAGCCAACGCTTATTTGGCTGTCGTTAAATAGTGGCGACGGAGTTATGCGGAAAATGGCTGGACCAGTGACGGTACTGCCTGGAAAAACCTACAAGGATGCTGCTAAGTTCCGTATTCCAGAAGTGGGAATGGTGAAAGCTATGCGTATCGATTTCCAGAGCGAAGAGGGCGCATTCGTCGAAATTGAGTCGATGAGGGCGAATTGAGATTTGGTTTGCATCCGCTCTTGCATGTCTGGGCGTGAGCAGAAATATTCCAGCTATTGGAGCTTGTAAGCTTAGGGCAACGACCTCCGGGCGTGCTGCGTTTATTTTATCTGCTCTTCCTATGCGGCACGCCCGGAGGTCGTTGCACTACCAGATTCTACAAAGTAGCCAGGTGCTGGATGCTCTGATTGATACTGGCGATTGGGTCGGGAGACTGGTCCTGCTCGACGTGGCAATGAGCGACACCCGCTTTCTTAGCGGTTTGGATGATCGGCTCCATGGGGATGATGCCGCCACCGAGCTCTTGAAACGCATCCTTGGGGACGCTAACGAATTCCGGAAGGGTCATCCCCTTTTTGAGATCCTTTAAATGCAGTTGAGAGACGCGACCTTCGAGTTTCCTGATCAGCTCTACTGGGTCCTTTCCTCCTACGACTACCCAGAAGACGTCGACTTCAAATTGCATGTCGGGAGAAAATTCGTCGATCAAAACCTGGTAGCCCGTAGTGCCTTCGACCGGCTCGAATTCAAAGGCGTGATTGTGGTAGGAAAGTTGAATGTCGACTTTCTTTGCTTGGGCGGCCGCTCTATTACAGTTTTCAGCGAGTCGCTTGTAGGCGTCGGGACCTCCTCTTTCGTTGTCATGCAGGTAGGGCACGACGAGGTGGGAAAGACCCGTTTCCTTGGCGGCATCGAGAATCTTGGCGAATGGGGGGACACCTTCCTTGGTCGGATTGGTCACGGATTCCCAGGCGAAGTGAGAGGAGTTGACTGCCAACCCAAAATCCTTGGCCGCTTCAATCATTGGACCGGCATTGGGGAATCCGTAGGACTCGACTTGTTTGTAGCCCGCATCGGCGACCGCTTTTAGAGTGGCAACGGGATCTTTAGCGATCTGATTTCGTAAGGTGTAGAGCTGTATGCCAATATTTTTACGATAGCGGTTGTTTTTTCCGAGAGCCATGGCTTGAAAGGCGGCTGATGAGGCTAATGAAGAAGCGAGGGCTGTTTTAATAAAATTTCGACGTAGCATGGTAAAATTTTTTGGGTTAGATAATCAGTGAAGCGGAAGGATTCCCTAATTGGCAAGCGGGATTCGACTTATTCATATGAAAAGTACGGGCCTTGCAGAAAATGCCCTCGTTTTCTAGCCTTGGTTCCGAAATTGACATGAGAGTGAAAAATTAGTCTCTTCATTAGCCTATCTCCTTTTTTCCTCTTCCTTCTTTGACGCCTCAGGTTCTTCCGGTTTTCGTACGGAGACAATCGCGGAAGGAATCAATGTGGGCACGGCGTTAGCGACCACTCCGGATGCTAGATTCTATGTTGCCGAGCAACCGGGAAATGTTCGAATTTTTGAAGATGGAGTCGTTCGGGAGCGACCGTTGCTTTATATGTATTAAAAAGTGAATACAAATTAGAAATGGAGACTTGTAGGTATTCAATTTAATCCAGAATATCCCCTGAAGCGTTCTTGTTCGTGGTGTAGTTTGGTAGTAATCCCTATATCCATCATTTCATCAGCCGGTTTGCCATTGTAGGCTGTATTGCTGACCCCAACAGCGAGGTAATATTGTCGGAGGGAGATATCAGGCAATACTCGTTTTTAGATGGATCAGAAATACGTTTGAGCCGTACTATAACTGGTCCCAAGTTACTTAAATTCGTTGACCGCGATTGAGGTAGTGGATGTGTTTCCTTTGTCTAATCATACCGAAAGTAACAAGCTCCAATAAACTAGCAATAGGATGAAACGTCGTACCTTCGTCAAAACCTCTATCACCGCGGCGGCCAGTGCCACAGTGTTGGAGAACCTAATTTCTGTGGAGAAAGAATCCTCCAAAAAACCGAATCTCCTCATCATTCAGTGCGATGAGCTCAATTTTCGGACAATCGGCAGCTACCGTGATACGCTCCCAGATGAGCAAGCTTTTATGTGGGGCAAAAAAATGGTGGTGGAAACACCGCATATTGACAGCCTCGCTGCGGAGGGAACGCTGTGTACGAAATTTTATGCGGCAACCCCGGTCTGCTCACCCTCCCGCTCCTCTTTTATTTCTGGCTGTTTCCCACAAAACACCGGGGTTCCCAAAAACGATTTGCCGATTGAAGATTCGATCGTAACGTTTGCCCATCTCTTGGGTGACGCAGGCTATGCCACCGGTTACGCAGGCAAGTGGCATCTCGATGGAGATGGAAAGCCGCAGTGGGACCCCCGACGAGATTTTGGTTTCGGGGACAATCGATACATGTTTAATCGGGGTCATTGGAAGCAGTTTGAAGACACGGAAAATGGACCTCGGATAAAGGCGCGTGATGGGAAAGGGAGGCCCACCTACAGTGTAGAAGGCGCGGACGAAGAGTCTTTTGCGACCGACTGGCTTTCGAACAAAGCCATCGATTTCATTGAGGAGCATAAGAGCGAGCCGTTCTGCTACATGTTGGCGATACCGGATCCACATGGACCGGATACAGTTCGGGTGCCTTACGACACAATGCTCGACGACAGTGACTCCGAGATGCCTCGGACCTTTGATAAGTCGGCGAAAGATGTGCCTTCTTGGGCGGAACCAGCGGATAAATGCAACTACAAAATGGCGGCCTATTTGGGTATGATGAAATGCATCGATGACAATGTGGGCCGTATTCTTGGCACGTTGCGTGAACGTAATATTATTGATGATACAATCGTCATCTTTACTGCCGATCATGGAGATCTTCGAGGGGAACATCATAGGCAAAACAAAGGCGTCCCGTTGGAGGCTTCGGCTAAAGTGCCCTTTATCATCCGTTATCCGAAAAAAATCGCAGCGGCCCGGCGGATTGACAATGTGCTGAACACGGTCGATTTTCAGTCTACGATCCTTTCCATGATGGGGATCAAAAAATCAGGCAATGAAGAAGGTCGAGACGCATCCCAAATTCTAACTACAGGTAGTGTGCCTAAAGGCTGGAGCGACGTAACCTTTATGCGAAGCACAGGTGCGATTGGGGCGACGAACGGTTGGGTTGCGGCGGTAACGCCTCGTCACAAACTGATTCTGTCGGACAAGGACGAGCCTTGGCTTCTCGATCTCGACGAAGACCCCGACGAGCTCACTAATTTCGTCCATGACGAAAAACAACGTGAGACCGCTCGCAATCTTGCGAAGGAAATTGAAGCCTACGGCAAGCGTCACAACGATCCGTACACGACGAATGCAAAAATCCGCAAAGCTCTCGAAGAATTGGCGGGTTATACGGGGTAACTGGCGAGATTGGTATTCGCAAAATTCTCTAAAAGAAGACGATCGGTCCAAAGGAACCTGTATTCGATACTCGCAATGGTAGTGCGGTATTTAAGTTTTTCGATGCAATGAACTCCTCGGTATTTAGTTGGAAGACGAAAGGATGCAATTGGAGTATTGCGGTTCGCCCTCGATCCACATTTTTATCTAGAATCTCTCCTTGTCCATCATCGCGTTTCGTTCTAAAAAAAGGGACCCGTAGATGATTAATACCCGAACCAGATTCACTTCTGCGACAACAGTTGATTTCAGCCCTATGGAGATCCCAACTCTTTTCATATTTATGATTCTATGGTCCGCCGTTTTTTCGGGACCATGTTTGATGAGCCAGACGACTGCTAAAAGGCCGCTGGCTGTGACGCCTGTGTCAAGGCTAGAAAAGGACTGGTGGAAGACTCGCCACCAGGAAAAGCTGGAGGAAGCGAGAAACCGTGGAGAGGAAGCGGAACTACTGTTTATTGGGGACTCCATTACGCACGGTTGGGATCCAGGCCTGTGGGCGGAGAACTTCGCTCAATATGGAGCATTCAATCTGGGCTTCAGCGGAGACCGGACCGAACATGTGCTCTGGAGATTTCAGAATGGGGCGTTGGACAATCTTTCACCCAAAGTAACGGTACTCATGATCGGTACCAACAACACGGGTCAGGGTGAGGGCCAACCGCCTTCCGAAACCATTCTGGGAATCGAGTCGATTATCGACGAAATAAATACGAAACTACCGGAAACCAAGTTGATTATTCAGGCTCTATTTCCAAGAGGGGCTTCAAAGGACGACCCACTTCGCATGGTGAATGCCCAAATCAATAAGGAGCTTCCAGTGCTCGCTGCTAAGAAAGGGGCTGAGTTTTTGGATATAAACGATTTTTTCTTGGAGAAAGATGGGACATTACCCCGCAATATTATGCCCGACCTTCTCCATCCAAAAAAGGAGGGTTATCGGTTGTGGGCTCATGGACTCAAGTCATCACTCGATCGGTACTTTGGGAAGACCAAGAAAGCACCTAGGCCAAATATCGTTACACTTTGGCCGAAAGGGGTTCCGGATCCGCATGACGCCAGCCTAGTCGAAAAAAGCGGGTTGGGGAATCCGAGACGAGGTGGAACGGTGATTCGAATTACGAATGTTGCTGAGCCGAGCATAACCGTTTATAAAGCCCGTAGTCTTCGACCCTCTGCGGGAGTGCTCGTGTGTCCAGGTGGTGCATACAATATTTTGGCTTGGAATTTAGAAGGGGAGGAAATTGCAGAGTGGTTGAATTCCATTGGAATCACGGCTGCGGTCTTGAAGTACCGCGTGCCGAAAAACCGCGAAGGAGCGTTGCAAGACGCGCAGCGAGCTCTCAGTTTGATGCGAAGTAATGCGGAGGACTGGAATCTGGATCCGGAGAATATCGGTGTATTTGGATTTTCCGCGGGAGGTCACCTTTCCGCTTCCTTGAGCAATCAATGGCGATCCCGAAATTATCCTAAAGTGGATGCTGCGGATAACGTTTCCTGTCGCCCTGATTTCACTGTGTTGATTTATCCGGCTTACATTGGTACTTCTGGTTTCGAGCTTTCGCCGGATTTCACAATTGACGCAGATGCACCTCCGGTCTTCATCGTGCAAACGCAGGATGACAAGAAGCACTTCCCTAGTGCGATTGTGTACAACCATGAACTTGTTAAGCGGGGAATTAGTTCGGAATTACACACCTTTCCCACGGGGGGGCATGGCTATGGGCTTCGACTCAGCGCGTATCCAGTATCCGGATGGACGGATCTGTGTCGCGACTGGCTATGGAGGCAGTGAGAGTCTCGGCGTCGTTCGCGAGGGTCGGTAAATAGGAGGGGAGGACCGGGCCAGTCCTTCCTGCGATATGCTTGGTAATCCTAGGGCAGCGGTGATTGAGCCGATCCACTGCATGGTCGATTGCACACTTTGATCTTGGTATTCGAAGTAGATTGTCTTCTATAAGGGAATGTCCCCGTTTGTGAAAATACTTTCGTTTCTTCTTATTTCGTTTTCCTCCATTCACCTTGCGAATGCGTCCACACCGAACGTGGTTTATGTTCTAGCGGATGACTTAGGCTGGGGAGACCTGAGTTGCAACAACGAGGATTCAAAAATTAAGACGCCTCATTTGGATCGCATCGCATCGCAAGGCATGCGGTTTACCGATGCCCATTCAGGCTCCGGTGTTTGCACGCCGACTCGTTACGGGATCGTTACCGGTCGCTACAGCTGGCGGACGCGGTTAAAGCGTGGGGTTCTCGGCGGATCGTCCACACACTTAATTGATACCAATCGCTACACCGTAGGGGATTTGCTGCAGGATAAGGGCTATCACACCGCCATGATCGGAAAATGGCATCTCGGTTGGGATTTCCATTTCTTAGAAGGTACTCCGAGTGACCGGTTTGATTTGAAGAACGGGGAGGTTATCGATTATAGCAAACCGGTGTTGAACGGTCCCGACGCGATCGGTTTCGACTACTATTATGGCCACTGCGGATCTCTTGACATGGCACCTTATGTCTATGTGGAAAACGGCCGCGTTACGGCTCCACCCAATCGGGTGACGGTCAATACAGATTACAAAGGCTTTTGGCGGGAAGGGCCAACAGGCTCTGATTTTGCCCATGAAGGGGTGACGCCAAATTTCATAGAGCGGGGTATCCAATATATTCAGAATCGTGCCAAAACCGGAGAGCCATTCTTTTTGTATCTCCCGCTACCTAGCCCTCACACGCCAATTCTCCCCATCGAAAAATTCAAGGGGCGAAGCGGGACGAACTACTATGGTGATTTCGTGCAGCAGGTAGACTGGCATATGGGTCAAATAATAGACGCTTTGGAGGAAAGCGGGGTCGCTGAAGACACCATCTTTATTTTCACTAGCGACAACGGATGTTCGCCTCGAGCCGTATTCGCCGAGCTCGAAGCGGTGGGACACAAGCCGGGAGGCATCTATCGCGGAAACAAGGCAGACGCGTACGAGGCTGGGCACCGCGTACCTTTCATCGTGCATTGGCCAGCTGGAGTAAAAGCAGGGAGAGTCTCCGATACGACGATCTGCCTGACTGATTTATTCGCGACAATGGCGGATATCACCGGTGCTAAGGTTCCGAGTAATGCCGCGGAAGACAGCGTGAGTTTTCTAAGGGCTTTGAAAGGAGAGCAGGGACATGTTCGTGAGGGGACGGTTCATCATTCGATCAATGGATCGTTTGCCATTCGGAAGGGGGACTGGAAACTTCTACTTTGCCCTGGATCGGGGGGCTGGAGCGATCCACGTCCCGCTGATGCCAAAAAGATGAATCTGCCGCCAATTCAATTGTTCAACTTGCGCACGGATCCTTCGGAAAAGAACAACGTGTTTAAGGAAAACAAGGACAAGGTTAGGGATCTATACAGACTCCTAAGCTCCTATGTAGCCAACGGTCGCAGCACTCCCGGTCCCAAGCAGAAAAATGAGGGCGGTACGCCTTTTGAACCAGCGGGATTCGCAAAACTGAAAGCGGAACTGGGGATTTAGGAAACTATTTCGTGACTCCAAAATTTTTGGGGTGTAGCTCTTGATGAGCGTAGCTTTGGCGAAGACTGGCGGATCGACCGTTTTTTGGTAGGAGCCTCGACGCGTCCCGGCGATCTACGTCAGGGTCTTTCTCACGCGTTCTGGCGAACCAGGCGGTGACCAGTCCCGTTGGTGTTTCGACAATAGGCGACGCATGGCACTCCTTGGTTGGCTTGTGTTCGATGGGAAAATTTGCTCGGCAAGTACGATCGGTCCCTTGCCGGGCTGGGCCAGAGGAGGAAGCTCATCCTGGGAAATGACTTCTGATGCGATTGTTTGCGACACGGGTAGCGTCAGCCAGCAGAAGACAAGTTTAAGAATGTGTTGAGGTTGTCTCATTGGAATTCGAGTTTAGCTTTTCGAGAATGGCCGCCACGTTGGCACGATCTTCAGGGTAAAATCGGTTAAACGGTTCCGCCATAAAGTCGTCACACAGCCCCAGTAGCGAGGCGGTGCACTTGGTGCCTTTAATGAAGCGGGAAGCATAGTTTCCGATGGTGTAGATTTCGCCCAACGCTTCAATCTTTCTCTGCAGTTGGGAACTTCGTAAGGGGTCTTTCGATACGGCAGCGCTGTAAGTATCGACGAAAAGGCGTGGAAAGAGGTTTACTCCGCCATTGACCCCACCATTGCCACCCAAGGAGATTGACCGGATCAGCTTGTCTTCCGGACCGATTAGGAAGGACCAGTCGGGTCGAAGGGAGCGGAGGCCGTACAGTTCGGAGTAGTAATCTAGGTCGTCGCTGCTGTCTTTCACTCCGAGGATTCGCTCTTGTCCGGCGAGCGACTTTAGAGTCTCCACCTCGAGCCACACCTTCGTGAGAGTTGGCATATTGTAGGGCACGGTCGGTAATGCGAGTTTGGCTACAATATGCTCAACGTACTGGATAAGTTCCGTTTGACCGGCGGGGAATTAGTAGGGTGTTGCTAGGACGACAGTATCAGCGCCCGCTTCTGCAGCCACTTTTGACATTCGCACCGACTCTTCGAAAGCCGTTTCGGTTACCGACACGAGAATCGGCACTCGGCCTTTCACAATTTGACAAAGACGTTGGACTAGTTCCGCTCGAAGGCGATAGCTCAAATTCGGTCCTTCACCCGTTGAGCCCAGTGCAAATAGTCCATGGATACATCCCGCAATCATGTGTTCGACCAAGTGCTCGAGTCCTTCCATATCCAAGCGATCCCTCGCGAGAAGAGTGATGAGTGGAGTAATGATACCCTCAAGTTTCATGAGAGGAATACATTTTGCTTGGGACCCAAAAAAACGAGAAACTAGGACACCCACGACGAGAATGCTCAAGGTACCGATGACATGAATTAAAGAGGCACAGAAAGTCTTAGAAGGGAGCAATCAAGACTAAATTGAATCGGTAGGCCGGAGAGCTCGCTGAAAGTCCCCCTTTTCTAAATGTGCTCCGTCTTTTTGATGTACCCGATATTTTGGGATCGCCCGCCCCACGGCCCTATTTATCCCTAGATATTGAGGGAAGCGATCTCCTAAAAGTAACACAGATTTACGAGAGCGCTCAATCGGGTGAGAAGCTGAAGCTCGATTAGCGGATAATCAAAGGCAGAGTTTGTCTTGAAAGGGAATTAACGTGTAAACGAATCACACAAACGTCGCTATTTTATGGGCACCTGGATTTGAGGATTATGGAAATTGATTTGAAAGCTCAATATGGAAGATTCAGTGGAATTAGTATTTAAGCTTTTACAAGAATCTCTGATTTGTGCATGATGGCTTTTGGCCCTTTTCTTAGTTGTATTGTGGCGAAAAGGCTGGAATCCTTCTGCTTGTATCTCAATTGGAAATTATCACCTACTTGTCTCTCGCGTATCCAAAATGAAATCCCCTCTAACTTTGTTCGTGGCGTTGGTCGTTAGCTCATTGCTGTCAGCCGAAAAACCTAATATACTTTTCATTTTTGCGGATGATCAGTGCTATGAGACGATAGGGGCGCTCGGGCATACTGACATTGATACTCCCAACCTCGACCGGCTGGCCAATCAAGGAACCGCGTTTACCCACGCCTACAATATGGGAGGTTGGCACGGAGCGATTTGCGTCGCAAGTCGAACGATGATCAATACAGGCCGTTTCCTTTGGAGAGCTCGGGATCTAGAGCCAAATCTGGCCCAAGAAATAAGCAATGATCGGATGTGGTCTCAATTGATGAACAATGCGGGTTACGAAACGTTTTTTACCGGCAAGTGGCATGTCAAAGCCGATACCGGAGCCATTTTTGACCATGTTTCCCATGTACGTCCGGGAATGCCGGGGCCGGTTTTCTACCCAGAGGCTTATGATCGGCCGATTGAAGGACGGCCGGACCCCTGGTCTCCGACGGATCCAAAGTTCGAGGGATTCTGGGCGGGAGGTAAACATTGGAGCGAAGTAGTGGCGGATAACGCGGAAAACTTCATGAACATCACCAGCGAGTCCGATAAACCCTTCTTTATGTATCTCGCCTTCAATGCGCCGCATGATCCTAGGCAGGCACCGCAAGAGTATCTCGATCGATATCCTTTGGATCGGATCAAGGTACCGGAGAATTTTGCCTCGGAGTATCCCTACACCAAAGGGGCCAATGCAGCAGAGATCCGTGACGAAGTGCTGGCTCCGTATCCACGTACGGAATATGCAGTCAAAGTACACCGACGTGAATACTATGCCATAATCACCCATATGGACGACCAGATTGGGCGAATTTTAGATGCGTTGGAGGCAAGCGGCAAGTCGGACAATACGTATATCTTTTTCACTGCAGATCATGGATTGGCTGTGGGGCACCATGGTTTTATCGGGAAGCAAAACATGTACGAGCACAGCTTGCGTACGCCGTTGCTTGTGATGGGACCGAAGATTCCTCAAGGAAAGAGGATTGATACTCCAGTCTATTTGCAGGATGTCATGGCTACCTCGTTGGAGCTAGCCAGTGTTCCGCAGCCAGAGTATGTGGAATTTAAGAGCCTAATTCCTTTGATTGAAGGGAAACGGGACGAGCAATATGACTACATATACGGAGCTTATGAACCGGATAGCCAGAGAGCGTTTATCGCTAGGGGTTTTAAGATGATTTACTACCCTAGAATAGATACATACCGTCTTTACAATTTGGATATAGATCCCATGGAATTGAACGACTTGGCCGGTGACCCAAAGCATGAGGGAACCTTGATGGCCTTGAAGTCCGAGTTTGCCTGGTTTAAGGGCAGAATGGCGGATCCTCTTAATTGAGGACGTTTATCTGTCTAAAATAGACGGGCTTGCCAATTGCTCAGAAATCTCGGGTAGAATCACTTTTGTCAAACGGCGGTAGCTATCTTCCAATAGGTGGAGGAAGTCGGGGATAACCTCTTTGGACCAAGACTCATCAGGCTCCAGCAGTGCAAAAGTGATGGACAGATAGTTGATCTGGTCCCCAGATTCGAGCTGCGAAATGACCCGGTCGATACGATCGATTCCGGGGCGAAACATTTGGCGGTTTTGAATACGCTGGAGCCGACTGCGTATAATGGATTTAGAAGGTCGGTTTCAAAGAGGCGAGAGTTGCACACTTGGTGGGTCCCGACTCCATGTTTATATGGATCGAGTAGTGGGTTCGGCACCATATCTTGTTAGCTGCTAGCTGTTTAGCTATTTCAAAACGGAAGGATCCCCGAATGACTAGGGAACGAGGAGCCCTTGGGAATCGATGCGCAAATTACAAATTAATCTTTTTAATCGTAACGAATATCAATCGGAACTAGATCCCATGCCATGGTCAAAAAAGCCTCGCTATATTTTCTGACCCTAATGCTTTGCACGTTTTCCAGTTTCGCCGGTGGCAAGCAAGCATGGGCGAAGCCAGGGAAGCTCATTCTGAAAGAGAACTTCGATTCATCTGAGCTCCCAGAATTGTTTACCGTAGATTGGGTGATTGGAGTATTGTGGATGGAGCGCTGCACGGGCGTCAACTAGCGGCGGATAAGCACACGGCATTTCGTAAAATTTATTTGGATCACAAGGACGTTATATACGAATACGACATGAAGCTTGTGGGGGATGGGTTTCATCAATTACTCATCAATTGGGGCCTCGCCCATATTGCCAAGTGCGTGATACGCTATGATAGTGTGGCTGTTTTTAAGATTCGTGAGAGAGGAAAGCGTGAGCAAATGGCGAGGTTGAAGTATGACCAAGGTTTGGATCCATTGAAGGGCGAATGGGATGAAAAGACCTTTGCCATGAATGAAACTGAGATATCGATTGAAGAAGGCAAATGGCACCATGTGGTAATAGAATTGGTGAATAATACATTGAGCCTGACAGTGGATGGGAAGACAATCCAAGGAGAGCACGTAGGATTGTCCGAAAAGAAAAATAATTTTGGCTTTCAGGCAGGAGGTTTTGAAAGTTATATCTACATTGATAATGTTCGCGTTTACGAAGCCGAACCAAAGACGTGCTTATGAGCAGAGATTGTGTTTAAAAAAAATTGAAACAATGAGAATGATGGGGTACCTTATTTTTTTGCATCCACGATTCCGTTCATCTTTTTCGGCTACTTAAGGACAAGCAGCCTTACCTGAACAAACAAATAGAAAGAAAACACCAACATGCCTTTTCGATTTACTGGATTTACCGACGAAGCAGAGCGCTCTCTCGACGGACAAATATCGACTCTTCGCGAAGTCGGATGGTCTGCCATCGAGCTACGGCTGATAAACGGAAAAAATATCTGTGATTTCACTGATGAGGAGTGGAAGCAAACCTGGGACTGCTTGCAAAAAGAGCAGATTCAGGTGGTCGGCTTTGGCGGGCAGATTGGGAATTGGGCGAGGCCTATTGATTCGGACTTCAGTCTAGACATTGATGAATTGAAACGCGTCGCCCCTCGCATGCGTCAAGCGGGAACGAAGTTTCTGCGGATTATGTCTTATCCCAATGCCGAGTCCAATCCCTTGAGGCGAAGCGAGTGGCGAATCGAAGCCGTTAAACGATTGAAGGAATTGGCGAAAATTGCGGAAGGCGAAGGAATTATTCTGGGGCATGAGAATTGTAGTGGGTATGGGGAGACGCCTGAAGGCTACCTGGATCTGGTGGAAGCTGTGAATAGTCCGGCCCTCCAGTTGATTTTCGACACCGGAAACAATAGTTTGCACGATAACAACACGGAAGTGACTTGGGACTATTACCAGAAATGCCGTGAGCAGATTACCCATGTTCATATTAAGTGTGCCAAGCCGGGAGAGAATGGGGAGGACTTTGTGACCTGTTATGTGGACGAGGATCCCGTACAAGAGCGGATTTTAAAAGACCTCGGAGCGACAGGTTACGATGGCTGGCTATCGATCGAGCCGCACATCAAAGCGGCCATACATGCGGGACAGGACGTGGATGATTCAGGAGAAGGGCGGGTCGTTTGGGTGAACTTCGCAAAGAGGCTTGAGGGACTGGTTTCGGAGATAGGATAGGAAAATCTAGGTAATCAACCTTTAACTAACCGGATACGCTTGGTTTCCTTGATTGCGTGATCCCGCTTCTCGGGAACATTATAAGAATGGAGGTGCAACGTACTGGATCGTTGAAATCTGTGACATAAGGAGCCCAACTCTCTGTGACTTTTTCGGCCGCTTTGTGGCAATTATTAAATTGAGATACAAAATTTATTTCGAGGTCTTGCTCTTGGCAAACATGTTTGTATAGATGCGAATTTAGTGAAAACGAGTATATTCGAAACGAGAGTTGAAATGGGGAGCATGGCGGCGTCTGCAGGAGTCGCCCGGTTGAAGGACTCCTTGGCGGGGCAAGGTGAGGCATCGATAATCGTGGCCACCGGTGCTTCCCAGTTTGAGATGCTCAATAGTTTGCGAACGTCCGATCTGGATTGGGGAGCGATCAAGGGATTTCATTTGGATGAGTATATCGGTCTGCCGGTGACTCACAAAGCCTCGTTTAGGAAGTACTTGAAGGATCGTTTCGTTGATAAGCTCCCAAATCCGATAAACGCATTTCACTTCATTAATGGTGAAGGAGACCCTCAAGCGGAATGTGACCGAGTGGGAGCTCTCATTCGTAATACGCGAATTGATGTCGCCTTCGTGGGGATCGGAGAAAATGGGCATTTGGCGTTTAACGATCCTCCAGCGGATTTTGAGACGGAAGATCCCTATATCGTCGTCGATCTCGACGAGGATTGCAGGAAGCAACAATTAGGGGAAGGTTGGTTTCCAGACTTAGAGTCGGTCCCGAAACAAGCGATTTCTATGTCAATCAAGCAGATTATGAAAAGCAGGGTGATTATCTGTACCGTGCCTGACAAGAGAAAGGCTAAAGCAGTGAAAAAAGCCCTACAAGGTACGGTTACCCCAGAAGTTCCAGCTTCTATATTACAGACGCATTCCAATTGTCATTTTTTTCTAGATGCCGAATCGTCGTCACTCGCGTGAGCGTTATTAAATCCGTATTCATCTGAGTTAACGACGCGGCAAAGCGAGAGCCCTACAGATGGTGTCGGATCAGGCCTCAGCCTGCTCCGACCCTTTTAGGTTACGATTTGTGTCCACTACTTCGACGCCTGTTCCTTCCGTCACCGTCCTTGGAGCGGACCCGGGCGTAGTGCTGCCTTCCTTTTCCTTGGGATTTCGATCGATCCAATGATGACCGGTTCTTTTAACTGGGTATGATCCAGAACGGGCTGCTTGGCCGCATCGATCAAGTGACTGGTGACGTCTCATCGATCTTGGGCTGAAAGTGAAACAGGGCTCCGAGCCAGGTGGTCTTGCCGATAAGGTTACGGAGGGAAATGGGCATAGGGTAATCCGTGGCCGTGTTGTAGTGTAGGCAATGTAGAAATGGGTGTGCCCATACGGGATTAATTACTGATTGATTCTTTGCTGCCTCTCCCGTTGAATCTGCGGTCGTTATGCTACGGGTTCTTAAATCGATTGGTCCTGCCATTATTGTAACCGCGGTTGTGTTGGGTCCTGGCTCAATTTTGACGAGCTCGAAGGTGGGAGCTTCGTTCGGATTGAGTGCCCTTGCCGTAGTTGCGGGCTCGGCTGTTCTGATGATCGCTATGGTCGCACTAGCCGCACGGCTGGGCGTGGTCTATGAAAAAAGCCTGTGTACGGAGTTGGCCGACCGATTGGGACGTCCCGTATCCGTTTTGATTGGGGGTGTCTTGTTTACTCTGGTCGCTTTATTCCAGTCGTCCAATAACATCGCTTTGATTGGAGGGTTGGAGCCCATGCTAGGAGCCGATACGTTGGGGGAAGGGGCGAGGACAGGCATCTTGATGGTGGTAAATTTTCTTATTATCTTTTGTCTGTATTTGTTCAGAAATCTCTACAGTTTTATCGAAAGAGTGATGAAGGTCCTGGTTGGTATCATGATACTGGCATTCTTGGCTAACATGATTGTGGTCTTCTCAAGTCCTAGAAGCTTCGTCCCCGTAATAAGCGAAGACAGCCATGAATGGTTTCCGTTGCTCGCGATGATTGGCACGACGTTCTCGGTAGCGGGTGCGTTTTACCATGCCTACTTGGTCAAACAAAAAGGTTGGGGCCTGCACGATATCCGAAAGGGAGTAGCCGATACAGTAGTTAGTATTTCAATACTAGGGCTGCTAACCACGGTCATTTTGCTGACAGCGTGGCGAACGTTCTACGGTCATCCCTCGGCGATCGTCCTTTCTTCGGTAGGGGACGTAGCCCGCCAGTTGGAGCCGTTGTTTGGCAGCTTTGCCAAGGGGATCTTCTGCATTGGAATATTAGCAGGGGCCACAAGTTCCTTCCTAGTTAACGCGATTATAGGAGGTACGGTGATGTCGGACGCGATAGGGAAAGGGTCGAATTTGGGCGACGCCACTCCTCGTCATCTAACGACCCTCGCTCTCTTAGTGGGAATGGGGGTTGCGATCTCCTCGTTGTTAAAGGAGGGCAGCGTCGTGCATTTGATTACTTTTGCTCAGGCACTAACGGTGCTCGGAATTCCGGTGCTTGCTCTTGCGTTACTCTATCTGGGAACGCGTACGGAACTTTCGGGAGAGCGGAAAGTGCCACGTTGGATTCTAGCTGTAGCATCTACCGGGTTTCTCGTGTCCTGCGTGTTGGCCTGGATAACGGCTAGCAAGGTATACGAAAAAATCGCTTACACGAATGGAGTTTTAAATGTAATAGCAGGATAGGGGAGATCTACTCTGAGTACGCTGTATTTATTGATCTGTGGCTACTTTATGTTTTCACCGGTTTTAGTATTGTGTGGATAGCCGATAAGTCCTCGTTGATGGTTTCCCGTTGCGAAAGTCTCCATTCGTGGTCATCACCCCGTGCTATGTCCAAATTCATCTGCTCTCTTCTTTTGGTTGCTTTCATCGGCCTCCCCTATTCGACAGGGGACGAACGCCCCAATATTATCGTTATCCTCGCAGACGACATGGGGTACTCGGATATCGGTTGCTACGGAGGTGAGATTGAAACGCCGAATATCGATGCTCTTGCCGAGAATGGCCTGCGTTTCAAGCAGTTCTACAACAGCGCTCGCTGTTGTCCCACACGTGCTTCGTTGATGACCGGGCTCCATCCCCATGAAACTGGGATTGGCCATATGACGAATCCACCTGGAACGCTTAATCACGATGCGGGCCCCGACTTTCCTAATTACCGGGGGGTCCTCAACAAGGATTGCGTGACGGTTGCCGAGGTTCTGAAGCCGGCAGGCTACGCCACACTGATGAGTGGCAAGTGGCATCTCGGGATGGACAGGCATGAGATCCGCCCGCTACAGCGTGGCTTCGAGAAGTACTATGGCTGTCTATCGGGCGCGACGAACTTTTTCTATCCCGAACATCCTCGGGGAATGTTCTTTGGGAATGAGCCTATCGAGAATCCGAAGAGTACAACCGACCGACGCTTTTACACGACGGACGCTTTCACCGACTACGCGATACAGTTTCTCTCTGAAGAGAAGGCAGAACAAGACCGGCCATTCTTCCTCTATCTCGCCTACACCTCGCCGCACTGGCCACTCCACGCCCATCAGAAGGAAGTGCAGAAATATGTGGGGAAATACATGATGGGATGGGATAAACTCCGCGAGCAGCGACTCAAAAGGCAAATTGAAATCGGGCTGATTGATCCGAAGTGGAAATTGTCGGAGCGCCATGACGTTGCGTGGGACTCCCTGGACATCGAAAAGCAGCGGGAAATGGACATGCGAATGGCTTTCTACGCTGCCATGATTGACCGAATGGATCAGAATATTGGAAAGCTCGTCGAGCACCTGAAAAAGAACGACCAATATGATAATACACTGATCATCTTTCTGACCGACAATGGTGGCTGTGCTGAAGGGGGCACGCTGGGCGGAAAAACGGATCCGTTCGATTTGGGGAAATGGGAAGCGACCTACGGAGCGGGTCCTAGTTATGGGGGAAATTGGGCGAATGCGTCTAATACTCCTTTTCAAAAGTTTAAGCACTACACGCATGAAGGGGGAATCTCGACACCTCTTGTTGCTCATTGGCCTAAAGGAATCAAGAGAAGGGGTTCGTTGGTGAGTGATCTGGCCTATCTTCCAGACTTGATGCCAACATTCATTTCATTGGCAAAGGCGACGTACCCGAGCAACTACAGAGGGAATGAGATACGGCCGCTCACCGGCGTCTCACTAACAACGATTTTTGAAGGCAAATCGCTTAAGCGAAAAGATCCTCTGTATCTCGAACACGAAGACAATGCAGCCTTGATTCAAGGCGATTGGAAACTCGTGGGTACAAAAGTTTCCGTTTTCGACGGACCCGATGCGAGTAAATGGGAGCTGTATGACTTGGAAAATGACCGGACGGAAACGAACGATTTATCAGCAATGCATCCCGAGAAGGTTTCCCAGCTTTCCAAGAAGTGGCTTGCTTGGGCAAACCAAGTCGGTGTATATCCAAAGCCGTCAAAGAAGAATTTCAAAGACGGCCGGAATTAGTGGAAAGGAGTGCCTTTAAGCTGCGATCTACGGACAATAAAATCGTAGGGTAGGTAAGGAATGGCTCAGTCCTTTAGCAAATTGAGGCACAGTCGGAAGACTTAGCCAGTGAACCCTCCTGCTCCATAACAATCGAAGAACATGACTAATCGAAGAAACTTCATTAAATCTGTTACGGCAAGTGCATTCACCGCGGCTTCATTCCATAATATTTTTTCGGCAACCTCGTCAAAGTCCTACTTCACTCTTGAAAAGGTTAAAGGGCGATGGCTCTTTAAGGATCCAAAAGGAAACCCGTTTTTCTCAGTCGCCCTAAACCATTTCGATTCCGCTACGCTGCGGTATCCGGAGAATGAACACATTTGGAAAGAGAAGTACGGCAATGACCAGATCCGTTGGATTAAGGAAGGGGTGGTTCCGCATTTGAAGGATTGGGGTTTCAATTCCGTAGGCTGGGTCCAGGAGGTTACCGTGAAGCATCAGGCCCATTCGGCGAACTGGACATACGAGGAGTATCAGGCCTTGAATATGCCGTACTTCCATATGCTGCCGTTTATCGAAACGCATTCCTGGAACCCATGGCATAAAAACGCCGATCTGCGAAGTTCCGCGTTTGAGGACTGGTGTGATTATGTGGCTCGGAGCAACTGCACGCGTTTTCGTGATGATCCCAATCTGGTTGGATACTGGTACTCGGATTGTCCCACTTGGACTTGGCACCGACCGCACAATAAATGGCGGGGTCCCATGTTCGATCCGGACAAGCTCAAGTCCGAAGCAGGCAGGAAAGAGCTCTACGACTTGGCCCGGCACTATTATCAAGTTACCCACGATGCGATCAAACGCCACGATCCCAATCACTTAATCATGGGAGACCGCTACGAGGCGAATATGCCATTGCCAATGGAAGTCGTGAATGCCTCCGAAGGCTTAGTTGATGTCATCTCCTTTCAGGATTTCAAAGACCCGGCAACACATCTAGCGGAATGGCACATGAAGACCGGTCGGCCAGTGCTCTGGGCCGATGGAGCTCAGGGGGTGGAGAAACATGATGATTCGGGTCGATATCCAACAGGCAAGTACAAGGAGAATAGCGGTACTTGGTACTCGGAAATGCTAGAAGGCTTGAAAAAAAACAAAGGAGCAGTGGGTGCCCATCTATGTGGAGCCTATCTACGCAACAGGCAGCGAGCTAGAGGTTTGCTAGGCGAGCAAGAAGAGCCGGATACGGAGAATAACGATCTCATTCGCGAGGCCAATCAGGGAATGGCCAAGTGGGTGAAGACCTTCGCTTGAAATGATCCAAATCTCGATACTAAGGGTGAGAGTCAGTAAAATTGATTTCGCTAATTCAGAAGCAGTTTTACACCGCGATCTCGAACCCAGTTAATCGCGATGCAAAGCCCTCCTATGCTGCGGGCTCTTCAGCTAAGCGGTTGGTTGAATGTTTATCTTCTGATGGGCTATTCGGAATAGACTAATTAGTAACTCTCGGCCCTCCGGGTCTTCCTCCGCCAGGTCTAGCCCCTTGTCCTCGTCCCCGGGAACCGGGCCGTTCAGGTCGAGGGGCGCTAGGATCGTGGTCAAGGTTGACTATGGGAAGCTGGGCACTTATTGACCGTAGGCGATAGTTCATTACCCATACGAGCTTTTTCAGTTTCTCAGGATGCTTTTTTGCGAGGTCATTCTTCTCGCCGAGATCTTCATATAGATTGAATAGCATGTAGCTGTTGGATCACCAAAATTTGATTAGCTTTAGGTTTACGGCGATGATAGCCATGCTGGGAACAGAGTCTGGTCCACAGAAGTAGCGTGGGAAATGGAAAAGCGAGGGGACACCATCTCGATCGATTGGGACTTGCTGGTGAGCAGCGTTACGAGGCTTTAACCTTCTATTTTGTGTGCTACCTTCACTCCGGCTCATTCACAAAAATTTGGGAAAAAATCGCAACCGGTGACTGACTCTCTACTTTGGCTATTCGCAGAAATCCCGGGACCTGTGACAATCTAGGTAACACTAATGACGCCCTCGTAGAGAGTTGTTTTGCCCATTTTGATGGGGCGTTGCTCAAGGGGCCAAACCTTGGAATACTGGGCCCGCCGTTGTCCGATATGAAAATCACGTACGTATTGTCGGCGATGTTGAGCCTTTCGAGTTCCGCCATAACTGAGCCAATGCTAACGTCGAGATTCCATGTTATGCCGGCGAAAGCGGAGTCTTTGTGTCGCTCTCCTTTTGATAGCTCGCCGAATTGGGTCTCAGGCTCCGCTTTGGTGGCATTGGGTCCATGAAAAGCGTAGTGAAAAAACTGAAGAAAGAAGGGCCGATTGGCTTCAACATTTTCCCTCAAGAAGGCGATGCCGCTCACGTTGATTCCAAAAATGCTTTTGGGGTTGTCGGGTCACGAGTCTTTAGGGGTACCGTTCGATGAGGAGCAGTCATGAACATCGGATTCATGTTAGCCCGGGCTTCCTTCGCTTAGATGCCATTTGCCAAAGCAGTCACTCGAATATCCAGCCGGCTTCGGTGCTTCGGCGATCGATGTCTCTGATTCTGAAAAATCTTGCAGCTGTCTCGGAGGTCGCATCTTGTGAGGAGGTGATTCCAAACTAGATACTGGTGAGTTAATGTGGATCTCAGCTGGGGTCCTTCCGGTTAATACCGCCGCCCGGCTGGGCGTGCACATTGCAGCAGGGGCATAATCCCCGGAGAATCGCACTCACATGGAAGCACGTTTATCAAGGTTGGGCGTATTGTTATAATCGCTTTTGGTGCGCCAGCCTCTGGGTATCATTTCTACTGATGTTCCGGTCCAGTCCTCGTCGTTCGCGAAAATGAAGACAAAATTAGGTTTGGCTCCGAAAAGCTGAGTAGACGAGATTGTGAGGGTGATAAGGGCTAGTAGTCGGTTTACAGGGGCGTGGGTGAGAAAGAATTTTTTAAAAAAGTATTTGGATAGAGGGTGGTATAACAATCCCCAAATCAGTTCGCACTTCTGTTGCCCAATTAGAGAGCGTATCGGCTATAGAAAATTTGTGTCTACAGATCCGATTCGGGATCGGCTGGGGCAGGGGCTGAGCCAGTGAAAAGACTTCTCGCCATGAGTGTAGGATGTTGCGATAGAGAATTCATTGTCGCTGGACCGGGTTTTGCGTTCCGATCCAAAAAGAGTCTTAATGAAATTCTACCTACTATTCCCACTTTTCAGTAGCGTCACTTTTGTGTTGGCGATGCTACTGCTCAAGCGTGCAACAAGCTTCCGAGTCGGGATCTGGCGGACGAGTTTCGTTGTGAATATGGTTACTGCGATACTCTTCCTCGCCCTTCTGCCGCTGGGAGGTCCACCCATCGAGTTTTCTCTATTGTGGCAGCCGCTTCTGGTAGCAGTAGCTTTCTTCAGTGGCCAAGTGCTAACCTTTCTCGCCTTGGAGAAAGGGGACGTTTCCATCGCTACACCAACAATGGGTGTAAAGACGATCTGCGTGGCCTGGTTGAGTGTTCTGGTACTGGGCATTGAAATTCCTTGGGAGCTTTGGCTTTCGGCGGTTCTGACATTCGCCGCCATTGGATTGCTGAGTTTTAGACCTGGGCGGAAGTCGAGTGAAACGGTTGGTTCGTTCAGAGAGCCTTCTCCAGTTAGTCGGACCATTTTAATCGCCTTGCTGGCCGCAATTTCCTACGCCTTGTTTGATGTGCTGGTGCAAAAGTGGGCCCCAGCTTGGGGAGCGGGGAGATTCCTTCCCATCATGCTGGGTATGTGCGGGGGACTGTCACTGGGCTTTATCCCGCTTTTTAAAGAACCCATCCGGGCCATACCTAAAAAGGCCTGGCCGTGGCTCTTGGGGGGAGGGCTCTTCATGGGCCTGCAGGCCATTTCGTTGGTCACTTCGATCGGGCTTTTTGGAGATGCCACTTCGATGAATGTTATTTACAGTGCCCGAGGGCTGTGGAGTGTATTGGCAGTCTGGTTGATCGGTCATTGGTTTCAAAATACAGAGCAGAATCTAGGCGGTGAAGTGATGGGGATGCGCTTGGCCGGGGCCGCAATGATGACCGTAGCTATCGTAGTGACACTGATGAGCTAAATAGTGTGATACGTTTTCTCCTTGATTCACAATTATGTAATAGGAACAGCGGTTCACGAACTAGAAATTCTATGCTTGGCTAATGAATAAGTAAGCTCTAAGCTGCTTCTTTGAATCGATATCGATGAAATTGCCCCAAATCTTTTTTCCCTCTCTTTTTGTCCTCGTTGAGCAACACGTTTTTCGTAAATTAAAATCGTCCGAATTAGACCCAAATTATGCTGATTTGAGTAATTGAGCAATTTGCCGTCCAAAGCTTGATCTGGAACAGTAAACATGAAGCCACCGAGTCAAACTTCGATCTAGTTTTCCCAAAATCTGCGAGATCAAAAAATGAAAGAAAAAAACCCACTATTTTGTAATCGGGCCTATCCCCTGTTTCGTTTAACGAGTCTAATTTCTGCGACTATCTTTGCATTGTCGATTGATCTAGCTTTTAGCGCTGCAGGCGATCGTCCCAATATTGTTTTTATATTCTCAGACGATCACTGCCAACAGGCATTGAGCGCGTATGACCCGGAGCGTATTACGACGCCAAACATGGACCGACTGGCGAAAGAAGGGATGATGTTCGATCGTTGCTATGTGACGAATGCCATTTGTGGACCTAGCCGGGCTGTAATTCAGACGGGAAAGTACAGCCACATCAATGGTTTTGCGGTGAATGGAATTGTTTTCAATGGGGACCAGCAGACTTTTCCCAAGCTTCTCCAAAAGGAAGGGTACCAAACTGCGGTAGTTGGCAAGTGGCACTTGGCATCAACCCCGCAGGGATATGACTACTTTGACGTATTAGTGGGACAAGGACCTTATTACAATCCGCCTATGAAAACGACGGATAAGAATGGGAAAGTAGTAACTCGTGAACATACGGGATACACTACGGAGATCATTACTGAAAAGACGCTCGATTGGCTGAAGAACGATCGCGAGGAGGACAAGCCATTCATGTTGATGTACCAGCACAAGGCGCCGCATAGAAATTGGGAACCCGCTCCCAAGTACTTAACTTGGCTGGACGATGTTACGGTACCGGAACCGGAAACGCTCTACGACGACTATGCGACCCGTGCTACACCGGCTTACAATCAAGCGATGGAGATCAAGAACCACCTTAACGATAGAGATCTAAAGTTGACGCAACCTCGGAATTTCACCTCGGAGCAATTGGCTCAATGGAATGCCGCTTATGGACCGAAGAACGAGGCCTACCTCAAGGCGAAGCCTAATTTGTCTGAGAAGGAGATCATACAATGGAAATACCAGCGCTACGTAAAAGACTATCTGCGTTGTGTGAAATCCGTGGACGACGGCATTGGAGAAGTGCTTGATTACTTGGATGTGTCCGGTTTGGCGGATAATACGGTTGTCATTTACGCCTCTGATCAGGGTTGGTATCTAGGCGAGCATGGTTGGTTTGACAAGCGGTGGATGTATGAAGAGTCGCTCAAGACACCATTGCTTGTTCGTTGGCCGGGGCAGACCAAGGCGGGATCTGTGAACAATGACATTGTATCCAATTTGGACTTTGCGGAAACTTTTTTGGAGTTGGCGGGAGTAGCGATTCCGAGCGATATGCAGGGCGAAAGCCTCGTACCAATTTTGAAAGGAAAAACGCCCAGGAACTGGCGCGACACGTTTTACTACCATTACTACGAGTTTCCGGGTGGCCACAGTGTAGCTCGGCATTACGGCGTTACTAATGGGAAGCAAAAGCTAATCCATTATTACCAGACTGGCGAGTGGGAGTTGTTCGACATCGAAAAAGATCCCAGCGAATTGAATAACGTGTATACGAATCCTGAATATGCCAGTATAGTCAAGTCGCTTGAGAAGGAACTCGGTCGTCTGAGGGATCAATATGAGGTTCCTGAAGAGGATCCGGATTTTGTAGAGATGAAGCGACAAGCTAGGGAACGAAATCGAAAAGGAGGAGCGTGAACAGAATAGAGTGTAACGGTCTTCCTGCCTGTTGTATCAAGTTGGTTAACGAGCTAGAATCCGGATCGACTTTTATTGGGAATTCCACTTGAAAATAGTTGGACCTTGCAGAAAATTTTGAGGGTTTCCATTTACTCCCCTCGCTCACTCAACAGCTTCCCCCCCCCTTATGAATGACGAAATAGAGAACAAAAAGCTCTTCTCTGCCTGTTTTATTGCCCTAGTCGCGACCTCTTTCTTTTTTGGACTACGAACGGTAGTCGTAGGTGAATTGGTCAACGAGTTCAGCTTTACCCAATCCGAAATAGGGCAGATCCTCGGAGTCGGTCTATGGCCATTTGCCTTCAGCATTATATTTTTCAGTCTGGTAATTGACAAAGTTGGATACAAGGCCACTGCCTACTTCGCCATAGTGGCCCATACCTTGGCAGTAATAGGGACCGTATATGCGGTCATCAATAAGTCCGCTTCGGGACTTTATTGGAGTACCTTTCTAGTAGCAATCGCCAATGGTACCGTTGAGGCTTTTATCAACCCCATCGTGGCGACGATCTATAACAAGGAAAAGTCGAAGTGGCTGAACATATTGCATGCGGGCTGGCCAGCGGGTCTCGCTTTAGGCGCTGTAGCGGCTTTGTTTCTAGGCGGATTGAGCCTAACGGTGAAGTTCGGCGTATGCCTCATTCCGGTATTGATATATGCGGCTATGATTGCGAAGTGCCGTTTTCCCGTGCAGGAACGGGTAGCCGCTGGCGTCAGCTTCCGTGACATGTTGAGGGAAGTGGGAGCGGTGGGATTCTTTATAATCGCATGGCTCACTGTGATGGGTATTATTCAAGTAGCGAACACGCTTTTGGTGGAACCGCTAACCATTTCCGTGGGCATAACTTTAGTGACTGCATTCGTAGTGGCGTTAGGGGCCTACTTTTTCACGGGAGCCCTTGGCAATTGGATCTTCGTGTTGATCCTCGTTACGATGCCCTTTCTTGCCACAACAGAGCTGGGTACGGATGGATGGATGGCTTCACTTCTGGAAGCCGATTTCCCGAAAGCCGCGGGTTGGATTTTTGTGATGGTCTCTATCATTATGACTATTCTGAGGTTTTATGCCGGCCCTATCGTTCACAAGTTTTCCCCGATTGGCCTTCTCGTGCTAAGCGCCGGTCTGGCGGTCGTGGGTCTGCTTTTCCTGGGATTGGCCCCGGCTGGGATAATGGTCGTGGCGGCGATTGTGTACGCGTTTGGAAAGACCTTTCTCTGGTCGACAACATTGGGAGTGGTATCAGAACAGTTTCCTCGTGGCGGCGCATTGACCTTGAATGGGGTTTCAGCGGTTGGGGTCCTTGGTATGGGAATATTGGGCACGCCTCTAATGGGGCTCTTTCTTGACGAAGGAATCGATGCTGAATTGAGGGAACAAGAGCCGGCATTGCATGCTATCGTTGATGGGGGTATCCGCTCAGGAATGTTTGGCGAGACCCCCAGTTTGAATATGGCTGCGGTGGACGCTCTCGACAGTGAGAATGCCGCCAAATTAGGGGCGATTGTCAATAGCAACAAAAAGCGGGCTTTTTTCCGACAAGCAATGCTTCCCGGATTCCTTTTTGTTTCCTACTTGGCCTTGTTTCTCTATTTCAAGTCTAAAGGGGGGTATAAGCCTGTCAGCCTAGATTGATGTAGAGCGAGCGTCTGAACTGGATAATTGAAACTATGAGATTAATATTAAGTATTATCCTTTCCCTGTACGTCTTAGCTGCGCTACAAGCCGCAAGTTTGAAGGGTTCCCGCCCCAATATCATCCTCGTGATGACGGATGATCAGGGGATGGGTGATTTGAGATGCCTGGGGAATCCGGTATTGCTCACACCGAACCTCGATCGCTTTTATGGATTGTCGACGCGCTTCACTGATTTTCATGTGAGCCCGACCTGTGCCCCTACTCGTGCGGCGATCATGAGTGGGCGACATGAGTTTAAGAACGGTGTTACTCACACGATCAAGGAACGGGAGATCATGGCGCTCTCTAGCACGACGATTCCAGAGCTGTTAAGCCAGAACGGCTACGAAACTGGGATTTTTGGTAAATGGCATCTAGGGGATGAAGACGCCCATCAACCTTATAATCGTGGGTTTACGGAAACCTTTATTCACGGAGCAGGCGGAATCGGGCAAGCCTACGAGGGAAGCTGCGCCGACTTTCCGCCTAATAAGGATGACCGCTATTTCAATAATGTAATTTTGCACAACGACACCATTGTGCAGACGAAAGGCTTCTGCACGGACATCTTCTTTAAAGCGGCACTGGGGTGGATTCGAGAGATGGATGAGACGGATAAACCATTCTTTGCTTACATAACGCCAAATGCACCCCACGGTCCCATGATTGCTCCGGAAAGTTATGCCAAGCGATTTACCGACTTGGGCTACGATAAAAACACGGCGGGGCGCTACGGGATGATTGAGAATATCGACGACAACTTTGGCATCCTGATGGAAAAGCTCGATGAGTGGGAACTTTGGGAAGATACGCTGGTCATCTTTATGACGGACAATGGTCAAGCAGGTCGCTCAGCCAAGTTGCATGGTGAGAAGATAAGCCTGTTCACAGCAGGATTTAAAACAGGCAAAGGTTCTCCTTATGAGGGAGGAACCCGTGTGCCGGCATTTTGGCGGTGGAAAGGTAAGCTTAGGGAAGGCATAGACATTAACGCCCTCACTGCACACGTCGATCTCTTCCGCACATTTGCCACATTATCCGGAACTTTGATTCCTGCTGGTATTCAAAAATTGGATGGAAGAGACATGTTACGTCTATTGAATAATCCAAACGCGAATTGGGCTGATAGGCACTTGTTCATCCACAAGGGCCGTTGGGACAAGGGAGAGGATCCGAATTTGAGCAAGTTTACAGATTGCGCGGTCCGGACCGAGCGGTGGCGATTCGTAAACAATAGAGTTCTCTATGATATTTCGAACGATCCCTACGAAAAGAAGGATGTTTCAAGCCAGTATCCGGAAGTCGTGGCTCAGCTAAGGGGAGTCTACGATGCTTGGTGGGAGGAGACTCTGCCGCTAATGGTGAATGAGAATCGTCCATACACCAAAGAACAACCGCAATGGGTGCGCTATGAGCAACAGAAGCGGGATCGGGGAATACCTGATTGGAACGAACCGGACATCTAAAGTTCAAAGAGTAAGGCTCAAGGAGGAATTCTTAATTATCAAACAGCGAAGGTATGAAGGTTGTCCTATCTGTTTTATTCACAATCATTGCAGTTCCAGTGTTCGCTGCAAAACCGAATATTATTCTCTGCATGGCGGATGACTTAGGTTGGGGGGATGTAGGGTTCAATGGTAATGAAACGGTCATTACGCCAGAGCTCGACCGGATGGCTAAGGCGGGAATACGGTTCGAACGCTTTTATGCGGCCGCCCCGGTTTGTAGTCCGACGCGAGGTTCTGTGCTTACGGGGAGGCATCCCTCTCGATATGGAATTCCCACGGCGAACCAAGGCCATTTGAAGCGAGATGAGATAACATTGGCGGAAGTTCTAAGAGACCATGGATATGCCACAGGGCATTTTGGGAAATGGCATTTGGGGACCTTGGCCCCAGACTATTCTGGGAAGAAGATGAGGAATCCGGAAAAGAACTACATGACCCCAGGGATGTCTGGATTCGACGAATGGTTCAGCACTGAGTACTCGGTTTCGACCTGGGACCCCTACGACCCTAAGAATGCTCATAACGGAATCACAGACCCAAGAGTGTTGTTTTTCCACAATGGACGAAATATTGAGGATGGTCCTGCTGAAGGCTTGGTGGGGGACACCGCACGAATGGTCATGGATAAGGCTTTGCCCTTTATTGAAGATGCGACTAGGAAGGATCAACCCTTCTTCGCAGTCATCTGGTTTCATGCGCCTCACTTGCCTGTGGTCGGCGGCCCAGAATTTTTGGATATGTATCCGGGTTTAGATGAGAATACCCAGCACTACTATGCAGTCATCACCGCCTTGGATCGTCAGATTGGGCGTTTGCGAAATGCCCTTCGAGAATTCGGAGTCGCAGAGGATACAATGCTTTGGTTCGCTGCGGACAATGGGCCGGAAGGAAATCCCGGTAAAAAAGGCCGTTCTCAAGGAACTGCAGAACCGTTTCGTGGGCGAAAGCGCTCGCTTTATGAGGGAGGAGTTCGTGTTCCTGGCCTGCTGGAGTGGCCAGAAAAAGTTGTGGCGGGTAGTAAGACATCAGTTTCCGCAGTGACGAGCGACTACTTCGCCACTGTATTGGATGTGCTTGGGTACACGCTGCCAGAAGAGAAGCGTAGACCGTATGACGGTGTGTCTATCGTTCCAGTTATTGAAGGAAACGCTATCCGGCGATTGTCCCCGATTGGATTCCAAGGGCATGGAATGGCTACCCTGAATGACAATCGCTTCAAATTGGTTCACAATCCTGGAAAGAAAAGGCTTAAGAGCGATAATGGAACGGCTCCTGTAGTGGAGTGGGAGCTTTATGATTTGGACAATGATCCGAGTGAGTCGAAAAATATTATAGGCGAGCACGCAAAGATCGCGGCCGAAATGCGAAAGCAACTAGAGAAGTGGCAAGAATCGTGCGAAGCTAGCAATAGAGGTGAGGATTACTAGGCCACCTGGACGAATCAGATGTTTTTAACTTTAGAATCATCTCTTGGTTTAGACCTCAAATGCAGATAAATTTGGCTAAGGTCGATTGGTATAGGCGTTCGACTAACTAATCGAGAAAGTTTTCAGTATCTGCAGTCCTCGATTAACCGCGAATTTTTAATACCTTGCACTAATCCGCTTTAAACAAATATTTCATCCTATGCACCTCAATAAATCCTCCCGTTTCTTTAGCCCTTTTTTAGTGGCGTTTTCGTTTACTGCGTTTGCCTATGCCGCAGACAAACCCAATGTCATTTTCGTTATAACAGACGACCAAGGTTATGGAGATATCTCGGCTCACGGTAATCCCATTCTCGAAACTCCAGCAACGGATGCGCTTCATGCTGAGTCGGTTAGGCTTACGAACTACCACGTGAGTCCTACCTGTGCTCCCACAAGAGGGGCCCTCATGAGCGGGCACTACACGAATCGAGCGGGCCCTTGGCATACGATTATGGGGCGATCGTTTTTGCGTGTGGGTGAATTGACTTTTGGAGATGTGTTTCTGGATAACGGATACGCTACTGGCATGTTTGGCAAATGGCACCTGGGAGACAATTATCCTTACCGTCCCGAAGATCGTGGATTCTCTGAGGTCGTGCGCCACGGTGGAGGTGGAGTGGGGCAAACACCTGATTTTTGGGATAACTCTTATTTCGATGACACCTACTTTCATAACGGGAAACCGCAGAAATACAAAGGCTACTGTACGGATGTCTATTTCCAGGAAGCGCAGCGTTTTATCGAAGAAAGTGTTAAGAAAAATAAGCCCTTTTTGTCCTACATTTGCACGAATGCCCCACACAGCCCTTTTCATTGCCCGGAAAGATACTGGAAGCCATATGTGGAGAAAGGCCTGTCGGAGCGGGAAGCGATATTTTTTGGAATGATCGCCAATATCGACGAAAATGTCGGGGCGATGCGCGAATGGCTCGATCGAAAGGGCTTGGCAGAAAACACGATATTTATTTTCACAACCGACAACGGTACCGCTAGTGGGGAAAATATCTTCTCAGGCGGTATGCGAGGTAAAAAGGGAAGTGAGTATGATGGGGGGCATCGAGTTCCCTTTTTTCTGCATTGGCCCGCGGGCAATCTGACAGAAGGCCGTGACGTGGGGCGACTTACTGCTCACATCGACATTCTTCCAACCTTGATCGAATTGTGCGGATTGAACGGCCCGATGGATTACAGCTTTGATGGGCGGTCATTAGTACCCTTGATTTACCAGACCCCAACTAGTTGGCCGGACCGTATTTTAATTACGGATTCGCAGCGTGTTCGTGATCCGATCAAGTGGCGGAAATCTTCCACTATGACGGACCATTGGCGGCTGATCAATGGAACGGAGCTCTACAATGTGGAAACCGATCCGGAGCAAAAAATGGATGTTGCCAAGAGTAACCCTGAAACGGTCAAGCGATTGCGTGAAGCTTATGATCGGTGGTGGGCCAGTATTTCACCAGGATTTGTCGTTGATGAAAGATTGGTGCTAGGAAACAAGGCAGACAATCCGACACAATTGACGGCCCACGATTGGTTAACTGACAATGCTCTTTCACCCTGGCATCAAGGATTCATTCGAGGTGCAAAGCAGGGCTCTGGATACTGGGCGGTGCGGGTAAAGGAAGCAGGCACCTACAAAATATCGCTCCGTCGCTGGCCTCGTGAGCTTTCCAGAGCAATAAATGACGATCTCGCTCCAGGAGATTCCGTTCCGGGCTTGACTGCCTTTAGGGAAACACCTGGGAAGGCGATCAAAGCGACTCGAGCGACGCTGAATGTGGCGGACTATTACGAGGAAAAGACTGTCAAGAAGGGCGCTGAAGAGGTGACCTTTACAATGGATCTTGAGGCAGGAGACTTTAAATTGCGCGGGAACTTCATCACGGGGAAGCGGGAGGGTGAGTTCGTCAGTGCCTATTACGCGGTTGTCGAGAGGTTGTGATTGGCGGGATTCTCGATTACTTGGCCGAAGCCTTTGAAGCCCATTTTACTAGGATGGCCTAAAGGCTGGGTGGGATGATGAGCTTTTATAGGTAATTTATGAGGCAAGCAGAAGCATTAGAAAAAATATTCAAAATTCTGATACTGAAAAAGATTATCGCTCTGACATCCAATGAGCTAAAAGGCGACCACACAAAGTGCCTGTGAGGACCAATCGATGATTACCATTTTAGGTTTTATACAGTCAACGAATATCAATTCTTAGTATGAAGCCAAAAACATGGGAAAGGCTCCTTGCCCGTTAAAGGCTTCATCGGATTCGGACCTATTCTTCGAAAAAAAGGCTTTGAGGACTTCTAGGTTTATCGCGTTCTCATCGACTATTAAAAGGTGAGGACACTTGGTTACGATACAAGCATTGGTGGGAAAAGGCTCGTCGGCGGGCATATTCAATTTTTAATAATGTTGGGTCTGATCATTCTATCATAAAGTATCCTATTATTGGGTATAGATATTGCTTTTTTGAAAAATTTGTTTTTCTGGAGCTCCTTGGGCTAGCGAATAAAACTTCGCTTTTCCTCGTTTAGGATCGAGCCGATAAAAGCCTCTTCTCGAGGTGTGCCCGAGATTTCTCGCAGAGTCGAATTCAAGTCCGTTGATAGATGTACCCCGATTCCCTTGAGATTCGGGAAGTATTCCATTTCTGAACCCATGTATTGTGGTAAAGATGTTCCCGTCGAGTCGCGTGCGATCGTGATATTCAATTCTTCCTTGTTATTGCAAAAGCAGCCTAGACGGTTTTGAGTTGATCCGTGAAAAGCGAACAGGGTTGCCAGTTACGCTTCTGTTTTAAATTAAGTGCCCCCATTGAGTTTCGTAGAAAGTACTCGCTTGGCCTCGGCCTGATGAGGTAAATAATGGGGTCTATGAATCATCTCCTCCCTGTTTTTTTTGTTATTTTGTCAATTCTATCTGCCTACTCAGAAGATTCGTTTATTGATTTAAAAGTAACTCATGGGCCAATACTGGGACGGCCGAGTTCGACGACAATGAGTATTTGGGTGCGAACCAATGTTCCGGGTGAGGTGTCAGTTCGCTACGGAACGGAGAAATTGAAACAGCTAATGGTTTCAGAGTTGGTAGAATCGCAGCTAGAGAATGACAATACGGCAATTATTACACTTACCAATCTCTATCCAGACACGCTCTACTATTATACGGTCGACAAGGGGCTATCAGGTTCTTTTAAAACTCTTCCAGACTCAAAGGACTATGTGGATCCAGAGCACAATCCGAAAGGCTTGTTTAATTTCCAGTTTGAGTACACCTCCTGCATCAATCAAAACTGGGTGAGCAGTTTTGGTCCCAGTATGCCGTTGTATGATACGCTTAATGATCAGGTGACGGACAAAGTTCACTTCGCCATTGCCAATGGTGACTGGCTCTATGAGGAGGACAGAGATTTTCCGGCGTCCGCTTGGAAATCACAGGTACGGCTAAATCCTGAAGATGGGGTTCCAGAGATCGTGGATTTGGCTCCGGCGGTCGCCGGAGTATGGGAGAATTACAAAACCTACATGAATCGTGGGAGAAACATGATGGAATGGCACAGCAATGTACCCAGCTTCTACACGTTTGACGATCACGAGCTTTTAAACGACATCTATGGAACGGGGGAAACGGGATACGTTAATCGACGGGCGGTCTTTCGCGATACCGCCGTCAAGGCCTGGTTTGATTATCTTGGTTGGGCAAATCCCGTGGTCCACACTGAGCAGGCGAAGTTCGGTAAAGGGCATTTGGAAGAGGGGAGTGATATATTGTACGACCCAAACGCAAGTTTTTCGAACATGGATTTGAAAAACTACGCTAATCTCCATGTGCATTGGGGGAAGGAGACAGATGGCATGCGTGACATGTTTCTCGATACACAACCAGGTGATCCGAATGCTGGGGTTTACGACATTGTTGAAGTGGTGGACGCTCATCGCCTCCGAATATCACCGTCGGGAAGGGCGAACGGAGAAGCAAAGTATTCAGTCGGTCGTCGATCCTATGGCTCGTTCCGAGTAGCCAATTGCGAATTCTTCATGCTGGATACGCGATCCCATCGCTCTTTGCACGATGTCAAGAATCCTAATAAAAAGGGTGCTACCATTTTGGGAAAGCAGCAGCTGAATTGGCTTAAGGAAACCATTAAAAACTCGGATGCGGACTTCTTTTTCATGGCTTCTTCGGTAGACTTCATGATACCCCATGTCGGAAGTGGAGGAGGGTCGGACAAAAATCTAGACATTGCCAAAGATGATGCGTGGACCGTCTTTCTTGAGGAACGCGAGGGTCTCATCGAATTCTTGGAGAATCAAAGTCCTAAACAGTTTTTTATGCTCACGGGAGACCTTCACAATTCTTTTGCCATAAAGGTGCTGAACAATGTTTGGGAGTTCGCTTCTGGGCCGGGCAATTCGGTTAACCATGTTCCTGCTGATGATGAGGGAGGTCGTCCCGCGAATGGAAAATTCAAATACGGGCCGCGTGAATGTGATATTCGCTGGTCGACCTATGTCTATTCGGACATGCCACGTCTCGAGCGGACTCATGCTCACTATTGCGTGGTGCAAGTGAACAATGTTTTTAACGCTCCATTGCAAAGGGGCGGCGAGCGCTGGGTTGCCTATCCTCATCCGCATGTAATATTTAAGTACTACGATGCTTTCACGGGCGAGTTCAAATACAGCGAGTCCATCGTAGTGGGAATGGAGAACTAAACTAGTACTATTGCGGGTAGGGCTGACTATTTTTAGTCAGCTGGATTTTGATCTAGTAGGTTGACGGGTGACGAATGTTTAAGGATAGACAGCCTTGCCACAATTTCGTAGTCCGAGTATTTTCTGATTCTGGGATGTTTATGGAGACTTAAAAAAGGGGTGACCTTGAACCCATTATCAAATAACCCTTTTAATATGTCTCGAATCATCACCTATCTATTTTGTGCTCTATTTGTGGTCGAGTCCTTGGTTGCGGCCCAGGATCAGTCGATTCGACAGGCTCAGGACAAGCCCAACGTCGTCCTCATTATGGCGGACGATGTGAGTTGGGAGGCCATTGGTTGCTATGGGGCAGAGGACTACTTAACCCCTAGAATCGATAAGCTAGCGTCGAAAGGGATACGCTTTAAAAACTGCTTTTCGACCCCGATTTGCACGCCGTCACGCGTGAAGCTGATGACGGGTCAGTACAACTTCCGAAACTATACCCACTTTGGATATCTAAATCCGAATGATAAGACTTTCGGTCATCTGATGCAGGAAAACGGCTATCAGACCGCGATCGTGGGGAAGTGGCAATTGAATGGACTCTACAATAATCTGCCGGGATACGACGACAATATGCGTCCCGCCAAAGCGGGTTTTGACGAATTTTATCTCTGGCAGCTGACAACGGGGAAGGCTGGTGGTCTTGGTGGCGAGCGATTCTGGAACCCCCCGATCGAGACAAATGGGGAGTTTATCACGAAGGAGCAAAACGCAGGCGAATATGGACCTGAATTAATGACGGACTATCTGTGTGACTTTATGGAGCGAAATAAAGATGTTCCGTTCTTTGTCTACTATCCTATGGTTCTCGTACATGACCCTTTTGTCCCAACACCAGACACAATTGGCGACGCTCAGAGAGACACCGCTAATGAGTGGGATAAGACCCGAAACAAAGAGCACTTTGTATCCATGGTGAACTACATGGACAAGCTGATCGGAAGAATTGCGGATAAAACAGAGTCGCTGGGGATCGCTGAAAATACGATCATTCTTTTCACTGCTGACAACGGAACCGGTGTGGGTATCACTTCAAACTGGAACGGTATGGAGATCAAGGGAGGGAAAGGTGGTCCTACGAATATGGGAACCCACGTCCCCCTCATAGCTTACTGGAAAGGACAAACCCCTAAAGGTAAGGAATTGGATGACTTGGTCGATTTTACCGACTTCTACGCTACCTTAGCAGAAGCAGCGGGTGCGACGAGAGGGGATCGTGACCCCATCGATGGTCGAAGTTTCTTACCGCAGCTTAAAGGTAAGAAAGGGATTCCGCGAGATTGGGTTTTCACTCACTATCAGCCCTACTGGAACAAAGTACCTGCTCAGTTTGCTCGAACCGAAAGGTTCAAGCTATACCGGGATGGTAGATTTTATGAGGTGCCGAAAGACTTGAAAGAGGAAAACGATCTCGCGATCGGGGAAGCTGGTGAGCAATCGGAGATGATTCGACAGCAGCTTCAAGCGTTTCTGGATGCAACCCCTCCCGCTCCAACTGTGAAAGGTCAACGGTACTCAGAGCATCGACCTATCTATCCCGATTGGCGAAATTTGGTAGATCCGAATGACTAGCAAAAAGTAGCCTTTTGCGAGTTAACCGATAACTTGTTTTCTAAAGTCCAAGAGCTCCTCACATCTGTGACCAATAAATTTAATATCGGAAAACTCAGACTCCTCAGTTGGGAACGCCAAGCCCCAGTTTGGCCCTCACTTATCCAAGCGAATACAGGGCGGGGGCTTGGCGTTCCATTAGCATCCTCGATAAATAAGATAATTAACTAAGTAGATTCTCAATATCGCTCGTGTTGTTCCTTGGGCCCTCTGTATTCGGAAAATAGGTTTCAGGTGGGATGGGTACGGATTTTCTATCACTTTTTTATCTATTGCGAATGGGCTCCTAAGAGCTTCTAGTCACGATTTTACGAGTCTTGCTCGGAGGAATTTATTAAAATAATTTTTATACGCGGCCCGGCACAAACGTCAGCCATGCATTTTAGGTATCATGTACTCAGCTGTTATGCTGCGTTTGGAAGTCATGAGCCCTCTCAGATCACCTTGGTATAGAATCTTCCCGCCCTTCGGCCCACCCTCGGGACCGACTTCGACTATGTAGTCAGCCTCTGCCAACAGGTCCAGGTGATGCTCGATAACGACAACGGTATGGCCCGCATTAACGAGTTTGTGGAGAAGTTGTATTAGCTTTTCACAGTCGCTGAGATGGAGCCCAATAGTAGGTTCTTCCAGTATGTATAAATTGGTTCTTTGAATTCCACGGCTTCTCTCAGTGTAGTTTTGCAATCCTTTCGCTAGCTCGGTAACCAGTTTCAAACGTTGGGCTTCCCCGCCTGATAGTGTAGGACTGCTTTGCCCAAGAGTTAGGTATCCGAGACCGGTTTCGACCATGAGCTGCATAATCTCACCCAGTTGAGAGTGGAAGCTGAAGAAGTCGGTGGCTTCTTCAAAGGTCATGGCCAATATGTCGGCGATGTTCTTTCCTTTCCAATGGAGATCGAGAAGCTCGGATCCATAGCGAGAACCATTGCAATCATCGCAAATCACATAAGTGTCAGGCATAAAGCTCATCTCAAGTTTTACACGCCCAGCTCCGGAGCAAGTATCGCATCTTCCGTGGGGGGTGTTGAAAGAAAAACGGCCAGGTTTGTATCCCCGCATTTTAGACTCTGGCAAATTTGAGAAAAAGAGACGTATCGTATCGAATACACCGAGATAGGTAGCAGGAGTAGATCGAGGGGTCTTGCCGATAGGAGATTGGTCAACTTCGATGACCGATCGAAAGGAGTGGGCTCCAGAGAGGGATCTAAACAAAACGTTTCCTTCCTCGCTTTCAATCGCCCTCCCATTCTTGGCAAACATCTTTCCCGTGACAGTTTTTTTCTTCGATTTAATGGAGTAGGCTGCGGCCTGACCGAGCAGATCTCTTACGAGCGAAGATTTTCCCGCACCCGATGCACCGCAAACCATTGTGAGTCTTTGATGGGGAAGTTTAAGGTTCTGGTTCTTAAGGTTGCGGAAATTTGCCTCTTTTAGCTCAATCCAATTAGCATTCCCTGAACTTGGTTTTTGAATTTTGCGGTACGCGCCATTCAGTGGATGAAAGATACCGTTTTTCAGGAATTTACCGGTGAGAGAGTTCTTGTTTTGTTTTAGTTGTGAGAGGGTGCCTTTAGCGATGAGTTCCCCCCCTTGGATTCCCGCTCCAGGGCCCAAATCGATTATGCAATTGGCTTGCTCCATCATGGTGGTATCGTGCTCTACAACGATAAGGGTGTTTCCTTTTTTCCGAAGTTCTTTGAGGGTTTCGATCAGTCGATCGCTGTCACGGGCGTGAAGGCCAATGCTGGGTTCATCAAGAACGTAAAGAACCCCGGCCAGATTGGATCCCAGCTGCGCAGCTAGACGGATACGTTGAGCCTCACCTCCGGAAAGGGTTTGGGTCGATCGATCCATGGAAAGGTACTCAAGACCCACTTTATCCATGAATTGGAGACGCTCTTGGATCTGATCAACAATGTCGCGAGCAATAATACGCCCCCGCTCGTCAAGATTTAGCGTGCTAAGAGTTTTGAGGAGTTCTTTCGGTGTTTTTTCGAGAAGAATGGGCAGTGATATTTTCCTATTACCTTTCAGCGGCAGGAAGACGTTACGACTCGTGCGGTTCAAGCGCTGACCGTCACAATCGGGGCAAATCGTAACTTCGTCTTCATCTTCGCTAGAATCAGCTCCGATAGACTTTGCGAGAAGTTCATCATCCTCGAGACGCTCACGCATCCAAGAAAAAATCTGACCATGTCCGCGACAGGTGGGGCACCAGCCTTTGTGTGAATTGAAGGAAAAATCCTTTGGGTCAAGTTCTGGCAAGGCCACGCCAGTGTCGGGATCCATACGAAGCGTAGAAAGCCATGAGACGATATTCTCATCCTGATCCAAGAGCAACGCAGTGCCATGACCTCGGTTTAGTGCTTCTTTGAGTGCATATGATATTTCAGAGGGAGACCCTGAAATCGATTTGAGATCAGTAATCACCACCTCGATGTTGTGCTCCTTATAACGGTCCAGTTTTTTGAAATCCTCGGTAAAGATAATCGACCCATCGACCCGCATCATTTCATAGCCATGGTCTGCAATCCATTTGGCTATGGGTTGATGATGGCCCTTTCGATTTCGTACGAGCGGAGCGCAAAGTAGCAATTGTTTGAATTTGCTGGAATTCGAAGCACGGAGCATCGTACGAACACGCTTTAAAAGCTGTGTCTGGGTTTGTGAAACAAGTGCTTCACCCGTATCCGGATTATGGGGTATACCCAATCGAGAGTAGAGAAGCCGGAGGTACTGGGCGACTTCGGTAATCGTGGCGACGGTCGATTTACGGCTCCCGCGGGTGACTCTTTGCTCGATGGCGACAGTTGGCTGGATTCCCGAAAGCTGATCCAAATCAGGCCGAGGCAGTTGTTCGACAAACTGGCGGGCGTAGGGCGACATAGATTCCATAAATCGCCGCTGTCCTTCACCAAATATAATATCAAATGCCAACGTGGACTTGCCTGAGCCCGAAACGCCAGTAACGACCGAGAGCTGATAATGGGGAATCGAAACATTGAGGTTCTTGAGATTGTGCTCCCGAGCTCCAGTGACAGTTAAGGCGGAACTGGAATTTTTATAAGGGCTGGGGTCTTCCGCGGCCAAAAGAAGTTGTTGCCCAGATCTATCTTTAATCCTGCTACCTTCTTCCTTAAGAAATTTTCCGGTTTCCGTTTTAAGGTGAGTTGCACAATCGGAAGGTGTCCCCTGGAACACAATTTTGCCGCCATCGGAGCCTGCTTCGGGGCCGAGCTCGATGATCCAGTCAGCGGACTTTAATACATCCAAATTGTGTTCAATGACGATCAGGCTGTGACCGTGGTCGACGATTTTTTGAAGGACTGCGAGGAGACGCTTTACATCGTGTTTGTGAAGTCCCGTAGTGGGCTCATCCAGCAATATGAAGCTGCTTTCTGAAGATTGTAGCGTTTTACCCGTATTCTTACCTGATAGGTATTTAACGAGTTTAAGACGCTGGGACTCTCCACCCGATAAGGTGTTTAGAGGCTGGCCCATTTTTAGGTATCCCAGTCCCACCTGATCCAGGGCATCTAGCTTGTCGTATAAATTTGGGTACTCTTGAAAGAAGCATAGCGCTTGGGAAATGGTAAGATCCAGTATGTCGGCGATAGAGTGGTTCAGGAATCGAATTTCGAGTATTTCAATCTTGAAACGCTTGGCATTGCAATGAGGGCAGGGCACGAATACGTCGCTGAGAAACTGCATTTCAACCTTTTCGTATCCAAGCCCACTGCAATGTTCACACCGACCGTCTCCTGCATTGAAAGAAAAGCTTGAGGCCGTGTAGCCTTGAGCCTTCGCCTCTGGCAGGTCTCCGAATAGTTTGCGAATTTGGTCCCAGGCGTTTACGAAGACTGCGGGATTGGATCGAGGAGTACGACTGACCGGCGCTTGATCCACCATTACTATTTCACTGGGTTCGATGCCGCACCTGAGGCTCTTTAAAGAAGCGGGGTCTTCAGCCAGCTTCCCTCTTTGGGCTAGCAGTGTTTGATAGAGCACATTGTTCATAAGTGTGCTCTTTCCCGATCCGGATACACCACTGAAACAGACAAAACGGTTTAGAGGAATATCCACATCCAGATTTTGGATATTATTTTTACTCGCGCCACGGATACGAATTCTCGGTGGCTCGTTCCCTTTTCCAGATAATTTAAAGGGACGAGTATTGTGCGGTTTTTCGATAGATCGCTTCCCTGAAAAATAGTTGCCTGTTATGCTCTTTGAACAGGTGAGCAGCTCTGACGAGTTACCTTCGAATACGACGTGGCCCCCCTTTGCTCCGGGTTCGGGACCGATCTCCAGAATGTGGTCAGCAGCGAGAATCATGGCGTCGTCATGCTCAACGATGACCACGGTATTTCCCGAGTCCGTGAGTGTGCGAACGATCTGGATGAGTCGATCTATGTCGCGGGCATGTAAGCCGACAGAAGGCTCATCGAGAACGAAAAGTGTATCTACGAGTGATGTTCCCAGACAGGAAGTCAGGGTCACTCTTTCAACTTCGCCTCCGCTTAGAGTTCGGGCGGGGCGGTTCAGAGTGAGGTATCCTAGTCCTACGTGATTCAAGTACCGAAGTCGCGAGAGAATAGCTTCGAAAGCGATGTCTGACTGGCGATGGTTGACCGTGGGCTGAGTGGGCTCTTTATAATTGGATACGATTTCGTACAGTTGCTTGATGGGAAGCTCGTACAGGTCCGGCAGACGGTAGCTGTTCCAAAGCCAGCAAAGAGCTTCGGGTTGGAGGCGAGTGCCGTCGCAATGAGGACATTTAATGTAGGCTCGGAAACGCGAGAGGAAGATGCGAACATGCATCTTGTAGGTTTTCTTTTCAAGCCAGTCGAAGAAGCCTTTGACCCCGTACCAGGAATTGCCGTCCCAATCTTCGGATTCGTGCTTTTTCCGGAATTGAGGCTCTCCGTTGATGACTATGTTCTGATGCTTCTTAGGGAGTTGATTGAAGGGAGTCTTGGTGGAGATTTTTAGGCGCCGACAAGCCCGTTCGAGGTCCTTTTTACTTTCACCGTATACTTGTCCCTCAAATGGGCGAACCACTCCATCGGAAATACTCAGCTTTTGATCCGGTAAGGCGAGACGATAATCGATTTCGATGACGCGTCCAAAGCCTCTACATTCCGGGCAGGCTCCAATGGGAGAGTTGAAAGAGAACATAGGGGGGCTAGCGGGGCGGAATCGTTTCCCGCTTTTCGTGGAATGCAGGCCACTGGAAAATCGATCGAGAAGGGTTGGCTTACTGTTAAAGAGAACAAGTTCGCCTTGACCGAACTCGAGAGCGGTTTCGGCGGCCTCAAGAAAACGTCCTAGGTGCTTCGTTTCTAAACGCATCCGGTCCTGGACAACATAGGCGACCTTGTCCTTTTTACATGAAAGAGCTTTTATGGCTTTGTTGTCATCTAGTCGGTGAAAGATTCCTGATTTGGTTATGAAACGTGAATAACCTTGGGCTTTGACATTCTGGAACATTTCCACCCAATCGAGCTTTTCGGGGCGGTGGATTTCGAAAGCGATGACTACAGTTTGCGAAGGCCATCGCTTCAGAGATTTTTCCCATATCGTTTTCGGATTGTCGTCATGTATTTCTTCTCCGGTTACTGGATCAAAGAGGGTCGCCACATGGCTAAACCAGACTTTGAAAAAGTCGTTCAGCTCGGTCATCGTTCCCACGGTAGAACGAGAGGTTTTGATTGTGTTCCTCTGCTCGATCGCGATCGATGGACGCACGTTTTCAGCTTCGTCCAGGTCGGGTTTTTCGAGTAGGTCAAGAAACTGTCGCGTGTAGGCACTGAAAGTTTCAACATAGCGACGTTGGCCTTCCGCATGGATTGTTTCAAAAACAAGCGAGGACTTACCCGCACCGCTAAGTCCGGTCACGGCGATGTATTTCCCCAGCGGAATATCGACATCAATATTCTTGAGGTTGTTTTGTCGAACCCCTCGTAGGCGAATGGACTTAAGATCGGAAAGCGGTTTAGGCATTGAAATAGTGTTTCCTAAGAAGAGCACGAAGCGATTCTTTCATAGCGGGCAAAGATTAGATTAGTTGCTTCAGTAAATCGATGTAGGCGCTGATTTGTGCTTTAGGACTAAAATGGCGGTGGGCATATTCCCGTGCGGCCTGAGACATTAGTTGTCTGAGGTCCTCGGATTCGATCAACAGCTGCAGTTTTTCTACGAATTGCGACTCTTTTCCGTGGTCGATTAAAAATCCGGATTTCCCGTTCTCGAAGGTTTCTCCGACTCCATCAACATTGTAAGCGACCACGGGCAAGCCGAAGCTCTGGGCCTCAACGAGAAAGTTTGGGAGGGACTCCTTGGATGAAGCATGAATTGCGATGTGGCTGGATTGATAAAGATCGGTTGGATTGGGAAGAAGTCCGGGAAATTCTATTCGATTTCTGAGTCCTAGCCGATCGGCCTCCTGAATACAGGAATCCCGTTGTGGACCATCACCGGCCAGCGTTAAATGCCAGTCGATCTGGGCAGGTAGCTGGCTACAGATTCTCAATAGTCTAATCTGTTTTTTCTCCGGTCGGAACATGCTCGCGTTGATCAGTCGGACGGGTTTACCTATAGATCGAGGTGCCACAGATTGGAGCGAAGTCGTGTCGCGGATACAGCCATTGTAAATTACAGACGATTTTGGGTTCTCAATGCCGTAGGTTCTCTTAATCCGCTCAATCGCGTCGTGGCTATTGGCTATGAGTCCGTCGGCGAGCCGCAAGGCACGCCTCTGGAGGAACGGGATGCTCTTGCCCGTGCGAAGCGTTGCAATGACTTTATAAGGGCGTTTCTGATTAGAAAAGAGGCCAGCGTGACAATTGGCCATGCGGCCCATCGGAATAATCGCTTCGGCTTTTAGTGATTTAAGAAGTGAATCAAGACCGGGTGCGAACCAATCCGTTTTCAGGAGTCCTTGATTAAGAAAGTGGAGGGTGAAATCAGATGAGGCCGCTTTTTCGTCAAGGACCCCTCCCTGACGAAAAATGATCGCATGGGCCTCAAGGCCGCTTTTTGCCAGACCGTTTGCGATGTGCAGGGTCTGGTTTTCGGTTCCGCCATTACGAAGATGGTCCTGGATAAGAGCAATTCGCATAAAGGAGGGTTATTCAGGACAATGAAGAGACTAGGGCAAGGTTGTTTACGGATGAACGGGTGGCACTTGAGGATTGGCGGAAAGTGATTTGGGACGAAAGGTTAAGAGAATAAAGGGCTGGCAATGGAACGTGGCCCGCGATTGATTGGTATGGGTGAATATGGCTATGGCTGTTTTTTTTAAAAGAGCTCTCGTGAGCGCGATGGGTGTTCTTCTCGGCAGTTGGATGGTGCCGGGCATTCAATACGTTGACTATCAAACCTTAGTCGTCGCAGTTTGCTTGTTGGCGATATTTTCGGCAGTGCTGAGACCTTTGCTTATCTTGTTAGCATTGCCATTCGTCGTTCTGACGATGGGTATAGGACTGCTGGTCATCAATGCCCTGTTGTACTCGTTCGTCGCCTATCTTGTGGACGGATTTTTTGTCGACGGCTTTTGGTATGCGTTTCTTGGAGCATTGATAATCACGGTGCTAAATCTATTTTTTAATTCATGGATCAACGGAGCCCAAAACCGAGTAAGAGTCGCGGTTGCCCAGAACAAGCGAGTAGAGGGTTCGCTCGACCCAAGAGTGAGAAAGCAGACATTCTCGGAAAAACGCACCCTTCATCACGACGACGACGTGATTGATATTTAGGTAAGTTGAAGTACGACAGGACAGCTGTTCCTTGACGACATGGCTCGTCGAATCCTGTGTCGGGGTGATCATTGTCCTAGACATGATGTTAAATGTTAACTACTTGATTGGACTTCATAATTTCGGATATGTCAGAAGCAAAATACGATCTCATTGTCATTGGAGGGGGGCCAGGAGGCTACGCAGCTGCGATACGCGCAGGACAACTCGGCAAGAAAGTGGCCTGTGTTGAAATGGAGCGGGCAGGAGGTACTTGCCTGAACTGGGGCTGCATTCCCAGCAAGGCTTTGCTGAAAAGTGCTGAGCTGATGGCGAGTTTACAGAAGGCGGAGACCCTCGGAATAACCGTCGGGTCGGTCGAATACGACTTTGGAAAGGTGATAGAGCGATCTAGGGGTGTTGCTGATCAAATGGCAAAGGGAATCGAATTTCTCTTCAAGAAGAACAAGGTAGACTACATCGTAGCGAAGGCTCAAGTGCATGAAGCGGGTGCCATTACGTTAACCGAAGGGGATCGAAAAGGGGAGAGCCTCAAAGCGGATAACATCCTAATCGCGACGGGTTGCCGGGCCAAGGTACTGCCATTTCTTCCGATTCAAGACGAGCGGGTGATGACCTCACGCGAGGCGCTGGTTATGAAAAAACAGCCCAAATCGGTGGCGATTATCGGATCGGGTGCGATCGGGGTAGAGTTCGCCTATTTTCTCAATGCATTTGGTACTGAGGTGACGATACTCGAAATTTTGCCCCAACTCGTTCCGGTCGAAGACGAGGAAGTGGCTAAAGTGCTGGAGCGCTCATTTAAAAAGCAGAATATCCTTTGTGAACTTGGGATCGAGATCAAGGAAGCGAAGGTCGGTAAGAACTCGGTCACGATCGACTATGTGAAAAAGGGCAAGCCCGTGAAGCTTGAGGTGGAGTCAGTAATTCAAGCGGTAGGAGTCCAAGCGAATCTCGAAGGAATTTTGGGGGAGTCCGTCAAGCTGGAATTGGACCGAGGGTTTATCGTAGTCGATGGCCGGTATGAGACAAACGTTAAGGGTATATTCGCGGCGGGCGACATCATTGGTCCGCCCACGCTCGCTCACGTTGCGACCTACGAAGCTATTCAGGCAGTTAACGGAATGTTTGGCCACAGCGAGCCGAAGCGGGTTACCAATTTCCCTGGGTGTACTTATTGCCTTCCTCAGATAGCGAGTACGGGTATAACAGAGCAAGCGGCAAAGGAGAAGGGTCTCGACTACAAGGTTGGAAAGTTTCCTTTCGTGGCGTCTGGCAAAGCGGTTGCCGCCAACGCCTCTGATGGATTTGTGAAAGTGATTAGCGATCCAGAAACGGGCGAAATTCTGGGGGCCCACATAATTGGCAATGATGCGACTGAGCTCATTGCCGAATTTTGTCTAGCCATGGAGTTGGAAGGTACAATCGACGAAATTCACCACACCATTCATGCCCATCCCACTTTGAGTGAAGCGTCGGCGGAAGCCGCTGCAGCCACTAGTCACGAGGCCATTCATATCTAAAATCACACTCGACTTTGGAGTCTTTTGGTTGAGAATCGGAGCCATTCAGCAAGAGTTGTCCTCGTAGTTCAATGGATAGAGCACCGGTTTCCGAAGCCGGTAATCCGGGTTCGAATCCCGGCGAGGGCACCATGTTAAGATCTAAAAACCAGAAACGACTATTTATTGAGTAAGCGAAACGCCCCTCTATTCTTCCAAAAACTCAACATAAGTGTAGTAAGCTCCCCCCACTTCGCCAGATTCGTTGGTGAAGAAAGTCTCCAAGTTAGCGTACCCATTCGAGAGCCTCATCTCGAAATCTACCGACAGAGCCCCCGATTTAACTGAAGCACTCTTCTCCTGCTTTCCTATCTTCAATCGAGCAGATTTTGCCAAAATAGGACGTTTAGCTTCCAAGGGCCATTGGCAAAGCGAGATCCTGTACCTTCCCGCACGCTCCACCTCGACCATCCACGGTCCCGTTTGCTTGGGAAGCTTATCGAATTTCAAGGGTGGATTTCCTACGGGCATATACCAATCCTGAGAAGTGAGAAGGACGGGATTCTCAGCAGGATTTCCCAGATGCACTCTTATTGGACTCATTCTTGGCGAGACTTCCTCCCACCAAACCTCATATCGCTTTCGAAGACGTTCGACAACTTCAGGATATTTGGCCGAAACATCCTCACTTTGCGATGGATCCTTTTCTATATCGAATAGTTTATTGCCATCGATCAAACGCCATTGCTGTGTCAATACCGCCGAGTCTCGGTAAGGTTCAGGAAGATAGGTGAAGCCATTGCCGCCTTGATACTGCAGCACCAATTCGCGGTGCTTCCAATCTCGGCTGTTTCCGCGAAGTAAGGGTCCCAAGGAGGTACCATCAAAGATTATGTTTGGATTCCTCAATCCACATAAATCGATCAAAGTTGGCAAAAGGTCATAACCCGCTGCGAGCGTACCCACATCGCGCCCACCCGTGAGCTTTCCCCCGGGCCAAAAAAAGAAGCAAGGCACGCGATGCCCACCGTCATAAACTGATGCCTTGCGACCCCGCATGCCCGCATTATACCCCATCCCCTCAGCTGGCAGAGCGTCCGTATCCATCTCTACGCCACCGGCCGTTCCATTGTCGGTCATAAAGATAAGTATTGTATTATCCTCCAAGCTCCAATCCTTTAGTTTTTCACGCAAGCGAGCCACATTTTCATCGATGTTAGCGATCATACCGTAGAATTTGGCTGCTCCGCCATTTCGCCACTGAGCAACTTCCTTATACGGTGCTTCATATTCCTCTGCGACGCGGAATGGAGTATGAGGTGCATTGGTTGCCAAATAGACGAAAAATGGATCCTCTGATTGCCCCTTCTTTTTTATGAAGTCTAACGCACCGTCGAAAAATACATCCGTACAATAGCCCTCGAATAGTTCGAAATTACCATTCCGCTCGTAAACATCATCGAAATAGTCATTTCCCCAATAGTCTGATGCTTGCCCAACTCCACCACAGCGATGCCACAAGGTCTCCTCAAAGCCCCTATCCTGCGGTCGATGGGGGTAGTTGTCTCCCAAATGCCATTTACCAAAAATTCCCGTTGCGTATCCATTATCTCGAAACACTTCTGCCATGGTAACTTCATCCTTGTGCATCAGCGAGCGACCCGAACTCGTGCGATAGGCTCCTGTTCGTGTTGCGTAGTGCCCCGTCATAATCGAAGCCCGCGTCGGCGTGCAAAACGAATTCACATGCATGTCTGTGAACCGAATAGATTCCGAATACAATCGATCTAGAGCGGGCGTTTTCAAAATCGGGTTGCCATGACACGACAAGTCTCCGTATCCTTGATCATCAGTGAGGATGAAAATTACATTCGGCTGAATCGCCCTCAGTGGATTGAAAAGTGCGATTACCGAATAAAGGAGAATGAAGTTTTTTATCATAATTTATATCCGCTAAGCCGTCACGATAGATCTTCCCAAAGTCAAATAAACCTAAATAAAATATGCCTCAGATTCAGATCTGAAAGAGATTTCAAGCCGCGACACTGAAATCAAATAATCGCGGATACCATTAGACTGATTATACAAAATTGCTATTAAACGGTGACCCGCGGGGTTTTTAGGCTAGAGAATGGCAGTTCAAGTGCTGTTATCTGCATACTTTTGCAGTTGTGTGCAAAGTTGAAAACAGGGGAGGGTTTCGGAATCTTATGATTACCAGTTTAAAGCATTGGTATTGGCTTGTTTATGCGGCATTCAAATATCAAAATAATTGGGTTTCGAATCCGGGCGAGGGCACTATTTAAATTGCAGTTTATTTCTTCGTTTTTTGAAGCCAACTCTCGAAGGCGGCGCTGAGTTCTTGAACAAGTTGCGGTTTTTCGTTGGCTAAATTGGTGGTCTCCGTGTGGTCATTTGATAGGTCGTACAACTCGAAGGGTGCGGTGGGATTCGGGCGGACGATCTTCCACTGGCCGTGCCTCATACCACTGAATTTTCGGAACTGGAAGAAGAGGGAATCGTGGGGAGATGAGGCATAACCGGCGAGGGTGGGTAGCGGATCGCGGGCGTCGATGACACGGTCCGTAGGCAGAGGCACGCCCGCGGCGCCGAGGGAGAGAGCGAACAGGTCCATGTTCGTCAGGGGTTCTCGGCAAACGGAACTGGGCGGGATGCGTCCGGGCCAGCGGATGATGCACGGCGTGCGGATGCCGCCCTCATAGACTTCGGTGCGGACGCCTCGGAAAGGTGCGTTGGTGGCGACTTCTAAGTCACGGCGGCGGCCGCCGTTATCTGAAGCGACTATGAGGAGAGTGTTATCGCTAAGGCCGAGGGTGTCGACTTGGTCTATAACGCGTCCGATACCGGCGTCTAGGGCGGTCATGACGGCGTGGTAACCGTGAGAGGGATCGCGGTCCTCGGGGTCGTAGCCGTACTGAAGGAAGAACTCGGCAGGTGCCTGCCAAAAGGTATCCTCGCCGGGTCGCTTGTTTTTGGGGTTTGGGACGTGGGCGGCGTTGAAAGGGATGTATACGAAGAAGGGCTGGTCGTTCTCAGCACAGCGGCGAATGAAGTCGCAGGCGGCGTCAGCGGTGAGATCGGTGCTGTAGCCCTCGGCTCGGACGGGCTCGGTCCCGCGGTAAAGATCGTTACGGTCGTTGTATCGGTGGGTGTAGTAATCGCAGTTTCCAGAGATATTACCGAAGAATTCGTCGAAGCCGCGATCGGTGGGACGGCTGCCGGCGGCGAAGCCGATGTTCCACTTGCCGAAGCAGGCGGTGGCGTAGTTGGCTTGTTTGAGATACTGGGGGAGGATTGTCTCGTCGTGCGATAGTCCTATGCCGCGGATGTTTTCTTCGGGTGATAGCTGGTGGGTGAGTCCGTTGCGTTCAGGGTATCGGCCAGTGAGCAGAGCGGCGCGCGAAGCGGAGCAAGTGGAGGTTGCGATGTAGAAGGCGGTGAGGCGAGTGCCCTCGTGTGCTAGTCGATCCATCCGTGGGGTTTGGATGACGGGATTGCCGTAGCATGCAAGGTCACCGTAGCCTACGTTGTCGATGTAAATGATAACAATGTTGGGGCGTTCAATTGAGAAAGCGTTTAGTGCTGCGAGTAAAAGGAGGGCGATGACCGTGACGGTACGTTTTGGCGAGATGCCGCAGAAGTGTTTCATATTACAGGCTCCTTTCATGGTTGTTCGATAGGAAATTCAATTGTTCCGATTTAATTTGAAGGGACAAGGATCTTTTCAAAAACGCGTCCTTCTTGACCAAGTCGCACGTGTCTCGAATGTTCGAGCCGGAGACTTCAACAACGACAGGCACCTAAATATTTCAGTTACAAAATCTGGATACAACCAGTAGAAATTCGATGGATGAAGCAAATTGCTCTTCCGTCTTTCCGGTGCCATGAATCTACGTTGAACGGGTTGTATGAGTCGACGTAGGATTACGAGGAGGCAAGTCGTTTCGTGCGGTCGGGCGCGAGTGGACGCACTGCAGGCTTCGGAGATCGAATGGAGTTTCTGAAAGCGGCCCGAGAGACCGCGAGTAATCGCGGCGATTGAGACGAAATACGAGCAGCACCTCGCGTGAGCTTACTTGGCTATTCGTGGAATTCGAATGTGGAGCAATACGAACAACTGCTCGATCAGATAGTTGCCAAGCGAAACGGAGTTCCCGCTTTCTCCAAGAGAACGGGACCATCCTTAATCAATACTGTTCGCATTAGACCGAAGGTTTCTCCCCGTGCTGCTCACGTTTTACCATAAAACGTTTTGGAGTTGCTGCAAACCTCCAGAAACATTAATTTCTAGACCATGCAATGCCGTTGCACGCTCCTCCTTTCGTACTTGTTTTCAACACTATCCGTTTTTAGCCAAACGGCTAGAGAGCCGATTGCCTACACATTGAGATTTCCCGAGGCTGCCGCTCACTACATGGATGTGGAATTGACCCTGCCGACCGAGGGCGAGGCCGAAATCGAACTATTTATGCCCACCTGGACTCCGGGCTCGTACCTCGTTCGAGAGTATTCGCGCAATATCGTTTGGCTAACCGGTTCTAGCTCCGACGGACGTCCATTGGAAATCCTAAAGACGAGCAAGAATCGGTGGCGGGTCGACACCAACGATAGCCTGATCGCGACGATCCGCTACCGTATTTTTTGTCGCGAGATCAACGTCCGAAACAACTGGGTGGAGTCCGACTTCGCGGTCATCAATGGTGCCCCTACTTTCCTAACGGTCGTCGACGACTACCAGCGACCCTACCAGGTGACCGTAGAATTGCCTCAGGACTGGGAACGAACCGTCTCGGCCCTGCATTCCACCGACGATGCCAACACTTACCACTCACCGGATTTCGATACCTTGGTTGATAGTCCCATGATTGCCGGAACGCCTCAAGTTGACAGCTTCGAGGTTGACGGCATCCGGCACACGCTGGCGACAATCGGAGGGGGCGGCGTATGGGACAATGCCCGTGCTGCGCGCAACGTGCAGAAAGTTGTCGAAGAGCAACGAACCTTCTGGGGAGGGCTTCCTTACGACGAGCCATACATCCTGTTTAACGTACTCAACGGCTCGCGGGGCGGATTGGAGCACAAGCAGTCCATGCTGATGACTGGTGATCGCTGGTACACCTCGAACCGGGGAGGCATTCGGTCATGGCTTTCGCTAGTGAGCCATGAGTTCTTTCACGTATGGAACGGCAAGCGACTGCGCCCCGTCGAGTTAGGACCGTTTGAATACGAACATGAAAACTACTCGCCCTCGTTGTGGATCGTCGAAGGCCTCACGAGCTATTACCAGCACATCCTACTCGCGCGAGCAGGTTACCACACCCATCAGAAATACCTCGACGCGTTGAGCGGCTCGATCGCTGGAACCGAGAAAACGCCCGGGCGATTGGTACAGTCCCTTAGTGCGTCTTCCTTCGATGCTTGGATCAAGGCTTATCGCAAGGACGAGAACTCCATCAATACCCTTTTCAGCTACTACAGCGGCGGTGCTGTCGCTGGCTTTCTGATCGACGCGAAGATTCAAGAATTGACCGATGGCGAGCGATCCCTTGACGATGTTCTACGCGTCGCCTACGACCGTTTTAGCGGAAAAGTAGGATACACCGAATCCGAGTTCATCGCACTGGTCGGAGAAATCGTCGGAGAAGACCTTACCGATTGGTTCGAAGTCCTCGTACGGCAGCCTAGCCAATTCGACTACCAACAGGCACTCGATTGGTACGGACTGGAATTCGAAATGCCCAAATCGCCCAATAGCAATGCCCTGCCCGTTGCTGACGATCCCGAAGACCTGCCGAAAGGATGGCTTGGTGCTGATACGAATACCGATAACGGAAAGCTCGTAATCTCTAGTATCCCTAGTGATACGCCAGCAGCCGCAGCTGGTCTCTCAGTCGACGACGAAATCATCGCGATCGATGGACATCGAGTTTATTCAGAGAATTTCAATCGAATAGTAGGCTTGCTGGGGGCCGGGACTGAGGTCGACTTTCTCGTTGCGCGCCAAGGGCTCATTATCAATCTCCCCCTAACGCTCGGTGAAGAACCTGTGCAAAACTGGAAACTGAAAATCAAGAAGGATATTACCGATGTTCAAAAAGCACGGCTCGACAGATGGCTTGGCCCGGAAACCAAAAAGGAAGAGGCAGAGAAATAGGCCCGCGGAAGCTCCGATCGCTCTGGTTAAGAACTCAATCGTATCGGCTACTTCTTATCGATCTTCGTTTACTTGTGGACGATATCTACCCACACCTCTGCGTGCTGGAACAAGCACTAATATTCCTACCCGTTTCGAATTGCTCCGAAAATGGCTCAAGTGTTCTATGATCGCCGCATCCGCGTAATCGAGATATTGCATCCTGAAACTGAATGTATCCGTATTGCGGAAACAATCATAGACAATAATCCCCTCAGAGCCGATTTTTCGTAGCGTTAATTTGAGCGTCCCTACCAGACCCGTTTGAATGGCGTCGTAATTCTCTCGCCCAACAGTTTGATATTGGCCCTCGACGCAAACTGAGGGAAGCATCGGCGAAGACGCCGTCGCAGGAACCATCGAACACGTTTTTGAGTATTTCCTTCGTCCATCGCTCTTGAACCTCTGGATTCGAAAGATCGTACCGGCTTTAGCTTCCCCATTTCTTGCCGAGCGATCCTTCCTGTTTTCTCTTCCGCCACTCAGGGTGGTTTTCGTATACATCGTGGGCTTCGAACGAATCGTAGTCCAAGAAGGTATTCCAATAGTAAATGAACTTTAACCTCGGATTGACCTGCTTCAATCGGATCGCATCGGACTCTATTCCCTTTTCCGTCGAACCATGCGTCTTCGAGCCGTGCCTCTTTTCCAAGGAAGCGAAGTTCGATCGCGACGCGAAGAATTTTTGCTTATAGAGTTAAAATTCCACCATAGTCCTATCTCAAATTCGACAAGAGAGAACAATTAGCGTCATTGATGAATACGCTTTGTTTACTGAGAATCGGCAATTCAGCAGCATGCTTCACAGAGCTCTCGAGGATGGGGATTTTGATTCACTTTCGCAGGATGATTGGAACCAGACCAGACTTTATGAAATTGCTAGGATGGTGAGGTTGGAAGACGTCTCTTCCATTACCATAACGGTCTTATCGATGACTCCGCCTACAATTTAGGTCCTGCGATGGCGTCAAGTAGACTACCTTTCTGGAAGCGGTTGAAAGCTGCTGCATTCAACCCCGAATTCAGAGCTGCGGTTGAGGTTTCCACCTAGTAACAGGATTCCGAACAGGCGACGTTTACGCTAGAATTTTCTAAATGGTCCAAGAGAAGTCCAAGCCCGCGCAGGGGAATTTGGGCTCCATCCGTTTATGTGAGGCAAACATATAACTGACCAAGTACCAAAGCTGCTTCCGTAGGGCATAACTACCAAGCTATCTGAAGTAGTTTATTTATTGATAGGAAATTCAATTACTTCGGTTTCTTCGATTCCGACAGTTTCAAGATCTTGAATATCAACGTTTCCAGTCCCGAAATGGGTGCTGGTCGTGACGTATTTATCCAAACTTGACCCGTAGTAAGAACTGGCAGCTCGTGCGAGGGCGGGGTAGGCATTTTCAAAGTTTGTGCCTAGCGAGGGTACGCTGAAACGTGTCGTCCAGAGGAGTTCTTGTTTTTTTGTACTACGAAGCTTTTTGTAATCGTAGGCCATTAGAATGATGAAGTAGCGCTCGGCTTCTAGTTCCGCACGAAGATCAAATTCTTCAGCCGTTGATATATTCCTGCGCTTCAAGGCACGCCCTATCCCCAATTTGATATTGCTCATACCTGCTTGGTTGTTGTGGCTAAGTTCGCTCAATCGTTTCAGATCATTGAAATAGGTATCATTGATTAAGGGATCCTCGACGATTTGCTCTTCGCCGTCTTCATCGTCTTCATCGAATGGCTGTTCGCCATAAGGATCGTCCATCTCGAGTTGAAAGAGGTCTCCTAAATCCTGGGGGACACTCATTAAACCATAGTGCACCACTACCAGTAAATCACCTTGGTCAGCGGAAGCCGAGGGGTAGAAATTTCGTTGTTTCATGGAATCGCCGATGGTTCCCACTAATTCCTCGAACGTTACATTTCTGAGGCTTTTGTCGTTGATATCACCACCGTAGAAATTGCCCTCAATGAATACGTATGTTTCGTAAGTCGCTCCGTTTTCCGATTCCTTATGTTCATTATAGATTCCAGAAGCTTCAGAGTCTACGAATACGCGTGCGACTTTTGCCGCATGCGAGTTGTTCGTGATTAGTGTAATGAAAATTACGAAAGCGATTGAAAATGCGTGGGTTGTTTTAAACTTTTCCAATAGAGGATCTCTGTGAGGTTTATTCATTTCGATTATATTGGAAATAGAGTTTACGAATCTCACTTATAAGGCAGCAAACCGTACCCAATAGATTTCTCAACAATAAATTGGATTGGATACGAATCCTAAGAACCTTGTTTTGGAAATAGGGTGGTTGTACTAGCCGCTGTGCGGCTAAAACTACGATAAAATGTGATCTTTAAAAGCTCTAGTGTGACAATTTTCTTGGGGCACTTGATGAAGACTAATGCAGAGACTGCTACGTAAGATTTTTTAGGAAGTGGAGGGGGCAGCGTAATAAGTTTTAGAAATATAGGGGATTATGTATTAAACGACGGGCCAAATGCTAATACGGTTAGTCTGTCAGCTGGGATCCTTGCAAACGGAGAAGTAGCAACGATGGTTCGCGCGGACCACGATCCCGGAGGAGGAGACGATTTTAGATCTATTTTGGTGGCGTAGATTGGAACGCCTGCAGTTACCGAAGACCTCTTTAATGCCCTACCAAGCAACAAGTGGAGCAATGGGTTGGGCGTTACCGCAGGGGCTGTTTTCTTGTCAGGTATTAAGTCGGGGTACGATGGGTTTGAGTTTTCCGTGCCCAACTGGAGCGACCTGGAAAATCCGTCTGTACTGCAAGCGAACACTGTGGACTAAGGCTCCCAGTATGAGATTGATCTTGGTCTCACATACGAAACGGAAGATTAGAATTATAAGCTATATATCTTGAACGTGACCGACGAAGAAAATTGTGATGTTAATAATTCTGGACATGGAAATGGATCAATTTTTGCCCGCTATCCGACCCGATTCGAGTTTTCAGCGAAGCGGTCCGTATAAGTAAGAAAGTTAAAAAGGGATTTTCATTAAGACCGCCTCTTAGGAGGCGGTCTTTTTTTGTATAGTTGGCCTACAAATGGCGGGGGAAGACGAGCGGCATCGGACCCCTTGCGTCTGTCTATGCTTGCGAAATCGAAGGAGCCTTCGATCATACTGAAAACGGTTCGCAGAAACCGGGGCTAGTGAGTGTTGAGAGAGAAACGAAACGACATTCTCTGAAGCGGTATTCGATACCGTTACTTTTTGCTTAAGACGGGTGTGAGAAACCCAGCGAGCAAAAGCTGGAGGGGGTGGTAGCAAATGAGGGGCAGAAGAATGAGACTGACTTGAGCCGCTCCATTTTTTTGCGATGTGAAAATAATGGCAGCCATGGGAACGCCCGCGGCCAAGGTTTTTTGAGATCCGCAAAAAAAGGCGGCGATTATTTCGGCTTTACTTTTCGCTGCGAGGGGTGCGGCAAACCATACGCTAGTGGTGAAAAGCCCAAGAAAGAGGATGACCAATAAGAGCGTTAGCGTGATGGTCGTGGCACCGATTTCTACCCAGATACCGTTGAGTACACTGTTGCAAAATGCCGCGTAGACCATGAAGACGATGGCTCCATTGCTTATTATCTTGAGGAGACCTTTAGACTTTGTGGCCCAATCTCTAACGAAGACCCTAAGAACCTGACCCAAAGCTAGAGGTAGCAGCACCAATATCGAGAGTTTACTGATGAGCGAACCAAGGGAGCTGATCTGAGCCCCTGCAGAGGTGTTTAAGAGAACAGAGCAAAGCAACGGAGTGACAAAAACACCGAGGACGTTCGATAAGATTGTGGAAAAAAGAGCTGCTGAACTGTCGCCATGGGCTTTGCCGGTAATTATGATGGCGGAGGAGATTGTTGTCGGAAGAACGGATAGGTAGATCGCCCCGATGTAGATTCCCTCATGTAGTGAGGTGCCGATTACGGCGAGCAAGCTAAGCATTAAAAGGGGAGCAAGGACGAAGTTGCACAATTGGCAGTATGCGTGGAGCTTTGCTTTTGCGGCGCTGCGAAGAATTTGCCGCGAAGGAAGGGAGATTCCTTGTATCAGGAAAGTAATGGCGATTAGTGCTATCGAGGTGAATTCGCTTTTGAGCAATCCGCCCTTGGCTCCCGGTCCAGGCAGAATTAATGCAAGAACGACCGCTCCGAAGAGAGCGAGCGTGAAACCTTGGCTTTTGATGAGGGACGGTATAGGCATTAAAGAAAACGGTGTTGGTGAAAAGAGTGATGAAAGTTGGAAGCGTATGGCGAGTATTTAAGCCAATTCTAGAATCTGCAGTTCCGATCGCTTAAACTTATTTACGATTTCACAGTTTTAATCGTCAAGCAGTTCATCGTGATTGCCGTCAGGCCGGCAGTGGCTACCTTCGAAGAGAGAATAGCGGCTAGAAACTATGGGAGCTCTTTCACAAAATCCTTCCTAGAGGGAATACTGAAGGCTAATCCCTGGCTGACTGCGATGACAAGCATGTTGGTGCTAGCAAGGGGCTCTTGTATGATCATGCACACTCCTGCACTGGCGATCCGTCAGCCCAATACGGATACTCAATTCTTCCGATTTGATACGGAGGGGAGGTTAAAGGTTGGTTTTGCACAACCAAGTTAGTTACATTCTTTCGCTAACTAACCCGTTCAAGCGAAACGATCACTTTTTTACTGACCGGTGTGTTGGACTCCGCGGCAACAGATTGAATGTATACAAGTGGGTTGGCTTCCGGGAAATAAGCTGCCAGGCAACCTTGGGGGATATCGTAAGGGACCACTTTAAAATCAAAAACGACTTTGCGCTCGTCACCATGCATCGCGACTATGTTGACTCGATCTTTTGCGTTAAGTCCAAGTTTTGCTGCGTCATTACGATTCATGAAAACTACTTTTCGGCCTTGTTCAATCCCTCGATACCGGTCGTTTAATCCGTAAATTGTTGTGTTGTACTGATCGTGAGAACGAATAGTCATCAGGCAAAAGTGGCCTTCTTTTAACTTGAACTCTTGGATAGGATTTACCGTAAAGCGGGCTTTCCCACCCGCATTTGTAAATTTTCGAACACGTGGGCCATTTGGTAACTCGAAGCCAGCCTTGTTGCGAATCCGCTCGTTGTAGTTTTGAAAACCGGGAATGACCTCTTCAATCTTACTCCGTATTCGGTCATAATCAGCTGCTAACCAATCCCAATCAATATTCGAGCCATTCGATCCTTTGTTTTTGAATACCGTTTTCGCTAAACCAGCAATAATTGCGGGCTCACTCATTAGTTTTTTGGACAAGGGATTCAAGATTCCTTCGGACGAATGAACCACACCCATGCTGTTTTCAACACTGATGAACTGTTTACCCGTTCGCTGAACATCAATTTCTGTGCGCCCGAGGCAAGGCAGTATCAGAGCCTCTCGTCCATGGATCAAATGAGAGCGGTTGGGTTTCGTGGCCACGTGAACTGTCAATTGGCAATTTCTCAAGGCGGCCGCAGTCAAATCGGTATCCGGCGCTGCAGAAAGAAAGTTGCCACCCATCGCGAAAAATACTTTAGCTTTGCCCGCGTGCATTGCTTTGATGGCGTCCACGGTGTCGTATCCATGCTTTCGAGGTGAATGAATTCCGAAAGCGGTTTCTAATTTTTGGTGATAAGTCTCTGGCATTTTTTCCCAGATCCCCATCGTTCGGTCGCCTTGAACGTTACTGTGACCCCTAACCGGACAAGTTCCGCCGCCGTCAATGCCAATACTCCCTTTCAGTAATAGTAGATTAACCAGTTCTCTTATCGTGGCGACACCATTTTCCTGCTGAGTCAAACCCATAGCCCAACACACGATGATTTTGTCTCGATCAGCAATCATCTCGGCGGCCTCACGTACCTGTTCTTCTGGCAGTCCTGATTCGCGAATGCAGTTATCAAGATTTTCGCCATTCAAGTGAGACACCAATGCATCGATCCCATCGGTAAATTCGTTGATGAAAGCGTGGTTAAAAACTGGTTGGCCAGACCTCTCTTTTTCCAGGAGGATCAATAGCCAAGCTTTCAACAGCGGCAAGTCTCTATTGATTGGGATAGATAGATGCAAATCAGATAACGGTATGCCGCCAGTAAGCACGCGCATTACCTTTTGTGGATTGGTATACCGCACCAACCCTGCCTCACGCAGGGGATTTACCGATATGATCTTGCCGCCATTTTCTTTGCAACGTTCCAATGCAGAGAGCATCCGAGGGTGGTTGGTCCCTGGATTCTGTCCGATTACGATAACTAGTTCAGATTCATAGAAATCACGCAGGCGAATCGAACCTTTACTAAGTCCTAGTGTTTGACTTAACGCTTTACCGCTTGACTCGTGGCACATGTTGGAACAATCGGGGAGGTTATTGGTTCCGTAAGCCCTCGCAAAAAGTCCGTATAAAAATGCTGCTTCGTTGCTCGTACGGCCCGAGGTATAGAATATGGATTCATCCGGTGAAACCGAATTCAAGTGAAATGCAGTTTTTTCAAACGCATCTTCCCAAGAAATCTCCTCGTAGTGAGTCCCTCCTGGCGACAAGTACATAGGCGAAGTTATTCGCCCTGATTTTCCGAGTTCAAAATCGGAAAGCCGACTTAGCTCTAATACCGAGTTTCGGGAATAGAACTCTGGGGTAACGCGTCGTTTGGTTGCTTCTTCGGCAAGTGCCTTTATCCCGTTTTCACAATATTCAGCAATTACCGAACGTTCGTCGTCGGGATCCGGCCAAGCACAACCGGTACAATCAAAACCTTGCGTTTGATTGACCCTTAAGGTAGTTCGAAAAGCGTCTGGTGTGCTCATGTGCTTGCCGAGTTGCTTAAAGGATTCGGCAACAGCTCGTAGACCTACGGAGCTTTCTTTTTGCTCCTTAATTCTGAGATTCTTGTCATCAACATTGCCGCGATGGAGCGGTAAATCCCTATGTTTTTTATTTGGCTGTCCCATTCGCAATTTGTTCTTTCAAGGTCTTTCGCCATTGGCCATGTTACGATGGCCCTACAAAACGAAGCGTTTTCAACCATTGATAAATAGCAACTATTTTTGTGTATCTCAATGGTCAGACGAAGTGGGATAAATTCTTTTGTAAGCAACGGAAACTGAAGTCGTTCGTGATTTAGCGAAAATCGTATGGGAAGTCAGGTAACACGGTGTTAGCTCAGTCCCCCGAATTAAATCGAAACAATTAAATTTCCTATGAAAGGATGCGGTTGAAAAGGTTGTTGATAGGAAATTTTCTACCATAAAGGCCTCAAGCCACTAAGAAGTGGCTATTGAATTCTTCAATGGTAAGTTAAACCCCCTTTAAATTTCTCCAGTCAGATTGTGCTTCAGCCAGATGAGTCCTATCAATCCAAGTCCGATTATCAGTGCGAACGTGCTGCCATCGGGAACGGGCAATATTTGGTTCGATCAAAGGGAAAATTAGTGGTCAGTCGGCCGACATATAGCTCATTTCTAAGCATTTTTGGATAGGTTGAGTTGCATTTCCCTAATTCTCGCCAATATTTGGGTCTTTAGTGTCGATTCTTTGAATGGTCTACTAGACAGAGCCTTAATTTAAAAGTTTCCATGGAACAGTCATCTGTTGAATTCAGTACTCAAGATCCGGTCGCTCAGTTTTCAATATTTACGGAAAACAAGGTGGGGCAATTATCTGATTTGACTTGTTTATTCTCTCAAGCAGAGATCCATATCTTGGCAATTACGACCCTCGATACGACTGACAGTGCTATTGTGCGTTTAGTGGTAGATGATCCCGACCAAGCTAGGCGTCTATTACAGCAAAACAATGTATCTTTCTCGGAGAGCCGAATCCTGGCAGTTGAGATCGCCGGTGAACACGACGTTGAACTGGTGCTGAAGGCGTTATTAGAGACTGAGATTAATATACACTACATTTACGCTTTCTTAAGCAGACCTCTGGGAAGATCCGCACTCGCAATGAGTATTGAGGATATGGATATTGCAATCGATATTTTAGGAGCTCGAAACCATAAAGTCTTGAATCAGGGAGATATTTCCCGCTAATCGGAGCGTTTTAAAGTTTTTCGAATTAATAAATCCGCGATTTCTCTTCGCGAAAGAAAATGAAAGCTGCCGACACCGAAGAAAATCAGGTTAACAATCCCAAAGAATCAGGGCCCAATCATCAGGATTTGGAGGTGAAGGACGCCCAAATCATTTTTAATTCGGTTTGGTCAGATCTGGAAGCTGAATACGGCAATGAAAATCTACATTTTCCGAAGGAAATGATTCTCTTAGGAGGGGCGCCGGGCGCGGGTAAAGGAACCCATTCACCGTTCATAATGGAGGCACGCGACTTAACATGTGGACCTATTGTGGTGAGCTCGTTGTTGGATACACCCAAAATGAGTGAGCTCAAAGAGGCAGGGCAATTGGTTGGCGATACCGAGGTGGTCAAAATCCTTTTCGAGAAGATGCTGGAGCCGGAATACCAGGACGGCTGTATTCTTGATGGTTTTCCTCGAACAGTGGTTCAGGTCGAGTGCATGAAATTGCTTTATCACAAAATGCTGCAATTGCGTAGTTTCTACGATAACACGAAACACCACCACAATTTTCGTCAGCCGATCGTTCACATCATGATGCTTTTCATTGACGAGAAGGAAAGCGTCAAAAGGCAGTTAAGTCGAGGTCGAGAGGTTCTGATACACAATGAGGAAGTGGATCGGACGGGAATCGGGGATAAACTTGAGTATCGAGTAACGGACGCAGATCCCAAAGCAGCACAGCGCCGCTACAAGGTTTTCAAGGAGCGTACCTATGACGCACTTCAGTCGCTACGGGAAGTATTCCACTACCATTTTATAAATGCCCAAGGCTCACTACCGGAGGTGCGACGAAATATCGTAAAGGAGCTTCAATACCAAAGTTCCTTGGAGCTGGATCCGCACACGTACGACAGTGTGCGCCGACTACCTTTAGCTAGTGAAATCGTCTCACACGCCCGGCAGGAACTCGTCAAACGGCTGGACATTTACGAATTTGAGCATCCTGAGGAGTTTCATCGGGTGATCAGTTTCATTGAAGCGGACATCATGCCAATCGTTAAGCATCATGCTATTTCGGGGAGCGCTCATGTAAACTCAGAGAACCCGATTTTCGATAGCCCGCTAGCCATGGCCATGCTGATAGACGTTTTTTCAGAGCGGGGATTCCATGCGACCGTCGATTTGCACAAAATTGAGATCCCGGAGTCTTTAGATAGCCACACCGGTAAGATCTATTGTCGAACGAAGAAAGTATGGAGAACGCGAATACGCTTTCAAGGTTCGGAACTGAGACGAGGATAGACGATCGGCTTACGGTGCTCGGTTGGTTTGTGGCGGATGCAAATGCATTGGTTTTTTTGGGAAAACGGCTGAATTGGGATAGTCAGCCCTAGCTTGATGGGGCAGATGCGGCACGGCACGAATGCCAGACCGGAGAGACCAGTCGAGTCAGGATCTTGCTTTTGCAAAGGCGTTTGAGTAATCCGGTTATTTGATCAGTCGAATGGTGAAGGGATACCTCAAGGCAACGTCGTTATTAACTTTGATACCTACAATTTTGCCTAGAACGAGAACTCCCAATCCCAGAACCGGGAAAAGTGGGGCTCAAAAATCCAATTGTGATGATGAAAATCACGATGAGTGCGAAGTGAGCGATGATCACTGTAATTTGGAAAAATTAGAGCTTCTTTCGATTGGTCCGCGATGAAAGCATCTTCGTCCTTTTTGATTAGGTAGAAAAACAAGGTTACAACAAATGAGGTGAAGATGCCGAGTATATGGGCGAGTAGGTCGATCGTTCGGGCATCTTTACTCAAAGCTGCGGATTCTGTGGCTTCTTGAGGAGCAGCCTCGTTGGAAGGATTTTTCATTGTGACGAGTAGAGGGCTCTTTTCCTGTTTTGGAAAAAAAGTAATTCGCTATTTCAGGCAAGCCTAGGCCATTTTGTTGCGAATGCGAATATGGGTATGATGCTCGATATAGTGTTCGAGGCCATTGATAGTGCTCAAATCTGCAGCGTTTGGCTTTAGTTCCTTAATTGGGAGGTTAATGATTTTCACCGTGGAAGCACGGACTGGATCGGGTAATCTATTAACCCATTCCTCGGTTACGGGATATCCCTCCTGCCGGCAGTAAAGGTAGAGGCATTTCAGGTAGGTGGCTTTCGGATTCATTCCGTTCTCCCAGGAATCAAGGCCCCTTCTCAGGAGCTCTAGCGAGTCGTCGATGCTCTCGCTCGAAACCGGATTTAAGAGTAAGACGTTTGCGAGGCGAGCGGCCATCTCGAAAGCCTCGTATTTCAGTGCTAGTTTTCCCCGTTTGCGGGAGATGTGGGCCTCTTTAAGGAATCCGGTAAAACTGCCTGGTTTGAGCTCGATTCGAAACTCACCCTCGTCGAACAAATCAATCGCGAATTGTCGTTCAGGCTTACTTGACCGTCGGACCAAAGCTGTAAGTGGGCCTTGCTGTTGGGTGTAAAGACGGTAGGCTAAGTATCGGTCTCCCCTTGGCTCGCTACCCAGTGAAATGGCGAATGTTGATCTTTCGGGCGAGGCCATGAGGCGGTGCTCTACTTGGTTTCACTCTCGATGATCGGAGAATGCGTCCATTCTGGTACGACTGCGCCTCCGGAAATAATGAACTTCATCCCTTCGCCAACGCTCATCTCTAGCTCTTTCACTTGATCCTCAGGGAACATAACAAGAAATCCGCTCGTAGGGTTCGGAGTCGTGGGAATAAAGATGTTTTTCAGAGGCTTGTCGGTCTGGCTCCTGATCTCTCCTCTGGAGCTGCTCGTGAGAAAGCCGATAGCGTAGACGCCCTCTCGGGGAAATTGAATCAATACGACCTTTTGAAAGACCGCTCGATTTTGTGTACTGAATGTCTCGATGATCTGCTTAACGGAGTTGTAGACCGTGTTGACGACGGGTAGTGTGTGCAACAGGCGCTCGCCAATAGACCACAAATACTTGGCAACGAAGTAACGGGATAGGAAGCCTAGGAGGGTTACTAGGAAGACTACGATGATAGTAGCGGTCACATTCCAGAACAACTCAAGTTTTGGATCGGTGAGAATTTCTCGAGGAAGAAAGAAGAAAACTTTCGCTTTAAAGCTGCCTCCAATCTTGAGGACGAGCCAGTTGAAAACGAAAATTGTGATGCCCAGGGGGGCAAGGAGTATTACGCCGGATAGGAAAGCTCTTCGGATTGATGTTAGCATGTTTTCGAGAATATTTTAGAATTTCATCATTAGGCGATTAAGAAACGACTCTAGATGAATCAAAATGTTCACAGCGGAACTACATTTTGTTCTGAATTGCGTTGATCGGCCTTCGAACAACGCTTTTGTATGGAAAGTTTATGCAGTGGAAAGGGGCAAGCCGATTGTACTCGAAGAGCTCGCTCGCTCAGTGGGGGGAGCGGCTTGATGGGCGTTGGGAGGATCGATTCTCGGATGCCGTCCTCAAAAGGGGAAGGAAGTTGTATCGCAAAGGGCGGATCCGAGAAATTTCTGTCGGAGGAGGGGATGCGATTGTGACCTGCAAGATTGGAAAACTAGAAAACTATTCGGTAGTCGACTGGGTCGATGGACAGTTTTCGATTCGGTCCTCCACGTCCGATTCGGTTTTTGCTGATGCGATCGCGGTAGCTGGTTTTCTGGAAATTGAAGAGTTGATAGCGGATGAGGAAATGTCTCATCTTGAAGATGGTATTCCTATGGGAACTGGCAGTCAGATTACTACCGAGCCCCTCGACGGGATAAAACAAAGCAAGTGTGAGGAGCGTGAGAAGAGAATGCTCCATCTGGTTTTGGATACTCACTTTCAAGGTTTGATTTGTGAAGCGTATTGGTTGTCTGAGGACGGTCGGAGGGTTCCGGCATTAGGTGGGGTTGATGGCGCTCCAAAAGCTGAAACAGGTGAAGAGAGAGGACGGCTTATTTCGCTGGCAGCGCGGGCTCGCAAGTCCCACTTTGTTTATTCAGAGGAGTTCAATGGGTACCTTCTGCAGAACCTTCAGGAGATTCCCTATTTCGTTGGTGAAGTTTGGCCAGTATGGAAGCGATCCTACTTGACCGAGGAAAGAGAGAATGTAGCCCACATTAGAAGTGGAATGACCGAGCTAAAGTTGGCCGCAAAAGCAAAGCTTAGAGAGGACCGCAAACTGGATCTCCAATGGTTTTTGAATACCGGCAAGCTGAATTTGGACGAAGAGATGACTCGCATGCTGATGGATGGAGACGGGGTACCAACGTTAATTCCCGAATTAGGCATCGTCAAGCTCTCCAGCGATTCGCGTGAGCTCCTGAGCCGCTGGGAAGATCTTGAGTCGGAGAATCCTCAAGGCTTTGAGCCATACCAGCTATATTCGCTCTTTCCTGAGCAGAAGTCGAACATCGAGCTAGAAGGGGAGCTTTTGAAGTGGCGGACCGCCCTAACAGAATCGAACAATGATGGGGAAAAATGGCTGGATAGCCTTCGGCCATATCAAAGAGAGGGTGTGCAATGGATGCATCGGCTCCTGGAGAATGGCTGCCACTGTTTATTGGCGGACGAGATGGGATTGGGAAAGACGCTGCAGGTGATCGCACTGGTTAAGGAGAGACTATCTGCGGGAAAAAAAGCGCTGATCGTTTGCCCTGCAAGTGTCGTTCCCGTTTGGATATCCGAGTTTGAAAAGTTTGCCCCGGAACTGAAAGCGAAACGGTACAAGGGAAAGCCGGTTTCCGAGGAAGGCACTGGGTGGGATGCGATCGTGACGAGCTTTGCTTTTATGAGAAATCGCATTGATCGCCTAGTTGAACAGGAATTTGAATACGCGATAATTGACGAGGCTCAGTTTATCAAGAACCCGGATACCAAAGTGACGCGAGCCGCTCTCAGAATCAAAGCACGGAACCGAGTAGCGTTGTCGGGTACTCCGATTGAGAACAAACCGCTTGATATCTGGCCATCTTTCCAGTTTCTAATGCCCGGTCTTTTAGGGAGTAGAAGCAAGTTTGAATTGCGGCAACAAGCGAATCCAGGTCCTTTCAAGGCACGGCTTAAAATGCAGATCGCTCCTTTTATGCTTCGCCGAACGAAGTCTCAAGTTGCTCACGACCTGCCTGATAAAATAGTTATCGATCAGCTTTGCCCTGTAACGAAACGGCAGGCAAAAGAATACTCAGCCATTTGCGCTTCGGGTATGGAGCGATTGGGTAGTAATTTTTCGGAGGCACTGAAGGGCCAACGCTTTGCTGCCTTGAGCGTTTTGACCCGTTTGCGGCAGGCAAGTTGTGACCCATCATTGCTACCATGGGTGGAGTCAAAGTTAGAGGATAGCGGGAAGCTTATGGTTCTGCTGGAGAAGTTGAATGAGGTTTTAGGTACCGGTCATAAGGTCGTTATTTTTAGTCAGTTCGTGCGATTTCTAGATCGTATAAAGGCTTTGATCGTTCAATCCTTTCCCGAGCTTCCCTTGTTTGAACTAACGGGTTCGACCCGAGATCGCGAAACGCCGGTCAAAGGATTTCAGAGCACAGGAGACACGGCAGCGATGTTGGTGAGTCTACGTGCGGGAGGTTCTGGTATCACTCTGAACGCGGCGGACTATGTGTTTCTGATGGACCCGTGGTGGAACCCGGCTGTGGAGAACCAAGCAATCGATCGCGTCCATCGAATCGGCCAGGAAAACACCGTCTTTGTATATCGGATGATCGCAAAAGGAACGATTGAGGGCAAAATTCAGGAGCTGAAGCAGGACAAACAAGAGCTTTTCGATAGCATCGTGCAAAATAGCTCCACTGGGGCGGATGAGTTGGCCCGCCAATTCAAGTCGCTCGAAGCGCTTCTAGTGCTTTCACAGGCTGATTGAAGCGAGAACGGTACCGGCTTTAGGGGAAACGATGTGATTCAATCTTTCCATTCTGTCCGAGGTCAGTTTTTTTGAAGCCCATGAGAAATCGACTTATCTTTGTCGCCGCATTGTTAGTTTTTTGTTTGCCGCTGCTCGCTCGGGACAAACCGAATATCATCTACATCATGGCAGATGACCTAGGCTATGGTGACTTAGGCTGCTATGGTCAGAAGCTCATCCAGACCCCACATATTGATCGACTCGCTGAGAACGGGATGCGGTTTACTGATTTCTATGCCGGCTCGACTGTATGCGCTCCTTCTCGCTGTGTTCTGATGACTGGTCTCGATACAGGTCATTGCTATATTCGCGGGAACGGTAAGAACAATCTGCGTCCAGAGGATGTCACAGTGGCAGAACTTTTGAAAGCGGAAGGATATGCGACCGGACAGGTCGGAAAGTGGGGATTGGGCCACGAAGGGACGTCGGGAATGCCTACCAATCAGGGCTTCGACTATTTTTATGGATACCTGGATCAGCATCACGCCCACTTGTTTTATCCGACCTTTGTCATTCGCAATGAGGATCGTGTACCTTTGCGTAACGTAGTCCCGAACGAGGGAGAATGGGGTCAGGGAATCGCCAGTTTAAAAATTGATTATACGCCAGCTTTGATGGTCGATGAGACGCTTAGTTTTATCGATCGAAAGAAAGACGAGCTCTTCTTCCTCTACCTATCCTATACGCTCCCGCATGCCAATAATGAGGCGTGGAATGAAACGGGAGATGGGACTGCAGTACCTGACAATGGAATCTACGAGGACAAAGATTGGAGTAAGCAGAACAAAGGTCAGGCCGCCATGGTTAGCTATTTAGACGATATGGTGGGCCAAGTTGTGGAGCGACTCGAGAAACATGGATTGATAGAAGATACGGTGATCTTCTTTACCTCAGATAACGGTCCCCACAGCGAAGCTGGAAATGATCCGAGGTTTTTTGATGCGAATGGCTCCTTGACGGGGATTAAGCGAGTCTTGTACGACGGGGGAATACGGGTACCGATGATCGTGCAATGGCCCGGAAAAATTAAATCTGGATCCACCACTTCTCTTATCTCTGGAGCGGTCGACTTCATGGCGACCGCTGTAGATATCGCGGGGGATTCATTGGAAGTTCCGACGAACGGTATCAGTTTCTTACCCACGCTTTTGGGTAAGAGTAGACAGCAAAAACGTCACGAGTACCTGTATTGGGAATTCTATGAACAAGGATCGAAACAGGCCATAAGAAGGGACAAGTGGAAAGCGGTTAGAAGGCCCATGTTGACCGGTCCGATTGAAGTATACGATCTTTCAAACGACATCGCGGAAGAGAATGACCTCGCCGAGAGCAATCCTGAATTGGTTTCTACCTTCGAAAAGCTGTTCGCTGAAGCGCACACCCCTTCGGAATGGAAAACGAGAGGAAACCTCAATAATCCGGAAGCCGAGCGCAGGGAGTTTCGCGAGAGATAGTAAGTCGGAGTCGTACAAGTGTGCGTGGATGCACTAGGTGCGTGTGGAGCGCGCGGGGCCCATTGAGCACAATCGCACTGACAAATTTAATCAGTCGAACCATTCGTCTTCGGGGTCGAATTTGGGGATGGGGATATTGACGATTTTCATCTCACCTATGGCACGGTGTTTACATCCGGGGCGTATGAGGACGGTGGTCATGGGCTTGAGGGGGAACAACTCCCCGTCGAGCTCGATCTGGCCTTCGCCCTCGAGGACCAGATAGATCTCGGTTAGCTTCTTGTGGTAATGCGTTTGTGAATCCTTCTTAATGTCAACAAGGTGGATTGATGCGATTTCGTTGTCATCGTCCATGAACGCGCGGCGGGAAAATCCGCAGGGACAGGGAGCGGCTTCAATGTCGGCGAGGTGAGAAATCTTGTATCGTTTGCTCATGATTGGTTGAGGGATGTTCTCTTGAGATGAGCGAGGATCGCAATCCCATTTATCTGGGTGGCCTCCTTAGCCTCCTTGAAGACAATTACTTTTGTCTTGCGATAAGGTAAATTGGAAGGGTCAATAACTGTCCTAACCCTTTCACGGGCATCGTACTGAAACCTGCACGATTAACCCATTTTCAAACAACTTATGAGACTAGTGCTTTTCATCATTTCTCTAGTCGGCACCGCTGCCATGGCGGCAGACCGGCCCAACATCGTCTGGATCGTTTCCGAGGACAACTCCAAGCACTGGCTTCGCCTCTACGAAGAGGGAGGGGCGGCGATGCCAAACATTGAAAAGCTGGCGGATAACGGGCTCGTGTTTCAGAACGCCTTCTCAAATGCTCCGGTTTGCTCAGTTGCCCGGAGTACGCTCATTACGGGATCTTATGCACCGCGAATCGCCGCTCAGTACCACCGGCGAGCTGCCATGGCTCCGATGCCCGAAGGTCTGCGGATGTTTCCTCATTATTTGCGCGAAGCGGGCTACTACACTACTAACAACAGTAAGACGGACTACAATTTGAGCGACAAAGGAATGTGGGATGAGTCGTCCAACAAAGCGACCTACCGAAACCGCGATTCCGAGCAGCCTTTTTTTCATGTGCAGAACTTTGGGAGAACGCATGAAGGGCAGTTGCATTTCACTGAAGCATTCATGGAGGAGAACGCGACCAAAACCGATCCGCACGCCATCAAAGTTTTTCCTTACCATCCGGACACGCCAGTCTTCCGCTATACCTACGCCAAATTTCAGGATCACCACATCGAGACGGATGCCCAAATGGGGGAATTCCTGGCTCGGTTAAAGGACGACGGCGTTGCCGATGATACGATCGTTTTCTATTATGGGGACCATGGAGGGGTGCTGCCGCGTGGAAAGGGCTACGCTTACGAAAGTGGCCTGAACGTGCCACTTGTCGTTTATGCTCCCGAAAAATGGAGACACTTGCTGCCAGTGAATGCAGGGAGGAGCGTGGACGGGTTTGTAAGCTTTATCGACTTTGGGCCGACCGTGCTGAATTTGGCAGGTGTGGATGTGCCCAAGACGATGGATGGGAAGCCTTTTTTGGGAGAAGGGGTAACGGCTCGGGACCTCAATCGCCGAGACGAGGCCTTTGGCTACGCGGACCGTTTCGATGAGAAGTACGATTTGGTCAGGACCTTTCGAAAAGGAAAATACAAGTACATTCGCAATTACCAGCCCTTCAATTTCGATGGATTGTTCAACGACTACAGATACAAGATGCTGGCCTACAGAGAGTGGCACGCGATGTACCAAGCGGGCGAACTCAACGCAGTGCAAAGCCAGTTTTTTGAGCCACGTGCGGCAGAGGCTCTATACAATATTGAAAAGGATCCGCACGAGACCAATAACCTGGCCGACGACCCTAAATCTGCGAGCGTATTGAAGGATTTGAGACAGCGTCTAACAAATCAGGTCAAGGAAATCTCGGATCTCAGCTTTTTACCGGAACCCGCCATGCTTTCAGAGACCTTGTCGAACCCAGTCCAGTTTGGTCGAGAAAATCAAGATCGGATCGGCAAGCTCGTGGATACAGCTAATTTGAGTCTGCTTCCCTTTGCCAAAGCGAAAAGCGGGATCGCACAAGCGTTCAAATCGAATGACCCTTGGGTACGGTACTGGGGAGCGATTGTTTGCAGCTCTTTTGGCAAGGAAGCTTCGAGTTTTACTGAAACGGCAAAAAATCTCGTTAAGAATGACGCTGATAATCTGGTTAGAGTCAGAGCGGCTGAGTTCCTCGCTTTGATCGGCGCCGTAAAACCCCAAGAGGCAATTTACTTGTCGTTGAAAAATGCGGAATCGGAAGTGGAGGCGAACCTCATCCTAAACACGGTGACTTTGCTTCAAGATGGCCAGCCCGGATACGAATTTAATATCAATCCAGACATTTTTCCGAAGGAATGGCGCTCCCACGTGCGAGGTAATGTAAGTCGGCGACTGGCCTATTTTAGGGGCGAATAAGACAATCTAGTCCTCAAATCCTAGCTTTTTCAGCTTGGGATGGATGACAAAACGGCAGTAGCCCGCGTTTTTATTGAGCTCGTAGTACTCCTGATGATAATCTTCGGCCGTATAAAAGGTGCTTGCCTGGGTGACTTCGGTGACGATTGGGTCAGCAAATTTTCCTGATTCGGTGAGCTTGGCGATCGACTTTTCAGCTACTTTTTTCTGCTCGTTGCTGTGGTAGTAAATCGCTGAGCGGTACTGCGTTCCCACATCTGCTCCTTGTCGGTTAAGAGTCGTCGGGTCGTGCATGAGCCAGAAGATGTCGAGGACTTCTTTGAGTGAAATCACTTTGGGGTCAAAATGGATCTGGGCAACCTCGGCGTGGCCGGTTTCACCCGTAACGACCTGTCGATAAGTGGGGTTCTCGACGTGCCCTCCCATGTAGCCTGAAACGGCGCTTTTGACGCCCTCGACGCGCTCCAAGACCGCTTCGGTGCACCAGAAGCAGCCCGCTCCTAGGGTTATCTTATCGGTTCCGGCAATTTCGTCAGCAGTTAGGTTTGAGGTCATAGGAAGAATATTCAAAACGGTGAGTATGACAGTAAATTTGGTAAAGGCGAATCTCATAGTCGAAACAACGTACGGTTCCAGTGATCTGTTGCAAGGTCGGGCAGGAGGGACAGGGAAAGCTAGGATGCCCGGAAGGAACCGGTTGCCCAACGGATGCCTCCGAAACTGCTCTTGGGTACGGTCCCTTTTTGCAGATTCTATTAGTTGATCGCAAATGACTCGCCATAGTTTCGCAAGCCACTTGCATAAAGGCCGGTTTTACAGAGTTATTTTAGGAGGGATGAAAACGATTGTTCCCGCGAGTTACGTAGCGAAATTGGATCTGGCAGGCATGGTCTTGTCAGTGGCCTGTGCCATTCATTGCCTGGCGACCCCGGTACTCTTGAGTGCCTTGCCCGTCTTAGGTTTCGAGTTTTTAGGGCACGAGGGATTCGAATTGGGAATGATTGCGGCGATCGTGCTTCTAGCGGGTTTCACGTTTATAAACGGCTTCCGGATACACGGGAAAAAAGGCCATTTTCTTCTGGGCGTAATCGGATTAGCGATTTTTCTGCTGGTCCGGCCATTTGTTGACCATTCTCTGGAGCCCTATGCGACGCTGCTTGGAGGAACTGTTTTTGTATGGGGCCATCTTCTAAATTGGAAATGGTCGAAGCCTTGCGAGGATTGCTGAACGTTTCGTTGAGCCCGGGGGAGAAATGTGAGGGACTTGCACCATGCTGTGCACCCTATCATAGCGATTCAAGTTAGCGGGCTATCTCTACGAATTCGGCGTAGCTTGAGTATTAGCACTATGTATTACGGTCTTGGATAAGACCAAGCTCGAATTGTACTCCGTCTCGGTTTGAAGGCGAAAACACGACCCGCTGCTTGAAAAGACTCAAATATTCGTCCTGTCGATGGCTGACAAAGAGTAGAGTCGTATTCTTCAAACCGGCCAGCTTTTCTATAAAAGCGAGTACCAAGTGCCGATTGAGATCGTCTAGACCTTGGGTCGGTTCATCCAGGATGAGCAAAGGTGGCTGCTTGATCAGTCCGCGGGCGATTAGCGCGAGTCGCTGCTGGCCCCATGAAAGTTGTCGAAAGAAAACGTTTGCCTGATCCCGAAGTCCCATGATTTCGAGCCATTTCAGGGCTAAATGCCTTTGAGCGGGTGTCGCTTGCTGATACAGCCCAATACTGTCATAAAATCCGGATACAACCGTGGTAAGCGTGTTTCCTGGAGCCCGATAGTCGCGATGGAGAGATGCCGATACGATACCAATGTGTTTTTTGATGTCCCAGATGCTCTCTCCAGTACCGCGTTGATAGCCGAAAATATTGATATCGTTCTGGTAGCATTGAGGGTGGTCTCCCGAAAGGAGCTGGAGAAGGGTGGATTTTCCCGCGCCGTTTGGTCCCGTGATTAGAGTGTGTTCTCCAGGTTTCAATTCCCAGTCGAAGCCGTCGAACTGAATCGTTTCTTCGTACTTAACTGAGCAATTGCGAAGGCGGACTATCGTATCGAATGATTTTGAAGTCTCAACCGGAGGGGGTGGCAGTTCGGGAACGAATGCTTGGTCCAGTTCAACGATTTGTTTGAATTCCGGCTTTTGGATTACATTCTCTATGGGACCGGATTCAACAAGCTGACCCCTTTGGAGCAGTCCGAGATGGGTGGCGAAGTTTGGAATATCGTCGATGCGGTTGACGAGAAACAACAGCTTCTGGCCCGAATCAACGAGCTTTTGAGTCAGCTCAATAAGTTCTCTGCGAGATTGAATGTCGAGGCCTTCGAAAGGCTCGTCTAGGATTAGGAGTTCTGGCTTGGAAAGGATCTCTTTTAGGAGGAGGACCTTGCGAGCCTCTCCGCTAGAGAGGAGCTTGTACCCGCGTTCCAAGATATCCTCGATGTGCATCTCTTGCGAGAGTTCGAGGGCCTCTGACTTCGAGCAACCCGACTGCAGGAGCATTTCGAGACTGGTTGTTCCGGGGTCGATCTGGTCTAGATAGTCGGTTTGGTCATTCTTGAGCTCCCGTTCATAAATCTCCTGTTGACGTTCGAACGAAGCCCATCGAGTCGGGGCAGGAAGGTCGATGATTTCGCACTTTTCCGGTTTCTCTTTTCCTGTGAGAAGTGTGGCGAGGAGGCCCTTTCCGGATGCGTTTCCGCCAAGCAAGCACCAAGTTTCACCCAAGTGAGTTTCCCAATGATCGATTTGGAGGGTCCGGTAGTGGAGAATCTTCAGGATCATGCGCGATTCAGTGATTGCTAAAAAGAGCTCTCAGGAAAGCTTTTATTCGCTTTACGCGTGTCGCGCGACCTGCATAGGGTTCCCGTTTTCAATTTTTCAGACGACCTTGCGATGAGCAGAAAAAACTATTTCAATACTCTGACTTTAGCTCAGAAACTGGAACAACTCGGACGGTGCCGATTCATGGATCGCTCTGAGTTCAACGGCGCGGAAGCGTTGAAGGGGAAGAAGATCGTGATTGTGGGCTGTGGTGCCCAGGGTCTCAACCAGGGCCTTAATCTGCGGGACTCTGGTTTGGATGTTAGCTATGCCCTGCGAGACGAAGCGATTTCCCAGCAGCGCCAGTCGTGGAAGAACGCGACTGAAAATGGATTTGTGGCAGGGACTTACGAGGATCTGCTTCCGACAGCCGATTTGGTCCTGAATCTGACTCCTGACAAGCAGCACGCCGCAGTAGTAGCAGCGGTTCAGCCTCACATGAAACAGGGGGCATGTTTATCATACAGTCACGGATTCAACATCGTAGAAGAGGGTGCGGACATTCGTGAAGATCTGACGGTTGTTATGGTCGCACCGAAAAGTCCAGGCACTGAGGTCCGTGAGGAGTATAAGCGCGGTTTTGGAGTCCCAACCCTTTTGGCGGTTCACACAGAGAACGATCCCAATGGCGAGGGCTGGGACATTGCGAAAGCGTATGCCGCTGGAACGGGTGGAGATCGCGCAGGCTGTCTCGAATCCAGTTTCATTGCAGAAGTGAAGTCCGACCTGATGGGGGAGCAAACGATCCTTTGTGGTCTGCTCCAGGCGGGATCGCTTCTTTGCTTCGATAAAATGGTCGAGCAAGGAATGGACGAAGGTTGGGCCAGCAAGTTTGTTCAGCACGCCTTCGATACCATTTGCGAATCGCTCAAGCATGGCGGCATTACGAACATGATGGACCGTCTCAGCAATCCGGCGAAAATCAAAGCGTTCGAATTGTCTGAGCAAATGAAGGACATCATGCGCGATCTTTTCGACAAACATCAAGAAGACATCATGTCCGGCGCGTTTTCGTCAGGAATGATGGCGGATTGGGACAACGACGACAAAGACTTGCTCGCATGGCGGGAGGCTACGAATGAGACGGCGTTCGAAAAGTCCAATCCAGCTGATGTTGATATATCGGAACAGGATTACTACGACAAAGGTATCCTCATGGTAGCGATGATTCGGGCGGGGGTTGAATTGGCCTTCGAGTCGATGACGAACGCGGGGATCAAAGCGGAATCGGCCTATTACGAGTCGCTCCACGAAACCCCACTAATCGCCAACTTGATTGGTCGGAAAAAGCTTTACGAAATGAATAAGGTAATTTCGGATACGGCTGAGTACGGCTGCTACCTATTTTCGAATGTCGCGGTTCCCTTACTGGGCGATTTCATGAAAGGGGTTAATGTTGACGTGATTGGAAAGGGACTTGACGTCTCAGACACTCAAGTAGACAACCAGCGCCTCATAGAAGTGAATACGGCAATTCGTAATCATCCCGTCGAAGAAGTTGGAGCCACGCTGCGCGGCTACATGACAGCGATGAAGCAGATTGCTGTTGGCTAGTACCGCTTGTTTAAGCCATTCAATATTGATTTTTAAAAGGTTCCGCGAGAGTAGGGCCTTTTTTGATAGTTAACCGTTAGTGATCAAGGTAGGGCTGACTATCCCTAGAGGACTTCTCGACGAGTTGGTCGCTTATCCATGGGCGTGGGTGAGAAACCTCTCGCTTCGCAGGTAGGGCTCGACGGCCCGGCGAGCCGCGTTGGTTGAGCCGCTTGCGCGGCACGCCGGGCCGTCGTGTCCTACCTTTTGCGAATTGCGAACGAAAAAATGCCCTATTCAGTCGATCTGCGTTCCCTACCGTTCAATCACTTCGATCTTGTGCCATTTTCCGGACCGGAATCGCAGGAAGAACACGACTCCCACGATGCCGAGATTCGCAACTACGCTGATCCATGCGTATGTAACAGGCTTGTGAAAAACCTCGATTAATAGATACGAAGGAATAACGAGTAGGAAAATAGAAGTGACCGCGAGGGTGGTCATGACAAATTTGGTGTCACCTGATCCCTTGAGTGCTCCTCCACTTATTATGATCAGTGAATCGAAAAAGACGATAACGATGAAAAATCGTAGCAACTTAATGCTCGTTTCCTCTAGTTGAGGAAGGTTGCCACCAGAGGCTTCATGTATGAAAGGGCTAATGAGAGCGTCGGGGATCAGCCAATACAGTGTAGCCATTATCGAACTATGTATAACGGCCATATGTAGGGCGGAGTGGGTTGTTTTGACCGCAAGCCCGCTGTTCTGTGCTCCTTGAAATTGTCCCACCATAATGCTGGTAGCGGTTCCGAGTCCTATCATGGGGAGCAGGCTAAGGAGATTGATGTTCAGGACTATGTTGCTCGCAGCGAGCTCGACCATCCCGATCCTACCGATTAGGAGGACGAAAATCGTAAAACCCATAATATCGAGAAAGAAGTGGACCCCTGAAGGCGTCCCAAAGCGAATCATTCGTTGAAACAGCGGCTTGTTGAAATGCCAGCTGGTTCTCGTTTGGAATCTCTCGTTGTTCCCCTTCGAGCAAATGAGGGCTGCGTAGGCAAACATGATCGTTGCGGAAGAAGCGAGGGTGGCGATAGCGGCGCCGGCGATTCCCATCTCGGGAAAACCGAATTTTCCAAATATTAGAACATAGTCTAAGACGATATTGATGATCGTCATCGACAGATTCATCCACACGATGGTCCATGATTTTCCCCGGCCAGAATAGAAGCAGGAAAATGCTCCATTGGCTAAAAAGAAAAATGCCCCAAAATTTAGGATACTGAAGAACGTCGCCTCGTTTTTCTGGACTTCAGGGGTGTGGCCGATCAGCACGAAAATTTCGTCAGCGAACGGGGCGAACAGGGGAAGCGTTAAACCACCAATGACCGCGATGTAGATCCCTTGCCATACTGAGGGTCCTACTTTCTCGGGCTTTTTGGCTCCTGTGTATTGCGCTACGAAGGTCGACGTGTAGATTGAAACTCCAAGAAAGAAACATAGAATGGAAAAATTGAGCATACCTGCGGGCTGGGCAGCGGCAAGGGCATCTGCGGAGTAACGGGCAAGAAAGACGCGATCGACGAAGATGAGAATCGAATGCGAGCCCATGCTGAGAATCAGGGGGACCGCAACGATTAGGAGTTGCCGATAGCCACCCGGTTCTCGCCAGCGTTTTTCAAGTCGTCCCAACATCAGATGCTCAATGGGAATAGGGTATGCGGTATCAAAGGGAAGAAAATTGTCGATAGTGTCGAAATGGTAGGGATGACCGGTTCGGTCCTCCGTCTCGAGTTCCATGTTAGGAGGATCGAGCCGATCTTTTCTACCTTGCTGGCCATTCTGAGTAGGGCCTTCTCTCGCTTTTCCCGCGAGTCAAAAGGTAGGGCTGACGATTCACCGTCAGTCGTCGATCCATCCAAAGCGTCGGCTACTTAAGGATAAGCTGCCCGACCATTGGAACTATTCGACCCTATCCCAAAGAAACGCTTTGATCCCTGATCGTTTTTAATTACGGATAGCATGTCATGTCTGAGCTTGAATTTAAGGGAGAAGTTGCAGTCGTAACCGGTGCAGGGATCGGGATTGGATTCGAGATTTGTCGTTCTCTGGCGCTTGAGGGTGCTCAAGTGATCCTCAATGATCTGGATGAGCTGTTAGCGGAAAGTGCCGCAGAAAAGATCCGAAGTGAAGGAGGGGTCTGTCAGGCGTTGGGAGGCGATGCCAGCGATCCAAAGTTCGCGGCTTCGCTCATAGGCCATGCCGTTGAACGATTTGGCTCGATTCATATCGCAATTGCGAATGCAGGAATCACGACCTACGGAGCCTTTCTCGACTATACAGTGGAGGAGTTCCAGAAGCTGGTGAGTTTAAACCTGCAAGGGTCGTTCTTTCTTGCACAAGCAGCGGCGCTGCATATGAAGACGCAGAATACGGGAGGACGGATGCTTTTCATGTCCTCCGTTACGGGGCATCAGTCTCATCCTTATTTGGTTCCCTACGGAATGACTAAGGGTGCACTGCGTATGCTGGCGAAAGGGCTCGTGGGAGAGCTTTCCCAGTATGCAATTACGGTAAACGCTATTTCACCCGGGGCGGTGCTTACCGAGCGGACAACGGGTGACGACCCCACCTTCGAGGATGGCTGGTGCGGGACGATTCCTATGGGGCGTGTCGCCACGGTTCAGGATATTGCCAACGCGGCCCTTTTTTTGGTATCTGATAAGGCAAGTCACATCACTGGGCAAACGCTGCTAGTTGATGGCGGTTGGACTGCCACAAGTCAGGTGCCTAAACTTCAGATACCCGAAGACTAGTAGGGAACTGGCGTGCTTTAAATTGCCAACTCTCGTCAAAAAAGCCGGCTTCGATAACTCCAACGGGATACTGCGGAGCTAGTGTTTCGACCAAGTCAATGACCGCCCAGTGAGGCAACTTGGGAATCTGTAGAGAATTGCTGCCTCCTGAGAATTTACTGAAAGTGAAACCCGATTTGATTACGATATAGCGCTTCGGGTTGAGCGGATTGGGATAGATCATCAAGGGTGCCTGTTCATCGGTCGAATAGATTTGTTAGCCGATCCGAAGTAATTTGGCGTTCCATTCAAAGGGGAGTCTCGATTGGATAAGGGCCAGTATTTGATTACTGCTCGGGTCGCCCCAGAGAATGATATTAGAGTACTCGATATTTTCGTTGGTAACTTCGTGGTCTCTATTGGTTTGGACTTCGCTTCGAAACTGTCTTCACCATTGTGAGCTGCGATGGTGAAAGGCTAAGAGTTTAGTTTATTATAATTAAATAACAAATACAAGACCTCATCTACGCCACTCTTTTTCAGGTCCGTTCAAGATTGAAGGAAAGAACAGGGTTGGGAAAGCTCATCCGTCAACGACGATGGATTTGTAATCCTTCCATTGGGGCGAGCCGATATTCAATGAAAGGGACCGAGACAAGAATCCTTGTCGTTTCCCGGTAGTCTCCCAATTTGACTCAAGATCCCTTCAACGACGTATTTCAGTCCCATCGGGCTCGCGAAATTGGCGAGAAACCTTAGTTGGTTGATTCGGAAGCCTCTATTAAAGGGAGCTGACATTGGTGGATCAAGCAGCCTAAGCCTGCTCCAAATCCAATTCCGTGGCAAGCTCCCCACAAAAGACGACCCGTGGAACCCCCTGTAATTTGATGGAGGTCATCGCCCGCATAGTAGCCCAACGTGTGGAACGTGAATAAGATTCCGAATACAAACAATAGATTCCCTTGGCTGCCAAAAGCCCGTTTCAGAATAATTGCCATAAGAAGGAGTCCTAGTGCAGAGCCGTAAAGATCGCCGTGATGATGCCACTTAAGGCCCAACCAGAAAAGGCACCAGAGGACGGCGTATCCGAGAAAGGCGACCGAGAAAAGAGCCGTAAACCGAATTTGATTCTTTGGCACGATTGTTAGCCGACTCAGGACCCAGCCAGAGAGTAGCAGGTACACGAGTGCAATTGAGGCATACATCGTCCATTGTCCGCGGATGAGTCTGAAGGCCCAAATCGAATAGGCAATCACGCTGACCAATCCAAAACCGATACCTCCGTAGAGAATAGAAAAAGTTAGGGAGTAGGGGCTTTTGATTTTTTCAGTCCCCAATCTTTCGAGAACTTGGGAGGGATTTAGGCCAAAGATTTTCATATGGAGAAGGTTAGGGGTGTTGAGTGAGTGTTCAGCCAAAGAGAAAAATGGCGTTTGACGCAACCTTATGCGAGTCAGCCAACGTTTCAAACAAACCCTTTCCAATGAACATTTGTAGCGAATAAAGCTCGCCCTTTTGGTTCTCAGTGTTTCATTTTCCTAATACTCGTATGCCACTCCAAGCCCCGAGTTTTCCAAATCGAAGTTCTCCCGTATGACTGAGCCAAAATACATTGTCGTTGGAAATTCCTCAGATGATCCGTTCGCTATCGACGTCGCCTTCGCGATGGGTCAGGGGGAGGATGTTGCGGATCTCATCAGCATGAAGCGGTTCGCCAATTCGGAATTCTGTCCGCGTTTCATTTCGGATGAGCAGGATTTTTCCGAAATCGGAAACAAGCTGAGTGGAAAAAGCATAATAATCGTCAGCACGAGCAGTCTCGTGATGAGCCGTCAGAGCCTCGCGATGCGAAACCTGATGATTGCTCGGGCTGCGAAAGAGAACGGTGCCGCGGAGGTGATTCTCGTAGAGCCCGATCTGTACTACAGTGCCCAAGACCGAGGACCGCGACCGAATTTGGGCAAGACCGAAGTTGAACGTGACCTGAATGATCTCAAGAAATTCGATGGCCAACTCTTTACTGCGAAGCTGTACGCACAAATGCTGAAGCTAGCGGGAGTGGATCGAGTGGTAACAGTCCACAATCACTCTTTCTCAGTGCAAGCAATGTTTAGCGAAGTCTTCGATGGGAAGTTTCATAACTTGATTCCCTATGACATCTACGTCGACTACTTGCTGAATTCAGATATTGTCGATTACGAAGATGCTGGAGAAGGGTTGGCACTTTGCGCGCCGGACAAGGGAGCCAGGGAGTTCGTCAAGCAGATGTTTGCCCAACTCGGATTCGACAAGGCAAAGTTTGTCCTTCTCGACAAGGAGCGGATTAGTGAGCGGCAGGTTGAAATCAAAATCCATGAGGAAAGTGAAACGAAGCTCGAGGACATTCAAGGTCATGACATCGTTCTTTTCGATGATATGGTGCGGACTGGTTCGACGGTTGTTAAATCCTGTCAGCTATTGAAGCAAGTGAACCCAGATAAGACGGTTTTTGCTCTGACGCATTTTTACGCAAGCGAGGAGGGTCGAGTAAAAATGGCCAATACGGCGATCGACGAAATCCTTACGCTCAACACGATTCCAACCGTGCTCAATCGCGATATTCAGGGGCGGCTTCGCAAGAAAATGGTCGTACTAAAAATTGAAAAGTGGCTTGCCCTTAATTTGTGTCGTATCCTTAGCCTGCCGCAACCGGACATGGGCGACAGTCTCTACTCTATCGACATGTCTTCAAAAAATACCCGTTGGAAACGTAAGATCTGGCTCAGCGAGCAGCTGAAGGCCCTAAATCAAGGCAGTGTTTAGGCTTTCCGGTTGATTTTTGAATGCTCTGCCGGCTGCCCAGAATCGGAAAAAGTCGTTTCTCTCCTCGAGAGGGGAGCCGATAAGCTTGAATCCGTCCAGTTTTCTACTCATGTATGTAACAGGTCGAAGGGGCTTATGTGCACATGTCTAAATTAGCCCTGGCTGTTTCCTGAAATGCTCTGCCCAACCTATATTCCATTTGCCTTACACGCAAAATTATCCTCTATGTTTTGCGGAGTTTTCTTGCTTTTCTTTATATCTAAAACGAGCGGAGAAGATTACGCACTCGAGGAGCCTCTTCTCGATTTCGTCAACGCATACTGTGTCAGTTGCCACAATCCGGATAAGAAAAAGGGAAAACTCGATCTTGAATCCCTCTTGGGGGCTGGAGTCGACCAGCATTTTGAGGTTTGGGATGAGGTGGTCTGGATGCTGCGGGAGCGCGAAATGCCGCCCGAAGAGGAGGATGTGAAACGCCCTCGGGAATCCGAATTCGAATCGGTAGCGGAATGGCTGGAAGGAAAATTGGTTGGATTGTCGGGCAACGGGGATGAACGAGATCCGATTATTTCCTCTAAGCATGCGCTGGTAAATCAGTACTGTGTCAGTTGTCACAATCCGGATGAAAGAAAGGGCGACTTGGTCTTGGAAGGAATTTCGCTCGATGATCCAGAGGAAAATCCTGAATTGTGGGAGAAGGTGATCAAACGCCTAGATTCACGTCAAATGCCTCCACCCGACCGGAAGCGGCCAAGCGAGGCCACTTATGATGCGGTGCTCGCTTCGATTACTGAATCGCTGGATGCCCACGCCTCAATTAACCCGAAGCCGGGACGCGTTGAGACATTTCGTCGTTTGAATCGAACCGAGTACCGGAACGCGATTCGTGATCTTCTCGCAGTCAACATCGATGCGAAGAGCTTGCTCCCGAAGGACGATGAGAGTCATGGTTTTGATAACGTCACGGTGGGAGCGCTTTCCCCGAGCTTGCTCGACCGGTATATTTCAGCGGCTCAGAAGATCAGCCGCTTAGCAGTGGGAACGCCCTACCGTTCTCCAAGGGGATATACCTATCGTATTCGTCCAGATGTTACGCAGGAAAAACATGTTGACGGACTTCCGATCGGCACCCGTGGCGGTACCCTCATCGACTATACGTTTCCCCAAGATGGTGAATACGAAATCGAAGTGCTTCTTACACGTGATCGCAATGAGCACGTAGAAGGACTGAAGGAGACTCACGAAATGGAGATCCTTCTCGATCGTTCCCTGGTTAAACGGTTCACAATAGATCCCCCCAAAGGCATTCGAGATCATAGCCAATTGGACAAACACTTAAAGACGCGATTTAGTGCGAAGGCAGGTCCAAGGAAGCTAGGGGTGACGTTTTTGCAAACTCCTTATTCGCTATTGGAAATTAAGCGAGAGCCCTTCCGTGCCCATTACAATCATCACCGTCACCCGCGTCTTACACCTGCGGTTTATCAAATTTCCATTACGGGTCCGTTTGAGGCAAAAGGTGCAGGAGATACTCCTAGCCGGAAAAAGATCTTCATAAAGCATCCTTCCGATGAGAGTGCGGAGGAGTCCGTTGCCCGCGAGATCCTCGCGAACCTAATGAAGCTGGCTTATCGCCGTTCTATTTCCAATGAGGATCTAAAGCGCCCGATGGACTTCTTCAAGGAAGGTAAGGAAGGGGGTGGATTTGAATCTGGCATTGAGATGGCTTTGAGTTCCATTCTCGTGAGCCCTCAGTTTTTGTTTCGAGTGGAGAAAGATCCCGCTGGTTCGAAGCCCGGCGAGGCTTATCGGATCAGTGACTTGGAATTAGCGAGCCGATTGTCCTTCTTTCTTTGGAGCAGTTTGCCTGATGGGGAACTGCTAGATTTGGCGATTGCGGGCAAACTTCGCAATCCTGGAGTTCTGGAAGCACAGGTAACCCGGATGCTTGACGACGAGAAGGCGGTTAACCTAGTAGATAATTTTGCGAGCCAATGGCTGCATCTGCGAAATTTGGATTCGGTTGTGCCCGATTCGAGGTTGTATCCAGACTTTGATGATAATCTGAGGCAGTCCTTTCGAAAAGAGACAGAGCTGTTTTTCGAAAGTGTAATAAGGGAAGATCGAAGCGTCCTGGATTTGTTAAAATCGGACTATACTTTTCTTGATGAGCGATTGGCCTACCATTACGGCATCCCTAACATTGCAGGTAGCCGGTTCCGCCGGGTTAGTCTTGATCTGGAACACAATCGAGGTGGGTTGCTTCGACAAGGCAGTATCCTTACAGTTACTTCGTACGCAACGCGAACCTCACCGGTTATCCGAGGAAGCTGGATTCTAGAAAACATAATAGGAACGCCCCCACCCCCGCCCCCTCCGAACATTCCCGCTCTTGAGGAGAATAAAGTGGATGCAACGCTTTCAATGAGAGAGCAATTGGCGGAACATCGTGAGAATCCGGCGTGTGCCGGCTGCCATAACCTGATGGATCCGGTGGGATTTGCATTGGAGAATTTCGATGCCGTTGGCCGCTGGAGGGAATACGAAGATGGTACGGCGATTGATGTATCGGGTGGATTGCCCGATGGAAGCGTTTTCAAAGGAGTAGGGCCGCTCGAGGAGGGCCTATTGGAGCGCCCGGAACTTTTTGTTCGTACGTTAAGCGAAAAACTGCTTACATTTGCTTTAGGTAGGGGAGTTGAAGCCCACGACGCCCCTGCAGTTCGGGGGATCGTGAAAAATGCACGATCAGACGAATATAGGTTTTCGTCGATAATACTAGGTATCGTGAAAAGCGTGCCGTTTCAGATGAGAGCTAAACTAGACGGTGATTACGTAGCGATTCGTTCGCAATAGAGATTAAATACTATGAAATTCATAACTAAAAGGTATATACCTCGAAGAACCTTTCTCAAAGGCGTGGGAGCGTCGTTCGCATTGCCGCTACTCGATGCGATGGTTCCTGCCGCCACTGCTACCTCGAGAACGGCAGCCAACGGGGTGCGGCGTCTAGGCTACGTTTTCATGCCAATGGGCTGTGACCAATCAAGATGGACGCCTGGGAGCGACGACACGCTCGATAAGCTCTCGCCGATTCTCGATTCGCTCACTCCCGTTAAAGACCAAACAACGGTGTTTACGAATATGGAGTTGAAGCCTGCTTACCCGGGGTCGCACGCGACTTCGAATTCTTCCTTCTTGAGCGCTGCGAAGGCGAAGGTGACCGAGAGTTCAGACTATTACCTTGGGACTACTGCGGACCAGGTTGCTGCTAAGCAAATCGGACAGGAAACCCAACTTCCCTCACTAGAGCTAGCCATGGATTTGATGGAGACGGTTGGCCAGTGCGACAATGGATACGCTTGCGTGTATCAAAACAATCTTTCTTGGTCTTCCCCTACAACTCCACTACCGGCGGAAGCCCACCCGCGCATCGTTTTTGAAAACCTTTTCGGTGAAGGCGGGACTCCTGAGGAAAGACGGGAGGCTTTGAGGAAGCGTGCGAGCCTACTCGATTCGATCACAGAAGATATGAAACGCATGAAGCGTGACTTGGGTGTTCGTGACCGAGCACGTTTAACAGAGTATTTGGACGCTATACGGGAAGTTGAAAGACGCATACAGAAAGCGGAATTAGATTCGAAAGACAACCCATTGCCAGATCTCGAACGTCCTATGGGAGTTCCAGCGATGTATGCTGATCACGCACGTCTAATGTTTGATCTCCAACTGCTGGCGTATCAAGGTGACATTACACGAATTTCCACTTTTCAAATTGCGCGGGAAACGAGTAATCGCTCGTATCCTGAAATCGGTGTTTCCGATCCGCACCATCCACTTTCGCACCATGGTGACAATCCGGATAAGATTGAGCGCATGTCTAAGATCAATGCATTTCACGTTTCCTTGTTTGCGGAATATTTGGAGAAACTGAAGAATACTCCAGAAGGTAACGGCTCATTGTTAGACAATGTGCTAATTCTTTATGGAAGCGGTATTGGTAATCCCAATGTTCATGATCATACGAATCTGCCTTGCATCGTTGCGGGTGGAGCCTCCGGCGGGATGAAGGGAAATCGCCACATTCGGTATGACAAGCCTACACCTTTGGCGAACCTGCATCTGACTCTTCTCGACAAGGTTGGGGTAAAAATCGATTCGTTTGGCGATAGTGACGGAATGATCAACGATCTGTTTGAACCGCTTTCGGTCTAATCGAATCTTTGGTTGAATCCTCACTGCAGAACAAACTAAGAGATGAAGATCAAAAAATATCCCACCTATCTCTCTGTTTTCGTTCTTCTCTTGGGCACGCTGCAGGCCGGGCCAGATTCGAAACTGGCCGATGCGGTTGAAGCAGGGGCCTTTGATACAGTGAGTTTAATTATTGAGGAAGGGGACATCAATGCGACTCAGGTTGATGGGATGAGCGCACTGCATTGGGCGACTTACCATGACAAGGCTGATCTCGTATACGATTTGGTCGAGCGAGGGGCCAGCCCGACTATAAAGAATCGATATGGAATCACCCCTCTTTATCTAGCGTGCCTGAATGGCAATGAAGCGATCGTCTCGAGACTGCTTAAAGCGGGGGCGGATCCGAATAGCTCTGCCAGAGGAGGCGAAACCGCTTTGATGACCGCATCGCGTACCGGTAAGATTGGTGTTGTCAAAGCCCTCCTGGATGCGGGAGCCGAGATCGATGCCCAAGAAAGCCGTGATCAGACTGCCATTATGTGGGCTGCCGCTGAGGGGCATGCTAGCGTGGTCCGTGAACTTCTCGAAAATGGAGCGGATTTTAAGACCCCTCTAGAGTATTCTGGATACACGCCTTTGTTTTTCGCTGTGCGAAATGGTGAACATGAAGTGACGCACATGCTCCTTGATGCGGGAGCGGATATTAATGCGGTGATGACTCCAGAGCGATTCTTCGGGAAGCTTCCCATGTCAGGGACTAGTCCTCTCATGCTGGCATCGGAAAATGGTCACTTTGATCTCGCGATCGAGCTTTTAGACAGGGGGGCAGATCCAAACGATATTCGCACAGGATACTCCGTTTTGCATGCCCTTACATGGATACGTAAACCGGATATCGGAGAATCGGCTAGTGGAGATCCTGCACCGCGCGGCTCTGGCTTACGCAACAGTGAACAGTTTATTCGCGAGCTGGTCGCCAGAGGGGCTGATGTGAATTGTCGAGTCGAGAAAGGTAAAGGTAGCGTCAAGAATAGAGATTTTGGGGCGACGGCTTTCTTTCTAGCCTCGGATAGGGCGGACGTTCCCTACATGAAGTTACTCCTCGAGCTTGGTGCGGATCCGCACATTCCAAACAATCAAGGTACGACAGCGTTTTTAGCGGCGGCGGGCGTCGGAAGTTGGGCTCCCGAGGAAGAAGCTGGAAATGAAGCCGAATGCTTGAAAGCTACGAAACTCATCGTCTCTCTGGGAGTAGATATCAATATGGTAGATAGCAATGGAGAGACCGCGATGCATGGAGCGGCGCTGAAGAATATCCCCTCAATGGTCTATTACCTCGATGAATTAGGGTCGGACATCAATATTTGGAATTCGAAAAATGATGACGGCTGGACTCCCTTGTTAATCGCACAAGGTTACCGTCCTGGAAACTTTAAGCCCTCGTTTGAGACAGTAGAAGCGATTATAGAGGTGATGGCTAGACACGGAGTTGAACCGCCTTCTGGTCCTAAGCCAAACCACACGAACTACGCGAACTAGCAAAGAACGCTGTTTCAATCCGTGGCTTCGAGGCTTTCTGGGCGAAGTTCGGCGATTTCCGTTTTTTGGAATATCGATCTGACTTAGCAAAAAAATATGACACGTGAATCATCGGCGTCTCAATTCCGTAGTGATTTGCTTTTTCCCGGTCGAGAGTGATGTTTATTTCCTAACACTGCATGTCGTCCTCCGTCTAGACTGCGACAAGACCGTCTACGGATCTAGGGCTTCCGCATCGTATTCTCGCTGATTGATGAGGTTTCGTTTGAACAGATTCTCGGTGCGATTGAATTCAGACTGAAGAAGGTAAGGGTTGGGAAGTTCAGTTTGAAGAGGTCGTTCTAGGGCAGCTATTAGTTTGTTATACACCACTTGACACCCAAAAGTTAGGATTATCTTCACAACTTACCAGAAGGGATCGATTGCCCTTAGTCATTGAACACCTTCTATACCAGAGGGCGTATGAAGATGTTCTCTTTGCCTAAGATTTTGATAGGGTCAGTGGTTGATGAGTCGATTATGGACCCTTGCAACCATTCCCATATAGTTTTGCATCGAAAATTCATTAGCGGCGAGAGATATGTGCTTTTTTACCAATTTCGTTTGACCCAAAGCCTCGTGGTAAAGCCCAATATAGAGATGGGCATAGCAATGTCTTTGGCGGGAGATTCCAGAACCGGTGTCTATTGGGCCAGCCGCGAGGAGTACTTTTTCGGGACTTCCGATGCCAGAGAATAGTTCCCAAATCTGAACCATGGGTATTCGCGAATCGAATTTGATGGGAATCAGCGAATCCCTTGCTGCTTGGACGTTTTCTAACTTTGCCTTGCAGAGGAAATGCCAGACCGCGTTTTCGACATCATTCGGGTTGACGGACTTGTGGAGCTCGAATTGCTGGACACCTTTTTCGTATTCGTGGGCGTAGTAGTAGGCAATGCCTCTTTGCCAGTGATGAGGCTCCTGATTCGGGTGAAGCTGAATAAATCGATCGAAATCGGAAATCGACTTTTCGAACTCTCCAAGTTCAAAATATGCAACGCCACGCGACTGGTAGTCACTCGCGGAATCTGGATTCTCGTCAATGTGTCGAGTGAGGGTTTTGACAGTGGTTTGAAGCTCGGGGATTGAATCCGCTCCAATTTGAGGCAAGCCAAATGCCATTAGAAGCGTGCTAGTAACGCCCAGTACTCCCCGAGATTCAACCCATCGACCCATACCGGGAAAATCTGACAACAGGAGGGAAAGACTTCAAGTTTCAGAAATTACAAATAAAATATTGAAGCTGATGGCGATGTGAAGCGCCGGATTTCAGTTACGCTTTCCAGCGAGCGAGCGATTGGCTTCGATGAAACATTCTGGCCATTTGGCAGGGGGCGGTTTGCGGAGAAGACTCTGGTACAATATTTCCTATTCCTTAATTGAGCGATCTACAAGTACGGCTCATTCGGTGATCTCTGGTTGGCACATTTTGGCGGCCTGATCGATTAGCTTCTTTTTCTTGTGGGGTGGAACGGATTCGCAACCTGAACTGTAAAGATTAATTCCCGCATTATCCCAGTCTATCGTAAATCGTTGTATCGTTGGATCGTTTGGGTGCTTTCAGCGAGATTAGCTTCGATCTTGGACTGGAGTGCCGGTCGTTGCTTTTCCCATTTTCGGAGTAAACGTCGCTTATCTTTTGGTTGCATAGATAAGGAATCGGCTCGATCTGAGTATTCCTTTAGGCTTTTGAAGCGTTTGCTCCGCGCTTTAATCCAACGGTTCGAGTTCATTCCCCTAAGAGTTAATAAGTTCTGCTACTGAGCGTTCTCGTTTTTACCGTGAGGCACCGCAGATAAAGGCTTGCCAAGGCGAGATTCTAACGCGTTGGTAGGGGCAATTCAAGGTGGAAGAAGATTGTATAGAATTTGGTAGAGGTCGAGTTGGGTTCGTCACAATTGTGGGAAGGCCAAACGTAGGAAAATCCACATTTATTAACAAAGCTCTCGGCTACCATTTGACTGCGGTTTCTACACGTCCGAACACGACTCGAAAAAGATGGTTGGGAATCTTGAGCGACAAGGAATCCCAAATCATTTTTTCTGATACCCCAGGGGTTCATTACGCTAAAAACCGCATGCATGAAGCGATGGCAAATACAGTCATCGGCGAAGTAAAGGGCGGCGATGCTATTTTGTGCCTATGCGATGCCACTCGCGAGTTTGGCGATGAGGATCGACGGGTCGCCCAACTTGTTCGTAGAGCTGAAAAGCCAGCCGTCCTAGTCATCAATAAAATGGATACAGCTAGTGAAGTTCAGGCCGTATCGATCGCAGAAAGCTTTCAAGCGATCATAGGTGATGTATCTGTATTCAGGATTTCTGCTTTGACAGGCGAGGGGATTGATTCTCTTCTGGATCATTTTCGCCAAACGCTTCCAGAGGGGCCCTTCCTGTTCCCAGATGACCAGTTGACAGATGTGATCGAGCGCGAAATATCGGAAGAAGTCATTCGGGAGGCGGCAAATGAATTGATGCGCCAGGAATTGCCTCAGGAGATAGTCGTGAAAATCGACGATTGGGCGGAGAATGAAAAGAAGATCCAGATCGCTGCGACTATTTATGTCGAACGGGATAGTCAGAAGGCGATTGTCATAGGGAAAAAAGGACAAACGGTGAACCGCGTCATTAAGAGTGCGAGGGAGAAACTAAGATTCGATCTTGGCAAGTTCGTTGACCTGAAACTATCGGTGAAGGTTGCCCCGGATTGGCAGAACAAAAAGTGTTTTCTCAGAGAAAAAGGAATAGTTGATCCGGCGAATTGATCGGATCTGCGGCTGTTCGTTTTCTCGCGATAGTCGCTTTCGCTGCCGGTAGACGGAAAAGATAGGCACTAGTTTTCTGCTCTATAGTAGCCCCCCAATTCAGATGCCAGGTAGGCAAAGGTTACGTAAACGGCCGCACTTTGGTTGATTCGTTCAGGTATGATTTTATCGATTGTATCGTTCGCGGTATGATGAAGATCAAAGTAGTCACGCGTGAACATGTCCAAACCGACAACGGGAACACCGAGATTGCTCAGAGGTGCTATGTCGGGACCGCCCCGGGACTTTGCTCGGCCCGCCTTTACTCCGAGCGGTTCAAGGGCTTTACGAATAATGGAAAGGCTCGGATCGAGCGGGTTTCCTATCCCAATGTTAAATGTGTGAACGGGGCCTTGGCCGGCATCAGCCTCGACGGCAATGATGTGTTTTGAAAGTTCGTCGCGGTGCTTTTCGACGTAGTAGTTGCCTCCGTAGATACCAATTTCCTCAGCCCCAAACAGAACGACACGAATCGTTCGCTTTGGAGGATTGGGCAGGTCGCGAATCAGCTTGGATGCTGCCATAACCACGCCTACCCCCGCTCCATCGTCGATCGCACCCGTGCCGAGATCCCACGAATCTATATGGGCGCCAAGCAAGATGATCTCGTCCGGTTTTTCGCTCCCGTTAATTTCAGCAATAAGGTTGTGGCTTGTAACTGTCCCTAGCTCTTTTGGAGTAAGCAAAAGTTTGATACATATCGATTTTTGGCGATCTGCGAGACGGTCTATCTGCTGTGCATCGGGAACCGAGAGCGCAGCGGCGGGAATGCGACGAACTCCTGGTTCGTAACTTGTGACACCGGTATGTGCCATTCGGTCGTTGTCGGTTCCAGCGGACCGCATCAAGTAGGCAATTGCTCCTCGTTTAGCCGCTTCCGATGGTCCGTTCTGGCGAATGGGGCCAGAAAATCTTCCGTATCCACCAATCTCCATCGCCTGGGTCACAACCGCAATTTTGCCGTCTAGGGAGCGCTCTGGTTGATCGAGCAGGGCTTGGATTGTTTTAAAGACGACTACTTCTGCTTCGATTCCGCCCTCTGGCGTGGGAACGCTTCCGCCGAGAGCGGTAATAACAAGGTTTTGAGGTGCGGGATGCGTAATCGAAGCTGTTTCGAGCCCTCTTTCCCAGCCACGATCAACGGGAAATGGCTCACTCCATATATTGTCGAAACCATATTCCTCAAATCGAGCTCTCGCCCATTCCACCGCCCGCTTTTCACTTTCCGAGCCGAAGAGGCGGGGACCGATATCGGTCGTCAGGTCTGTGGCAATCTCCAAGGCCAGGGAGCTTTCCACTGCTTGTTGAGCGAGTTCGGAGGCAATTTCCAGAGTGTTTTCGTTTCCCTTGGAGCAAAGCGGGAAGAAAAGGGTGATTAGGCACAAAATGCCCGGCTTGAATATTGAATTTGGCATATTTGCATTGGGACAGCTCATCGATTGAGCTATTTTTGTGAAGAAGATTGGTTTGCAGAGGCGTCTTCTTCGACACCCACCGTTTCGAGCGTGCCGATGTCGACGGTGCCAGTGCCGAAATGCGTGCTTTGTTTGGCGTATTTCTCCAAGCTGGTGCCGTAGAAGGCACTAGCAGCTCTAGCAAGGGCGGGGTAGGCATCTTCAAAATTTGTTCCAATCGAGGGTACACTGAAGCGGGTCGTCCAAAGAAGTTCTCTTTCGTTTTCCGATCTCAATTTTTCGTAGTCGTATGCCATGAGAATAATGAAATACCGCTCGTCCTGCATTTCGACTCGGAGGTCGAATTCCTCGGTCGATGTTATGTTTTTTCGATTCAATGCCTTGCTAATGCCTAGGCGATTATTCCGCATCGTCCGTTGGTGCTGGACGGTGTTGTTTGAGCCGAAGTCACTTAGGTCAGCCAAATCGACAAAGTCGTCGCTGTATACTTCGGAAAAGCCAGGTTCTTCCTCTGAACCTTCGCTGTTCTCTCCTTGTGCGTAAGGATCTGTAGCATCGAGCATAAAGAGTTCTTCCAAATCCGATTCTACACTAGTTGTTCCATAGTGAACGACAATCAAAAGGTCGCCTTCACTGGGAGTTGATGAAGGGTAGTAATTGCGCTGCTTCATGTTTTCCGCGAGCGTCGCGGCTACTTCTTCAAAGCTAGCGGTTATGAGACTTTTGTCGGCGAAATCACCGTCGTAGAAATTTCCTTTTATGAAAACGTAAGTCTCGTACTTGGCTCCGCCATCGTTTTCTTTGACCTCGTTGTAGGTATTAGATGCTTCAGAGTCGATGAAGACTCGGGCCGTCTTTACGGCTAACGTTGTGCTTGCAATGAAGGAGGTTGCTGCCGTGGCGATCGCGAATCGCATTGCCGCACGAAAGTGTTTCGAGTCGATGTGATCGTTTGATTTCATTTTAAATGATGAGTTCCTTAAAGTTGGTGGTGGTTGGACACGGAGAAATAGATTTATTCCGTAATTGGTAAGGACGGATTTCCCCCCATGAAGTTACAGTTGCGTTGTATTCGATGCTTATTGGGAAAAAATCAAGTCTGACGAGCTTTTTGACTCTGATGTCTTGGGTTCTTTCTCAAAAGGCTGCATAGCGAATTGAATGAGCCACGTTGGAGTAGACCTAAATGGAATGTATATTGGACTTTTTTCTTCGCTATTTTTGGGATTATTTAGGCTAGTGGAACGGGAGGAATCGACCATGAAGGTTTTAATGAACCAAGAAACGCGACGACCTGGGTTGTGTTTGCTCCATCCTATGCTGGTCGGGTTTTAAGCTATTCATGGAAGAGTAAACCGTTATCCAAATTCTGAACGCAGGTTGGTTTTGGGCGATCGAGCAGGAGTTTTGAATTCGTATTACAAGGGGAAGAGGATTCATGGACTGATTTTCATCGCTTGCTCCTGAATGAAGAAAACGTGTATTGGCGTTCTGCGTACTTGAGAATTCTAGGGGCGATGGCTCCAGGAACTCCTGAGAGTTTGCAGGCAGCGCTTACTTCTGTGAATTCGAAGTCGCCTATCGAAAGAGAGTCAGCACTTCGCATTATGGCAAACGAAAAGAGCCAAATAGGCTTTATTTAAAGCGGTGGAATTGAATGCTGCTCTGGTTCAATACTAGCGAGTTTTGGACGGACTTTAACCGTTGGTCTGGTTGACTTTAGCAACCTTTGTATTTGTTTTGCTGAAAACATCGCGGATAAACGCCATGTCTTCTTTGTTCAATTCTCGGTCACACGCGGCTAGGTTGCATGAAACCTGCCGCTCGTTTCGAAAGCCTGGTATAACACAAGCAATCCGGTTCTTATTAAGGACAAACCGTAAAGCAACGCTGGCAAGGTCCAAAGTGGAATTGCCGAATCGGCACTTGAGTGCATCCAAGTGTGGAGCTAGTCTCGCAAGTGCTTCCTTGGAAAATTTAGTACTGTTTCTACGATGGTCGCCCAATTCGAAGACTGGAGGGTTTTCGGGATCAAATTTGTCTAGAAGAAGCCCCTGGTTGAGTGGACTGAATGCTATGAACGATAGATCATTTTTCTCGAGCAGTTGACCGACGATACTGCTTCTTTCAATGAATCTCGTATCCATAGCATGGGCCCAGCTTTGAAGGACGGTTGGCTTAATAATTGGCACAGACTTTTTGAAATGTGAAGACCGGTAGGCAGACTGACCTATAAGGCGGATTTTACCTTCAGCCTGAAGTGCTTGCATGGTTTCCGCAGCGTCATTCAAGTATCTGTCGTTGGGCCCAAAGTCTGCATGATGTAAATAGTAAATATCAAGGTACTCGCGACGTAGATTTATGAGCGACTGTTCGCATTGCCGACGAATATGAATTTTCTCGTAAGCGTGGGCTGCGGTTCCCTTATAGTGACCGACTTTCGACGCAATTATAAAAGAGTCGCTTTTAATCCCAATATTTTGGAGACAACTTGCGAGAAGTCGTTCGGCATCCCCATTTCCGTAAACGTCTGCGTTGTCAAAGTGGTTGATGCCTCCATCGATGCCAATCTTTATTGCGGATTCAATTTCATAGGGATCGACATTCGCCCATCCCGTCGCATGGCCTTCGATCCAGTTGAGTCCTCCAAGTGTCCAGCATCCGAGGCTAACTTCTGATACGCGTATGTCGCTTGTGCCAAGTCGTCTGTACTTCATTGATGAATAATATTTGGTAATAGCCGGATTGGGTTGGTCCTCAGAATGGACAAACTACAATTCAAAGGGCTCAAGCGGCTTGGGATCAATGACGATTAGGGCGGGGTCATTTTCGGCTAAGGCGATAGCGAACCAGGCCCGTGCCCCTGGGTCTCCATGAGTTAGAACGACTTTCTTGGGATGTGTTCTCAGAGCGAATTTTAGAAGTTCTTCTCGACCTGCATGTCCGCTCATTTCAAAGCGTTCTATTTGCGCTCTCGTTGGAGTCTGATAGTCGATGGTATCAAAGAGAAAAATCTCTCCTGGCTTGGTTTCCAGAAGTTTGCCTCCAGGAGTTTCAGGATCACAATATCCGACAAAGCAGATCGCGTTGCGACCTTGGGAGAGGAGACTTGCGGCGAAATTATAGCTGGGGGTATGTTCGACCATCATTCCACTGCTCAGAATATAGATGCCCTGTTCGGGTGGTTCCTTGCCCGGTGTCATTCCACGTGGCGGTCGACGAAGTCGGAGTTCCTTAATCGTCTTGCGGGTGAATTTAGCCTGACCGGTTCGTTTGGAAATCTGATCTAGATGGTCTGCCACTGCCAATCCAAGACCTGCTCCAAAAATGGGACAAGTAGGTAGGAGGCCGTCTTTTCGCGCGTTGTTAATCAGTGTGAGTATTTCCTGCATTCGGCCTAAGGCGAAAACAGGTATGAGTACTGATCCTCCGCGACGCAGGACATTCGTTATAGTTTTCAGTAAACGATCGATCTCACTCGCTCTTGTCCGTTCTTTTGGGCTCTGGGTTTCACCTCGAGTGGTTTCGAGGAAGACCGTCTCAAAGCGGTTTTCGATTGGAAAACTGGCTCCGTCTAGAGTACATTGATTATCAAATAGTACGTCTCCAGAGAAGAAATACCGCTTTCCCGAGCTCGAGATTTCCAGTCCTCCAGCTCCCGCCACGTGTCCAGCAGGGTAGAGTGTCAGCTCAATTTCATCGTCAGCCTCTGAAAGCTGGATTGGTTTGCTAAATGGAATAGTTTCGAATCTCTCCGCTGCTTGATCGATTTCTTCATGAGTGAAAAGTGGATATTCGGGAATATTCTTTTCGGCTCTTTGCCTTGTCATGACATTGCAGGAGTTGTGTAGCATGCGTTCAATGAGCATTTGACTGGCCTGGCTCATGAAGACTCTCGCTTCAGGATGCTTTCTCATCAAGACGGGTAGCGAACCAATATGGTCGAGGTGGCAATGGGTAATAACGATGAAATGGATATAGGCTTCCCCGATCAGTGTGTAGTCTGGAGTAGCCAAGTTTCCTGCAAATTTAGGATTGAGCCCGGCATCAACGATAAAATTAAAGGAGTCTAATTCCACAAAGAGGGAGTTGGCTCCGATACCTCCTTTTGGGTTAAGGTCGGTAACTATCATTTAATCTCCAGACTTCGCGATTTTTTGAACGATTCTTGCTGCTGCAACAAAACCAAAAGCTCCAGTTACCTGGGCGGCTGCTCCATAGCCTGATGCACAGTCAAGTCGCCTACTGCTTGTGTCGCCGTCTTTTCTATCGCAAGATTCGGGATAGCGAGCTTCCTCGGGCGAGAACACGCACTCGACTTTAAACCGGCGCCTTCTCTCGCGAGGGTAGCCGTAATCTTGTCTTAGTTTCTTTCTTACTCGCTGGAGGAGTTTGTCGTTGTACGACTTCGTGATGTCGGAGATTTGGATTTTGGTCGGATCGATACGTCCACCGGCTCCTCCTGAGGTCAAAATGGGAATGCCTCTTCTTCGACTATAATCGATCATGGCGCATTTGTGGTTAACACTGTCGATGGCATCCATGACATATTCATAAGGTTCTCTGAATATTTCCTCAGCAGTTTTCTCTGTGAAGAATGTGTGGAGTACGCGAATAGTCGCCTCGGGATTTATGAGCCGGCAGCGTTCGGCCATCGCTTCAATCTTTGGCTTTCCGATTTGCCCATCCAGAGCGTGAATTTGGCGGTTTATGTTACTCTCACAAATGTCGTCCAGATCAACGAGCGTGATTGACCCGATCCCGGACCGAGCCAGTGCCTCAGCAACCCATGATCCCACGCCTCCAATACCGACCACGAGAACACTGGCCCCGCGAATTCTCTCGAGGCCTCCTGGTCCGTAAAGGCGTTCAACTCCACCGAATCGATAATCGTAGTTTATGGTCGTTTCCAACATTGCTCCTGCCGCTTTAAGATTGGTTGATTGGGTTGCAAGTGGAATCTTCGGTGTGTTCTTGACTGCGCTGTCCACCCAAGTAAGTAAATCGATCGATTTCTAGTATAACGCTCACCTGAACAATGGAAGAACTACTGACTGAATTCGTGCAGGATTTGCCTATCTACCTATTGCTGGTAGTGATCGCGGTCTGCATAGTGGTACTAGGAAAAGGGGCTGACGTTCTCGTTGATGAAGCCGTGACTCTGTCAATCCGTCATGGTATAAGCAAAGTGATCATTGGGGCTACGATTGTGAGTCTGGGGACCACATTACCGGAAGTAATGATTTCTTTGATGTCCGCGATCAACGGAAAGCCAGACATGGCACTGGGTAACGCGATCGGGTCAGTCATTTGCGATACGGGCTTGATCCTGGGTTTAGCTACACTGTGCGGCAAAGTGCCGATAAATCTGTATTTAATGCGACGACAGGGTCTGCTCTGTTTGGTGTTGGGATTCCTCGTTATTGCCGTTTGTCTGCCCTTCAGCAATTTGAGTTCGGTATTCGTAGGTGGCGGGCGCTTTCCTCAGATCATAGGCTTCGTATTTCTCGGGTTGCTCGCGGGATACCTGTGGGCGTCAGTACACTGGGCGAAAAACGTCAGAGAAGATTTTGGTGTGGAGTCCCATGAGAAAGGTTCCACAGCTGTGATCTTTGTTAAAATACTGATTGGACTAACATTGGTAATATCCTCCTCCCATTTGTTGATACATGCGGTCGAGGAAACCGCGATACGAGCTCAGGTGCCTCAATCCATTATAGCAGCAACGCTAGTCGCTTTTGGAACGTCGCTTCCCGAATTGGTCACCGTTGTGACTGCGGTTCGAAAGGGGCATGGCGAACTCGCGATTGGGAACGTGGTAGGTGCGGACATTCTGAATATTCTGTTGGTCGCGGGAGCTTCCGCATCCGTCACGCCGGGTGGTCTCCTTGCGAGTGGTGAGTTCTTTACTTTAATTTTCCCTGCGATGATCGGATTAATGCTGATATTTCAAGTATCCACATTCATTTGCAAGACTCACCTGACAAAGTCGACAGGCATTGCATTGCTGGGTGGGTACGCAGTCTACCTCCTACTTAGTAGTTTTTAAAGCGCTAGGGCGATGAGGGGCTCACTGAATTTCTAGCGAGAGAAGTCCCAGGAAAACCAGAATGTTCGAGGGGCTCCGATTGAGACGAGGCCGGCCGACGAAATGCCAGTCTCGATTTCCTCATTGAATAGGTTTTCAATATAGAGGGACAGAGCGTGTTGGTCTGAAAGCGCGTATTGGATGCCACCGTCAATTTGAAAGGAATCTTTCAGGATTCTCCGGTTTCCCGTATCTTCGTATTCGTTTTCCTGATAGCGGATACTAGACCAAATTTTCATTTCGTCTCGTGGAAGCCAGTCTAGCGCAATATTTGCTCGGAAAGGGGATGAGTGGGGGAACTCATTTCCGTTCAGTTCTGGAATTGCATCATTGGAAACAATTTCACTGGGTGCGTAGAGAAATCGGGCACGGGTGTTGAATGTCTCGGTTAATTGGGATTCCCAGATTATTTCGAAACCTTCTACCGTGCTCTCTGAAAGATTGAGGCGTTGTCCGCAGGAACCACCACTGGGAACAAACCCGCACAGCGGATTAAAACCTGGCTCGCTTGAAAGGACCACGTTGGCAATCATGTCGTCTAGGCTATAGGTAAAGACGTTGGTGCTGATCGACCAAGAATCGTCAGCCTTAAACCGTAGTCCGGCTTCGAACCCGAGATGCTTTTCGGTATTGAGATTCTGGTTTGCTTCAATAATGTCGTTCTTGACCCTGAAGGGCCGATAGAGCTCATTCAAAGTCGGAGCTCGAAATCCGCTTGATTGCCGTATCATGCCTCTCAGGTTCTGAGAAAAGTCGTGATATAAAGTTAGATTGTTGGAAAAAAAGCTTTCAATGGTTGGTCTGATCCGATCGTTGCGAATCTGAGCGTTGCTCTCTGTGTTCCATTCTTGTCGCTGGCCGTCGGTATTCTTTACTTTATCAGCCCGGAGGGTTGCTGCGAGGCGCGATTTATTGGAAAGGAGAATCTGTGAGGTAGAAAAAAGGCCGAATATCTCTTGTTCTCCGCCCGCCTTTCTGAGCCGAGTGAAACCGTTTCCTAAGTTTCGAAAGCGTTCATTGATATCGCCCTCCAGCAATCGGATGTCTCCCCCAATAGAAAAGTCATGTTTCTCAGCAATTCGTGTAAAGAAGTTGAAGCTTGCCCCTTCTGCTCCTGCCGGCATGGCAAATTGATCTAGCGCGGGCCGTTCGGAATTTCTATCATTGGTTACTGAGGTGAATTGATTGTGAAAGTCACGTTCCTGGGTGTAGGCAACGATATTGAATCCTGAATCTGAATCTTCGAAACGATGGAGAGCGGTGATTGAAAAGTCGGTTGCTTCAGTTCCATTGAATGATAGGGGCGTCCCATTCAATCGATCTTCCTCAAACAGTGCCGCTCGTAGTGTAAAAAGCCAGGATTCATTTGCCTCGATTCGCAGAAGGCCTTGGTAGGCATGGGCCTCTGAGTTTGCTTTTTGGTCAATCGATCCGCGTTGATCTGAACGAAGCGTGTAAAATCCGTCAGTTTCTGCGTTAAGAGCCGAGAGGTTTAACGAAACGTTTTGCGAGATTCTAGTGTCAGATGAGATTGAGGCACTTTTCGTTCCTTCGCTTCCGCCGGTTAACTTAGTATGAATACGTGACTCTTTTGGGGAAATCGATTTCAGCGATATGTGGCCGCCTGTTCCGTAGTTTCCCCAGGCTTCACTTCCACTTGAGGGCTTTACCTGGATATCGTAAAGAGAGGAGGCGTGGTATTTCTGCCAATAGATCCAGCCCCCGAAAGGGTCGTTCTGAGGCACGCCATCAAGAGTAACTATAGATCGGGACGTGGAGTTAATTCCAAGATTTCGAAGCCTCACACCTTGGGTGGTTGGGTGGGCCGCTCTCGCTGGAGTCTTCCTAAATGCGGCATAGGCAGGATACTGGGCGATGGCATTAGACAATTCCAAAAGGCCAATTTGAGCACTACCTAAAAGATTGTTTGACAAGGTCATTCCTGCATTGGAGTCGTCGTCCGCTTGAGGCTGAACCAGTCGGTCAGCGTCGATTACGAGCGGGGAAAGTTGAAGAACGCCGCTTTCCTCTTGAGAGTAAAGTTCGGGAAAGAGAGCCAGTAGACTGATCCCGAATATAACGACTGTTTTTGAGGTTTCTAGTGAGGGCATAAATCGCTTTTCGCTCTGGTTAAAAGTAGACTATTTAAGATCGGTGTGGAATGGGCTTTTTGTAAAGTGAACTACCTGTAGGTGCCAAGTCTCTCGGTTGAATAGAGCGTGCTCGTTTAAGGCTAAGTATCATTTTTGTTGAAATTCACTTTCTATCTTTCGATGAGAAATCTTGGTGTCGCAACTAATAAAAATAGCCATTCAAATTCCGAAAAAATTTGGAATTGTTGGAAAAACAACAATCTCCTTCGCCACTTCCGTCTTTTTGTCTATCGGTGGTTTCAGTCTCAACGGGGCTGACTATGATGATTCGAAAATTCAGTAGAAGCTCGATAAAGTTCTGGTAAGGAACCGTTTTGAGGAAAACCATGGAGGTACGGCGAAGCTAAGGTATGCACGTCGTAGAGATCCAGCAGTAGCGTTCTGGCAGATTGATCGAGCAGGCTACCCTATGGGTTAATGCCGTGCCGAGTGACGAATGGGAGCCGCAACGGGAACTCACGGTTGTGGAGAAAAAGAGGAGAACGAAAACTTTTTGAAAGAGGACCTCGTCCCGGTGGATATCGGAGAGGATCGCGTTGGGGCGAACAACCATTTCGGAGGCGCTTGTTTTAAAAGTGATGAGGAATTCACCACTGAAATGAAGTTTGGGATGGATGACCTGACGTTCTCGAGATTCTTCGGATAGATGGCAGATCGCTAATGTAGGCAGATTAATTTCGAAGCCTATGAGATTGGGAGGAAAAAACAGACTATGCTGGAAGTTAGAGAACAGGAAAGCAACGCGTCGAAGCAGAGGTGATGAAAAAGGATCATAAGCGAGAGATTTTCTGCCGTCACTGTTGATTTGGATTGGGATCGCTTCTTACCTTAGATTGATTCGTGTAAGCGGTCCGATTAGACATTTAATGGTTGGATTTTATGCATTGCCCTTTGATTGGCTATCCTTCGTGGTTGGCGGATGGCCTATGAACTCTGGCAGTGGCTGTTCTTCGGAATAGCCGCTATGATTATTGGAATGAGCAAATGCGGAATTCCTGGTTTAGGGATTCTCAACGTTGCTATTTTTCAAAATATCCTGCTGGCCAAGGATGCTACTGGATTTGGACTTCCTCTGCTCGTGGTTGGAGATATCTGTGCATTGATTGCGTTTCGGCGTCATGCCGACTGGCTTAAAATACTAAAACTGATTCCTTGGGCTGGTATCGGCGTAGTTGTCGGCTTTTTTGTACTCGGAAATATCGACAATGCACAGGCTAGACTCTTGATTGGAATGTCCTTTCTCGTGATGATTGCCCTTCACCTATCGAACCGAAATACCGGAAACATCAAAAAGTCTGGTCTTCTCGCAACAGGTGTGGGGCCAGTTATTGGAGGGATGGCGGGATTCGTCTCTATGATCTCCAATGCAGCAGGACCCCTGATGACCCTCTACCTTTTGGCGATGCAGATGCCGAAGATGGCATTTCTCGGCACGAGCGTCTACTTCTTTACTTTACTGAATTTTTTTAAGATTCCTTTTCTTGTGTATTTGAATATCATTACGATTGAGAGTGCGAGTGCGAATGTACGATTGGTTCCATTTGTTGTCGCGGGTGCATTTCTTGGGTTTTCTTTTGCAAAGAAGGTGAATCAATTGTGGTTTGAGAGAAGTGCGTTTTGGCTTACAATCGTAGCCGTTGGATACATGATCTGGAACTCGATAAAGGAGGTCTTCGCCATCTATGGCTAAAAAAAGTTCAAGGCAACTTTGGGCTGACAAAGTTAGTGGGAAATCGACTCATTCTTCTTCGAAGAGTGGATACGTGAATTCTCGGATTCCATTCAATGGCGTGATTCTCGGTATCGACCCCAGTCTTAGGGGGACCGGGCTCGCTGTAATTGAGTTTTCCAAGGCAGATCTACGGTTATTGCTTCATAGCCGAACGGTTAAAATAAAGCCTTCAATCTCAATGTTCGATTGTTTGGGGCAGATAAACGCAAACGTGACGGAGCTCCTAGAAACGTATGCGATCGACGCGGTGGCAGTAGAGCAGACGATTTACGTGCAAAATTTTCAAACAGCTCAGATACTAGGAGCTGCGAGGGGAGCAGCGATAGCGGCAGCAGCTGTTTCAGGAAAGTCGGTTTTTGAATACGCCCCGCTCCGAGTGAAGCAAGCGGTCGTCGGCGTTGGGCGGGCCAGCAAGGACCAGGTTGCGCGTACGGTTATGGGACTGGTTGGACACGGACGCACTATGGCTCACGATGAAGCCGATGCAGCGGCAGTTGCGATATGCCATGCGTTCACTCATGTTTCCAAATCTATTTAGCTCAGGGAGCCTGAAGCTGTATTTTGGAAGTAGAATTAGGATCAGGTTGCCATTTTGAGATGGAGCAGAAGGCCCTCCTAAAATGAGAGGCTTACCCTTGTCTTGGTTGAAAGTGGTGTTTAACAACATTCGGTGTAAGTCAGACCATTTAACGCTCAGGCGAACTTTGCTCTAGTCGCTTGGTTGGGCATTGAGCTCAATCCGATGGCCAGTACAAAGGCTGATTCTCGATTTTCCGGGTATGCTCAGTCTCGCATTAGAACATCCCTGCACCTGGAGTGAAATGTATTTGTACAGCTTTTTCAAATTGCCCTCATAGGCTTTGAGAGCAGGGTTGATACTCTCACCTTGCTAGGACGCAAAGATGAGAGTTTCACTAACGCTGGTTTGTTGAGCAGAGGCGTCTGACGCGGCAAATTGAACGCAGATTGCGAGCAGTTTTGTAGGGGCAAGTAGTTTTCTAATGTTCATGACAGGAACTCTTTCATATAAAATTAAAAGGCGGTGCGGGCATTGAAAATTCGGGACAAAGCAGTGCTCGTCCTAGAATTGTTTTTTTTTTCGGCTATCTTTTTGAAGGTTAGTCCGTCAATTTCTCTTAAAATCAGCACCACTTTGTGATTTTCTGGGAGCCTGTTCAAAGCTTTTAACAAACCCTCTCTGATCACTTGGTTGTCAAGATTGCTTACTTGTTCGGGGGGGTGCAATCAAGGATGTTGAATCACCTGTGATATTCGCTTCTTCAAGATCATCGATGTTCGTTTGCTTCCTCGAATCTCTCTTCTTGATTGCGTCTAGAGCTGTGAATGTGGCGACTCGGTAGATCCAGCTCGAAATGCGGACTCGAAGTGAAAAGTTCCAATCTTTTTCCAAGCCTTAATCCATGCAAGCTGAGTAACATCTATTGCGTCTTCAGTATTGCTAACCTTGCGAAGTATCTGGCCAAAGAATCGGTTGTGATTTAAATCAACTAGCTTTCCAAATGCCGCTTGATCACCATTGTGAGCTCGGGCTACCAAGTTGTTTACCTGTGTGGACTCCTTGTCGCTCATCGTTGTCGGAGAGAATGAAAACGCTCCAATTCTGCAAATCTAAACACTTGAATAGAGAATATAAGGCTAAGAAGGGCAGCGGACTTTCCTATTCAAACTTGGGTAGGCAGTCCAAAAAATGGAAATGTTATAATGAAACGGCGGTAGATGTCGATTCTAGGAAAAAAATGGGCGAAATCGATTGATCACTCTGACATCACTTGTCAGAGATCGGATCTGAGGGTCTATTTTTCCTTAGTGTTTGGGCTTTTTTAATATGAAAATTTGTTGTTTAGGAGCGGGCTACGTAGGTGGTCCAACGATGGCGATGATCGCTCACAAGTGTCCTCATATTACAGTCACGGTTGCAGACATTAACGAAGCCAGGATCGCCGCTTGGAACTCGGACGAGCTTCCTGTTTTTGAGCCTGGATTGGATGAGATCGTAATGTCCTGCCGGGGAGTAAATTTATTTTTTACAACTGACAAGGTAAATGCAATCCGTGAGGCTGACGTCATTTTCGTAAGTGTGGGAACCCCCACAAAAACCTATGGCACGGCTGCGGGCAGGGCAGCAGATCTGAAATATGTCGAACTCTGTGCCCGTGACATCGCGGCGCACTCAGATAGATCAAAAATTGTAATAGAGAAATCAACGATTCCCGTAAGGACTGCAGAGTCGTTGAAAGCGGTGCTTAGTGCTAACTCAAGCGACAGCATCAGTTTTCAGGTGCTCTCCAATCCTGAATTTCTTTCGGAAGGGACGGCCATGGAGAACCTTGACAATCCAGATCGCGTTCTCATCGGGGGTGAGGAAACGCCTGAAGGTAAGACGGCGATGGAAACCCTGGCAGGTGTCTATGCAACTTGGATTGCAAGGGATAAGATTATCCAAACCAATTTATGGTCATCTGAATTGTCAAAACTGGTGGCGAATGCCTTTCTCGCCCAGAGAATTTCTAGCATTAATTCAATTTCTGCCTTGTGCGAGGAAACGGGAGCGAATGTTGATGAAGTAGCCTCTGCGATCGGTAAGGATTCCAGAATTGGGTCAAAATTCTTGAAGTCGTCAGTCGGATTTGGCGGCTCTTGTTTCCAGAAAGACCTGCTCAATTTGGTTTATTTGTGTGAACATTTTGGCCTTACAGAAGTAGCACAATACTGGCGATGTGTCATTGGTATGAATGACTGGCAAAAGCGGCGATTCTCAAATCGTATTGTTAATTCCCTCTTCAACACCGTTAACGGCAAGCGGATAGCGATTCTTGGATTTGCGTTCAAAAAAGACACAAATGACACGCGGGAATCGCCTGCAATATACATCGGTAGAGATCTTCTTGAAGAGGAAGCCAAGTTGGCGATTTATGATCCGAAAGTAACCTCGGATCAAATCTATTCAGAACTCGGAGCGAAGACTGAGTCCAACCGTGAAGAAAAAATTGAAGTCTGCAGTGACGCATACGAGGCAGTTGAAGGGGCTCATGCACTAGCGATATTAACCGAGTGGGATGAATTCAGGGATCTGGATTATCGAAAAATCTACGACCGCATGATGAAACCCGCCTTCATTTTCGACGGGCGAAATATCGCGAATAGAAAAGAGCTAATTGATATTGGTTTTAAGGTCTACGCAATTGGCAGGTAGTGCCGATTGGGGAGTCCACGCGCTGTTGAAAAATATTACGTGAGTTCCGTTTTTCTAAAACAGGTTTGTGGCGTTGAAGCTTGCAATGTGAGTTTGGAGTTCAGGATTGAAAGTATCAACCCAACATCGACATTATCGGGATCCTTTTAATGCTTAATGACGATAAATGCGATAGAGAATCCGAGCAATGAGTTTATGACAAGGAACGTTATGCCACCACATCGAATCGAAGCTGGATGATGTGTTGAAATCACTAATGTGTACAAAGTAAATGCTGATCACTTTCATGAATTAGAAAATTATGCCTGAGAGTATAGATCACTTGGTTTGATTGGCCGTTGATGCCATTACAGTGCGGATTAAGAGATCGATTAAGCTGTCAGAATTGGAAAGCCTTGGATTAAGGTATACGCACCTTAAAACCTAATTATTAGCAATTTACTTAAACTTGGCCAATGAATTTTCGCTTGTTTATTATGCTTCAACTAGGAATTTGTCGCACGCTACTCGAAGGGGGAAGAGTAGCTAGATTTTTGGGGTGATCTTTTTCTTCGGAGCCTTTTTCGCAGCCTTCTTGGGTGCCCGCGGCGGAAACTCAAAATTCGTTTTCCCAGAGTCGTTAATAACCAAATACGCATCAAAAGGCCGCTTTGTGCGTTTTGACCAAAACTTGTCGAGAAGATCAGTTTTCCCAGTTTCGAGAAGTTTGATCACTTGTTCACGCGGGATCTCGCGATCCAATATTTTTCTGCTAATGCGAATTGGTTTAGCATCACTTTTGCCGTTCGGTAGATTTACCACGTAGGCATTGGCAGTCTCGTAAACATCCCCGCCCGTGCGTGGGCACTTGGCGAAAGGGGTCAGTGCTGAAAAGTCGATTTCACCGCCCTGTTCATCTCCGTTGCCGAAGTCGAACTTAACTCGCTTGGTCTCATCGTCCAGATTAAGGTAGGCGCTATAGCGTTTGCCGCGTTTCGAACGAAAGCCGTCGATTGGGCCAATGCGTTTCTTTTCAAGAAGTTCGCGCAACTCCTCTCTGTCCATCTTTCGGTTTCCTATGATTTTATAGATTGCGAAAGAGTTGTCCTTTGTTCGGTAAGCTCTTAGCGATTCGAAAAGTGGTTCGCCATCATAGGGTGATACTAAGTCACTGGGTGACAAGTCGTCGTCGCTCTCCTCATACGATTTGATGCTCTCGACTACGGCTTTTGTCATCGAGACAATCTCTTTCATGAAGGTCTTGCTGTCGAGTTCCCCGTCCTCGATTTTATGTAGTTTGAATTCCCATTCTCCGGTTAGTGCAGGCTTAGTTAAAGCGTCTGCTTTGATTGCCGCGAGGAAGTCGAGGAGGGTTTCCGCTTTTGGTGTTGGAGCGAGTGACCGGTGGTCCCGCTCCATGTATCTTTCGGCGATCAATCGCTCTATAATGGTTGCTCGAGTTGCGGGAGTTCCCAACCCGCTTTCCTTCATAGCCTCTGCAAGTTCATCCTCCTCGACGAGCTTACCGGCGCTTTCCATCGCAGAAAGCAGAGTGGCTTCCGTGTATCGGGCGGGTGGCCTTGTCTGTTCGTGTTTGCACTCGGTTTCGGAAATACTTGACTGGGGAGGGTTGCCATCAGCATCACTCAGTGCAGGAAGGGTTTCAGGGTTTGCTGTGAGAACCGACTTCCCGTAAACTTCCAGCCAGCCAGGGTCGACGAGAACTTTGCCTTCAGTCTTAAAAATGTGAGTTTCTACCTCACTGAAACGCGTCGTAACATTGAATTCGGCAGATGGGTAGAAGATTGAGATAAAACGACGGGCGATCATGTCGTAAATCTTCGCTTCGTCATCGTTTAGCTTTTTCGGGCTCTCAGGAGTTGGAATAATGGCGAAGTGATCAGAGATCTGCTTGTTGTTGAAAACTCGTTTATTGGAAGGGTTTATCCAGTTTCTGGCGACGACCTTTCTCGCGGGGTCGGCTAGATCATTGTCAAGACTCTTGAGAGTTCGTGCGCAGGTTTCAGGATAGTCTTCTGGGAGAGCTTTAGAGTCCGTACGCGGGTACGTGATCATCTTGTGCTTTTCGTAGAGGGCTTGAGCAAGCTGGAGAGTGCGACGAGCGGGATAGCCAAAGCGGTTGTTGGCTTCACGTTGCAGTGTGGTTAGGTCGTAAAGACGGGGCGCGGCTTGACGGGACTTCTTTGTCTCATCTGATACGGTGGCTTTCCCACCGTTCTTGACCGATTCGACGAGGGCATTGGCTGCACTCTCTGCCCAAATACGATCGATTCGATCATGCTGGTCATCTGATTTCTTGAAGTCCGGCTTTTGATAGGTTCCCTGGTAAATTCCATTAGAAATTTGGAATTCTACGACGATTTGCCAGTAGTCTCTTGGCTTGAACATCTCTATTTCACGTTCGCGTTCTACTACCATGCCCAACGTAGGTGTTTGTACGCGACCAACTCCTGCTACATTTCCGGCTCGAGAACCGTATAGTCGCTTCGTCACTCCGCGAGTACAGTTGATTCCAATGAGCCAATCCGCTTCCGATCGTGACTGTGCCGCCTCGGCGAGATTTTTCATCTCATCTCCCGATTTCATGTTTTGGAATGCCTCTTTAATACTAGAGGGTGTCATCGAGAGCATCCAAAGTCGTTTTACTGGTTTTTTGCTTTTCGAAAGTTTGTACAAGTAGCTGAAGATGAGTTCTCCCTCACGGCCGGCGTCACAAGCGTTGATGATGGTGCCAACGTCTTTTCGGTTGATGAGTCTCTTGACCCCTTTATATTTAGATTCGGTCGTTTCAATTGGCTTTAGCTTAAATGTGGAGGGAATGATTGGTAGATTTGCGAGTCTCCAGAAGGCATCTCGTTTGTCGTAGTCTTCGGGCATGCAAAGCTCGACGATGTGCCCCACTGCGGAAGTAACGACGTAGTCGTCGTTTTCAAAGTGATCGTCCTGCTTCGCAAATGTGCCACCTAAGGCTTTGCAGAGGTCTTTGGCGACACTGGGTTTCTCGGCAATTACAAGGGACTTCATTGTTGTTTCTTTGAGTGGGTCGTCAAAATTGCTTCTGTTGGTTGGTTACCAAAAATTTTTTCCTATGAGTCTACTTTCTTCTGTAAGGAGCCCATACGACTCCCTCTAAATCCTTAAAAGCGGGTCGATGAAGCACGGATTAACTTGTGGCAAGTACAAATTTTCTAGAGTTAGGTTGTACACGCTTTTGAAGCAAAGTTGCTTTTCCTCTCGTAATCGAGAAACGATTAACCCCATATTTTGGATTCTTAGTTGCTGGTTTACAGCGTAGTATGGCAATTTCACGTTTTAGAAAAACGCTTTCTCAAATCGGGGAGTTTGCGGTCGATGTTTTTTATGATCGGCGGCGGGGAAAGAGAGCGTTCGCTCTTGGCCTGTTTCTTTATGGGCTTTCCCTAATCTTTGGTTTTTTGGCGCGTCTTCGTTTTTTCCTCTACAAGAAACGGATTTTGAAGGATCAGCCCTTGGGATGCTTAGTGGTTGTCGTTGGCAATCTCACGGTAGGGGGAACCGGTAAAACTCCGGTTGTGGAGAAATTTGCCCGTTCGCTTCAGCAAAGGGGAAGGCGAGTGGCTATTCTGAGTCGAGGGTACAAGAGCAAAAACATAACTAAAGAGTCTCGCTTGCAAAAACTCTGGAGGACGTTTGTAACCGGAGAGGATCCTCCCCCGCCCAAAATTGTAAGCGATGGCGAGGCCGTTCTACTCGATTCTGAATTCGCGGGCGATGAGCCTTTTATGTTGGCAAGAAATCTTCCGGGAGTGATCGTCCTTGTCGATAAAGACCGAGTGAAGAGTGGAACCTATGCGATAAAACGATTTGGATGCGACACTTTGGTTTTGGATGACGGGTTTCAGTACTTGCCCTTAAAAGGGCGTCTCAATCTCCTCCTTGTGGATAAAAGCAACCCTTTTGGGAATCAGCATCTAATGCCGCGCGGCATCCTTCGCGAGCCAGTGAGGCATTTAAAGAGAGCGTCTTACGTGTTTCTAACAAAATCAGATGGGGTACCGGATCCAGAGCTGGAGGCGTTGATACAGAAGCATAATCCGGGGGTGGATGTGATCGAGTGTGCCCATAAGCCGCAATTCCTTCAGGAGGTCAACGGAGAAAAACGATTGCCATTGGATGAACTCTTGAAGAAGAGAATCGGGGCGTTTAGTGGCATAGCGGTCCCTGAAAGCTTCGAGTGTTTCCTGCACGATTTCGGAGCGAATTTAATCTACACAAAGCGATTTCTGGATCACCACAGATTTGATACAGAGGAACTCCACGAAATTTTCAAAGAAGCAGCTGCCGCAAATTTGGATTTTATTGTTACGACCGAAAAAGATGCGGTGCGAATTCCCGAAGATACAGATTTTCCATTACCTTTATATTTCTTGAGATTAGAGATCGAGATACTGCGTGGTGTGAACGATTTCGACGCGGCTGTATCCAAGATTTGTTTTCCCGATGAGGGAAGACGGACATTTGCGGTTAAGTCGAGCTAGTTGCGTCCAATTTTTGTTAAGTTTGCAAGGAAAGTTGCAACTTGTGGAAATTTATTTTGTCTAGGTCCTAATGCTCGATCCTAGGCTCTCCAAACTAGCACGAAATTTGACCTCGTACTCCACTCGATTGGACCCGGGCGAAAAAGTGTTGATTGATGCATTTGATGTCCCCGACGAGATGATCGTCGAATTGCTGCGGGCGACTAGAGCCTGCGGGGCCATCCCTTACGTGAATCTGAACCACGCTCGAGTTTCCCGGGAATTTGTGCTCGAGGCGACGGAGGACCAAATGCGTATCCATGGAGCCATAGAGCTACAGCGGATGAAGTCTATGGACGCTTACATCGCGCTCAGAGGTTCGATGAACATCTTTGAGTCCTCTGATGTTTCCAGCGAGCAAGTTAAGATGGTTTCCGAGGTGATGAAGCCTGTTTTGGACTGGAGGGTAAAGCATACGAAGTGGGTTGTATTGCGATGGCCAACGCCATCCATGGCACAGCAGGCGATGATGAGTACAGAGGCTTTCGAAGATTTCTTTTTCAACGTGTGCACCCTCGACTATAGTCGTATGGAAGAAGGAAGTAATCAGCTTGCTGCTTTGATGAGAGAGACCGACCGGATAGAAATAAAGGGTAATGGAACCGATCTTTCGTTTTCCATAAAAGGAATAAACGCTATCGCTTGTGTCGGTACTCACAACATTCCTGACGGTGAGGTTTTCTCATGTCCCATACGAGATAGTGTTGAAGGTGTTATTCAGTACAACGCTCCTACTGTCTACCAAGGGGTGTCTTTTGACGACATTAGGCTAGAATTCAAAGAGGGAAAGATTGTGGATGCCCAATCGAGCAATACAACTCGCCTGAACGAGATTCTAGACTCTGATATTGGAGCCAGATACATTGGCGAATTCGCCATCGGATTCAATCCCTACATTCGGGAGCCCATGCGCGACATTCTCTTTGATGAGAAGATCGGAGGGTCTTTTCACTTGACTCCGGGACAGGCCTATGAGGAAGCGGATAACGGAAACAAGTCTCAAGTTCACTGGGACATGGTTTGTATACAGCGAGCAGATTACGGTGGAGGCGAGATATGGTTCGACGGTGATTTGATTCGAAAAGATGGTATTTTCATCCGGGATTCATTGAAATCGTTGAATCCTGAAAACCTCCTGTAGTCGCTTAGATCCAGGATGGGTAGGATTAAATCGAGAACTGAGGTCGATGAGTCTGTCGTGGACTGGCTCACGAAAATTCCCAAGGCAGAGACGCACCTCCACATCGAGGGAGCGCTGCCCTATACATTGCTGCGAGAGTTGGACCCCGATCGTTTTCCGGCAAACCCGTTTTTCCGTGAGCCTGGTTATCGTTTCCCAAATTTTGTTGATTTTGAAACGCTGCTAGTCGACCATGCTGTTTCGTGGTATACGAGCCCAGAACGGTACCACGAAGCTTGCAAGCTCATATTTTCTGGGCTGGCAGACCAAAATGTTAAGTACTTGGAGGCCAGTCTCCATTTGGCGATAATTGAACTCACTGGCTCAGACGGGCATGAATTAATCCACGCCATTAAATCAGCAGCTCCCAAGGGGCTTGAAATTAGAGTGATTGCTGGCCTGACCCGTGATGGCTACACGGAAGTGATGAGCCCAATTATCGATTCCCTCCCCACATGGGATGATCTCGATGGCATCGATCTACATGGGCAGGAGTGGCTAAAATTGGAGGCTTGGGCCCCTCGTATTTGGAAACAGTGCCAGGAAGCAGGGAAAATTGTCAAAGTTCATGCGGGTGAATTTGGAGGAGCAGATAAGATTTACGAAGCTTTAGATCTTCTTCGTGCTGAGAGAATACAGCACGGCACACGAGCTTTTGAAGATCCAGACTTGGTCCAGCGACTCGTTGATGAAGACGTGATTTTGGACATGTGTCCGATTAGCAACGAGAAGCTTAGGGTAGTCGAAAAATTGGAAGATCATCCCATTCGGGGGTATTTCGATGCGGGAGTCGCGTGCACGATTAATACGGACGATCCGCTTTGCTTCGCGAACACGCTTTCTGGCGAATATGAAGCCTTGTACGATCGACTTGGATTTAAGCGAAGCGAGCTCGCTAAGATTGCTAAAAACGGATTTAGGTTTGCTCGAATGGACGAGGAACTAAAAAATTCTTATATCGCGGAAATTGATTCTCTGCTACCAGAGGAAATTGAGTAATCGTATCACAGAATTCGTCGTGCCTGAGGGAACGAAAAAAATCCGTGCAGATAAACTGCTGGCGGAAGCCTTTCCTGATCTCAGCCGCTCAGATTTTCATCGGGCGTTTGATGCGTCGCTTGTTCGATTAGAAGGGCGGCCCATATCGAAGAATCGGAAAATTTCACAGGGGGATGTGCTTTTTTTTGAAATGCCAGAGATCCAAAAGTACAACATGGATCCCGTGGATCTGAATCTTAGTACTGTTTACGAAGACGAGTACCTGGTGGTCATTGATAAGCCTGCTGGTCTTATTACCCACCCGGGGGCGGGGACTCCCGAAGCGACACTAGCTCACGGTCTGCTTTTCCACTGCCAGGGCCAACTTAGTGGGATCGGTGGTGTTGAAAGACCGGGAATCGTCCACCGTTTGGACCGGGATACCAGTGGGTTGATAGTGGCAGCCAAAACGGACGTCGCTCATAGGCAACTAGGTGAATTGTTTCATTCGCGTTCACTGGTCAAAGAATATCTGGCACTAGCTAGAGGTAGACCAGAACTGATTAGCGGTTCCATTAGAAAGCCAATCGAAAGAAATCTGACTCAGAGGCATAAGATGAGAGTTTGTCAGGAAGGGCATGGGAGAGAGGCCCATACGGATTGGAAGCTGGAGGGGTTTTATCAGGGGGGATATTCGTTACTAAGATGCCGTATCCACACGGGAAGGACGCATCAGATTCGCGTACACTTGAGAAGTCTGGGTTTTCCGATCCTCGGCGATGTGGTATACGGGTATCGAGCTCTGCCTTTTTTGCCAGCGGTGCCGAGTCGGGTTATGTTGCACAGTGCTCACTTGGTGTTTGAGCATCCGATTACGGGTGAATCACTAGACTTAAGTGCACCTCTGCCAGAGGTTTTTGAGCCCTTTTTAGACGTCAGCCTGCGGCTAGAATAGGCGTATATTGTGGCTGTTTGGACACTCGGTATTTCAAATTCTAGCGAAACCGAGGCTTGCACGGATTCAAGGGACTCGCACACTGCCGAGAATGTCAAAAGCAGACTGGAAAATTGTAAAAGATTACGAAGATATTTGCTATGAGAAGTGGCAGGGCATAGCTAAGATCACTATCAATCGGCCGGAAAAACGGAATGCGTTCCGTCCTAAGACCGTGTTTGAAATGTTCGAAGCGTTTTGTGACGCCAGGGAAGACCAGTCGATCGCGGCGATTTTGCTTACTGGAGCCGGTCCACATACTGACGGAAAATACGCGTTTTGCTCGGGTGGCGATCAGGGCGTTCGCGGGCATGCGGGATACGTAGGAGCAGATGGTGTTCCCCGATTGAACGTGCTGGATCTGCAGAAACTCATTCGCTCAATCCCCAAGGTGGTGATTGCCTTGGTTTCGGGATATGCGATCGGGGGAGGGCATGTACTGCACGTTATTTGTGATATGTCGATTGCCGCCGACAACGCAATTTTTGGCCAAACCGGTCCTAAGGTTGGAAGCTTTGATGGTGGTTTTGGTGCGAGCTATTTAGCCAGTATTGTGGGTCATAAAAAGGCCCGTGAGATATGGTATTTATGTCGGCAATACAATGCTCAGGAGGCTTTGGAAATGGGGTTGGTCAATAAAGTCGTTCCTGTGGAAGAGCTCGAGGAAGAAGGAATCCAATGGGCGACAGAAGTGGTGGAAAAGAGTCCCATCGCGATTCGCTGCTTGAAGTCTGCTTTTAATGCGGATCTGGACGGTCAAGCAGGGATTCAAGAACTAGCGGGAAACGCGACCTACTTGTATTATATGACCGAAGAGGGAGCTGAAGGAAAGCAGGCCTTTTTAGAAAAACGGAAGCCGGACTTTTCCAAATATCCTTGGATGCCTTGAGAGCGTCCCCAGGCTTATCCATCGCTATGGCAATATCGAGTCCAGTTAACTTTCAGAGGTCCATTCTAAACCAATTTTAACTATGCAAGCTGCATCATTTTTAAATCCTGAAACTGCTTTTCGTGTTCGAGAGGAGATCGGAACCCCATGTTACGTTTACGACGAAGCTTCATTGCGTTCCGCCGCGGCTAAGGTATCGGATTTCCCCAATGCCTTTGGGCTGACAGCACGGTTCGCCATGAAGGCCTGTCCGAATGCAAACATACTCCGATTGTTCAAATCGATGGGATTGAAAATCGACGCTAGTTCAATTTATGAAGCGGAAAGAGCCGTCGCTGCTGGATTCAACGCGTCAGATATTTCTCTAAGCACGCAGGAATTTCCAACGGATGATCGCCTATTGTCCCTTGTTGCAAAGGGCATGTCGGTCAACGCTTGCTCTCTTAACCAACTCGAGCGATGCGGAATGCTTTTCCCTAATGCCAAAGTAGGGTTACGCTTCAATCCCGGTCTGGGTTCGGGGGGAACGCAACGAACCAACGTGGGTGGTCCTGCTTCGAGCTTCGGAATTTGGTTTGAAGACATAGAAAAAGTTAAAAAGATAGTATTGGGTCATGGCTTGGAGGTATTTCGTATTCATACCCACATTGGGAGTGGAAGTGATCCCGAAGTTTGGGTTAAGGCAGTGGGATTAAGTTTAAATCTCGTCCGATCTTTTGATGCTGTTACCGTTCTGAATCTTGGCGGTGGCTACAAAGTGGGTAGAATGCCAGATGAGGAAACAACTGATCTGCAAGTTATTGGTGCCCCCATGCGTGAGGCATTTGAGCGTTTTCAGTCTGAAACAGGCCGCAAATTGCATCTCGAAATTGAACCGGGCACTTATTTGATGGCCAACAGTTGCGTACTCATATCAACGGTTCAGGATCTCACATCAACAGGGGAAGATGGATACGATTTCATCAAGCTGGATACCGGCATGACTGAGAATGTGCGTCCTTCGATGTATGGGGCACAGCATCCTATGGAGCTGTTGGCATGCGATGGAGATACGCGTGAAGCACACACTTACGTTATCACAGGTCATTGCTGTGAATCAGGTGATATTCTGACTCCTGCTCCTGGAGATGCAGAAGAGCTCCTTCCTCGGAAGTTGGTCGATGCAAAAATTGGAGATATTCTGGCGATTGGCGGTGCGGGTGCCTACTGCTCTGCCATGTCGACGAAGAACTACAATTCCTTTCCAGAGTGTCCTGAGGTAATGCTTCGAATCGACGGAAGCCTAAGTGTAATCCGAAAGCGTCAGACCCTAAAACAAATCCTGGCCAACGAAACTGAAATTTTATTTTAACAAAAATCCGATGATTATTCCGAAAACCCCAAAATTGACAGACGTCCAGTTGGAAGAGGTCTCGCTGATCGCAGCAGAATTTGGGTGCCGGATCCAGCTGATTGAAGGGGCGGCTCAAAGTATTTTTGCAATCGTTGGCGACGAACGCCATGAACTGCTGATCAATCGGATAGAGGGTCTCGATTATATTGATCGAGTGGATACGATTCAGTCCCCTCATAAATTGCTGGACATCCGCTCTGAGCTTAAGAACCAAAAAACGGTTTTCGGTGGGATTGAATTGGGGAAGGATCTACTCGCTATCGCGGGACCTTGCACGATAGACCCTTCGAATCCAAACCGATTTTACGAAACGGCTGAAGCCCTTAAGGAGGCCGGTGCTCACGCACTGAGAGGTGGAGTTTGGAAGCCTAGAACAAACCCTTACTCCTATCAAGGAGACAATAAGGCTTTAGACATATTAATGGAAGGTGCACGGCGGACGGGTCTTCCCGTAAACACCGAGGTGATGGATGAAGAAAATTTGGAGCTAGCCTTAGATGCAGGCGTAGACATGCTTCAAATCGGAACACGCAACGCACTGAATTACTCTCTGCTTCGAAAAGTTGGGCAAGCGATTGCAGGGAAAAACACCGTGGTACTGCTCAAGCGCGGACGGCACATCGGTCCGATTAACGAATTTATTTCAGCTGCGGAGTACATCGTAAATTTTGGGAATCCGAATGTGATGCTCTGTCCTCGCGGAACATTGCCCGGTCTCGAAGGCTATCGAAATCATCCAGACGAGTCGATCACTCCGCTCCTCAAGGAAAAGACCTGGGCACCGGTTGTGGTAGATCCGTCTCACTCAGTCGGTAAATCGGTGTATGTCGAGGCCTGTTCAATGGCTGCGGTCGCTTATGGTACGGATGGATTGTGCATTGAAGCGAATATTGATCCAGCGCGTGGGTTGGGAGATGATCCTAAACAAGCGATTACTCCAGAAGCATTTCGGCAGCTGATGGAGAAGTGCCAAGCTATTTGGAACCTCAATTCGCCGCCCGAAAGCTCAGAATAGGCTTTCTTTTGCTAGCCGATCGACCGTTACTGAGCGATGTTCCAAAAAGTTGAAGAGAGGATAGCGGCAAGTCGTTCGATTGTAGAGAAGCAAGCTAAGTTTTTTGAAAGGCGTTTTGGACGAGTCGATAGCCAGTGGAAGTACGATGGTTCTAGGGTGACCGAGGCGGATCTAAATATTTCCAATGCGTTGCAGAGGCAGTTGAAAAGCCAATTTCCTGAAGATCTGTTCCTGAGTGAGGAGACTGATCCGGAGAAGGGAACCGTTGTTTTAGATACTGAGTACACATGGCTTGTTGATCCCATTGACGGAACAAATAACTTCGCTCGAGGAATTCCTGCCTGCGCTATCTCCTTAGCTCTACTTAGGGACGGGGTTCCGGTTTATGGTATTATATATGACCACATGTCACGATCGCTTATCCATGGAGGCCCTGGAGCCGGGGTCTTTGTTGGAGATCGAAAAATCCAGATATCCTTTGAATCCCCCTCAGTCCATTGCATCGTGGGGGCGCAGCATTGCGAGATTGGCGAAAGAGAGAGTGATGATCGTGCTTTGCAGCGAATGTTCAAGATACGTAATTTGGGAAGTAGTGCGATCCAATTGGCCTATGTCTCAGTTGGCTGGTTGGATGGAGTTGTCGCACATCGGGTCAATTCATGGGACATTGCAGCAGGGGTTGCATTGATTCGGGAGGTGAAGGGAGATATCAAATATTTTGATTCAGACCCATTCCCCCTAATGCAATTTGACGTTAAGAACCCGTCGTTTGGCTATGCTGCCGGTTCTCCCGCCATATTAAAGCAGATACTTGCCGCGATTGACCGATAACCAGATTGAATAGCTTCCTAGAATTCCCAAATTAAGGGAATCAGGCAAACTGAAGTAATGAAGCAGATGATATTGAGCGGTAGCCCTGCCTTTGTGAAATCAGAAAACCGGTACCCACCCGCCCCGTAGACATACGTGTTGGTCTGATAGCCTATAGGCGTTGCGAAACTTGCGGAAGCGGCAATAGCTACCGCGAAAAGAAAAGGCCGCATGCTAATCCCGAGTGTCTCAGCGATTCCAATGGCAAGTGTGGCCATTAGAACGGCGGCCGCGTTGTTAGAAAGCGATTCGGTCAACGCGTTCGTCAAAAGGTACACGCACGCCAGCATGACATAAGGCTGCCATTCGGGTGCCACAAATCCAGTAACAGCACCGATCAAGTTGTTGGCCAAAAACAATGATGCTCCGGTTTCCTCCATTGCGACACCCATTCCTAGCATACCGTATATGATAAAGAGAAGATTCCATTGGACAGCCCCATAGCCTTCCTTAGGGCGGATACAGTCAGTGACGAAAAGAGCGACGCAGGCGACGATAGCCGCGACGGCGATGGGTGCGATCCCTGTAGCCGCTGAAATGACAATGCCCGCTACTGCGGCAAGAACCAGTCCCATCTTTAATTTTGATGTCTTGGACTGAATGGCGTTGTTGGACATCAGGATGATGTCCTCACTCGCTTGCAGATTCTGAATGGCGTTGTCAGTTCCCAGCAAAAGTAAGGTATCCCCAAACTCCAGTCTCAGAGAAGCGATTTTTTCTCGAAGATTCTTTCCTTTCCGATGTACCGCCAGAACAACCATGCGGTAATGCTGTCTGAAATTCACTTCTTCGATGGTCTTCCCTAAGACATTGGAATTAGGCCCTAAGATCGCCTCAACCATTATACCCTCGTGGGCTGCGATTTGTTCAAGTCCAAGCTTTTCCTCTATTTCAAGATCGAGCCAAGAGATACTTCGAGCTTTGGCGATTCCGGATGCCCGACAAGCGAGTACCAAGCGATCACCTTCCTCAAGAATGACTTTGTCCAATCGCGTTTGAAGTGAAGATCCCGAACGTACGATATCGATGACGCGGATACCGTTGACGCCTTGAATCCCCGACTCTTTAAGGCTTTTGCCGATGACGGTCGAAGTGTGGTTTACAAATGCCTCTGTGATGTACTCCCGTCTCTCATCTTCTGATAAAATCGACGTTAACGTTTCTCGGGTCGGGAGAACCCTGTTCCCGAAAATCGTCAAATAAATCAGGCCGGCGATGAAAAGCGGAACACCTACCAGTGCGAACTCGAACATTCCCAGTGGTTTTTCTCCCGCCGCTTCGGCTACGCCGCTCACGATGATATTTGTGCTGGTCCCAAGGAGAGTGCAAGTACCTCCTAAAATCGAAGCATAGGAAAGAGGTATTAGAACTTTGGATCCAGAGATTCCTATCTTTCTGGAAAGCGTTAGAACGACGGGAAGCAAGACAACGACAACCGGCGTGTTATTGATGAATGCGGACACGATACCGGCCAGTAGCATTATCACTAAGATAAAGGGCCGAAAGCTGAGTTTTGATAGTCCTTGCAAGCCGAAACCGAGGCGATCGATGACACCGCACTTGTCTAACGCGGCGCTAATGATAAACATCGCACCAATTGTAAGGGGAGCTGGATTTGAGAATACGCTAAATGCCTTTTCAGTAGAGAGTACTCCCGAAACTAACAAAATCGAGAAGAGGGAGAGGGCGGTGACGTCAGGAGGGAGCTTTTCCCATACGAAACTAGCCAGTGCGAGGATGAGCAGCACGAATACGAAGATGATTTCCCAAGGCATGTGATGGCGTCGGAGAGCGAAACTGCTTCAGGCAAACTCTAAGAAAGTGTCCAATAAGTTGTTCAGAGGTCGTGTCGTTTTATCTGATATTCAAAATTTGGCTTTCGAGTTGAGGAATACTCGGAGAGTAACGCGATGCGATTAAACGAATTTTGGATCTCAAATATAACCAAAAAACGAAAAAATTCGATTTATGGGATAATGTCGAGAGGAGGAAACCAAACATATATCGAAAAGTAAACCAATACTCCTGTAACGGAAACATAAAGCCAGATCGGGTAAGTCCATCGAGCCCACTTTTTATGGGATTCGTAGCGTCCCTTGATCGCCAGAAAGAAGGTTCTTAGGACGAGTGGAACAATCGCCATTGCCAGAAGAACGTGGGTAAGTAGCATCAGCAAATAAATGCTTTTGATCGTTCCCTCGGCTCCAATCGAACGGTTTTGCCAATTGACAGACCATTTGTGGAAAAGGTATCCGGCAAGGAATAAGACCGATACGAATAATGCAGCAGTCATAAAAGAGCGATGTGTTTTCTCTTTTCCTTTTGTGATACAGATGAGTCCGCTAACGATTAGGATGGTTGCAATCGAATTCAGAATCGCGTTGAGAGCGGGAATTTGATGAATTTCCATAAGTGCAGTGAAATTAATGCAACCCGTGTATCCAGCGATCTATCACCAAGCTTAAAAGCACAGCTGGGAGGTAGAGGATGGAGTTCAGAAATAAACTCCTAGCTGTGACTTCGCGATTTTCCGATTGGGTAAATGCTAATGCGTGCCTCACAAGCCACAATCCAAATAAGGTAGCGACAATACCGTAGATCCATTGGCAGTACCCCAGGAAAACGGGAAGCATGCTTACGGGAACTAGCGCTACTGCATTGATCACAGCCCAGCGAGCAACGCGATTTCCTCCTTGGTCGATAACGGAAAGCATGGGGAATCCTGCTTTCTTGTAGTCATCGCGATAGAGCCAGGCTATTGCCATGAAGTGAGGAATTTGCCATATAGCCAGAATCCCGAAGATTATCCAGGCGAGAGTTGTGATAGTCCCTTCAGCCGCTGCCCAGCCGATTAGAGGAGGGATCGCCCCGGGAATCGCCCCAAATTCAGTTGCCCAGCGGGTCGTCTTCTTCATGGGGGTGTAGATCACCACGTAGCTAATGATCGTGGCTGCCCCTAGGAATCCTGCGAGTGGATTGGCTCCAAAGTAGAGTTGAAGAGAACCGACTACTGAGAGGGTGAGACCGAAGATCAGGGCGGCTTGCGGCGTTATCATTTGATTGGGAATGGGGCGTTCCCGGGTCCGTTCCATAATCGAGTCTGGCTCCCGTTCGAGCCATTGATTTAATGTTGCAGCTCCCGCAGCACAAAGGGCGGTGCCGCTGAGGAAATTGAGAAGCGAAGTCAGATCTCGGCTGGGTAGTGCGGCCAGATAACCCACGAGTGCTGTGATCAATGATAGCAGGCTCAGTCGTGGCTTGGTAAGTTCGTAGAATGCAAACCACGGAAAGTCTTTCTTGCTCGTTTGATCGATCAATTCGCTGGCGGTTAAAATGTGGTTACGCTGTTTTAGGCTCATGCGTGACCAGTTTTTTCCAATTCGCCGAGCAGAACGTCCGTTTCGGGTGCGCGTTGAGAAAGGTGTGGGGCTTCCAATCGAAATTTCAAGCTTCGGAGAGTCATCATCCAACAAATCGATAGAAGAAAAGCCCCATTTAGCATATGGAAAGTCGCTACGTGGGGATTTCGCACTGTCCAGATGGTCATGGCTCCCAGGTAAATCTGGACTCCCAGGAGGGCGATAAGGGTGATCGCTGAATTGCCTAACGCTTTGCGGCTCTGCGATTCTTGCCATATCTTCATTGTGAACGCAATAATTGCAATGCTTACCACTATGCCACCGACCCTATGTGCGAAATGGATGGCGACCTTGAAGTTGAATGCGGGAGGGATCCAGTAGCCATCGGGATGACTGTAGGGAAAGCTCGTGATCGCTAGTCCAGCATAGCTGTGCCGCATTACCGCTCCCATGATCAGTTGGAGTATGATTGTAAGGCAGGCAATCAGGCCGAAGAGACTTACGCTGCTAGAGGGGGCTGCGGTGAATCCTGCCTTTCGCTGGATCCAGGACTTGCTGTTCATTACTGTGAAGGCGACAAGCAGACAGAGAAAAATTTGGGCCAGAGTGCCGTGGGCGACGGCGAAGGTCTGGGCGTACAAATTATGATCGATATCGAGATTGAGGGCATCGAGCTTTACGCGGAGACCTCCGAGCAGTCCTTGGGTCACGACGATTATGACCAGCCAGATTCCTAGCTTTCGGATCCGTGGGCTCGCCCTCTGCACGTATGCTGTGACGCAAAGAGCAATGGAAAGGAGTCCCATGATCGCTCCTAGGAGGCGGTGGCTATGCTCCGCCATCATATCTTCATTCTCCAGCCATCCCTCAGGATTGATCGAGCCGTTGGATAGCGGCCAGTCGAGAAAGGCCATCCCCGCCCGAATACTGGTAGTGAAACCACCGGCGTAAAGGAGGAAGGTGATCCAAATGAGCGTAAAGAATCCAAACCAAAATAAGAATGGCTTGTATGCAGTATAATCGAACGCTTCTGGTTTTGATTTCATCGGAAAGTTGTTTGCATAAGGAGAGTAGCGATAGTTTAAACAATTTCCAGACAATGAATCGGAAACTTAAAAATATTAGTTGGGTGAATAAGCGTTTTAAGCAGAGCTCGGTCTGGGTACTCGTCTTTGGGATGTTGGCGGGTTGCAGCCCAAAGGAGGTATCCTTGGGAGATGGGGACACGGAAGGCCATCTGCTGATTGGCACGATTATCGCGGTCGATGAGGCGGCGGGTCTGCTGGAAGTGGCTCATGAAGATATACCTGATTTGATGCCAGCGATGACGATGAAGTTCGAAGTGTCCGCCGGCGATTTGAAAAATGGCAAAGAAGGACAGAAAATCCGGGCTCGTTTAATACGAGATGAAAACGGGGCTTTTCAGTTAATCAAGATCTGGCCGCTCGACGAACAGGTTTCGAATGACTTGAAGAGCGTAAATCAGCGATTGCAGGAACAGGCCAAAAGACTTCCGTCGGGCTACTACTATGGGGAAGGGGACGAATCGCCCGACTTCGCTCTGCTCGACCAGTTTGGCGAAGTCGTTACCAACGACCAGTTTTACGGTAAGCCCCTCATGCTGAATTTCATTTTTACCCGCTGCACAGATGCCAACATGTGCCCGCTATCGACCTCAAAAATGGCTCAATTGCAGAAGCTTGCCCAGGCTTCCAAGCTGGACGTAAATTTTGTCTCCATCACACTGGACCCGCAATACGATACGCCCGGAGTACTCCGACAATACGCGGAGGCCTACGGAATCGATGGAAGCAACTTCAAGTTTGTCACCGGCCCAAAGTCGGCGGTTCGCAATCTAGTCAAGTCTCATGGTGTCACCTCTATAGACAAGGTGGATACCATAATGCACAGCCTGGCCACTGTCTTGATCGACGAAGACGGCACGATCGCCAAACGCTCCGACAAAAGTGCTTGGACTCCTGAAGAGTTCTTGGAGATTTTGAGGTAAGTGTTTACCGAATTCCATTCGGTTCAACACGTCGTCTGTCTAGTTTAGAGGGCGGTCTTCGTGTGCTCATTAAAGGATCCAATATGTGGGTAATCGGAGAATGCCCGCTACCATAAAATACTTTGGGACTTGAGTCGTAAAAGGTTGAATCCCATTTTCCGGATACCTACCGACCCCTCAGTTTTGAAAGAAGACGGAGCATCTCGATGTAGAGCCATATGAGGGTTACGAGCAAGCCGAAGGCAGCATACCATTCCATGTATTTGGGCGCTCCTCGCTCGGCCCCTCTTTCGATAAAGTCGAAGTCGAGCACTAGATTGAGGGCAGCGATCACAACGACGAAGAGACTGAACAAGATTCCAATGGTGCCGCTTCCATGAATATAGGGGATGGATACTCCGAAGAAGCTAAGTATGAAGGTAGTCAGGTAGATGAGAGCGATGCCTCCAGTGGCGGCGAAAACGCCAAGCTTAAAATTCTCGGTCGCCTTTATGACCCCAGAGCGGTAGGCCATCAACAGGGCAAAGAGCGTTCCAAAAGTCAGAAGGATTGCTTGGAAAACGAGACCAGGAAACTGCATCTCGTAAAAGGCGGACAATATGCCGAGGAGAATGCCCTCTATCGCCGCGTAGATCGGAGCGGTAATCGGAGCAGCGGTCTTTTTAAAAACTGTTATAAGCGCCACGACGAACCCTGCGATACCGCTTCCAATGAGCCATGGGTAGAGCTCTCCCGGATTCACAGCGCTGTAGGCGCGGTCCCAGCTGAAAATGGCCGTGAACATGAGCAAGCAAATTAGAATACCCGTACGGTTCACCGTTCCGTTGATCGTCATGACGTCCCCAGTGGAGCGTCCCAGATCGAATACCTTGTCGTTAAGTGCAGGATTAGATGTTCTCATTGTTGTTGATAAAGTGCGTTTGGGTAGAATTCAGGCGGTGTCGCACTACTATGGTTGAACGTCAATTCGGATTTCTTGTTCAATAGTGCTGGGTGATGCCACTAGCTGCCTAAATCGGCTAGATATCACATTTTTTGTGGTGCTTGGGTTGGCCACTTTGGCACTTTGTACGTCATGCTTCTAGGTAGATCTTCTCTCGATTCAATCTTCGGTATTACGAACGCTGAGATTATACAAGAGCGACTGTAGCGAATTGTGTACGCCGAATCATTGGAATTGTTTGAATAGACCATGATAGTTGTATAAATATCTTTAAATCTTTATACCCGTAACGAAAACTTGCCAGTTTACGGCTTTTTCGGGCGTGGCCAGTTGACCAGAATGAGTTGCGTTCTTGTTGAGGAAGGTAGTGGATTTTGATTCGATTACATCCATCAGTTCGCTAGAGAAGCTCCTGATGCCTTTAAACTGGACCTCATCGCTTGTCAGCAGGTAGGGCTCATCCATCGCTGCGTCCTCGAAGTCTTTCAAACGCTTCGATAGGTTTAACGAACTGATGCAGGCGGGTAAACTTTTCTTACCGGTTTGCAACATATTCATTTCAAAGGTTTGAGTTGATTTAATTAGAGCGGTTTGTAGGGACGAGGCGTCCTTTTGTCTCAAGACTCGTTCTTGACGTGGAGGTAGATTTCACCGAGCTCGAGAAGGATTTTTTCGAGCGCATCGTAGTATTCGCTCTCGTCTAGTTTCTCCTTCTTAGCTCGTAGGGTTTCGAGTTCCGCCTCCAAACGGTCGCGGGCGAATCGCTGATCTGGGGTAAGAAGTCGTTCTTGTTCGGAAGCGATGAAGGCGATTTGGCGCGAACGAAATCCGTCGGGAATAGTGTCTCCCTCCGGTTGTTTGATCAGCCGTTCTCCGCGAAACCAGTCAGCCGGAGTGCCGACTGAATCTCCATTGTCGTCAATGAGTGCGTGCTCAGAGGCGAGTCGGCCTTCGTCCTCATAAAACTGTTTCACAGATTGGGCAGCGGACACAAAGGCTTCTAGCAGAGAAACCTGTCCATCTTGATTGGCGTCGCCTTCCCGTGACGAAATAACGCGGGCAAAGCGTTCTCCAAAACGGGCGTAGTTAAGCTCAGTGCCGCTTCGTGTAGCGGTAATAAGGATACGGTTGGGCTTGGAAAGGCGATTGATGAATGGGGCGGATGCCGAACCGCCATGAACGAAAATCAGAGTGCGTTCGAGAGGGTCAAGCCATTCGCCCAGCACCACAGCGCTCAGATCGGGACCCCGTAGATTGAGCAGTGTGCTTTTCTGGGTATGGGTTCCATGGCCTATGTAGACGATCCAGGCGGGTATGGTGCTATCGTTCTTCAAATTCGTTACCCATTCTTCTATTAGTGCTCGATCTACTCTATTAGACGCCTCTAGGCCCACGATCGTAATGCTGGCATTTGTCGATGCAGCCGCCTTTTCCCAGGCGCTTGCTGCCGACTGAAAACCATTGGCGAAACGTTCTTCTCCGGGCGCCCCCAAAATGAGAAGGAGCTCATGTTCGGTTTCCTTCGTTTCAGCCCAGGATACGCTCGAGAAGAGAAGGGCAGAGGCTATGAGAAAAGTCTTCATGCGAGTCCCTTCTTCCGACGCCATCCCCACTCCGCTAAGAAGCAGCAAAGGGACGCAGCGAAAAGCCAGCCGTTGTGCCATAACGGATACGACCAGATTTCTGTAATGGGCGTTTGTTGCTTGGATAGTTTGTCCCCGATAGTAGCAAGGGCATTCCAATCGAGTACTACACCCCGTGTTTGGTTTGCAATACGCTGGAGTAAATCCCGGTCGGGTGAAAGAGCACGATATTCATTTGCCAGAGGTTCGTTGACCCAACCCGTCTCTGCCATGCCGATTACTTCGCCTTCGGGTCCTAGAACTTCGACACTCGCAATGTAGGCCCCTTCGTCCTGTGAGGCGAAGGTAGTCGTAAACCGTCCGGGAGAGTCGATAATCGGTTCCGCGAAAAGATCGACCTCGGTAAAGCCCTTGTAGGTCGTGAGCTCTTCTTCCGTTAAGTCCACGCGTTGGATGGTGATTCGAGCCTGCCCGATATCGAGTGGTTTGTAGTCGTCGTTTCGAGCTTCAACATTAAGCACAATGCCCTTTGAGGATTCTTTGGCCTCTATTTCTACAATCTTGGGAACGTCTGTTACCAGCCAACGGGCGATCTGCCGCCAAAGTCGAGCCAGGTCTTCTTGCTCGCTTTCACCTCGCATCCCCCATCGCCACATGTCGCCGATGGCGACGCAGGCGACTTTTCCTGCTCCGAAGTTGTGCGCGACAAGGCTCGGGTATCGGTCTCCCAGCAAGTTTTCGACCTCCGCGAGAACGCGAGCTCCTGGCTTGATCTTTGGAATCGTATTCAACACGCGAAAGGGGGGCATGGTATTGAGTCGCGCTCGCTCGTCCGTTTCCAATGGTCGGACTCTCGTCCACGGTTCGACCCAGCCTTCGCGAGTGAGCTTCCAAGATAGGTTCTCGCTTGAGGCTCGTTTGAAAGTCTGGTCGAGGTAAATGGGAAGGGTTCCTGCAATCGGCGTTTCTTCATAACCGCCGTGGTCCAGAGCGTCCGCTCCGCCGAGTGCAAGGAGCCCACCCCCTCGATCGGATACAAAGCGTCGGATCAGCGTCTGCTGATTGAAGCTGAAAAATTCGGCTTCGAGATCGTCAATGATCAGGGCGTCATACTCGAACAATTCTTCGGCCGTTTTCGGAAATCCGTCACTGAGTTCATTCTCATCGCGTGCATTGACCCGTATGAGAACCGGCTGGTCATAGTCTTCGGTTTCTTCTTCGTCGCGTCCAAATCCGCGGTAGAGCGGATTGCTGGACTCTCCAGAGCGGCCCTTGAATTCGAACTTAGGCTCACGACGGGCGACCCGGATCAAACCGGTCATCTGCAACTGCGGATCTTTGTGGAGGGCGCGGTTGAGAAACTTGTATTCCCAGTTGGGGCGTCCGGTGACATAGAGAATCCGAAAGGCCTTTTGCCCCCCGTCCACCATGGCGATACGCTCGTTGTTCGCCGCAGTGGCCTCTTCTCCCAAACTCAAGTTACTTGTCGAGAGCCGGTAAAACTGAATGCCCGTACGAATCGGGCGCCAGTCAAAAACGAGGCTGTGGTTCGATCCGCTAGCCTGGGTGCGGAAGGACTGGGGTCGAGGAAGATAGGACTCGTCGCTAACTGAGGGAAGCTCGTCTCGGATTTCGATTGGTGCAACGCTTACGGAAACATTCTGGGCGGGTAGGGAAGCAGAGGATACAAACGCTTTAAGCGAGATAGGGGCGTCGTCAAAAGCGGTTTGCCTGAGCTCGACTCTTTCGATGCTCAAGTCAGGCAATGGGGTCGAGTCTCCGACCACTACGGGATAGATTGGGGGAAGGGTGCTCAGGTTGATACTGTCGATCGCTGCGGAGTCGGTAGCGACTCCATCGGTGAACAGCAATATCCCCGCCAGGGGTAGGCCTTCGAATCGCTCTTTCAGCTGTTGGAGAGAATAGGCCAGATTGCTTCGATCCCCTTGGAAGTCCAGACTGGCAAAATCGGTCACGCGTCTGAGTTCCCGGTCGAAGCGATAGGATCGGGCTTGAAAGTTTTCACGCAGCTCGCTCAGCCAGGAGGCCTCTGTTCCGGCCAGTCTTCCTTTTAGAATTTCCCCCCGGCTCTCTTCTTGCCCGATGTCGCTTAGCTGCATACCTTGACTGTTATCCGCAACCACTGCTACGATATTGGCTCCTTTAGCGGGACGCTCTCCGGTCCAATGGGGGTCTAGTAGGCAAAGGAGCAAAAGAACAATTCCCAAAGTGCGTAGTGAAAAGCCAAGGGCGTACCCTTTGATGAGTCGGCCCTCGCTTTTCCAGGCGAAATAGGAAGAACCTAGCAGGGCGATGCCGACCAGAATAGACACCCACCACCAACTATCTCCGTTTAAGGTGATCGCTCCTATCATAACGTTGAGCACGCGGATGCGTGAGGGTAAGGAGGACCGGCACGATCCTTCGGTTGTTTAGGCGTTTGCGGAGGACCGGGCCGGTCCTCCCTACCTTCATCGGCAGACCGCTGGGTCGTGAGCTTATTTCTCGCCAAGAGATTCATAGTATTTTCTCACGGATTCTTGATAGGCACGCGGCACTGGATCGCGATCGATGGGCTGGAGGGCATTCGGATCTTCGTAGCGTGCGAGCTCCTGGGCTACCCAAGTACGAGCGTCGTTGAGGGGAGCAATGATGCCATCATTAACAACGCCCCACTTTGGCTCCGATCCGTGCCGTCGAAACTCCGCCCGAATACGCTCCGCTTCTTCGCGAGCTTGAGAAAGTCGCTGGCGAATATCCGGCTGATCCACGAGTTCCTCGACCGTACGGAGCCGCTCGGCCCAGTCGTTGAAGCCTCTGCCAGTGAGAGGAGACTCGTTTCCAGGATTACTTGAAAACTCGCGAAGAAAATCGTCTAGGGCAGAAGCGATGTCACTACCGCCATACCCGCCACCACGGCCACCAATGGGAGATCCGCCTCCTTGGGAGCCGGGTTGTCGGCCTTGTCCCGGTTGGTTGCTACCTGGACTCTGTCCGGGTTGCTGCCCTCGGCCACTGTTGGGTTGTTGGGTGACTGATTGTCCAGACTGCCCCGGTTGCTGCCCCTTTCCGCCTGCTTCGCCGCCAGGAGAACGCCCGGGCTGCTTTCCTTGACCCTCGTTCGGTTGCTGGGCGAGAGACTGCCCGGGCTCTTGACCGAGTTGACCGGATCCAGGTTGTTGTCCTGGTTGATCGGAGGGTTGTTGCCTAGGCTGATTGTTTTCCGGTCTGCCTTGTTGATAGGATCCAGGCTCGCCGGCGTCGGCTATTGACTGGCCCGGATTTTCCTCAATTGAATCCAGAATCTGGATACTGTACCCTCTTTGACCTTCTTCCTGACCCGGTTGAACTCCTTCTTGTTCGCCATTATCGGCTTGAAGATCGCGAGAAAGCGAATCGAGTTCCTCCTGGGCAAATCTAAGGGAAGTCGCTTCATCCCCTAGGACACTGCTCGCGGCCTGTTCGACGTTCTGCTGCAGTTCGTCGAAGCTACGCTGCAACTCCGGTTGCATGCTCTGGGTTTGTTCGACGAATCCTTGGCGCAACATTTCGGAACTCGTTTGCAGTTGATCGTTGATTTCGCTTTGACTTTGCTCGCGGAGGAGGTCGTAGAGCTCTCGATGGAGCTTCTGTTCACTGAATTCAGATGCCTCAGTGACCTCTCTCAAATCTCTCATCAGCGAACCGAGTCTCTCCTGCTGTTTAGCGATGCGTTCTGCGATTTCCTCGCGGTCCTCTGAATTGTCCAAGCGAGGGCCACCCTCCTGGTCTAGGTTTTCGACAGCTTCGCTAATGTTTCGCTGGTTTTCTGCCAAATCTCGAGCCGTCTTTCTCGCTTCGCGAAGTTGCTCGGTGAATTGGCTGGAAGTTTCATTTCTGAAATCCTCTCTGAGATCCTCCAAATTTTCCTGGGCACGTGTGCCGGTGGCGAGGGCTTGAGAGATCTGCTCGTTGCGCAGTGACTCGCCGATTTCGCGCATTTCTTCACGAGCTTGATCGAGTTGCTGACGTGCCTCGCGGTTGTTCTCATTTGACTGAAGTCGGTCCATCCGTTGTCGCGTCTCGTCGACATCGGCCAGCATTTGCTGCTGTTCCCCCTCTAGGCGCTTTAGCTCGCGACGAATCCTTTCGCGCTCCTCTTCATCTTTAGCCTGAGCGATCGCGGTTTGGAGTTCCTGCAGGCGCTTGTTGATATCCTCCTGGCGACGGGCTAATTGACTGAGTTTGCTCAGCACTTGTAGTTGCTCCTTTTGTTCGGGAGATGTCAGGCTCTGTGCTTGGCTGGCGGTCTCATACCGGTTCTCCTCTTGGCGAAAATCCAGTTGATCGAGTTGTCGCTGGTTGCGTGATTGGCCTCCTCCGCCACCACCCGCTTGGCGAGATCGTGATACGTTGAATTCCTTGGGCTGTATACGGAGCAGAGCTTGAGTGGCTCCCTGCGCGTTCGAAGCAGCCTTGTCCAAGGGATCCTCAACTCCATCGATGATAACGGTGTCCAATGAGATGAGGACGTTCTCCATAAGGGAACCCGCCAACTCTGCAGCCGTTTTCGCCTTCTCTTCTTCAAGCCTCTCCTTCAATGCCTCGAGCTCTTGTAATGCTTCTGTTTGCGACTCGTTGATGACCTTCGCGTCTTCTATAAACGAATCGTCGGAAAGACTGCGCTGCTTCAATTTCCAGAGCGCGATCGTGATCTGGCGTTGAGTCTCAATCAACTCCTCTCCTTGATTCCCTTGTTGCTGTTGTCCTTGAGCGCCCGCACTTTCATTTTCGCGAAAGATTTCGTCCAAAGACCTGACCTCGGCGAAATAAAGATCGCTGGTAGACCGGCGTGATTCCCCGTCGGGGCCATAATCATCGGCCCAAGCCCACCATGACAGAAGGTCATCTGCTGCTACGGACTGTTCTTCTAAATAGAGAATGGTCTCAAAATCCGAGTCTAGATCGAGCGTGTTCTTGTCGGCCGAAGAAAGGTAAACGGGTGGCTCTGTTCCAATACTAAAAGCAAGTCCATAGTCGAGTAGCCCAAAGTCGTCTCTCGCCTCTGCCTCCAAGGCGATCTCCTCAATGGGGGAGACCCGCTGGTCGCCCCGCGGAAATGCGATTGACAGTTCAGGCTTTTTGTTGGGAAGAGCCTCGATTCGTATATCGGGAGGAAAAGGGTTTTTCCGTCCCTTTTCATCACTGAGTTCTAGTGCCATTCGAAGCGAATCTTCCACGATAAGTGAAGTTTCAAACCGCGTACTTTCTGGATTGGCCGCTTCAAGAAGGACTTCCTGGCCGTCGCGACCGACCAATTTCGCTACTTCGATCGGCTTGTTCGTTTTAAAAGAGTAGGTGAGATGGGTTCCTTCGACCGCGCTGATGCGTCGCGTGTCTTCGACGAGCCGATCGGGTATTTGGGTATAGTCTGGGAAATCCAGATTCGCATCTGCCTGTATCAGAGCAGGAAGCTCAAAGATTTCTATTTTGTAGGCCTCTGAATCTCTCCCGTCGACCGCGACATGGTAACGGAGATCGGAGTCCACTTTGCGTAGGGAGTGAACAAATACAGGATCCGAAAGGCTTTGGCCCATGATGTTTCGGGTAGAGTTCCCGTTAGGGAACAAGGTGACGAGCTCTACATCTTTAGGGAGGGACTCGCCTTCGAATCGAGCCGTGATGACCACGGTCGAACCTCGTTCCGCTTCAGTGTCGCCTGGACTGACAGTGAGCGAAGCAGTTGATGAAATGACCCTCAGACGCTCGGTTTGCTTAGGCTCTACGAGGAAGGCCACGACAAGTAGACCCCATATGGGCAAAGTAGCGGCCAGATTTCTGAAGAGATACTTTTTATAGTCTTCCGTGCCTACTTGCTGCCACGAGTTGATGGTGTTGTGGTCGAGTATTTCATCGATCAGTTTTCCCTGCAGAAAGTTTAGAGGTCCGCGGCGATAGTCGCCTTGTTCCATAGCTGTAGACAACGCTTGCTTAAGAGAAGGGTTTACGGATTCGATCGCCTGGGCGGCCGCGATGTAGTCCAAGGGTGTGCGATTCGACTCGCTGCGATTCAAGAAGAGCGTGCCTGCGATGATAGTCAAAATCCCAACGATCAAAAGCGTGGCGAGGACCGAAACGAGGTAGGCACTCACGATTAAAGCGAGTGCAATCGTGAACGCGATGAGCCATCGGCGTGATTGCCGCTTCATCAAGCGGGTCGATCGAATCCGTTTGGCGACTTCGTGGGTTTCTCCTCTCAGCCTTGGGTCAGCGTGTGAACCAATCGCTTCTATGAGCACTGTTTGCTTAGGCTTCATACGGCAACGGTGTCCTCTCTATTTTGAAGTTTTAGGGCAATCAGGCTCTCAGTTGCGAGAAGGATGGCGACGAAGATGATGACCCAACGCCAAATCTGTTGCTGGCTCTCCAGTTCGACAGCGTTTTGAGTTCGGAGTTCAGCTTCGGTCGGGATCTTAGATTCCGCGAGTGATGAGGATCCTCCCAACGGTGCTCCTAGTCGTTCCCAATCCTCGAAAGCGTGGGTTTCCCATTCACTCTCTTCCGAGGAAATTTGTAAGGCAATCCAGCGGTCGGATCTCCCATCGCGTAGCCGGTAGAGGCCCGGTAGAGCTGGGGTTTCGCTTGAGGAGACATCCGCGTCTAGGAGTTGCCAGCTCGCGGTAGGGGAACTGAATTGGGAACGGACGGCATCAATGCTTACGACGCTGGGCTGATCCGGTCCACCGGCGGCCCTCTCGAAAAGCCTCTGAAGCCAAGGCACAAATTTGGTGGAAAGGACCCATTGGCTGTACTTAGGCGCCCAGTCACCCACCCAAATGGTAAGTGTACCGGTTCCAATGGACACTTCTAGTATCGCTGGGGATTCGTCATCGTATTGGGCGATCGCGACGGCGTTCGAGTCTTCCGGAAGGCGAACGGTATGAGTATGCCAGAATCGAATACGGGAAAAATCGCTGAAACGAGGATCGGCAAAAAGGTTGAAGGAAGGGTGTTGGAAATCGATTGTCCCCAATCGAGAGTCAGTTGGGTTCTCCGTCCCGGCTCTCCATCCATTTTCCCCTAGTAGGGATGCGGCGACTTCAATACGATCCGGATGGTCGAGGAGAAGCAGGCCGTGTGAACCCTCGGAAATTCTAGATCTAACTGAGGCGACTGAATTCTTATCCAGAACGGAATCTATTAGAATAAATGGTGCCGCGCGATTTTCTTCGTCATCGACCCTGTCAGGAGTTCCAAAATTAACAATTGGGTCCTCCCATCCCAATGTGGCGCGCTTAATGTAGAAGGCTGCCTGATTCGGATTGTCCGCGTTCTCAATCTCGCCGAAGTAGTGCAAGCCTATGGGCCTAGGCCTTTCTTCGGCTACGAAAAGGGTGTTGTCAAAGCTGTCAGAGTCGCCACTTAGAGACACTTTGAATGGACCCTCCATGCCGGCAGGAACGTCTAGAAGAACGAGTTTTTTGTCACCAGAATTAGAGTACAACTTGGTTGGTTTGGCGAGTTCGGCTCTTGAGGTCGCATTAGACAGTGATAGAGCGAGTTCGGGATCGTCAGTTTTTCCGGAACCTTGAACGCCGATTCGCATTTTTCTTTGATCTCCCTTGCCTGTCCAGCCAAGCCAATAAATGCCGACATTGCCAGAGTGATTTCCTGAAATAGTTTTAATCTCAAACTGGCACTCCTCCGGCCATTCGCGACCTGCTATCCCGGCGATGCGAGCGGACTTCTGCAGGTCAGAAAGAAGCACAATGCGTTTCTTGGAGGTTGCGGCGGCGCCTTCATCCACCTGTTCGAGTTCAGCCAACGCCAACTCGATAGCATCATCCAGCTGGCTTGAGCCCCAACTCGGTTTCATTTCTGAGAGTAGGGCTTTTGCGAGTGTTTGGCGTTCGTTTGGTGGCCATTCGCTCCATCGATCAAACGGAAGTTTCAATCGGGCATTCGAAGCGACGGAAATGATTGATAGCTGATCCTGGCTCTCTAGATCCTCTATGTAGGATTCCGCTTGTTGGATCGCGTTAGTCCAGGCCCCTTCACGCTGCATGCTCGCGCTGCTATCTAAGATGAGAACGAGTGTATTCGGAGGAGGGACATTTGGGGTGACTGGTAGGTTTGATTCGATGAATGGGCGGGCAAAGGCTAGGGCGAGTAGAGCAACGACGAGGCAGCGTAATGCCAGAAGCCATGGGTTTTGAATGCGGCTTTTCCGTTCTAGGAGCGGGGGGGACTCTTTCAGGAACTGAGTTGCCGAAAAGCGGATACGGTCTCTAGTCGCCCTGCGTATAAGGTGAAATATGATGGGTCCCGCAATAAGGGCTACACCGGCCAAAAACCATGGAGACAGGAGGTTCATAGGCCGACTCGTCCTTTCAGTGGCTGGCGTCTGAGAAGATCAATCAGAACGAAGTCCAGAGGCTTGTTTGTGGGAGCGATGAGATGACGAATGCCCCTCATTTCCAGTGTGCGGCTTATCGTTAACTGGTGCGCTTCGAAGCTCGCTTTGTAGGCACTGCGGGCTTCATTGGGATCGATGTAGATCTGTTCTGCCGTTTCGAGGTCTTCCCATTGGGATGCTTTACCGAATTCCAGATCGAGCTCGGCGGAATCGAGTATCTGAATCGCTCGTACATCGTGCCCGGCGGCGATTAATTGGCCCATTGACTTCTCCCATTCCTCCGGTGGTGAAAGGAAATCGGAAATGACGATAATGAGGCTCCGTTTCGGAGTCAGCTTGCCAATCTGGTCGAGCCCATTGCCAAGGTTGGTTTCTTTACCCTCAGAATCCATGCTGAGAAGAGAAAGCAATCTCTTGAACTGGCCCGGCCGCCATCGAGCAGGTAAAAATTGATGAAGATCGCGGTCGATCAGTCCCAGCCCAAAAACGTCTCGCTGCTGTAGGAGAAAGTAGCTGAGTGTCGCTGCCAAGGTTCGTGCGTATTCCGCCTTGGATGCTTCGCCCGATGTGAATTTCATGGACCGGCTCGTATCCACTAAAATCATGCAGCGAAGATTGGTTTCGTCCTCGAATTTTTTGATGAACTCCTGATCCGTTCTACCGAGGACTTTCCAGTCTAAGTAGCGCAAGTCGTCGCCCGGTGAGTAGTTTCGGTATTCCGTAAACTCCACCGAGAAACCTTCCAGCGGGCTGCGATGAAGTCCTGACCATAGACCTTCCACTGCGACACGCGCCCGAAGCTCCAAGTCGCGGATGGCGAAGAGGGCGGCGGGATCGATACCGATTGTGTTAGCGGTGGACATTTAGAATGAAGGCAATTGGGAAAATCTCGATTACGACTGCATATGCTCGATGAGTTTCTGGGTCACGGTTTCAATCGTTTCGCTTTCCGCTTCCGCCCGGTAGTTGAGTAAGATGCGGTGACGCAGTACTGGAGGAGCCAGCCTGACGATGTCGTCTTTGGTCACGTGGGCCCGGGATTGCCAGAGAGCCAATGCCTTCCCAGCGAGGATTAGACCTTGGGCGGCGCGGGTGCCGGCACCCCAACTGACCCAGGCTTTGACGAAATCAGGCGATTCTAGGTTTTTAGGACGAGACGCGGCAACCAGTTTTACGGCGAAGGCGATCACTTCGTCGGAAACGGGAACCTTGCGAACTAGGTGTTGAAACTCGATGATGTCTTCTGCTGAAAAGATCGACTCAATGGGATCGTGCTCTTTTGAGGTGGTTTGTTTCACGACTGCGATTTCATCCGCTTCGGGAAGGTAATCGATAAGGACGTTAAAAAGAAAGCGGTCGAGCTGCGCTTCGGGAAGCGGGTAGGTGCCTTCCATTTCAACTGGATTTTGGGTAGCGAGGACGAAAAAGGGTTCCGACAAAGTGTGGCGAGTCCCGGCGGCCGTCACTTGGTGCTCTTGCATGGCCTCGAGGAGGGCGGACTGCGTTTTTGGCGGAGTACGGTTTATTTCATCCGCCAAAAGCATATTGGTGAAAATCGGACCTTTTGAGAAAACCAGCTTCCTTCCCTCTGGGGTATTATTGAGGATTTCCGTCCCCGTTATGTCGGCAGGCATCAAATCAGGGGTGAACTGGATTCTTTGGAAATCCAGCCGGAACACCTTGGCGACAGACTTGACTAGAAGCGTTTTCGCGAGGCCGGGAGCACCCGTGATCAGACAGTGCCCACCAGAAATTAAAGCCAACAGCAATTGCTCGACGACTTCCTCTTGTCCGATGATGGCTTTGCCGAGTTCCGTCTCGACTCTTTTCCTGCCCTCTTGCAGTCGATTAAATGCGTTTTCCTGCTCCTCTGTGGTTTCTAGTAATGACATAAAATTGGTTTCGTTGGTTAAGGTTTAAGAAATTGAATACACTAGTGGGTCATGGCGTAAAAAATAATATTGATGCCCATTGGGTAGGCTCTTTTCTCCGCAAATTCTCTGAAGTACCATTCGTCCTCACCTTCCCTTTCCCACCCGTCACCTAGATCGGTGTTGTGGCAAATGATGCACATGATGCGCCCGTCGTCGTCAAAGATGGCCTTGTAGTGCACTTCTTCCGTCCCATATCCCTGATGGCTGACGATGCCGTATCCACTTCTGTAGGCCTGAACGGCGTGCCCAACGCTGGGCACTTGAGGCTTTTCCTCTAGGTCAAAGACCATATGGAAAATTGGGTGGTCAATAGATAGCTCGACGGGCTCGCGATCAGGAAAAACACGTTTCATCTCGTAGTAGAAATTGTCATACTCGTCGTCACCCCAAAAATCGTCTACCATGAGGAAACCGCCATTGATTAGGTATTTCCGAAGGGCCGTCACTTCGTCATCCATGAAAATCAGGCGACCCGGCTCGATGATGTAGAGAAAAGGATAGTTGAACAAATCCTCTTGAGTGAGCTCGACTACAACGGAGTCTGGGTTCACTTTCAGGCTGGTCATCTGCTGGAGTCGAAAAGCGAAATTGAGTTCCGCATCGGGGTAGTCTGTAGCCCATCCGCCACGTCCCCAGCCCCGTCCGCGGCCTCCCCATCCGCTATGACCGCCTCTGCCGCCGCCTGAACTGTATTGCACCCGAGCAAACGTGAAGACGTCCTGTTTGAATTCAGAGTCCACCTGCCACTCTGGAACACCGGCTCGATTGTCGTAACGCTGGCTCTTAGCGTTAAGAAGGAACGAGATTGTGATCGAAAGAATGAATGAAAATCTGTAAGCGGATGAGTTCATTGCTGGCTGAGTTGATTCTATTTTTGGTTTGGGTCTTCTGTCCTATTTGGACTGTCTTCCGTTTAGCGTGTCGAGTAACTCATAAGCTAGTCGAAAGCGGGGAGCTTCCTCGAGAGCCATGAGGGTGTGGCGTTTAGCCGCGTCGGGGTCTCTTCGAAGATGTTGCTGGGCCAAGGTATAGTGGACTTTTGCTACATCGGGGGGATCGAGTTCGAGAAGAACTTGTCCGGCGGGAATCGCGGCAGTTCCATATTGAAAGCGGGCGTGAGTCGAAAACAGGGCCCGCCAGGGTTCGACCGCCATGGGCCTGATCGCGATCCACTGATTCGCCCATCTGAGTACAGAAGGAGGATCATCTTGCTCTAAAGCGATAAACAGCAGTCGCTCAATCGGCTCGATTGTGTGACCTTCGTTTTCGGCGATTTGAGTAAGGGTTTCCTTTTCAAGCTCGGTTTCCCCCAGTTGCTCGTAGACATAGGCAAGGAGTTTGTGAGCATTCTCTTGACCTGGCAAATAGCCAGATTTTTCGATGACGGCTTCTAGCTCGACCCGGGCGGTCTCCCAGTCTTCGGCTTCTATAACCGGCTTGAGAGCTTCCATTTCATCGAAGTAATTGTTTTCTGGAGTGATTACAGCGATCGCTTTTTTCATGATACTCTCGGTTCTCTCGAATGTGTACGAGCCTCCTAACTTGGCAGCTTGGCTTTTGGCGTCCTCCAGGAACTGCTTGTCGAGATCTCCAAGAGGAGCGACATGTTGGGCGAGCGCGGCGTTCATTTCAGTTCCGTTGGCGAGGGCTCGCAAGGTCGCTTTCATCGGCTCCAAGCCATAGTTGTCGTAGATGAACTTTACTACGAGGTAAGATTGGAAGTAAGCAAATTGAGTGTCTTCGCCACTTTGGGCATTAAGGAAAGCCGCACTCATTTCACTGATCTTCTGCATCCGCCCCTCCAGTATCCGGTTCCGATAGTCAACGGTCATCATTTGGCCCCAAGAACCGTTTCGTTCCCGTTCTTCGTAAACGGAAATGCCCTCGCTCAGCCACCTTGGCATCCGATTTCTGGTGAGCGTCAGAGTGACGGTATGGCAGAATTCGTGGTAGAGGACGGACTCCCAATTGGCGAGACTGGTAGCGGGACTATTGATAGTAAACACCGGTCCGAAGCAAACTCCCAGATAGCCTGGGTTGCCGGGCATACCAAAGGTTCTCACCTCAAAGTCCGCTGGGTTCGGATAGATTTCGACCGTCACTTTTTCGTCTATCTCGACGCCGTAGCGCTTGGTCAAATAGTCGTAGGCAGGCTCAAGCAGGTCCAGGGCTCTTTGTCCGTAGACGGGAGCTTCCTTTTTCGAAATCCGAACTCGAAAGTGATCGGTCTCCATTGTTTCGAAGTCATCGATTTTATCCCGCAAAGTAACCAAGTTGTAGGCTGATATATTGTAGGGGTCGGCATTGTGTACTTCATCAGCCAGTGCCCATCCTTCGGATTCACGGCCTAAGCGGAGGAGGTCTTGGGCGAGTTGTATCTTTGCGGGAAGAAAGTCCACCTGATAGGCTAGGGCGAGTCGCTGAGAAGCAGCCCCTTCTTTGAACCAGTATTTGCGGGAGAGGTTTCTTCCAATCATGTGATCCACATTCGGATTGGTTCGCCAGGTGGAAAGGGCTTTTTTTCGATACGAATTTCCCTCGTCGTCGTTGCTTCGCAAGTAGGCTATGGCGGCTTTCAAGGCGAGTGCTTCGGGGAGGCGAGGGTTCACCTCGAGGGCGATGTCGATTTGCTCGATCGCCTCGTCGTAGGATTCCGCATCCACAAGGTGCTGGGCAATGAGGACTCGGGTTTCAGGGTGCTTTTCATTGATGCCCAAAGCGTTTTCGGCGTACCGCAGCAATTCGGAACGACTGCCTTCGATAAACGAGCTTGCCAGTCCATACCATAGGTTCGGATCTCCAGGGTAGTGTCGGAGGCCTTCTTGGAAGTTTTTGGAGGCGAGTTTAAAGTCACTTTTGGCCAAAGCCAAATTCCCGCTCGCCAGGAAGGCGCTAACAGTGGGATCCTGCTCCGTCTGAGCACGTTTATAGAAGTTCTCTAGAATAATCCTCGGCTCAATACCGAGGAGTATGGCCGCCTCACCGATCGCTACGAGCGAATCAGGGTCGTATGAGTAGCGTCCCCGCCTCCGAATATTGTTGTCGATCTCGTCAAGGATCTGATCGGCCCGCCTAGGATCGTCGGCGTACAGGGCCGCCTCTCTAGCGATTAGTTGCAGGCGAATGCCGAAGTATCTGCTTGAAAGCCCCTGCGTCAGTAGCTCGTGGGCTTCTTCGTACCGGCCCATCTTGAGGAGCGAAATGGCTTCCAACCGCCACCAGACTTCGTTCCAAGATTGGATTCGGCGTCCAGTGACCGCGGCTTCTAGCGCTTTGTCGTATTGACCCGTCCGGTACAGATCTTCGACAGACTGAATGTCAGGAAGCACATCTTCATCTTTGTCCTGGGCAACTATTGTGGAAGTGAGGATACCCGATAGGACCCCTATCAGAAAAAGAGTATTTGATAGGTTAGTAGGTCTTTGATGAAGCACGCTGAAAGATAGATACGGGACAAAGGCTGCCGCAAGAAATTAAACACAAGGGAACGAAAAGAAGATACAGCAAGGGTTTGAATGTTGGAATGGAAATTTGCGAGTGGACAGCTTTCGAGTCGTAATAGATATTTTCGAGCCGTTATTAGGGCCGTAAAGCGTCGTGCCCTATGGTTTTAATAGTGGAGTCTGTTGAATGATGGTTAGCGAATATAGCACAATAAAATTTCCTGTAGCGGACAAACTAAAGCGTCGACCAAATATTCTTTGGATCTGCACCGACCAGCAGCGTTGGGACACGATTAGCAGTTTAGGGAATGAGTGCATTCGAACACCGAACATCGATCGTTTGGCGAACGAGGGAGTGGCCTTTTTGAAAGCGTTTTGCCAGAGTCCTATTTGCACTCCGAGTCGCTCAAGTTTTCTCACGGGAATGTACCCTAGTAGCGTCCATGGTTGCGGAAATGGGAATGACCGGTGGGCGGAGGCAGCACCTTTGGTCACCAAGACATTGGCGGATTCTGGATATCGATGTGGTCTTGTCGGAAAGCTGCATTTGGCAGGCTGCCACGGTCGGATCGAGCCTAGGCCTGAGGATGATGGTTATTCGGTCTTTCACTGGTCCCATTCTCACAAGGATATGTGGCCGAAAGGGCATTCTTATGCGGAATGGGTTAAAGAAAAAAAAGGGGCGCTCGGTGAAATGTATCAGGAAAAAGGGTATATGGAACCCGAGCTGCATCAAACTAAGTTCTGTGCGGACAAGGCGATTGAGTTTATGGAGAAGAATGCGGGCCATCCGTGGTTGATGAGCGTGAATATATTCGATCCGCATGTGCCCTTTGACCCCCCTCAGTCGTATCTTGATAAGTACGATCCGGAATCCGTTCCTGACCCGCTTTTTCGCGAAAGCGACTTAGCGGCCCAGAAAAAGCTGGCCGGAGTCGATTTCCAGGTGGTCGCATCAGATCCAGAGAGTTTTCAAGCGAAAAAGAAGATAGCGGCCTACTACGCAATGATTGAGCAAATTGACGATCACGTAGGTCGGATGCTGGATTGTCTGAATCGAAGTGGACAACGTGAAGACACGATCGTCATCTTTACCAGTGACCATGGCGAAATGCTGGGAGACCACGGCCTGATCACGAAGGGCTGCCGGTTTTACGAAGGATTGGTTCATGTTCCGTTGATTATATCGTGGCCAAGTGTGATTTCTCAAGGCATTCGTAAGCGGTCCCTTGTCGAGCTGACCGATATTGCCCCTACACTGCTAGACTATGCGGGTATCGAAAAAGGCGAGCGGATGATCGGTCGGTCGTTGCGTCGTTTGCTGGAAAGTGAGGTTGATGCGCATAGAAAATTCGTGCGCTGCGAATACTATCGAGCCTTAAGCCTCCTTGCTCCGGGAAGAGAGAATTGGGAAGGCAGTTATGCCACCATGATCCGGACTGACCGGTACAAGCTCGTGGTTTATCACGGCCATGAGAGCGGCGAATTGTTCGATTTGGAAAAGGACCCTGGTGAGTTCGTTAACCTATGGAGCGATCCGGATTGCAATGAAATCCGATTCGATCTCATGAAGGCCATGCTCGATCAAAGTGCATTTGCGGTAGACCTTGGGAGCGAAATGACCTGCGTGTTTTAGTAGATTGTTGCTAGCAAGCGAAGAATAGGTTTATCGGGTTCCAAATAGACCAGCCCTTTCGATCCAACATTTCGAAATCAAATAGCATTTCACGTGTATATGGGGGCATTAGAACGACCGTGATTTACATGCAAAATATTCGTTTTTCGAATCCTGTAGCGGCGATTGCGGGATGTGGTTTGGCGGCCCTCAATCGAGCCTCCGCAGATTTGTATGCAACGGAAGATCGTGAAATGACCCTCGAATCTCTATCCGATAGGGCCGGGTCCTTTTCTAAGATGGAATTGCGAAGGAAACAATCGCATGAGACGATTTCGAGAAAATAGGGCTAAATCCGAGTATAGCCTGAGGCCCAGTCTATGCTTGCAGATTTCGGTAAAACTTTAATCGTTACGACTGTTCCTTTACGAGATTTATTTCAAAATGAGATTTAGAGGATTTTTCTATGTCAAAACAAGATCGCCCTAACATCATTCTCATCATAACTGACCAGCAGCGCTACGAAACGATTCGAGCTTTGGGTTATGAATATATGGATACGCCGCATTTGGACCGGCTCGTGAACGAAGGAGTTACCTTTAGTCAGTGCTACATTACTGCTCCTTCATGTGCACCTTCACGGGCCAGCTTGTTTACGGGGACTTACCCGCACACAACCGGTGTCCTCAAAAACGCGGATCCCTGGAGCAAGTCGTGGGTGGGTGACCTGTCGGACTCGGGCTACTACTGTGTTAACGTTGGCAAGATGCATACATATCCGTACGATACGAAGCTTGGATTTCATGAGCGTTATGTGGTTGAAAACAAAGATCGCTATTTGGAGGAACGCTATTTCTACGATGAGTGGGACAAAGCCTTACATGCGCGAGGACTTGTGAAACAGCAACGAACGCTTTACCGAAAGCGGTGGGACTACGGTGAGCGGATGGGAGCGTTCGAATGGGAATTGCCGGAGGACATGCATTCAGACATGTTTGTGGCGGATATGGCAACCTGGTGGCTGGATACCAAGCCGAAGCCTGATGGGCCGCTTTTTATGGAGATTGGTTTTCCAGGACCTCATCCGCCTTTTGATCCGACGGAACGCTTTATAAAGAAGTACAAAGGAAAGAAGCTTCCGTTGCCGAAAATCAAGCGCGAGGACATTGCGGGCCAGCCCGATCCCTACCAGAAATTGCGTGAGCATAATTTCGAGGTCGATCACGACTCGGTGGTGCATCTGGACGATCCGAGTGAAGAACAACTTCAGCGGCTTTGGGAACACTATTTGGCAAACGTTTCCATGATCGACGAAAAGGTGGGCGAGATCATGGATTCGCTCGAGCGGAACGGCTATCTCGACGACACGGTAATTCTCTTCACAAGCGATCACGGAGAGGCACTTGGGGAGCATGGTCATATCCAAAAGTGGACCATGTACGATTGCGTTACCAACGTGCCGCTAATCGCCTGGTGCCCGAAGCGTTTCAAGGGAGGTCGTAAAGTCGATGCATTATGTCAGCTAATGGACGTGGGGCCGACGATTCTGGATTTGGCCGAAGTCGAGGAACCTGAGTGGATGGAAGCCGAAACGCTGATGCCCGCGTTGCAGGGTGAGTCCTTTGAAGGTCGGGAGTTCGTAATAGCGGAGCATGGGCGCGACGTCTTTCTCCACACAATCGATTTCGTGACCATGATTCGGACTAAGGATTGGAAGCTTGTTCAGTTTTTAGATGAGCCTTTTGGGCAGTTGATCGATCTGGGCAATGACCCGGCGGAAGAAGTCAATCTGTGGGATGATCCGAAATATGCCGAAAAGAAGACGGAACTGATCGATGCGATTGGCTCCTTTCGGGTTCGTAGTGGTTACCAGACCCGAAAGATGTGGGAGACAGTGCGTTAGTGGGAATATAGCCTGCTAACGTCCGGATCTGGAATTAATTAGAGTATATGGTATGCGGGTGAAGCCGTATCGTGCTTTGTAGCGTTGCGGTTGTAGGTGGTGATTGGATGAGCTGTGTGCGTTTACTACCCAGTTGCTCGGATCGTTTAGCCCGGGGGCTATTAGTGTTTGGCTGGGGCGTCTACAGCAATTCCACTGATTACAGTCAGAGTGCAGTCAGAGTTTTAAGGAGAATGACCGAACCCAATTGGTCCAGAGCCAACCAGCGGTTTTTTAATCCGGCAATAGCTCCAATTAAGCCCATCACCAATCAGCAACTTTGTCCGGATTGGAAGCCTTCAAGCTTGGTGATTACAAACGTCCCTCTAAGCGGTAAATTGGCAAACCCCAAGGCTCTGAAATTCGTATTGGATTTCCTTTTTAAGTTTGTATCCAAGCGCCCATTTGAGATGGCTTGATTAAGATTAAATTAATCGTCTCGGTAGCCTCATCCACTGCATTACCATAAGTGTACCTTTGCAGGTAGAACTAACCGCGTCCTGAAAACTGAAAAAATCCTATTTAATCTTGTCGGCGACAATGGGTAGAGCCATTTTTTGCTTAGAATTCTCGGCCGGTAACCTTTGTCTTTATACGGCAAAGATACATGTCAGCGGTTATATAGAGCGTCGATCCATCATCGCCCCAGGCACAATTTGCGGTTCTTTCGCCCGTAGAAAGGTGCCCGATCAGTTTGCCTTTGGGGTCGATGATCATGACGCCTCCATTGCCGGTTACCCATAGATTTCCCTGTTGGTCGATTTTTAAGCCATCTGGATTTCCTTCACCGAGATGGCGGTGCGGTTTGGCATCGAAGAACAAAGTTCCTTTGCCCGCTTTCCCGTTATTTTCGAGCGGATACGCCATGACAATAGGATTTTCGGGGTCGGATTGGGCGACATACAGGGTGCGTTCGTCGTGTGAAAGTTCGACTCCGTTCGGGAAGCGCAATTCGTCGGTGATGAGTGAAACGTTACCGATTCGATCTAGAAGGTAAACGCCTGCGAAATCAATTTCCCTAGTTGGGTCAGTTTCTCGATTCGGAAGTCCGTATGGGGGATCCGTGAAGTAGATGCGTCCCGTGCGACTGATGGCAATGTCGTTAGGACTGTTAAAACGTTTTCCTTGGTAGTTGTCGACAAGTGTTCGTTTTCCCTCTCCAAACGCCATCATGGATAAACGGCGATCACCGTGTTCGCATGATATGAGCCGCCCTTTATCGTCGATTGCGAGCCCGTTGCTACCAAGGCCAACACTGTAGGTTCCATAGCCAGTATATCCGGAGGGTTCAAGGTAGACTTCCGCCCCGACGCCTTCGGTCCACTTCACTATTTGGTTGCGATGAACATCGGAGAATAAAAGAAAATCGCCATCTTTAACCCAAACAGGGCCTTCCCCCCACGCAAAGCCGGAAGCAAGCACCTCGATCTTGGCATCCTTTTTAATGAGGCTGTCTACCTTTCTGTCGAAACGCAGAACCTCACCGATATAGGGAAAGTTTGTGGAATCTTGACCTTGGAGCTTTATCGATAGGAGGGTGAGCAAAGCCAGGGTGGTGATTGAGATGGGTTTCATTTTCAATTTTCTGATTTATTGGGTAGGAACGATCTCCGATCGCTTACTCATTTTGAATTGATTTTATGGGAGTTGCAGCTCCCGATCTATCTTTATTTTGCGTTCTTAGTTTATTTGGTCGACAAAGGGTGAATCGGTGCGTCGTAATTCGGCCAGCATCTCGCACTTCAGTTGTTTAAGTCTGTCCTGGTATTCAGGATAATAGGCGAGGTTGATCAGCTCTTCGGGATCTGAATTGATGTCATAGAGTTCCTCGATTTCCCCTGGAAGAATATTTTTGATGAATTTGTAGTTATGTTTACGGTACGATACCCACCAAGGAATATCTGAACCTTTGTCGGTTGATTGGGATAGATCGCGGGTTTCGGATCCATAAATTCGAGCTGTGTAGGCGATTAGGACAGAGTGATCACTGTTTGCTTCCGGGTTCTGAAGAAGCGGCGTAATGTCCCGCCCGTGCATTTCCCAGGGGAGTTCCACGTTAGCAAATTTAAAAAGTGTTGGTACCAAATCCTGCCCACCCACGGGAGTGGCACAGACTCTGCCTTCAGGAACTCGTCCGAAAAATGAGATTATAAGCGGGCTGGAAATGTTGGCGTCGTAGGGTGCTATTTTGTGTTGAAAACCGTGTTGTCCCCAAGCGAAACCCTGATCGGAAGTGAACACAATCAAAGTATTCTCGAACTGGTTCGTTTCTTTTAGAGTTTCGATGAGCTGACCGACGGCTTCGTCTAGGCTCATAACGGTTTCCTGATACCGACGAGAGCTTTCCTGAAACTCTCCGCCCTTAGGGGGTCGCTGGGTATAATATTTTCCATCTTGGGCGATCTTCCATGCTTCACGTTTCCTTACGTACAGTGGTTTGCCGGGTCGGGGCCCGAGGAAATCTGGTGGAAAGGGGATTTCTATGGATTCATCTATTGAATCGACATGACGTGTGGCGGGAGTGAAGGGCCCGTGACTTGCCGCGTAGCAAAGCCACAAAAGCCAGGGCTTTTTCTCGTCTCTTCCCTCTCCTTTGAGATAGTTCTGTGCCCATTTCGTATAGTTAGTGGTTGAATATCCTGTAGTCAACTGTGCTTCATTACCATTGAAGGAAATTAGCTGGTTATTGTAGTAGTTACCTGAATTTTTAGGGAATTTAGGGCGGTTCCAAACGATCTGGTAGTCCCAGTCCCTACCATAGCCTGTATCCACTCCAGTATGCCACTTTCCGATATGGGATGTGGTGTATCCAGCCTCTTTGAATGAACGCATCCAGAAGGGTGTTTTTTCGGGGTCATACGTGCTTCCCGGATAGGCGCCTTCCATGCGCATTGATTCAACGCCGTACTGATGTTTGCCCGTCAGAAAAGTGGCTCTTGCGGGCATGCACCAAGTTCCATTGTAGGCGTGCTTGAAACGAACGCCACTCGCGGCGAGGCGATCGATGTTCGGTGTGTCTACCCACGAAGGAGATCGTTCGTAGCTGCTGACAGTACGATCGGATTGATCATCCGTGTAGATCAAGAGAATGTTGGGTTTGTCAGCCGAATATGCATCGAACGTGGCGGCGACGATGGCACGAATGATTGTGAGGAAGATCAGGAAATTGCTTGGCTTCATGATTTTTCGTTGTGTCCAAACTTCTTCGGTAGCAATATTGGCAGAAGCAGCTAATAGGTCGATCGTTGTGAGGGATTTTATAAGCTCCCTCTTGGGATCTAAAAACAATCGACCTCTTTACCTGTCTGTTACTCAATAAACGCTCTTCCCGCGGATACCAAAGTAATTCTATACGGGTAATAGCCTAATGGGCACTGACGCCATCGATCATGTTAACTCAAGTAGCTCTTTTAGAAGATGGTGAGAGGCGGGGAAGGCAGGGCAAGCATTTTATTAATAAGGAGGGTCGCTTAGTACAAATCCCATCTAAATGAGGCGATCGAAGAAGGAGTTCATAGGCTTAGAATAGACTGATTTCCGAGATGAGGGGTAATTGGCTGACAGATAGAACAACAGGAGGATTCCGACATTTTGATGGAATGTCGAGTACGGGATTTGTGTCCTTCCTAAATAGTAGAGAAATCGCCTCCTTCGAGATGGGGTCGAGGATTCTATCTGAGGGGTTAGCCCACCGTTATCTAAAAGTAAACCGTTGGAATATTTTATTGGCTAAACCCATGGTGTTTCGCTACGACCAAAGTTAGGTATCGGGTCGATTGTATTTGAATACCTATAGATCTCTAAACAAAAATTGTTAAGTATGAACAATCTATATCGACTCGTACTTACGTTTATTGCTCTCGCTGTTTCCTGCCAGGTTTCGTCAGCCGCCTCGAAGTGAGACGTTAGCAAAAAGCAGGCAATCACCATCAAAATCAACCAAGTAGTTGAAAAGTATCGAGAAATCATGATTTAATCAGAAGTTGCGAATTATTTCGAAGGGGGCAAGGGCAAGCTCATGGTCATTTTCACCGTCTACGGAAATTCGACTGCATGGGCGGTCAAGGTTGGGTTTCGCAAGCGGTTGGTAGAGGATTATAAAAAAGACGGTAATGCGATCGGAAACGCGCTGAGCTCTAGGTGTCGATGGGGGGCTTGATGTGCGGTTCGGGAGAGAGTAATGGAAAAAGGATGGATGCGGCAGATGCAATCTGGAGAAAGGCTCTGATTAAAAGACAACGAATCGACCCTCGAACGACGTAGAGTACTACATCGTTTATTTGCATTTCGTAAACCAGTCGAGCCCAGATCACCAGAGCCGCTTGGCCTCGGCGGTGGTGCTGCAGCCGGAAATGGAAGGACTCCTAGATTTCGCGATTAAGAAAGCCTACAAAAATCGGCCAAAAGAAAAATTAGTTTCACGATTGTTTAAAATTTAAGTCGCCAATCAGCGGCTAGGGCTTTTCCCTATCGGCCAAGTTTGGTTTACCTCCTAACTAACAGAGGTAATTAAACTAGACTAATTATTGAGAATATCATGAATCGATGGATGTCGAAAGGAGTATTTTTACTATTAGTGACAATTTTAGGCCCCGTCTGGGCCCTCCAGGGCCAGGCACCTGAGCCTACGATTTGGGAGCAACGAGCCAAGGATCGGTTCAAGCGGCTAACTTCCACAACACAGATGGAGATTAGCCAATCCCAGCCTCAGGATTCCGGGCTCAAAAAGAAGAAACTGAAAAAGCCCAAGCGCATTCTCCTATTTTGGCGGTGCGAGACTTTCATCCATACATCAATCCCTTCGGGAAATTTTGCGCTTCAAGAGATGGCTCGAAAAACCAGGGCATTCTCTGTTGAGTTGGCCGACGAGTACTCGGTTTTCAACAAGAAGAATCTCAAGGGATACGACGCGATTCTACTCAATAACACGACTAGTCTAAAATTTGAAAACGAGGAGCAGCGGGATGCCGTCTTGAGTTTTGTGCGAGGCGGCAAAGGCATTATTGGGATTCATGCAGCCAGCGACAACTTTTATGAATGGGAAGCGGGTGCCGCATTGATAGGGGGTCAATTCAATGGGCATCCATGGACTGCTAACGGAACTTGGGCCTTCAAACTCGACGATCCGACTCATCCGCTCAATGCCGCTTTCAAAGGTGAGGGATTCTGGCATTCAGAGGAGATCTACCAATACAAACCTTCTAATTACCAAGGCGAAGAGAATCTCCGTGTTTTGGTCAGTCTCGACATGAGTAAACCGGAGGTAAGGGAGCCGTTAAGTTTGGAGAAATTTGAGAAATTCAATAGGCAGTATGATCCAGGTATAAGAGAGGTTCCCGTCAGTTGGATACGTGAGTTTGGTAAAGGACGGCTGTTCTATACGAATTTTGGACACCGAGAAGAAACTTACAAGAATCCTACAATCATGCAGCATCTTTATGATGGTATACTTTATGCGTTGGGATTCACAAGTGCCGACGCGACTCCTTCGGCGGAGCTTCCTGCAATCCATGTGGCTCTGGCTCCTGAAAAGCCGGAATCGAAATAGGGAATCGCCGCGACGCGAGAAATTTATTCGAATAGAGGTAATCCAGTCGCAGTAGACCATTGCGGGGTTTATGGGATTAGGAACAGGAGGGCGTTAAGCCACAGTGATCTTAACCGAGGTGTTTCCAGATCCGTGGAGAACTAACTGGGGCTCCTGTCCGAGGAGACGGGAAGTGTAAACGCGAAGACGTCTAGGGCAGTTTTCGAAATCTTTTGCTAATTGATCGTTAAAGCGGTTTTCCATGATTGAGAGAGCCACTACTAGACTGTTTCAGATTCTCAAGGCTATCGACCTCTGATTGAAAGACCCTGATTTTTCCTGGTTGCGGATGTTCTGTAAAATCGAAGTTAGATCTCACTGATCTGTACCGATCGAACTTTGGTTCTAGACAGGGTGGGGGTTTTGTCTAACGTCCGGTTTTCGATCGCGAACGCAGGCGGAACCCGTGGTTCGTAATAGGTCGGAATTAATAGCAAAATAAAACACACATGCCAAAAGGAACAATAAAGTGGTTTGATTCGGAAAAGGGCTACGGCTTCATTCAACAGAGTGAAGGTGGAGATGACCTATTCGTACATCACTCCGAAACTGATGGGTACGCCCTAAACGAAGGCGATTCCGTCGACTACGAGATCGGTGAAGGACGTAAAGGTCCTTGCGCTACGAATGTAAAGAGGAGCTAGCTGTCCGCTCTCGGACCACTTGATTCTGCAGTATTAACTAGCCTTATGCTGGGTAGGCTGCAATTTACTTTCAATAACTCAAAAGGGGGAGCCATGGCTCCTCCTTTTGCATTCCGAGGCTTCTATTATCTCGATTTGAGCATAAATTCAGGCGCTATTTTGATAAAAAACTTTAGAGAAGGCCGAATGCTGAAAATATCGGAGAGTATTGAGATCCCACTTTCAGAGATCGAAATCAAAGAGGTTCGATCATAAGGTTCGGGAGGGCAGCACGCAAACAAGGTTTCCACAGCGATCTGCCTGTTCTTCAATATCAAGGCTTCAAGCCTCTCTTCATCTCTCAAGGATAGGCTATTGTCGATTCGAGATCATCGGACGACAGCCGAGGGGATTATCACGATAATTCTCAGGAATCGAGATCCGAGGCTGCTAAAAGGGAAGAAGCAATGAACAGGTGAATCAACTCGTGTAGAGTGTGCGGTTTATGCCAAAAAAGCTACGCCCAACCAAAGCCTCCAGAAGATCCCAACAGAAGCGTTTGAAACGCAAGATGCAGATAGGTTGTACGAAATCGATTCGGATTCGCCCCTCGAGAAGCGAATAGAACGCATCGACTGAGTAATTTAAGGTTGTCTAGGATTCAGTGATGTCAAAAAACCGGGTTAGAAAAGGCTGGGATAGTAGGTGAGATTCAGAGCATTTCAGTCAAAACGCCCTGAAACAAAAAGGGAAAAAAACTGAAAAATAAGCAACTCACTCTATCCCCATTTGCCCTAATTTTTAGTGAAAGAAAGACATGGCGCTTGGAGAAGGGAAAGAAAGCAGCTCGGATAATAATCTTTATGACTTCTCGTTTAACTTGAACCCAAAGTCTCGCACGCCGATCAGACAATTTATAAATTTTTCTGAGAAGGCCTAAAAAAAGAAGCGGTACGCAAGGTGTTGAATGATCTTTCTGAGAAGTGCACCGACACGACTCTTGGATTGTTGAATATTACACCCAAAGGCCATTTGATTGATACACGGGTGTACTCTAGTACCTTCGGTGCTAGGGGAACGAAGAGGCTTAGGTTAGAGCAAAGCTGTTCGATCTCGTCTCGGAAAGGTCGTGGATTCGCTTTCCCTATTTAGATGGAAGGAAGGAGGCCGCTTTTTTATTTGGGCGGGTGTTAGTTGGAAGCACGAGGATTCTAGTGGGGGCACGCCGATTAGTTAGTACTCACGTCTTTAGGGGGACTTTTGAGTTGCTCCTATCGTTAGATGGAGACTTGCGTAGGATTGATTAGGTTGCTAATCTTGACGTATTATCTCTAATTTTGAAATCGCTACTGGAATGAATAAGTATCTCTCGTCGAAAAACCGCAGGTCTTTCATTAAGGAAATCTCAATCGCGGGTACAGTGCTGGCGGCGGGTCCAGCAATCTTAGCTCAAGCGAGTGATAAGAAATACAAGACTGCTTTAATTGGATCTGGTTGGTGGGGTAATAACATTCTAGCAGAAGCGATGGCGTGTGGCGAGTGCAAGATCGTTGCTCTATGTGATGTTGATAATCGTTATTTGGATACAACCTACGATCGCGTTGTGAAGGACGCGGGTGATAAGCCTAAGAAGTACCGTGATTATCGAGACTTATTCGCCAAAGAAGAAGTAGATATCGCAATAGTGGCCACACCTGACCATTGGCATCCGCTCATAACGATAGAGGCGGTCAATGCGGGGGCTCATGTATATGTCGAAAAACCAATTGGCCACACCATTGAGGAGGGGCGCGCGATGGTAAACGCGTCACGAGCGGCTGATAGAGTGGTGCAAGTAGGAACCCATCGGCGAATTTCCCCTCACAATGTGTCTGGCTATGACTTCATCCGGTCAGGCAAGGTAGGCAAAATCGGAATGGTACGGTCTTTCGTGCATTATGGCGGAGGACCAGAGGAACCGGTAGCCAATCTAGAGGCACCCAAGGAATTAGATTGGGATATGTGGTGCGGCCCTGCTCCCTACCGCCATTATTGCGAGGCTTTGCCTGGAACCAGAGGCAAACCGATCCATCCGAAGGGTTTTCGCAACTATCTCGACTACGGCAATGGCACCTTGGGCGATTGGGGAATACATTGGCTTGACCAGATTATCTGGATAATGGAAGAGCAGTATCCACGAAAAGTTTTTTCAACTGGTGGTCGCGAGATTGCTGGACCAGCCATTTACAATGACAAGGAACAAACGACTGACGCCCCGGACCATCAAGTGGCGACGTACGAGTTCGAGAACTTCACGGCGACTTGGGAACACAGGAGGTTTGCGGGCAATCATGCTGAAAAGGGAGAGAATTTGGGATGCTACTTTTACGGGACTGAAGGGACTTTTCACATGGGCTGGCGTAATGGATGGACGTTTTATCCGACGAATTCTAAGCAAGCAGTTGTGCATCAAGATCCCCGGTTGAACGATCCGAACTCACAGAATATTAAGGAACTCTGGCTGGATCTGCTACATTGTATCAAGACGGGAGAAAAGCCGGTTTGCGACATTGAGGAGATACACTACTCTACTAATTTGAGTCTGCTAGGTATGCTTTCATTCAAGCTAGGTCGCAGTGTCGAATGGGATGGGGAAAAAGAGCGAATCGTCAAAGACGCGAACGCGAATAAGCTGCTGCGCCGGGATTATCGCGGTGAATGGAAGTATCCGAAGGTTTAGTACTAAAATTGATGGATGATCACCGCTCGCTACTTATCTTTGGGTTTGGATCACTTTTTGTTCCGAACGCTATTGTAAGTGTCTTGCCGTGTTACACAATATGTAAAAGGTGTTGATAGAATGGCGGGATTCGAGAGGGACTTGGGGAAGGCGGCTTGTTCCCAAGCGTACTGTTCGCAAGGATAGCCGCCTAGGTGGATCTCGAACCTGTCCGAGAATGCGGTTGCAGCGCGGGTTAGCGGCGTTAGAGCATAGCAGACTGCACTCGTGTCGCATGCAACACGCCGCCTTGCACTGCTCCCGTTACAACCAGCACCATTTACTCAAACCTTTTTGTATGTGGTAGTAAGATCGATGCGATCAACTCGATCCAAAGGTGACATTGCAGCTAGACAACGATTTCTTTGTGAACGCGATTTTTAGCCAGAAGTCCTTGCAGCCAATCCCTTGGCAAGGAATTTAACGCCCCTAGTATCGATCCGACGACGGCCCCGCGATGACAGTTGTCGCCACCGCACAATGCGTTGGCAATGATTCCAGATTTAAAGTCGGACTGGTATTTCCAGGCGAGGTAGAGCGAAGCGGAAAATGATTCGGGCAAGTAGCAGGCGGGGGTAAGTTGCCGACCAACGATAATACGATCTTTTTGCTTGCTCCAAGTTTGGAACTGAAGAGGATTTCCCCAGGCTTTTCCATGAGCTTCAAGCGAATGGTCAAGGGCCTTGCCGGAAGCAATCTCGATGAGGATTCGGGCTAGAGCCTCAGAAGCATCTAGCGTAAAGCTGTTTTTGTGCGTAAGGGCGACATGCCCACGAACGATTCGAATCCAGCTATCAGTATCTGTATATCCAATACTAAAAATCCCTGCAAGAAGGGCGGGTACGGTGGCGATTCCGCCAATGTGCAGGTCGTCGATACCGCAATCTTTCAGGGGGGTGCCTTTTGACCAGCGGTCGAAGAAAGCACGATGGTACTCCTCCACATAGGTATCTTGAGACCATTGAGGGTCTGTCATCAGTTGGGTGTAGGTATCGAGCCATTCCTCTGGCTGGTATTTCCCGCGATCCAAAATGAGGCGGTAGAGTTCAATGGCCAATCGATAGTTGAGTGTATTGCCTCCGGCGGAGAGAAATTGGTGGTAGTGTACCCCTCGCTTCCCCCAATACCGAGCCTGGTCGTGCAGTATGTCCACTTTCCTGTTTCCCGGATTATATTTAGATCGCCAGAGAATACTGTCTGGATGCGGGTTCTTGGGAGCCGTGTAAATTGAGAACTCAGGATAGTCTCGATCGAGAGCTTGAGTATCGTAATACCAGTGCACTGGCATGGCAGCGGCGTCGGCAATGAGGGATCCCAGAAAAGCGTTTTTTAGCGGAGTACTCATGGTTATTGATGCGGGCGCTTTGGGCCCTCGATAATGAGGTCTAGTTTACTAGCACGGACCGATGTTGTTTGAGGAATACTGTGGGGAAACCATCCAAATGCCAGATTGATTGCGTGCTGCCTCGCGAATGTCCGCTAACGCCACCTTATAAAATATTTTCGCCGGCGGTATAAGCTTACTGCATAAAAAACTGCCTAGCCAGCTTTCTCTCAAAAACGTTTTCGCTCTTTCAGAACTTAGGCATTTTCCTCTTTGCTTCATCATCATTGCTTCCGCGTCAGAAGCCGCTTTCTCTTCGCTGGTCTCGCTGTTGCAAGCGGCGATAATGAAAACAGCAAAAAGTGTAACGAATGCAGTTCATAGTGTCCTCTTAAAAGGGTGGTCTGTGGTCTTGGGATAATGGAGAAAAAGAAATCGATCGTTGTTGATTTAGAAGACTGGCTCTTTGTCATTAGCTCGCAAATTTCAGGTAAGTCAATCTGGATTCTTTATGGGGCCAAAATCCCGCTAAACCCAAAAAGTGCTTGCTCCTTAATCGAGACTTTCCACTGGCCAGTTAAGGGAAGGGTATCGAGCGGATTGGAGAATCGATTCCATTTCAGCAACTACCAAGGGATGTCTTGATGCAATGTTCCGATTTTCTGAAGTATCCGTTTTGAGGTTATAAAGTTCTAACGGTTTGCCGATGGAAGTTCGAATGGCTTTCCAGTTTCCTTTGCGAACCGCTTGTTGGAATCCCCCTTCAAAGAACTCCCAGTACATGTAGCGGCTGCTGAGGTCCTGGGGTTTGCCAAGCAGGGTCGGGGCGATACTGATACCATCAAGGTTAGGAGTGGGGGCTGCCTTTCCCAGTTCAGCAAGAGTGGGAAGGACGTCAGCGAAGTACCATGGGACGTCACTAGTTATATTGGCGGAAACCACCCCGGGCCAGCGGACGATCATAGGGGTGCGAAGGCCTCCCTCGTTCATGTCCCGTTTGCGACCGCGGAGGGCTCCAGAACTATCGAAACGCTTTTCCCAACGTTCTGCTGCCCCGTTGTCTGAACAAAAGAACACGATTGTTTGTTCGTCGATATCTAGATCTTTCAGTCTCTGGAAAAGCTTTCCGACATCTCGATCCAGGCGGGTAATCATGGCGGCATGCACTTTTTCGTCATCAGTCCATTTTTTCTGGGAGTAGGGTGCAGTATCCGGAATTTCGTAACGCGAATGAGGGACAGTGTAGGGGAGGTATAGAAAAAAGCGCTCCTTCTCGTGGCGATCTAGGAAGTCGAGGGCAAAATCTGTAAACAGGTCGTGAATATAGGTGCCCTCGTTCCCATTACGGTTCTCTGGCAGTTCAAATTTCTCCTTGTTCTTCCAGATGAAATCCGGGTAGTACGAATGGGCTCGTCGTTGATTAAGGTAGCCGAACCATTCATCGAATCCCTGATCATTGGGGTGCCCACTGGTTTTGGGCTCACCTAGTCCCCACTTACCGCTGATCCCTGTTTTGTAACCTGCAGTTTTAAGGACTTCGGCGACGGTGGTATCATCCTTATCCAAGGGGACTCTGCCATTTCCACCGGCGAGTCCAGTCACTCCATATTTGCCAAAATTACCTCGAACCGTTGTGTGCCCCGTATGTAGTCCTGTCATCAAGACGGAACGGGAAGGAGCACAAACCGTCGATCCGGCATAGCAGTCGGTGAATCGAGTACCCTCCCTTGCCATCTGGTCGATGTTGGGAGTCTGGATTATCGTTTGTCCGTAGCACCCTAAGTCCCCATAACCCATATCGTCGGCCATGATGAATATAATGTTTGGAGGTGCTGATTCGGAATTGTCGGCGCTGGGTGCAGTTGTGATCAATACTGCTGTTGCAACGATAATGGCAAAAATATTTTTCATTCGTGGTGTCTGGCAGGGTTCGCTTTTTGTATTGAGTTCCATGAGAGAGGAAATCCATGAGCTTACGGTGGGTCAAGAGAAGTTGTATTGGAACCGATGTACTGGAGATACTGTTTACTACCAATTTTTGATTCAGGAGTCGGCGAATGATTTTTTGTACTTCAGACCCCAAATAGGATTACGAAGTTAGAAGTAGGACCTCGAGCCAGAGTCGGAAAGAGACGGGTTGGACTTGGAGCGTTTCAATTCTCTAAGTTGTATACTTAGCTGCTTCGCGGATCAACTAGGTTGATACTGTATCCATTACAAGAGCGGATTACTGAAAAAGCGGGTGCCGTAAGTAGACCGGCTCTCTGTAGCCAAAAGGACGTAAATTATTGGACTGGCGAACTTGTTAAGAAACACTGTTCCCATGCTCAGAGTCTTGGACCCAGGTAGCTTATTGCAGCCGAATTCGTTGAGCCAAGCTGCTGCGTCCGTTTGGCTCAGCTCTTGGGGTGACGATCAAAAACGCTCGAAAGACTTCCCTAGTTGGCGTGGCAAGGGGATCCAGCTTGATTGAATTTCCTAAGAAGAAGGCATCGCTATCGATATCCATTAGAGAGCCGATAGGGAGCTGATTCACCTGAAGAGGCGGATTTGATATGAGACTTTGAAGATTCTTCCTAGAGGGACATGGATCACAACTTTGCCATTTTCTCTTTCGTGACAATACTTTGTAGGACGTTGTTTGCGCAGTGCTCTTAATGCCTGATTCCAGCGTCAAGTCACGGGCTTGCATGCGTTTTTTGCAGTTTAGCCAATCTTCATTTTAGCATTTCAGTTCCCTGCAAACTTCGCATACGTACAGTTCCGGTGGACATTAATTTACAACAGATTTTTTAGCCAGGCACGGTATTTGTCCGCATTGCAGGTGTATCCCGAGAATTTCAGATAACTCGCGAATGTATTGAGTTGTCGTTACAATCGAAACCTAGGATCAAACGAACAAGGTAGGTAACTTGGGGTAGGCTAAAGCCATTAATCCTGATTTTGGCTGGCTAATTTCTTCATTCTTTCGAGTGCCGGTAAAACAGCAATTCGGATCTTGCACCCAGGGCGATTGTGGATCCACGCGACCTTCAAAAAGTCTCGTTTAGATAGAATAGCTGAAATGATGGACGATAAAGAAGGTGTCTTCGAGGAGGACTTTTGTCAAAATGGAGTGCGGGCACCGGGTAAAAAGTGAATGGATTCAAGCCTATAACGTTGAACTCTCTATCAGGTGGTCTCGAACAGGTAAAAAGGTGGGGTAGACAATCCCTAGTCATTTGCATCGAATCACCCTTTTCGTCTGTTCAGGGCTTCGGCCGTGAGCTCAGCCGAACGGATAAACCGCCTTGCCTCCTCGATGTTAATTGGTATCTATTGGACTTTTCTTTGAAAACTGACTGCGAATGATCTTTCACCAAACCACACAGCTTTTCGATTTTCAGGTAAACGGTTTTGCCGGTGTGGACTTCCAGTCCGATTCGTTAACCCAAGGGGAAATGCATCGAGCTGCCGCCGCGCTGAAAAGGCATCATATGTCTGCCATCTTTTTCACTCTGATAACGGATGACGTGGATTCGTTGTGTCGCAAATTTGAGAATATTGAGTCGATTTGTGCGAGGGATAAAGAGGTCGCGTCATTGATTCGAGGATACCATTTGGAAGGACCTTGGATATCGAAAGAGGCCGGCTATCGAGGAGCTCATCCATTGAATTCCGTTCGTGAACCAAGCCTGGCCGATTATCGGCGATTGCGGGATGCTGCGGGAGGCAGAATAAGGCTGATTACGCTGGCGCCCGAGGTCGAAGGTTGTCTTTCGGTCATAAAGGAGGCGGTTGGTGATGGCATTTGTATTGCACTGGGCCATACCAACGCATCTGAAAAAGAGATTGATCAAGCCATAGCCTTGGGAGCGACTTTTGGAACTCACATTGGAAATGGCGTTCCAGTTGATATCAATAGGCATGACAATATCATTCAACGCCTATTGGCTCGAGATGAACTGATTGCCTGCTTTATTCCCGACGGAATACACTTACCTCCCTTTGTGCTTAAAAACTTCTATCGAGCCAAGCCTAAGGGGAAGGTGTTTTTCACGACCGATTGCATGTCCGCTGCGGGTGCTCCTCCAGGATTCTATCACATCGGACCGCATCAAGTCGAGGTTGGCTCAGATGGTGTAGTGCACCTGCAGGGTGAAAAACAGTTTGCGGGGTCTTCACTCACCTTGGATCGGGGAGTCGAGAACGTCTCTGAATGGCTGGGGCTGACAATGTCGGAAGCGACAGAGATGTGCTCCTCTCTCCCTGCAGGACATTTCGGGGTCGAGTTGTGATCACATCGATGGATTTCAGAGAAGTGCTTCTATTACTTCTTCCCTTTTCCTCGCGTTTTTTCTTTCAGGGCAATGAGTTCTATCTCAAAAATAAGAACGGCATACATGGGGATCACACCGTTTCCCTTGGAACCGTAGGCAAGGTTGCTGGGGACATAGAAACGGTATTTGTCACCCGGCGACATGAGCTTGATGCCTTCAACCCATCCGGGTATGACATCCCATAATCTAATATCCATTGTCTGACCCCGCATAAGCGAGCTATCGAAGACGGTACCATCAGGCAGCGTTCCATGGTAGTGTATTTCAATGACATACTTTGGGCGGGGAAGTTGGTTCGATTCACCTTTTGCTAGAATTTCGTACTGGAGCCCGGACTGGGTGGTCGTTATACCTTCTCGAGATTTGTTTTTTTCAAGGAACGCTTTTTCCGCTGCACGTGCCTGGCGAATTTCTGATTTCGAAGCGGCGTTTGTAAGGGGGAGACCGCCTGAAATAACGTATATGACAAGAATTGAGAGAATAAAGAATGGTCGCATCGTGATAACTCATCGGAGTCATTAGAAAAGGTGTAAGGATATAGTGAAAAGAAGCAAGACTCAGCTGGGATCAAGGCATATTTATCAATCTGAGCTTGGCACGGAAACGTAGACTGACGTAAATAGTGTTTAGATGACTGCTGTTAACAAAGGCTCACTTTGCGCTTACCTAGTCTTTGCCTTCGTCTTTGTCGGAAATCTGTTCGCCGGTTTCTACGACGAGGTGAAGCTTAGAGCAGAGCAAGGGGATCCAGAGGCGCAGGACATACTGAGTTATATGTACCAGTCTGGAAAAGGGGTTCCAAGAGACTTGGAGAGGGCCAGAAGATGGTCGGATTTGAGGCAGCAGGGAGGCGTCAGAGGGATTCGATTGAGTCCTCAAAGACCTCAAAGTCTGCTGATGGGCCAAACGGTTCACTCCAGTCCTCGTCGGCCTAATGTGAATACATCTTCTTTCCAGAGCGTTCGAGCACCTCCCCGTCGGCCTGGAAGTCTTGCCGACGTACCAGAATCAAGAGCAACTCCTCGTCGTCCATCTCCGAGATCTTCGGACACATGGTCGGACACGAATCTTCGGGAATCCGAACCAGAGCGAATAGAACGTGGCAATCGAAGTTATCGACGGAAAAAAAAATGGCATAACCGGCTCGCTCAAGGTGGAAAATTGCTCGCCAGTCCGGTGAACTTTACTTTCAAACAGTCAAAACGAGTGGTCTCGAAGGCGTTCCGCAAGGCCGCTTTCGGAAGCCTTGTGCTGTATTAAGTCACGTGGACAACTTTGATTCAGATTCAAGAGCCTAGTGTGCAAGCTATACGCGTGCAACGCTTAACATTGTCGATTTGACAGGTAGGACTGGGACTGAATAATAATCGATGATCCCAAGTTTTAATATGAAGAAAAAAGACTCTAAAACCTTTTGTTCCATGTCTCGTCGGCATTTCGGTAAGTTGTCTGCTACGGCAATCGCTGGCAGTGCTTTTAGCTTTAACATCTTACCGAGTCACGCTCGGGGGAATCTTACCAAGCCAACGGTAGTTGGAATCGGAACCGGAGGGAAGGGGAGAGTCGACATCACTCATTGCGATAAAGCGGGATTTTACGTGATCGGGCTCGTTGATACAGCTGACGCGAAAAGTATGTCGTCAACGGAAAGAGAAATGAAGCGGTTGAAGTCGGTCATTGAAACACGCGAACAATATCCCAATGCCGCTTTTTTCACTGACTATCGGGATATGTATGAAAAACTTGGAGACAAAGTTGATGCGGTCATCGTATCGACACCGGACCATCATCACTTTCACGCCTCCGCCATGGCTATGCAGCGTGGTAAGCATGTCTATTGTCAGAAACCTCTGACTCATGGGATATGGGAAGCTCGCGTGCTGACGGAGCTTGCTAAAAAGCACGGTGTTAAAACGCAAATGGGCAACCAGGCGCATGCTAACGACCATATGCGACGTTGTGTCGAGCTGATTCGCGCGGGTGTCATTGGTCCGGTGAAAGAAGCTCACACTTGGACCAATCGACCCATTTGGCCTCAAGGATTCGCCAAGCCACCTGCGAAGGAAAACGTTCCTTCATGGCTAGACTGGGAGCAGTGGATTGGACCTGCTCCAGAAGTGGGCTACAATGTGAACATCGCACCCTTCGCTTGGCGCGGTTGGTGGGACTACGGCACAGGGGCCCTGGGCGACATGGCTTGTCATATTATGGATATGGCTTATTGGGCCGTGGACCCAGGAGCACCTGTTACGGTCAAGGCTGAGCAGCAAGGGGCCACCGAGGTTTCGCCACCGATTAACTCCAAGGTGCTATGGGAGTTTACCGCAAACCAATACACGTCGAAAAAGGGATTTAAGTATTTTTGGTACGATGGTTACCTTGACGCTGAATTCGATCGTGACACTTGGAAGCTTATCAAACACAGCGACGAATTTAATCACCCGAATACAAAGCTACTTGACGGATTGCCGTTCCAGCAGTTTGGCAGCATTGTCATTGGCGAAGAGGGCAAGTTGATATTTAATCGAAGACATGGTAATTGGTTCCTCCATTCTCGGGCGGGAGTCGATGGGTTTGAATGGCCAGACCAGACCATTGCTCGCGCCAAGGATCAGGATCCCTACAAGGAATGGTTTGATGCGATTACGGGAAAAATTGGTCAGGCAGAGTCGCATTTCGGGCAGTCGGGACCGTTCGCGGAAACCGTTCTCCTCGGTGTCTTAGCTCAGCAGAATCCAGATGAGGAACTCGAATGGGATGCCAAGAAAATGGAAATTGTCGGCCGGCCAGACCTAAAGAAACTCGTCCAGCGCGATTACCGGAAAGGATGGAGATTTAAGGGCTTGATTGACAGCTGATGGCTTGTCATTATGGGGTAGGATTAGTTCACGGGCGATCTCCTATCTCCCTAAAAGGTCGTCGGCGGAAGCCGAGTGTGCATTCTATGGATCGCATCCGTGGACAGCTAAAAGATCGTCCTCGTTAGGCCATTACCAGAACGCTTGAAGCAGAATAAAGTCGAATTAGGACTAAGGCCTAAGCAGATTGGGACTCATCGCTGTCGAGGCAATGTGGGAAGCAATCAAGGCGTTTCCGCTCGATAGCTCACTTGAAAAGTTAAAGGCCTTTGATTCACAAATCTCCGGAACGGTTTCCCGATTGGAACCGGGTCAGGGTGTCGAGCTGCACTCCGATTGTCTTGAGCAAAGAAAGGTAGTGGTAAGCGAATTGAAGACACAAAATGTAGGGGAATTAATGGTACGTTTCGACACATAGAAAGCGGACGTCTGTTTGGATGGGAAACTACTGTCTAAAACTCCATTTAAAGCGTTAGGGGTCAGGAAGGGTCGTCGTGAGGTCGTTTTGAAAAAATGGGCTATCGAGACAAGAGCATCTCGGTGACAATCGAAGACTCAGGCGGCAATGATCTGGGCACAGTGGTATGGGATCCCATTGGAGATGGCGTTCGGATGATTAAATCCGGCTGCAAGTCCCGCGACAAAATTGACGTTGAGATTGAGGAAGTGGATTAGTCGGTCCCGGTGAGAGGCCTCGAAGTGGTGCAAGGGTGCCAGCACTTTGAAGGTAGGGAGCATCAACTAGACCCCTGCGATTCGGAAATTATGTTTTGATCTTTTCTGTTAATGGAAGAATAGCGAATGAGACTTCGTGTGTTGTGAGGGAAGGCGAGACACGGCAGATGCTGGTAGAGATTTGAATAGAAGTTCTCTTTTATGGCAGCTGATACGTCTAGACCTTTGGTTGCCAGCCTTTGGCGTAGGATCGTTTCCATAGTCTTTGGGCCTGCGGGTTTTTGAGGATGCGACCGGTACTTGAATCTATGTCCAAAACGGACTGGGTGCGGTAGGCGATGTTTCCAAGATGACACCAAAGGGTACTTTTTTGTCCCTCGGCGATTTCCTGGGTGAGAGGAATATCGTCGCGGATCGCATCACATAGATTCTGGAAATGAGGGACGTCCCCGGGTGTGCCCGCGGTCTGTTCGACTAATTTCCCCTGGGAATCATAGATTGCAAAACCGGCTTTATCGAACGCAATCGAGCCCCCTTCTCCATAAAAGGTGCAAAAGGCTAGATTCTCGTCGTCGCGCCGATGGCAGCTACTCCCATCCCAAGAAGCACCAACGTCTCCAAAATCGAATTGAGCTGTTCCCGTATCCGGGGTTTCCTGATCATCGTCGAAGTGATAGCGTCCTCCTTGATAACTCACTCGAGTTGGAAAATCAACTCCAAGGCCCCACCGGGCAAGGTCGAGAGCATGGACTCCATTGTTGATCAATTCTCCTCCGCCGTACGTCCAGTGCCAATGCCAATTGTAGTGGATGAGATTGTCTTTGTAGGGTTCCCGAGGAACGGGTCCTTGCCAGAGCTCGTAGTCCAGGTTTTGAGGCACAGCCGCAGGTTTCCCTCGCCCAATACCGTCTCTAGAGTTCCGGTACCAGGTACGAGCGTATAGCACCTTTCCGATTACGCCGCCCTTGATTTTTGCCATGCCTTCGATCACGGAAGGGTAGCTGCGACGCTGCGTTCCTTGCTGTACCTTTCGATCGTATTTTCGGGCGGCATCAATCATCCATTCACCTTCCTGTGGATCGTAGCTTCCTGGCTTTTCAACATAGACATGCTTTCCCGCCTCGCAGGCCAAAATGGTAGCGGGAGCGTGCCAGAAATTTGGTGCTGCGATTGACAGGATATCCACGTCGGGGTCTTCGATAATTGTTCTGAAATCAACGACGACCTTGGGATTTTTAGATTGACCCTTGCTCGCTAAGACAGCGCCTTCGACGGCCCGATCGCGGTCGACATCGCAAACATAGGCAATTTCGACATTGGTTGCTCCCTGAAAGCTTCGTATGTGAGCCAAGCCACGCTTTAGGCCCATTACGCCTACTCGAAGCTTTCGAGAAGGGGCGTTTTGTCCGTAAACACTGGGTAGGATTGAGAAGGAGGCTGCTCCGAAAAAGCTAGCGGCTTTTACAAAGTCTCTTCTGGAAAATGGAGAATAATTCATGGCTGTAAGGTGTTTGGATTGGGAATTCTAGATAAATGGTTTAGTAATGATTCAATTTCGGTAATAAACAAGAGCATTCCAAAGCTCAGCGGATAGATGTCCAGGACTGGGTTGTATTTTTCTCCGTTAGGGTATTTGCCTAGAAGCTTTTCACAAGCTGCGGGTTGTCGGTGGCCTCGTAACGGTCTTTGGTCGCGGGCGATCTCCCTGTGCACTAAACCACTTTTCGGCTTGTCGTGTGGATGCTTCATTCAAGCGAAGGTACGGAGCGAAACAGTTTACCGTGGTTGATCGGGCAGCTGTCATGGGTTCAGGTTGGACGCTTGCCTTTCTGTTCTAAGGTAACCAGATTAAAGGCTGCCTTATGAAAATCTACACTTCCGTTTTATTGATAATTGGTATTGCGCTCCCGAGCCTGTGTACTGGGGCGGTTCGCTCGGACAAGAACCCTAGGATTTTGATTATTGGAGATTCCATTTCGATTGGCTTTACGCCTTTTGTTATGGAAATGTTCCAAGGTCGAGCGGAGGTCTTTCACAATCCGGGCAATGCACAGCATACGGGAACCGGTTTGGAGATGATCGAACTCTGGCTGGGCGATGAAGACTGGGACCTCATACACTTTAACTGGGGCTTGTGGGATCTGTGCTATCGTCACTCGGACGGAAAACGCCAGGGAAAAAAAGACAAAGAAAAGGGATCTTTGACCACATCTTTAGACGAGTACGAATCCAATCTAGAATCTCTGGTGGGGCGTCTTCAGGAGACGGGTGCGATGCTTTTGTGGGGAAACACGTCTTACGTTCCATCTGGAGAGCCGGGTCGAATTGAGGGAGATGAACTGAAATACAATAAGGTAGCGGAAAAGATCATGCTTCGTCATGGGGTTCCTATAAACGATATTCGATCGCTTACGTCTGGATTCGAGCCGAATTGGTTCAAGGCTCTTGGTGACGTACATTATACGCAGGAAGGGTATCGAGCCATTGCCACGCAAGTGGTCGATTCGATCGAGGCTGTCCTGCCAGAACTTATTTTTAAAGTAGGTATCATTGGACTGGATACTTCCCATGTAACGGCTTTCACAAGTCGGTTTAATGACCCCAAGCATAAACAGTATGTGCCGGGTGCAAGAGTCGTTGCCGCTTTTAAAGGAGGGAGTCCAGATATCCCCTCAAGTGCAGACCGCATCGAAGGGTTTACCCGAACCCTGCAAGACGAGTTTGGGGTTAAGCTGTACGAAACGATCGAAGAAATGTGTCAGCACGTTGATGCGGTTTTATTGGAGAGCGTGGATGGGCGCCCCCACTTGGAGCAAGCGACACCTGTTTTTGAAGCGGGCTTGCCTTTGTTCATCGATAAGCCGATTGCGGGTTCCCTCAGAGATGCGATCGCGATCTTTGAGCTAGCCCAGCGTACAGGAGTGCCTTGCTGGAGCTCCTCCTCATTAAGATTTTATCCTGGCGTTGTGGATGTAGCAGAAAGAGAGAAGGGAGAGCTTAAGGGGGCGATATCCTATGGACCCGCCAAACTGGATCCGCACCATCCGGATTTCTTTTGGTACGGTATCCATCCTACGGAGGCGCTATTTACGGTGATGGGACCCGGAGTGAAGACCGTGAGTCGGAGCTTTACGCCAGATAACGATGTCATAACCGGAATTTGGAAGGATGGAAAGGTAGGAACGGTCTATGGGATCCGTAACTCGAAGTTGGCCTACAAGGTGACTGCGTTTGGAACCGAGGCGATTGTGGAGCAAGAACGCGGAGGGGACTACACGCCGATGCTGCGAGAGATTGTACGTTTTTTCCGCACGGGGGTTTCTCCGGTTACCCTCGAAGAAACCATAGAAATTTACGCATTCATGGAGGCGGCGGATGAAAGCAAGCGTCGCGAAGGAGTTCCCGTAATGATTGAAGAGACCCTGATCGCGAATGGCTGGAAGTGAATATTGAACGCGTTCCAAATCGTTGGATGATTCCGAAATCAGCTTCGCTTTCTAAGAAGAAATTTCCCCGTCTGATAAGTGAACAAAAAAGTAAATACCGAGGTTCAGAAAAAGTAAGAGGAGTTTTTCTAAAAGGTGAAGGGGGTAAGGTGTTTTTCGAATGAGCGAAGCAAAAATAACATAAGGCGATTGTGAATCTAATATGCCAGTATCTACTGCATGTCCGTTTATTAAAGATTCTATCGGCTCCCTGAATCTGGGGCATGCGTTTTTCCAGTGATATTCATGGGTGTCACTCTATCGATGTTCCATTTTTTATACTTCAGAATTCACGGAATACCAAAAATAAATTGGACTGATTAAATTGTTATGTGGGGGCAAAATCTGGAGTATCCAAACGGCTTGGGTGTCTGTGATTGGTGATGCTATTTTTTGGCAAAGGTGCTTGTCACGAAATCGACCATTTCCGGAACCATGTTATCGCCCCATCCCGAGGAAAAAGCTAGGCTCATGACTTGTTTGGTTGCGGGCGACATAAAGCTGGGGGCACCCAGATCGTCCGCCATGTTGCTGTAGTAGCCAATATCTTTACGGGCGTTGGCAATGGAGAAGGCGAGCATGTCTTTGGTCCCGTCGATCGCGTTCGCTTTGATGAAATCCATCATTCCCGAGTGGAGGGGACCGGAAGCCATTACGTTGTACAAGGTTTTCCGATTTAATCCGGCGAGGTCGGCCATGGCGAACGCTTCGGACAGGGCACAAACCGTAGTCATAGCGAAGAAATTGTTGATCAGCTTCAGAGTGTGGCCCACGGAAATAGTTCCCACGTGAAAGACGTTCTCGCCCAGGTCCTCAAAGACCGGTTTGGCCCGATTAAAATCCTCTTCGCTTCCGGCCGACATAATGTTGAGCAGGCCATCAATCGCGTGGTCGGGAGTGCGGCCGAGTGGAGCGTCCATCATGCTGGAGCCTTTCACTCTTAGTGCGGCTTCCAGTTTTAAAGTAGATTGAGGAATGGAAGTACCGAAATCGATGACTAGCGATCCGGGTCGGATATTTGCGATTACTCCCTCTGGACCGAACATATTGGCTTCGACCGATGCGGATGTATCCACGCAAAGCATTACAATTTGGCTAGCCCGAGCCAGTTCTCCGGGGGATTTCGCCTCTATTGCACCTCGGGTCACTGCGGCTTCAACGGCCTCACGTTTTTTGTGGGCGATTACGGTCATCGGATATCCGAGAGATTGAAGTCGTGCAACCATGGCCGAGCCCATAAGGCCGAGGCCAATAAATCCGATAGCGGGTTTTTCTGTATTCGTCATATTTAAGGTTTTGAGTGTCTTTCTGACTAGTTAATAGCTTCGCTTATGGAAGGCTTGCGGTTTGTGATACAAGTCGCAAACATTCAATTAGATTAGAGGAGTGGAAAAGAAAAATCTAGCAGCCGTTTTCATTATTTGGACCGTATTATCGATCGCATCAATTTTCTGTTACGACCAAAGTGGTAACCGCGTTTTCTTCCTCGGAAATAGCATTTGGGATTTGAGGGGGCGTTCATTAGCCTTTTTTCGGTTTTTTTGAAACAACCGGTCTCGACTTCCAGGCCGTAAGTCAAATGCGTAGACATGAAAAAGAGTGCGGTGTTGAGCTCCAAGACTTCGGGTGTATTCCTTGGAGCCTTCTTGAGTTAGTCGGAGATGAGCGGATTATCTCACTTATCCGATCGGGCGGCTATGAAAATGTGATTGCAGAGAACTTCACGTTTGACTGATGCCAATTTCTAATTTCCCAGCTACAGTCACTATGCCGGTGGTTGATGAGCCTTTTCCATCGATATTGGAATTCCTAGTTGAGAGGTTTCCCGTATCCATAAATACACATGGCAAGAGCGTATACTTTCGGGTAAGGTACTTGACGAGGATCGTTGTCCAGTGGCCTTCGATACTGCCTACGCTCCACGAAAGAAACTATTCTATTTTCGTGAAGTGGAAAAAGAGATACCGATTTCTTTTCAGGAGGAAGTCATTTACCGAAATCAAAATTTGCTTGTAAAACCTGTCAAGGATAGTTCACAACGCTGGCTGTTTTGCTCCGTCTTTGGGTTTTCTTGTTGGCTAAAGAGGCCAGAAAATGGGGAGTGCAATCATGGATATTATGAATACAACGAGGGCTAGGGGAGCCCCAACTTTAATGTAGTCGACGAACCTGTACCCGCCCGGTCCCATAACAAGAATATTGGCAGGATGGGAGATGGGGCTAGTGAAACTGGCGGAAGCAGCCAAAGCGATGGCCATCATCCCTGATTGCGGAGAGATACCGAGGTCGGTGCAAGACTTTAGGACGATGGGGGACATAAGTACAACCAAGGCAGACGTAGGAATGATTGTGGTCGCTAGGGCAGTAACGACGTAGAGGCTACCAATGACTATCCAAGGACCATGATCTCCCACGGTTGACATAATTGCTGTTGCGAGAAGTTCAGCGGCTCCTGTTTTCTCAATGGCAGTTCCTAGTGGCAGCATGCCGGCTATCAGAAAGACCGACTTCCACTCAATTGCCCGATAGGCTTCTTCCATTTTTAGGCATCCACATAGAACCATCAAAGCGGCCCCTGTGACCGCAGTTATCGCGATGGAGTACCAGCCGAAGAAAACGGGTATCAGCACCGCTATCATGATGCAACTCGCCAGAACGGATTTGCTTGTCTGGAAAGTCTTATTGTCAACCTGAGATAGGAAAATGAAATCCGGATCCTTTTCCAGTAAGCTCAGTTTCTCTTTAGGTCCCATGAGGAGAAAACTGTCACCAAATTGCAGCTGCTTGTTTCCTAGGTGAGCCCTGTATGAGCTATCGGCTTTTTGAATACCGAGAATTTGCAGACCGTACTTTTCACTGAACTGTATGCCCGCCAAAGAGTGGCCGACGATTTTCGATTTGGGAGATAGCGTGGCCTCGGCCAAACCCACTTCTTCGGACTCTAGGATTCCTTTCTCTGCCTTGTCGGGAAATTGGATCTCGAGTTCCTGCAAGCTGCGGATTAAATGGAGGTCGTCTCGGCGTCCATGAAGTGTAAGTCGATCGCCGGCATGAAGAATCTCCTCTGCTCTAGGAAGCAATACCGTTTCCCCTTGTCTTTGAATTTTAATTACATGTAGATCAAATCCAATACGGAGCTGACTATCCTTGATGGCCTTACCCACTAACCAGGAGTCGGCCGGAATGGATATCTCAAAAAGTCGCTCCGTGGTGCTCGTGTAGCGATTGATCTTCTCCTTCGTAGCGAGCTTGAAATGGGAAAAGTTTGGATCTTCCTTTAGCTGTTCGACATTAGAAGACTTGCATTGAACCAGTAATTTATCGCCTGCGTACAGTACTTCTTGTGCTAACTTCCGGTTTTTAAATTCTCCCTGGTGTCGAATCAGAATTATGCTGGCATCAAATCGGTTGCGGAAATTGGTTCCTTGGACTGAGTTGCCGACGAGAAAAGAATCAGGAGCAATCGTGAGCTCGGTGACTGAGATTTCTGGAGAAAGCAGTGTGGAGTTGCTGGAAGATGCGTCATTCGGGACGAGCTTTTGCCAGCCTTGCAACTCGGCTAATCGTTCCGCTTGTCCTTGGGTCAAGAGGCGATCGCCACTTTGAAGTCGGGAATCAGGGTCGGGTGTGAAAATGGTTTCACCATTCCGTTGGAGAGCGATTACTCGAAAACCGAGTGCTTTTCCGAGTTGACTTTCGATTAGGCTCTTACCGGACAATACGGAATTGGGGCCAACCTTTAGGAAGAAGGTGCGTTCGCCAAGTTCGTATTGGCTAAACAAGGACTCGACTCTTTGTTGATCGGTAGAGGAACGTGACTTGCCATAGTCAGGCAGAATGAAGCGGGAAGATAAAGCGACGAAGACGATTCCGCCGATCATTACCGAGGCACCGATAGGAGTGAAGTCGAACAAGCCGAAGGGTTCGAGATTGTTCTGACGGAGGGCGTCGCTTATAAGGAGGTTGGGTGGGGTACCAATTAGAGTGGTTAGCCCTCCTAAAAGTGACCCATAAGCTAGCGGCATGAGCAGCTTGGATGGGCTAGTGTCGGTTTCCCGCGATACCTTCAAAACCACCGGAAGCATTAGAGCCGCGACTCCAATGTTGTTCATCACCGCTGAAAGTAAGCCCGAGGTGAGCATGATGACAAATATCATGCGAGATTCGGTCTTTCCGGTGAAACGCAAGACATAGCGTCCTATAATGTTAGCCACTCCGGTATTGGCCAACCCCTCGCTAAGTATGAACATTGCCCAAACAGTGACAACAGCTGGGTTGCTAAACCCGGATACGGCTTCGGAGGTGTCGAGTACCCCCGTTAATGCTAATGCGGCCAACACGAGAAGCGCTGTCACATCCATTCTAACTTTCTCGGTTACGAAGAGAACGAGCGAGATGACGAGTATTGAAAGGACGATGGCGATATCAGCGGTCATGTTGGAGGGTGACGGTACCGATTATTTAATGGCAAAATTGAGATCTAGGCAAAGTGGAAATACACAATGGTGCAAGTCTGCGATTGCGGCATCGAACGTTTGTTTTCTGCACGGTGGATTAGATTAGGATTTGTGGTAAATAAGAGGATCCCATATATTTGGCCTGGGGTTTGCCTGGGATGACAATCTATAAATTACGTTTTTGGGCTGCCATTACTCGACTTATTCGAATTCGGGCGATAAGTGTCATCCATCATGGAATTTGTAATTAATATCTTAAAGTCACCATTTGCGTGGGGATTGGCTATTGGATTAGGTTTCTTCGTCTATACTCTCTTTCGTTTAGGCGTCTCTAGTCGAGAGCTGAGCCGGTATAAGCGAATGCTGAGCGACAAAATGGAGGTGGAGGCAGAGCTCATGCAGCGGTTGAAATTGGAGAGGCAGAAACTAGAGAAAGAAAACGAGAACTTGCGGGTCGAGGTTTCTATCTTGTCGGAAAAGCCTAACGCGAAAATCGAGAAAGAGCTAGAGATCCTGTTGAGAGCGGAAAAAAGCATGGTAATGAATGCGCCAGGCTTTCCGGCGGCATGGGAAACTGCAAAAGCAAACGCGGCTGACGAAATCGCGAATGAGTTTGCGGGTAAGAGTATGCCAAAACGTATCTTTAAAAAACTTTTTCGTAGGGGTACTTCAAACGGTGGACAGGAATCGCTCGAATCGAAGCAGCAGAGTGAATCATAGGTTAAGGGCCTGGTTTGTTCTGTGCTACCCTCATTCGTTACACATCCTCAATTAGACTTTCAGGTGTATGTTCCTTGTATTTGATACAGAAACGACCGGATTGCCGAAACGATATGACGCTCGAATTAGCGATGTCGATAACTGGCCCCGTGTGATACAGCTCGCATGGGCGTTTTATGGTTCGAACCGGAAACTGATTGAAAGCAGAGTGGATTTAATCAAGCCGGATGGTTGGGTAATTCCAACGGAAAGATTCTGGATCGAGAATGGATTCAGTCAAAGCCAGTCAGAGTCCGATGGGATTCCGATAAAGGATGCCCTATCGGGCTTTTTGAATAAAGTAGAACAGACACAATATTTGATCGCACACAATATGAGTTATGACCACCCGGTGCTTGGAGCGGAGTGTGTCCGGGCCAAAATTCATTCGAAGCAGAAGCCCGAGCGAATTTGCACAAAGGATATTTCGACAGACTTTTGTAAAATACCGGGAAAATATGGATACAAATGGCCTACTCTATCCGAATTGCATCTGAAGCTATTTGACTTTGATTTTGAAGGAGCTCATGATGCCTTGTTAGATGTGAAGGCCTGTGCCAAATGTCTGTTCGAGCTCGAACGTAAGAAAGTAGTTCAGCTAGGAGGGGAAAGGTATTCTCAGGCTTCGGATTGACTATCCAATGGTCAAAGTGCTCTTTTTTCTAAGCCTATTTAACCGGCGGTTGCTGCCCAGAAAACTTGGCTCGAAATTACTCGAACGCTTTTAAGATATGGTCCTTGAATTTTTCTATGGATATAATTATCCGCCTATTCACAAATTCGCCAGGATGGGTTAATTCGGTAGTATTGTAGTTTAGCCTGCCATTGACCTTTTGGGCGACCTGAATCCCTTCGGAGCGGCTTTGAATTTTTGTGGAGAGGAACGCAAAGCCTAATTGGATTCATTGCTTTTTTCTACTGAAAAATGTATCCACGAATTGGAAATTGATAAACGGATAAATTCGAAACCTCGATGGCAGATTCCCGACTAAACTTTGGTCTGGGTGACGGTTTTGTTGGTGCTTGTGGCGTCGAATATTACGGCGGCGGCATGAAATGTGGTTACCTTAGGCCGCAAGTAACCCGTTTCGGGCTAGGATGTGATGGTAACTCGAATTAATGGTAATCCTGATTAGAGTAGCGATAAGGGTAGTTTGAACGATGGAGGGTCCTCGGCTGGACGAGGTGGCACCGTGAGTCCCATACGCTTTCGTATGTCACCAATAACTCTTAGAAGAGCGAATACCGTTGCCCCGAGCTGCCACCCCAAAAGCAGTCCTAACCGATTGAGCTCGCTATTGAAGCGATCTCCGCGAGCGTCCAGTAAGAAAGGAAGCGAAAAGGAGCAAACGAAACAGACGAGCCAGAGAAAAAAGAACACTTTGATGAGCCGGCCCGGACTCTTCGCGAACAACAGCCTGATTGTGCTCTATCAAATCATTGAGGTCAATACTGGCAACGAGTGTGTTAGCGGGATACCTCAATTTTATCCTGGCGTTTATGGCGAGCAATGTATTAGGTTAACCCAAGTTCTGTAAGGTCCACGTTCGTTATGTTACCGTCGTGGGAGCGGATTTGCACGACGATCAGCAATATGAGCACTTCGGTGTGAAACCGCTCCTACAAATTTGTATATATTTCGGGATTAATAGGGAGAAGGCAGTATTCTTTGGGACCGTCGACACCTACCTACGACGCCCGAAATTCTAAACAAAAGCTCAAGTCGATTTTCCTACAAACGAAATTTTCGCTACTCGCGTCTTCAAAAATAAGTGACGATCCACTGGCTGACTGTTCTACAAGGGCCCAAGCGGGACTTAGAGCTCCACCCCACACAAGCGAATTTACAATACCGTTAGGGTTACTGTGTTCTCAGTATATCCAATTCTAAACTTCAGTCCACTCGCAGTTTCTACCTCCGATTTTTCGTTGGTAAAGGAACCCGAAAGAGACTTCGATTTTAGTATGGTATACTTTTTTCCTGAGACGATACTTGTCTCATCTGCGATACGTACTTTCAGTCCACCTGAAATGACCGCTTTACCCTCCACGATGAAGAAACTGTTCTTGTCTTCCTTAAACTCAATTAGAAGAATAGATTCTGGGAAGGAAATATAATCTGACTTTACGACAATACCAGGTACAATGTTGTGCACGAAACCATTGTTATGCAGAGTAGCCGCTACGGTTCCACTGCCTGAGAGCAACGCCCCAGTTTGTATGTCTAGCCAGCGATTGGAAGCAATTGTAGCATCATCAAAATAAAGCACTCCATTTGTGGACAATTGTATCTCGTTTCGCCCCGTTAAGGTAACGCCCTTTTCAACAAACACTTCCTGAACCTGATTCGCTCCCTTTATTTCGAGACTCAAAAACTCTAGGTCGGACGCAACCACGGCGTCACCTCCAGCATCCACGGTCGCAGTCCAGGAGGCCTGCGGCCCGCCAACCTCCGACATGTAGACTAATCCAGCATTCTCGTAATTATAATCCGACCAATTTGCTGCGACGCTGGCGTCGGCCTGATCATCGCCCATCCATCGATGGTAAGTATTGGCAAATCCCTTCGCTTCCGCTACCCGCTCTTTCAACAAGATGGCGTTCATTTCTTCCACCATCGCTGAGTGATTCGACGCGATATCTTTCGCTTCGCTGGGATCTTGGCTTAGATTGAACAAGGACAAACCTGATTTAGCACGAATCAGCTTATAATCACCCCGAATAATTGACTGCCCATTTCCTGCTTCGTGGATAACAAACTCGCGTTCTCGCTGATACCCATTTCCTGTCAAAGTGGGTGCGATCGACACACCGTCTAATCCCACAGGCACATCCACACCCGCCAGTTCGCTGAAGGTCGGTAACAGGTCGGTTACATCCAGCACTCTATCAACGCTGGTACCCGATTTCAGCTTCGAACTAGAGCTATATGCTTTGGGTAATCGCATGAGAGTGGGAATTCGGATACCACCTTCTTGAATTTTTCCCTTCTGGCCGCTGAGATAGGCATTAGACTTGAACTCAGTTATACTGTTATCTCCCGGTCCACCGTTGTCCGATTGAAAAACAATAAGAGTCTTTTCCAAAACAGAATCGGAGCGATCTCCATCTCCATTCGGATCCTTGAGTGCTTCCAGAATATTCCCAAAATGGCCGTCGATACGTGTAATCATCGCCGCCCACTGCTTCGCCTGATCGCTGAGCGAATCGAACCAGGGAAACTCCCGGTAGGCGCGGTCCCACTCAGGAAGTTGTTCTACCTCCCTGAATGGGGCATGCGGAACTTGACTTGCAAAAAGGCCGAAAAAGGGTTGTCCTGTAGCATTGTAGTTCTGTGCTTGAATACGTACAAAATCAAGAGCAGCAAAGGCATAAACATCATCGCAATAGGCGATATCCGGATAATGTGGGTTGTTTTGTAAAGCTGGGGTATTTGGATATCCCCGATTGTTCGCATACCGCGTTATCGAGTTAGGCACGAGTTCCAGACCACCAATTGACCCAGGCAACGCGGGTGCCTTCCACAGGTTTGGCTGAAAGAAGGTATGGGCCCTAACATGGTGAAGCTCCGCCAACACGTGCTGGTAACCGTGCGAAGTTGGCAAGGTCTGGACATTAAGGATTTCAGGGTACGCATCTTTGTTGGGAGTCCCTCCATAGCCCCATTTTCCCCAATAACCGGTCACATAGCCAGCTCGGAATAAGACGTCCCCCATGGTGATATCATCCGCACGAATCGCTTTTTTCGCATTGTCCGGGTCATTACGATCAGCGAAGGTGTGGCCTTGATGAAAGCCTGTTTGCTGCGATGAGCGAGCGGGCGAGCAAACGGTACACCCGTAGGATCTAGAAAAATTGACCCCCTCAGCGGCCAGCTTGTCGAGAGTAGGTGTAACTAGATGGGGAAGCCCTTTTGCTTTTCGTTCGAACTGCCCATTGGGACCCAGAGCCCCCCAGCCCATGTCGTCTACATAAAGATAGAGAATATTCGGACGAATAGTCTCTGCCCATAAACTTGAGGTAGCATAGGCTACCGCTAACAGAAAAAGAGAGTAATGGAGTGATTTCACAGTTTCAAAACCCTAAATAATCCTAATATTCGATCCAGGTCAACGTCTGAGAGCTCTTCTCTGACTTCAGTCAGAACCCGTCAGACTCAACCCTTCCCGGCCTCGTTTTGGAACCTTATCCGTCGGAGATAACTCAATACTCTCGACCTTCAGCTTTCAGGCAAAAATCTTAAAACGTTGAAAGGTAATCACTCCGAGCATTAACGCCACCAAAACGCCCATAAGATCTCTAAAAATCCCAAGGCTAGTGGATACAATATTTTTAATGAGCATCTGATTCCATTACCATCGAAGCCGTCCTGTTGGGGCAAGCCGCAGTCAGGCAACCCTGAGCCGCCTCAGGCTGGAGAAGTCACACCAGCTTTTGGAATCTATTTAAAGCAAAAGTGTATTGATAAGATCAGTCTGGACCGTGATGACATCATCATTGTGTGGGTACTTTATAATCAGAATGGCATGAACACTTGGCGTCAATTTTCTTAAATCTAGAAATCGCATATTCGAGTCGTGAAGAAGGGTCGCAGCAATCGATTCATAAGAAACTAGCTCTATGTCTGGATACCGCACGTCATTGATGTTCTTTGGATAGAGCTCGTTCACAAATTTTCCAGTGTCCAATAATACCGATCCAATCCTTGTCCGAATAGATTGATCGAGCCACTTCCCAATACGAATCGAGTTGATATATGCACGCTCATCGGTGCAATAATGCGGCGTGGAGGATGTTGCAGAGGTTGTCGTCATCGGTGCAGGAATTGCAGGGCTTCGTTGTGCCATCGAACTTCAAAGCAAGGGAATTCAAACAATCGTCTTAGACGCGAGCGACCGAGTAGGTGGACGCATGAAAACTGATTTGTACGATGGCTTCCGATTGGATCGTGGCTTTCAGGTGCTCCTCACCGCCTACGATGAATGTAGTTCGGTTCTGGACTACGACACCCTTAAGTTAGGGGCATTCGAACCGGGGGCGCTTGTGTGGACGGGATCGCGAATGGAAAAACTGATCGATCCGTGGCGCCGCCCTAGGCAGCTTCTAACCGCCGCCTTAAGTCCAGTCGGCTCGTTCCAAGATAAGTTGCGGGTAGGAGGACTCCGAGAGAAACTGCGAAGGAAAGCAGTGAGCACGATATACGAGGGCGAAGAAAAATCAACCTTGGAGAAATTGAAGGAAATCGGATTCTCTACGCCCTTTATTGAAACCTTTTTTAGGCCCTTTTATGGCGGGATATTCCTGGAGAACGACCTGTCTACCGGCAGCAAAATGTTTGAATTCGTATTCAAAATGTTTGGTCAGGGGTATGCTGCACTGCCTCAGGACGGTATTTCTAGCATCCCCCTGCAGTTGAGTAAAAGGCTTAACCCAAACACCGTTCGCACCAAACAACGAGTCGTGAAATTAGCTCCCAACAATATCACTACAGAGGAGGGCTCACGTTTTACCGCTCAGCACATCGTTCTCGCTACGGATATGAACTCCGCTAATAAACTCGCCAAAATTGAATCATTGGACCGCGATTGGAACGGAACGTACTGCCACTACTACGCTGCTCGGAATAGCCCATTACCAGAGCCAGTTATCGCACTCAACGGTTCTGGAAAGGGCGACATAACAAACATCGCCGTTCCCACCGATGTCAATCGAGGCTATGCATCTGATGGCGAATCCCTCATTTGCGTTTCCACCTCAAAACCGGTTTCCAAAGATGAACTCGCTCCTGAGCTGTATTCCTGGTTTGGAAACGTGTCTAAGGATTTTCGCTTTCTTGCCGATTACTCGATTCCTCACGCACTGCCTCGTCAACTACCCAGCGACAACGCGTATGGCAAAGCTGAGCTTAGATCACCAGAGGGCCACTGGATTTGCGGCGACTATCGTTATTCGAGTTCTGTCCAAGGAGCCATGGCTTCTGGTCGCATGGTGGGCGAAGCTGTTTGCAAGGAGGTAATAAGACTCGGCGAACGTTAAAATCAACGATATGGATATTACTTTCAACCATCCCGCCTTTTCCCAAACCGAGCATCGACCCTGGCCTCTGCCTAACAAGAAATGGCTGCTCACTCAGACATGGCTAAATTTGCTATTTGTCCACTGGGAAATAGAAATCAGCGATTTGAGAGCTCGTATCCCGGATGAGCTCGAAATCGATCTTCATGATGGGAAAGCCTATATCGCTATCGTACCTTTCGACATGAAAGGGGTCACGTTTCGGAATTGCCCAAAAGTCTCTTTCCTTAGCGACTTTCCCGAAATCAATGTTCGGACCTATGTTACATACCAGGGCAAGCCCGGCGTCTGGTTCTTTAGCCTGGATGTCCCACGACGCTTTCCGGCTTGGGCAGCTCGAACCTTTTTCCATTTGCCCTATCGGCACGGTCAGGTCTCAATCGGGGACCACGAAGGAGAAATCCAATACGAACAAGAGGTAGATAATGACGTTTTCCGCGCTCGGTACAAACCCCTTCAGGGATACATACGAGGACCCAGTTCTTTCGAAAATTGGGCAACGGAACGTTATTGCCTGTATTGTAAAAGTAAATACGGTAAACTTTATCGGACGGAAGTTCAACATCGGCTCTGGCCCCTTCAAAAAGCTTCGCTCGACATCGAAATAAATTCAATGCTCGCGGATTTTGAAATTGGACCCCAGCACCCCTCAATCCTTTTTTCGAAGCGAATCGAAGTGGTTGCCTATGCGCTCGAGCGGCTCAATTGAATCCCTTGCTACCCGGCAATGAGCTTTTCTACTACATTTCCCATAATGACCGTGGGTAGCTCTTGACGGCCACTGGTCTTGAATTTTTGGTTCATGTGAACAAGACGGATGGCGTGGGGATGGAGGCACGCTTCTATTAGCAATAGATAGTCATGCTTAGCAAAGCGGTAGTGGTTTTTAGGCCAATATTTCCTTAACCACGTTTCCGTGGACATCCGTTAGTCGAAAATCGCGTCCTTGGAATCGGTACGTGAGGCGCTCGTGGTCAAATCCGAGAGTGTGCAGCAAGGTCGCATTTAGATCGTGTACGTGCACGGGATTTTCGACAACGTTGAACCCGAAGTCGTCAGTGCCACCGTGTACGATACCCGCTTTGATTCCTCCACCGGCTAGAATTATGGTAAAAGCACGGTTGTGATGGTCGCGTCCATCGTCCGTACCTTGAGCCATCGGCGTACGTCCGAATTCACCTCCCCAGACGACGAGCGTATCCTTCAGCATACCTCGATCCTTGAGGTCCTGAATGAGTGCCGCAAATGGCTGATCCGTGTCCAAACAGTTTTTCCTCAAATTCTTGTCTAGATTACTGTGCTGATCCCAGGCTTCATGGAACAGTTGTACAAAGCGAACGTCTCGCTCTAGCAGTCGACGTCCCAGAAGGCAATTTCGGGCGAAGCTGGTCTCTTTTACATCCTTTATATTGTAAGCATCGAGAGTCGCTTGAGATTCCTGAGAAAGATCCATTAGTTCGGGAGCACTTGATTGCAATCGATACGCTGTCTCATATGCTTGGATACGGGCAGCTGTTTCAGGATCAGCCATGTCATCCAAGGTTTGTTGATTGAGACGTTTTAGCGTGTCGAGAGCCGCCCGTTGGGCTTCTTTGTCGTATCCTTTTGGGTTGGACAAGTAAAGTATAGGATCGCCCTTGTTACGGAAAGGAACACCTCCGTAAACTGAAGGGAGAAATCCACACCCATAGTTGCTTGCACCTCCACTAGTACCTTTGGCGCTATTTAAGACGACATAGCCGGGCAAGTCCTCGCTTTCGCTGCCTAGTCCGTACAGGGTCCAGGACCCGAGACATGGGCGGCCGAATTCAGAGTGTCCTGTACTAAGCATTATCTGAGCAGGTGCGTGATTGACTGCATCGGTTTGCATGGAGCGGACAAAACATAGGTCATCCACATGCTTGCTGATGTGCGGTAGGAGATTACTGACCTCTATGCCGCTTGCTCCATGGCGAGAAAAATCGTATTTAGTTCCGAGAAGTGCTGAATTGGGGCGTATGAAGGCGGCTCGATAATTCTTAAGGAGCTCGGCCGGAGGAAGCTCGCCGTTCCGTTTGACCAATTCCGGCTTGTGGTCAAAAAGATCGATATGGCTCGGAGCTCCGGCTTGGAAAATGTAGATGACGCGCTTGGCAGTGGGAGCAAAGTGCGGCAGTCGTGGTGAAAGTGGGTTTTGGGTGTTCGCCCCAATGGTTTTGTTTGAAAATAGTGAATTCAGAGCGATACCCGCCATGCCCACTCCGCAATTGCGGAGAAACCAGCGGCGGGACTGAAGCGTCCCCAATTCCTTGCGTATTTCATTTTCCATGATGTCTAGTTCTTGGTTAGAGTTTCATCCAGATTCAGTAGGACTCGAGAGGCAATCGCCCAGGAGGCCAATTCTCGTGGCGAAATACCGTTTGGCAATTGGGGCGGATTTTCCGTATCGATGAATGCGATTTCCTGAATGTCTAGCCACCCATCCGACAGGCGTTCGCTTTGCTCGTCGATCAGGCGATTGATTTCTCGGATTTCGAGTTCCTTTGCGGGGCGACCCGTAGTTAGCAGGTATCCATAATTGATCCGGGATTTTTCGTCGTTCCCTCCCTCTCTAAGAATCCTGAGAGCAAGTGCCTTCGCGGACTCGACGAATATAGGCTCATTGAGTGAGGTGAGGGCGGAAAGAGGGGAGTTGGTTCGGACTCTCCTAACGCAAGATATATCTGCATTCGGGGCGTCGAAGGATGCTAACGTTGGATCTGGCATCGCCCGTTTCCGGAAGATATATAGAGATCGACGATAGCGGTTCTCATCAGTCGTTTCTTTCCAATACTCTGGAATGAAATAGTTATCGTTAATGACTGTTTCGGGTATAGGAGGGAAAATGCTGGGGCCCCCGATTTTTGGGTTCATTAACCCTGAAGTGTAGAGAGCAATGTCGCGTATCACCTCGGCATCGGCTCGAAACCGTGGACCGCGAGCGAGTAGCCGGTTTCTGGGGTCTTTCTCCTGCAGATCAGGACGATTGCGAGAGCTCTGTTGATAGGTTTTGCTTGATACGATACTCTTGATCAGTCGTTTTTGGCTCCAACCGGTCTCAAGAAAGTCAACAGCGAGCCAGTCAAGGATGTTCTGGTATTCTGGAATCGGAGCCCGGGTTCCAAAATCCTCAGGGGTTGTAACTAGCCCCTCTCCAAATAAGGTCTGCCAGATCCGGTTTACGTGGACGCGAGCTGTAAGAGGGGCGTCTTCGCTCGTAACCCAGCGAGCGAGATCCAGGCGTGTCGGATTTTTTACGTCAAGTTGATTTAGGATAGCCGGGACCTGGCGCTCAACTTCGAAGGTAGGTTTGTTCCATTCACCCTTTTCGAGGAGGCGGGTGATTCGCTTGAAATCGGATTCTGTATCCATGGTATGGAGAACACTGGTTTTTGCTTCGGGGTACTTTGATTCCAGCAGCACGATTCGCTCGTTGATTTCACGAAGTTCCTTAGCGTTTTTACTCCAGGCTCGGAATAGGGTATCCGAGTCTTCCCCGCTTCGGTCCTTTTCAGGCTTTTGCAGGGCCAACGTAACTGCGTGGTCGTGGGAGGGAACTTCCAGATTGGTGGAATCGGTTAACGAGAAGCGCAATCTACCAAGCTGCTGGTTGTCACGGCCATTCGAGCTACCTCCGTGATTCTGAATCAGTCGCACTCGAATCTCACTTCCCTCTGGCATGGCGAGAGGCTCCTTAAACTGGATGCTCACAACAGACTCTGTGTGTCGAACGATCGGGCCGCGGTCTGGGCTCCAGGCCGTTTTATCGTCCCCATCGACAAGGAACTCTGCGGGACCGACAAGGCGTTCCCTGTCGGGGTCCTTCGTTTCATGGTGAAAGTAGTCTTTTAGACCACTGACCGGTGGATTGAAATCCGCCCAGGCTTCTTGTAAATCGACTCTTGTCCACTCTTCCTCACCTAGCCATTTGCGATAGACTTCCCATTCACTAATCGCAAACGTGCCCCAGTAGCTGCGTCCGGGTCCGCGAAAAGGGAGGTCGCCATGTGTGAGAGCCTCAAGGCGCATGCCAGTAATCATGGGGAGACTCGATTTACCTTCGATCAAGGTAACGCCGGTCACCGTGGGGTGGCCCTGTATGAGGATACTATGATCGTGGAGTTCCTCGGGGTGGTTTAGACCGCCTTCCCATTCTTGAAGGGTGGTGTCCCAGATCTTCCATTTCGAGTTATTAGCTTGATTTTCGGATACCCAATGAGCGAGCCTGTTTTGCCAATCCGGAATTTTATGCTTAATTTGGTCCTCGAGTTCAGATACTTTGTGTTTGATATCTCCGATCTCCTGCAGCTGGGCATCGGAGTAGACCCAGGATTGGGCTTCGTGCGTGTCATTGAAAAATGAGAACAAGCCAAAATATTCTTCGTGGGAGATTGGATCATACTTGTGAGAATGGCATTGGGCACACTGTAGAGTCAGTCCCAACGTGGCTTTCCCAAAGCAATCAACCCGGTCAAAGATTCCTTTGATCCGAAATTCTTCGGGTATGATGGCTCCCTCCTCATTGATCATTCCATTTCGCATAAATCCGGATGCGATGATTTGGTCCTGCATCGCGCTGGGCAGAAGATCCCCAGCAAGCTGTTCGGTTAAGAACTGGTCGTAGGGCATGTCATCGTTCAAGGCGTTGATAACCCATTCCCGATAGATCCATTGGTCGCGCATTTTGTCCTTTTCGAAACCGTTCGTATCGGCATAGCGAGCGAGGTCGAGCCAGTGCCTGGCCCATTTTTCGCCGAAGGCGGGACGCTCCATCAGGTCGTTGACCAGAATTTCAATGCTTTTCGTAGGGCTCTTTTCGTAGGCTGAAAGGAAGTTGTCTATCTCGACCGGGCTCGGAGGGAGACCGATCAAGTCCAAGAAAAGTCGCCTTAGTATGCTGGCAGGATCAGCCACAGGAGAAGGCTCGATTCTTTCAGCTTTAAGACGCTCTTGAACAAACGCGTCAATGGGATGGGTCGTTTTCGAAACGTGGACTTTCTTGGGAATTTCAAAGGCCCAATGCTTATCGTATTTCCCTCCCTCTTTGATCCACTGAAATAGGATGTTCTTCTCTTCCGCACTGAGCTCCTTTTTGCTTTCTGGTGGAGGCATTCGCTCTTCCGAATGTTCGGAATTGATCAAGTAAATCAGCTCGCTCGAATCGGGATTCCCCGGCACAACAGCGACGAGTCCCTCCAAGTCCGCATAGGCACCCTCTGGTGTGTCCAACCGCAGGCCAGCCTCGCGGGCGGCCTCGTCCGGTCCATGGCAATCGAAACATTTGCCGGCCAGAATAGGAAGAACGTCTCCAGCGAAGTCGACGGTTTCCCCTTTGGTAGGAAGGAAAACGAGAAGGCCTAGGAAGGCTGAAAGTCGAAATATGCGTTCAAAAGGTATCATGTTTCAATGCGTAGATAGAGCAGGATTCTCCGCCTGACAACTTTATCAGACACGTTGATGAGCAATTTTTATTAATGTGTGCTGCTTAAAATGAACCTTTTAGCCACCGTGACCTGTTGCGTGGTTGCGAGTTGATTGAGCGTCTGTAACACATACAACAAATAAACATGAGAAGTCTTTAAAAAAGATTGTGCACTGTGGGGGCGATATCAATCTCAGAAAGGTGTTTGAGCCGCAGCGCTCGAAGGGTCCGTTATGACGGTGAGAGGGTCTATTCCGGCTGCAGAACTCGGTAAAACCCTAACTCATGAGGATGTGCTGGTGGATTTTATTGGTGCTGAAGGAAGTGTTTGCAATCAATGGAATCGCGAGGAAGTGATACTAGTGCTGCTGCAACGTTTGATGGCAGTAGAGAATCTAGCTAACGAATCGCTCTGCGGAGTTTACCCAGCGTTTTTGGGAGGGGATCTTCGACTGCTTCAAAGATTGTCTGAACTGAGCGAACTCAACCAAATCGGTAAGGGGATAATATTGGGCCGGAGAGAACGAGTTCATCCCAGCGAAAATCCAGGACTAACCGATCAACGATGAGATCGAACTGGACAAGCAGAAATTGAGAGCCAAGGTGAGGCGGTCAAATTGGGGTAATCTCGACACAGAATATTAATCTACTAAATTCTTTGTATCACACGACGGGTCAAGAGGGATTGTTAGGGCTGAAACAACGCTCCCGCCTCAGCCAGTACACGATACGTCCTAACCAATTCCACCCTCGATCGTGTAAATTTCTAACGGGCCATAAAAGTTTAGAACCCTCTACTTTTTTGCCTAACAGGCAGGATATGGTTTGAGCAGAGGGAATGAATGGGTGGCTTTGAGGCCCCTTTTTTTGTTTAAGGGGTAGAACGCTCTTTATTGAGGTCTATCGGGCTGCGGCCTTTGCCTTTGTTGTCATTCTGGCGAGGTGTCAGCACATGATTTTGAGCGTTGTTGAATGCTCGTTCAAAGGCCATGTCATTATCAGCTAATACGTCAAAGGCAGGCACCGAAATATAGGGGTGGTTGGACGCCGAAACATGTGTATTCAGATCATCACAAACGATGAAGAGAATATTTGGCAAAGAACCGGTTGCTTGGCAACGTCGAAAAATGGACAATAGGTCTAAAGCGAAAAAGAAGAAGCCGTATATTTTCATAATATTGGAACGGATCTATGTGGGAAAAGTGAATTGAATATCCTATGAAAAATAATTGAATATTTATTACGAATAATGGTGCTAGGGTTGTAACACTCTACCGAAACGAAAAATGAGTAGACGCTAGCGATACCAGTAAAGTATTTAGGCAAAATGGTGATACTACTATTGACCAACTTGTGGATGTCTCGTTCTTGAAAAAGGAGTGATGCGGAGAGCTAATTAAAGAGGGAAGAATCGATTTTATAGGTTAACATTGAGGTTAAGAAAGGTTAATATCGTGGGTTCCCTAGGGCGTTAAGGAAGTGGCATTTCTGGACTTTCTCCCGACCGGGCCGCTTTGAAGTTTGGCATAGGATTCCTCGTGCGAATCTGCTCCAGCCAAATGACTCCGTCGTAGGGATTGCTGTTTCCGCGTGTTGTCAAAAAGTCGATATCCCCATCGTTGTCCAGATCACGAGGTATGAATTTGTCAAACATACCTCGTTTACGTCGGGTGATATCGTGTCGTATCCAAGCTGAGCTAGGATCTCCCGGGTTTTCAAACCAGCCGATACGGCCTAATCCATCGAGCCGGTCTACGTCTTCATCGCCCATACGAGAGCCCCTGCTGTAACTCCCAGAAATCACGTCCGTATCACCGTCATTGTCGATATCAGCAATTCCGAATCCAATCATCCAATCGGGTCCGAAATCTCCGATGCGGTGGACGAGCCATTCATCATTTAGGTCCTCTGGTTGTTCTATCCAAACGACTCCTGCGTATTCATCGCTAGCGCCAATAATGTCGAGACGGCCATCTCCATTGAGATCGTCATACTCCAGATTGAATCCCGCCATGTAGATACCCTCGACATGGATCGAATGCTCTTTAAATTTCAGACTCATTGGCTCTTCGTTTTCGAAAAAGACCATTCTCTCTTCCCCCCGCGATCCAACAATGATGTCGAGGTCGCCATCGTTGTCGAGATCCACCGGCTCTGCATTTTGAGGGACAATATAGCGACCGAGCTCAATTTCGTGCCAGCTTTCCTCGTCTAGAGGGTCGCCTTTAGCCTGAAACAGATGGATAGGGGTCTTTCTCTCGAAGTCACTGGGGCCGGGACGTTGAGAACCTTTGTTCGCTGCGGAAACATCTGTAATTCCGTCCAAATTAAAATCACCAAAGAACACGCGGATGTAAGATCCACGTCCTTGCGTCTGTGGGATGATGAGTCGAGGCCAGGGTTCCGTTCGTATATTGACCCCTGGGTTTTGTAGATAGATTAAATGAGATAACTCAGCAGCTACGATGACATCCAAATGCCCGTCGCCATTGAGATCTGAAATTGCGGCATCCTCAGGTGCAGGAGAATCGGCTCCTTCCGCTAGCGTTATGTTAGTCCACAATTTGGGATTACCGGAACCAAATGCGATTCGAACATGTCCCGCTGAATCAGGAACATAGTTTGGGTCGTATTCGCTAGAATCATACTCAGAGTCGGATTCATGTACGGAGACGACGTCTTCAAACCCATCCCCATCGAGATCTGCCATCACCAGGCCGTCGCTTCCACTTAGAGCGAACCCTGCAATTTCAGGGTCGTCAATGATATGCTCTTCCCAGCTTATGTACATGCCATCGGAGCTTATTGCTTCGCTGAGTCGGTCGCCTACCGGCGTTTCTGATTGAGGACTGCACGCTGTTAACAATAGGGCAGATGCTTGTGGGAGTTTATATATTCTCATTGGAGTTTTCGTTGGGGAGTATCACGAAAGCAATGTTAAGGAGCAAGATGTAATCCCTTTCTTGTTAAAGCCCCATTTTGGACCGAGTGCATCGGTGGTGAAAGCGAAAAGCCTCAGTTGCTCTGTCCTTGCTCTATTGCCGCAAGTTTACGTCTTCGGCGGAAAGCCCGAGTTTCGAGTTTATTGTGCTTGACTGGAAATAGACCGCTACCCGCAACGCTGTAAATGTACATCCATCTATTCCTGTTAATTTTAATGCCTCGGTGAGGCTGTATTTAAGGCATCAAGTTCCAGTCGGGGCCATCGGCCATTATGCTGGCGTTGATTTCCAGTAACTGCTTCTTTAGGCGATCTGTCAGTTCTGGATTCTGCCTAGCAATGTCAGTTTTCTGCGTCGGATCGGTTTTTAGATTAAATAACTGGTAGTTCTTGTAGGTTCCCGACTTGATCGAGGGAATCCACGCCTCCTGAAACATATTGTGTGTCGATAGCTCGAAATCCGGTTCAGCTACGAGTGAATAGTCTCCATCCCGTATAGCCACAATCGGTCTCGCTTTCTGGAGATGCCAAAACAACGGTTGCTTGCGCTCGAAGCGCTTTCCGCCACCGGTGAGTAAAAAGGACAGATCAGTTCCGTCCAAATGGACCCCGTGAGGAGTATCCAAATTTAGTAGGCGGCATACGGTGGGCAATATATCCACTAGTCCCGCAGGTGCGGTTTCTAGGCGATTCGCTCCGATCTTTCCTGGCCAACTGAATATTCCCGGTACTCGAATTCCGCCTTCCCAGTTCATGCCTTTCCTTCCGCGGAGGCCCCCGGTTCGATCATCTCGGTAGCTTCCATTGTCAGATCCGTAGACGATTAGGGTGTTCTTGGGATCATCGATCTCCCTCAGCTTTGCTAATAGTCTGCCGATCGCCTGATCCTCATTGGCGATGGTGCCGGAGTAGATGGCTGCCTTGTCTGCTAAACCACCATACTGGTAAACGATTTCGTCGGGAGCGGCGATTGGAGCATGGGGCTCGTGGAACCAGACGTTTAGGAAAAAGGGAATGTCACGATCGCTTTGATCTAGCCAGTCGATGGCCTCGTCTACGACAATCTGACACGAGTAGCCCTCGATTTCTCCGACGGATTCTCCGTTGCGAACGAAATTATTGGGATTGCGGTGGCTAGGAGCAGCGTTGTTCGCCGTCGCAAACCAGTAATCGAATCCATGGTCGCTCGGAGTCGGTTTTTTTCGGTCAGCGGTTGGTAGACCCAAGTGCCATTTGCCTATGTGAGCCGTTGCGTAGCCGGCATCCTTCAGGATTTCTGCCAAAGTGATTTCGGACTCAAGGAGATGGGAATTCTGGGTTTCGTCGAATATCCAGCTGTAGACTCCGGCTCTAATATGATGGCGGCCAGTTAAAAGAACTGCTCTTGAGGGAGAACAAACCGCACATCCAGAGTAGAAGTCCGAAAACCGAGTGCCTCCCGCAGCTAACTGGTCCAAGGCGGGTGTTTTAACCGGCCCCTCATAGCATCCAATATCCTGATACCCGAGGTCATCTGAAAGCAGCAAGACTACATTGGGTTTTCCAAGAAGGGAAAGTGAGAACGTATACGCGATCAAAAGAGAAAATAATAGGGCATCCTTCATGTTTTGATTTTTATATAATAGCCCGGTGGGAAGCCAGAAAAAACCGCGAAACCAGTGGTGCGTGCTCCTGATTTTCTCGTTGGGTACGACGGGTTGACGACTTGGGAAATAAGTAGAACGATGTACCAAGAACAATAGTAAGAATGTGACTCGATTATCACAAATTAAAGCTGTTTTGCTGATCTGCAGCCCATATAATTAGGAGGGTAGCCGCCCATTCCTAGAGCTGGAAAACTAACTGGGCTAATCAATCAGCGGGCTCACCCCAGATGGAAGGAAGTGATTTTGCCAGAACGCGATTTGTAGTCGCTAGCACTCTCGAGAACACCGAGCTCCAGTTTACTCAATAAAAATTGAACGATTGGGCTGATTCCATTTGATCTTCGCCACCCAGACGCGGTTGTTTGCTCCTCGATCTCTTAAGCGGACGGAATCGCGATATACCCGGTCGCGTGTACGCACCTCTTTGGAACTGGACTGCATCCATTCTGTCACTGTTACCCAGGTTTCGGACTCACTGATCTTTGTCACGCCAAAGTTTCCTAGCCTAGCCCCGTAGTCGGGAACTAGGACCTGCTCTGTCGAATTAATGACCTGCAGCGTATCAGGATCAATCTGGGCAATGAAAAGCGGTGCACGGTGTCGAGTGACATGATCGTTGTTGGCTCCGCGGCGTGTGTAGGCGAGAAAGATCGCTTCACTATGCACAACCCAATGCTGCTGGGTATTGTAGTTTCCTAGGTCGGTTCCATCGTCAAACCTCCATCGTTTCGGTGTGCTAAACGTGAGGCCATCGTGACTAACCGCTACATAGCCGTGGTCATCGTTACGCATGGTGAGAAAGAAGCGGTCGCCAAATTTCGTAATCGACGGTTCGTAAAGCCCACGCTTTATTGGTACCGTCAGTTCGGATCCATGCTCGAGGTAGCGAATCTCTCCATTCTCAAAGTGGGCTCGCATCACAGTAGTAGAATACTGGTTACCCTCCGGTTCTTTGAAATAAAAAGGTACGAGCAAATCTCCATTCGGAAAATCATACCTCTGGGCACATCCCGCCCCTGCGTTTTCGAATCTGGACTCATCTGGCAGTTTCACGGTCCGCCAATCTGACCAGTTACCCTGATTCGGATTATAGGTTGCATAGGCAATTCCTCGAGGGCGTACCGATTTCACCAGGTTGTCCTGATAAACCACTGTGTGGCCAATGCCGATCAACGTTTTTGATCGAGGATGCCAGCACGGCCAGAAGTCACAGACTGTAATCTCCAGATCGCTTTCATCTCTCCAAGTAAAGGGCACGCGGGAAAATGACTCGAGCTCCTCGGGAGCAGTCCAGGTCAAGCCCCCATCGACTGTCCGCATTTGATTGAGCCCATAAAAAATATCCGACCCGGAAATATCCAGTTTTTGCAGGGTCATCACAACCAAGGGATCCGTTCCCTGTTCAGGCGGCAACGCACCAGCCCGCGCGTGGACCCAGCACATCTTTCCATCGAAGCCTTCACGGGCCACGCTAAGATCGATTTCATATAGCGGATCAGCTACAAGAAACATAGGTAGTAAAAGAGCCGCCGGTAAAGCACGTAACACAATCAAAAAATACCGTCTGTGACGCGGAGGCGTCAACCGAGAAACCGAGGTCTCCTATCGGGCATCCCCATTACCTTAACTTGCAATCCACGAGCTACAGGCAATACCTCTAGCGTCAGGGAACATGTGTTCGGGGCGATTGGAAACATCGGAATCGATAGCCCGAGTACTGAGAGTGCAGAAGAAGGGCTAGAAATGGTCGGGGGGTTCGCCACCCGTTTTGGATCGCGTTACCACCTCGCCAACGGGCCCAGCATAAGCGGGTCGGTAGGCGATTGCCAGCATGCGGTAAAAGCGGTGGCTGTGCTTGTGGTAATTGCCTTGAAACGCCTTCTGATTGATCACAACAGTTGATCCAGCCTAGCATGTTACCATGCGTCCTTACGGATTGTTCAGACGACGGGTTTAGGGATTGCCGTCGCTATGTAGGTACAGGTGGGACCGCGGAATCACCTTAAAGGGTGCGCATTCCGGAGTCAGATTGTCGATATAACAGAGGACACTAGCCATCAAAGGGGGTTGGCTTTAACGCCGAAGATTTTGGAGCTGTAGGGCTGGGAGTCGTTATGGATCACGATTCCAGGATGCCTAGGATGGGCACAAGTTTAGCTACAGGAGGTGAGGACGGGTACGTCGCCGAAAAGCTCGCTTAGAAATTCGATCATTTTCGGGTGAGCGAGGGTCTCGATGGTCGGGGGCGAGTTGGTCTACTGAACATTGGGAAACGTCCTTTGATGCGGGCTGTAGTCAACTGCTTTTGCCGGAAGTTGGTTTAGCCCCTTATAAATGTATCCAAAATATCGGGTATAACCACGAATCCTTCTAGCTCCATATCGCGTATCTGCTCTTGGTGGGTTAGGGCTTTCCAGTTCGTCGTGTCGTACCGGACTTCGAACAGGCTCTCTTGGCCATTGATAAAAGTGGCAGTCATAGCCGAATTATACCCCCGCCCTTGAGCGTTAAACGGCATTTGATTTGATCGATGATCGCGTCTCCTATTAGCCGCTAATCGCTAACGAACGATTCTCCTCACTTTGAACGCCCTTGGGAACGCCGTGCACCAGCAAGTCAAGAAGAAGAGCATGCGAAGGTTCCGTGTTCCGAAAAGGGATTACCACCGCAATTTCGAGGTAAATTTCATGCCGTGAAATAAGAGCGGTTAACGTTCAGCTTTCGGAATCGATCGTCACGTTGCGGAACATGAAAGGGTTGTCGCTTATTCGGAGCGGTTTTCCGCTCGCGGTTGTGACGTTTTTGAGCATGACCTTCTCAGTCTTCACGTATGGGTAGTTTTCTATGCATGTATCATCTGTCATTTTCGGATTGAAATCCGCGAAGATTGCAGGACCTGTATAAGCGGTTGGATGGTTTGAGTCGTCGATGTGAAAGTTTTCGAAAAGGATACGCTCTGGCATGTAACAGGTGTATCCAAAATTATGTTGGCCAGAATTGAATCCATTTATGAGCACGACGTTACCGCTACTGCTGAACGAAGGAACGAAAACACTGTCCCGAATGACCAGTTCCCCTTGCCAAGTGCTGCCATAGTCTGAGCGCAGATGAACGAATCGCCGGCTTCGTACAGTTGTCTTTTCCACTAGAAAGGTGCCGTTGCCTATGGCATTGATTCCCATGTGGCCGAGGGTCGAGTTCTGGATCGTCGCATTGGTTACACCTCGGTGGGCGTCGAACCGGGAAAAGACACAGTTGTCCAAGACTAAGTTCTTGCAATAGTTGGACCCCATGATGCCCCAGTACGTGTTGTCAGTTATGTCGTTGCTCTGTCTGCAATTAAAGAATGACACGTTGAGGGCCCGGCTTAGGGAAATGTCATAGGAACCCATGGAAACCGGGAGCCTGGCCGCACCGATCGTCTCGTAAATTTTGTGCCCTGTTAGGATGGTGTTCTTGATCGTCACGTTGGCACAATCGCTCACGTGGATAAATCCGCTGTACGGAGCTCCGTGTTCGCCTTCTCCTGCTACGTAGTGTTCCAGTCCGTCCACGATCACGTTCGAGCGCCTTACACCGAATCCACGTTTGAAGTAGTCATACACCGGCTCCTCCCGGTTAGCCAGGGTCGTGAATCGTCCGCCCGTGAGGGTCAGGATTTCCTGGTCCATCGGTTGCACAACGATATCGGTGATTTGGTCGAAGTCCCAAACAATCGGTGTATCAAGATCAACACTACCGTTCTCATTTAAGATGAAAATATCAGTTTGGGGAGATCCGTCGTTTTGGTTCCGGCCATACCTGATATAGTGTTTCATGTTTGTGTTAGTGACCGTAACCAGACACGGATAGGGTAGGGTAAGGTCGACTCTCCGTTGGCCCTTACTCAGTTGGGTTATGCCATTCGGCTTGAACGGCTGAAGGAGCGATTCTACAAGGAACACATAGGAATCGCGATTATCGACGCTAGTATCGTCGATAAGGAACACGGACTCCCCGAAATCCGTATCCGTGCGAATGAACGCTGTGAGGTTCCGTCCTCCAATGTAGTAAACGTAACCCTCATCCGCTTTGACTGGAAGTCCATACTGATTGGCGATTTGATGGGTAGCGACAATGGCCTCCATATCGTCGGTTTTGCCATCTCCTCTTGCACCTAGGTCACTGTAGCACAGATGGCCCCTCGTTGTAGCAATTTGGATAAGTAAGTCAGAAACATTATTTTCAGTCGCTGATGCCGAAAAACAAAGGATAAAGGTGGAGAAAAGCAGTTTTTTCATGATATAGGTGAATTCCGTTAACCCATCAGCATAACCTATTAACGAAAGGGATCGAGTGAATTCTGAAACGGCTAGTCGCAATGTTATCTGAACTCAAACCGTAAAAACCAGGACTCCCTCCTAACGATCTTTCCTATGGGAACCCTGCGTCTGATTGCCGCAACCAGAAGACCCGATCTAACCAAATATCTCTGATCAGCATTGGAATTCCTGTCTTACCACAGATTTGCGGAATCGTAAAAAAGGCTTTAGTTCCGTCATTTAAATTTGAATCGATCGAAAGTTTTCAACCCATTAGCCTTGATAGTTGGGATGTAAGGCTCAAACCCTAACCCGTCCCGATAAATGCCCAGCTAAAGTCCGAAGACTGGCGTCGAAATGGATCTGCGAATACAAAGAGGATATGGGACTTTTTCGAGTGGATGATTAGAATCAGTTAACCTAGCTAAGGATTGGTTTGCGTTCGATCTTTTTGAAGCAAGAATGTTACGTTTACGATTTAATTTCGCAAGCGGAGAATTATTGGACCTGCTGAATTGAGCTTAGTTTTTGATGATAAGAATTCGCACACAAAGATGAAGCTAACGATGGGAATGAAATAGTGAATCCGTTTGGGAGTAATCTAAATCCGCCTTGGGGTAGATCGCTCTATTTTAGTTTGTTAAGGTTAAAGGTTAGAAATGAAATTGTTGGCTGCAGCATTGTTTTTTTTGGCGGTTCCTTTGTTTGGTTCAGAGGTATTGGATTTGGCTCGGGCCAACCTGAAAGAGTGGGTGAAGGTAGAGAAGAGCATCTCCCTGGAAAAGCATGCTTGGCGAAATAAAAAAGAGGTAATGCTTGATCTGATCGGCGTCCTTGAAAAGGAAAGCGAAGCTCTGCGGAGTCGTCTAGAAGAAATTGGGAGACAGCAAGGCGAGTCTAATAAACTTCGCGAAGAATTGTTGAAAAAAGAAGCGTCACTGGCTGACTCGATCGAGGCGATAGAACTTTTTTTGAGGAAGATGGAGGGTCAAGTTTGGGCACTTAGTGCTTGGCTGCCGCAGCCTTTGGTTCAGAAGTTAGAGCCATTTTTCGGGCGATTGCCGAAGGAATCCGAGGAAACATCCCTGGGGGTTGCGGAGCGGATGCAGACGGTTGTCGGAATATTGTCTAGTATTCATAAGTTTGACGAGAGGATCATTTTGTCTAGCGAAATCCGTAAGACTGGGGACGGCAGTAGAGGCGAGTTCAAGTCTTTGTATCTCGGTTTAGCGTGTGCTTATTATCTGGCACCGAATGGAGCGAGTGCAGGGGTGGGAAGGCCGAGTGCGAATGGGTGGCTTTGGGAGCCTGCTCCTGAGTTGGCGGATCGAATTGAAGAAGCGATGGCTATTCACGAGGGAATTCAGAAAGAAGCTGAGTTTTTGCCTTTGCCCGTGCGAATTGGAGGAGTCAATTAGTGCTTCTCGAGGGTATTTTTAGGAGAACCAAGGCTTTTTGGTATGTTGGGGCCGTTTTCGCTTTGTTGTCAGTCGATACTGCCAGTGGGGCTGATTTTGATGAGTCGGTTGCGGCTCATGAAGAGCGATTGAACACGGCGATCCATCGTTTAAATATGTTGCGGTCGGAAATTTCCGATAACCAGATTCCGCTTTCTAAGCGCTTGAGTGCGGTGCGGGAAGAGGCGAAGGGCTTGCGCAGTGAATTAGAGAAGCAGCGATCGGCTAAGGATAGCAAACATTTGGAATTACGTGAATTGGAGGAGCGGGTTGAGGCGAGCAGTAAAGAAATTGATTATATTTCGATGACACTTTTCGGCGAATATTTAGCGAATTACGAGGCTTCATTGAGTTCGGGTGAAGGTGAGTCTTATGGCGAGGCGATTAATAAGCTGCATTTGTTGGGTGAGAGTAGCGGAGGGACGAAAGAAGTTATGCTGCTTCGGAGTCTTGAATTGGTTGAGGAGTCTTTGGGGCGTATTAAGAGTGTATTGGGTGGAAAAGTCTATGAGGGTGAGGCCCTTGGCCCCGATGGGATACTTGTGTCGGGAAAATTTATACAAGCGGGTCCATACCTATTTTTTGCGGATCAAGAGAACGATCAATTTGGCCTTATTGTGGAGGGCTTAAGTTTGCGGCCGATTTTACGTCGTTTGGATGGGTCAAGTGAGGGTTTGATTGCTACGTTCGCGAATGGGGAGTCTGATTTGCTCCCTATTGATCCGAGCTTGGAGAATGCTCTGTTGCTAAATGAGACTAAGGAGAGTTTTATGGGGCACCTCCGTAAGGGTGGGGTTTGGGTTTATCCGATCGTTTTCTTCGCTCTTTTAGCGACCTTGGTTGCGGCGTATAAGTTTGCTCAAATTTTTGTCATCCGAGAGCCGGATCCAATGGTGGCCCATGAGTTGTCACGTTTGCTTCGCGATGGCGATCGTAAGGAGGCTCTCAACTTGGCGAATAGGCAGCCGGAGCCTGCGAGGGCGATGCTTTTGAATGCTGTTGAGCATTCCGATGAGTCGGTGGAATTGGTTGAAGAGGTGATGTACGAGTCGATGCTGAGCGTGCAGCCGAAATTGGAGCGTTTTCTTAATGTCATAGCGATTACAGCGGCTACGGCTCCGTTGTTAGGGCTTTTGGGAACGGTGACGGGGATTATCAAGACCTTCAAACTGATGAATGTATTTGGAGCTGGTGACCCGAAGCCGTTGATCGCTGGAATTTCAGAAGCTCTGATTACAACCGAGCTGGGGCTTGTTCTTGCGATTCCCGCTTTGATTATACATGCGTTGTTGTCTCGCAAAGTAGCGGGAGTATTGGCACGGCTGGAAAAGCTTTCGGTGGCTTTCGTAAACAGTTTGTCGCGGCGTTCGGTGAGGAGTGAAATCGATGTTTAATTTCTCAAAAGAGGTTTTGGATATTTGGGCGAAGGGGGGTTGGCTTATGTTGCCGCTCTTTGTTTTGACTTTGTTTATTTATTACGCGGTCTTGGAGCTTTTTCTTAGACTGAGTGGGCATTTCCTAGTTCGGTCGGGCTACCATAGCAGTTCCGATGAAGCTATCGCCCTTGCTTTGCGTTCTGGGCATCAGGGCTTGTCCAGAGTTATTGCCTTCGATGTGGAAGGTCCAGTGGGGGCTCGACGGCATTTTAAGGAAGTAAGGGCTGAATATTTACCTGTTATCGATCGAAGGATTCACTTTCTTTCGATATTAATCGCAACGGGTCCCTTGTTGGGCTTGCTGGGAACGGTGACAGGGATGTTGACGACCTTCGATGGGATAGCCGCGGGTGAATCGAGTAAGTTCGGGATTATCATTTCAGGCGTATCCGAAGCATTGATAACTACGCAGGGCGGGCTAATCATTTCAATTCCTGCTTTTGTATTGCTTTCATTCATTATACATAAGCGGAACCGACTGGAGCGGTGCTTGTCACGACTGGAACAATATAATGTTCGTATCGCGATGCGGCGAGACGGCTAAATGAGGGAGGTGGCGAGGCATATGATCCCTTGCCAACGTAAGGTTAGACTGAACATGGCTAAGCGAAGATTATTGTTTTCGAACGAAGGAAGACAGAAGGATGAGATTAATGTTTCTCCCCTGATTGATATTGTATTCATTTTATTGATATTTTTTATTGTCACAACGGTTTTCGTCGAGGAGACAGGGGTTGAGGTTCAGCGTCCGCGGGCCGTATCGGCGGTCGATTTGGAAAAGAATTCGATTCTAATTGCGATTACGGAGGAAAGTCGTATTATTTACGGAGGTGAGGAAATAGGGCTGTACGGCGTACGAGGGGTGGTGCAGCGGTTACTAAAGAAAGAGAATATGCCGGTAATCGTCCAGGCGGATGCTAGGGTCTCTGTCGAACTGTATACGAAAGTGCATGACGAGGCCGTTTTGGCTGGAGCGACTAGTATTAGTTTGGCTACGGCGAAGGGATCAAGCGGATGACGCATGATATGAAGTTTTGTAAGACGAGTGAGCTCAATAGCAAAGGAGGAGTGTTTCTGCCTGCTTTGGATCGAAAGGGAGTGAAGATTTGGGCATTTTTTGGAGCATTCTTTTTGGCGACCGTTTTGTTTTTGATTATACCAATGACGCAGATGTTGGATAGCCCCGATCGGGCGGATATTACTTTGCGCGAGATGAATTTGGCAGAGCTTGTTCCGCCGAGGCCTCAACTGACAAGGGATCCTATAGAACCGAAAAATGAGGTCAGGCTGCCGGAGTTGCAAGAGAGCTTCCAAGAACTGAATCTGAATGAACTTGAGCTTTCTTTGAATCCGGGAATAGGGGACGCGTTAGCTATGGGGGTTGGTTCCATTAGCTTGGAGGAACAGGTTGATATTTTGGAGCAGATTCAGCAGGTTTTTCAATTTAGTGATTTAGAGTCGATACCGTCAATGATTGCATCGCCCCGTTTTGACTACCCTCAGTCACTGATACGGCAAGGCATTCGAAAGGGAACTGTGGATCTACTGATTAGGATCGATAAAAAAGGAAATGCGAGCGTACTCCAGGTGGTATCGAGTCCTCACAACGAATTGACGAGGGTGGCGAAACGTCTTGTGGAGCGATCTCGTTTTACAACTCCTAAGATAGATGGCGTCCCTGTTACAGTTGATGGTAATTTGCCTCTGACTTTAGAATCTCCTTGAAATAAGAATACGTAATGAGAATTGGAATCTATTCTAAAGTAGCATTGGCGATTTCCTTTTTGGTTGCGGGCTCGGAGGCGAGTTCCCCCCTGTTTTCGTTGACGGATTCCGACCCTACTAGCCAAGAGTTTAAGCGTAACTACCTGGGTTCCTATGGAATCAACGCGGCCATCGAGCCGCGTCTTCAGCCTAAAGATCGGGAAATCTATGATGCGGTTTTGCCGCACCTTAATTCTAACCTAGAAGAGGCGATTCGCATATTGGTCGATTGGGTAGAGCCGGAGAGTAACGCGGCGTTTAATTTTTTATTAGGTAGTCTTTATTATATGAAGGAGCGGATGGATGAGTCGGAAATCGAGTTGAAGCGTGCGATTGAGAAGCATCCTTCTTTTCGGCGTGCTCATCGGACTTTGGCATTGGTCTATGCACATAGAGATGATGTACCGAAGGTTATAGAGCATTTACTCAAGGTTATTGCGCTTGGTGGAGGCGATGGCCAGTCGTATGGAATGCTTGGTTACGGGTATTTGAGGGAAGAGAGATATCGTTCGGCACTAGGTGCTTATCAAAGTGCACGCGTGTTTGCTCCTGATTCGTTTGATTATAAACGAGGAGAAGCTCAGTGTTTGTTGAATACGAAGCAATACGAGCAAGCCGTCGCTCTCTACGATGAGTTGATAACGGATAGTCCGAGCAATCCAGAATTTTGGCTTTTGCAGGGGAATGCTCTTCTGGCCTTAGATCGTCGGGAGGAGACCGCGGCCAATCTTGAAATGGCTCGCAGCCTTGGTGGCGAAACGTTTGAGAACCTTTCCTTATTGGCTAATATATATATTCAGAACGAGTCGATTGGTTTGGGTGCTGAGGTAGCGGCGAGTTCCATGCAACACGCGAAGCCCGGGGATGCGGACGTGGCGATGCGACAATTGGAATATCTCATAAGAGGAAGGTATTGGGAAGAGGCAAGCGGTTTGGCGACTGCATTTGAGAAATGGCTTGAGCCAAAATTAGAAGCCAATCAGGCTCGGGAGTTCACAGCATTGTGTGCTGCGATTGATCTTGGTCTTGGTCGCAATAAAGTGGGAATCGGAGTGCTGGAGAAAGTCCTGGAAGAGGACCCATTGAACGGCACCAGTCTACTTTTGCTAGGCAAGCACTACATGGAGAGTAATAAGTATGAGGAGTCAGAATACTATTATGAGCGAGTTTTGTCCGTAGAGAGTTTCCGTCGTGATGGTTTGATGGCCCTGGGGCAGATGGAAGTCGCCAGAAGAGATTTCAAGAAGGCTCTTCTTTACCTAAGGAGGGCTCAGGAAATAGAGTACGAGGCGAATACGCAGCAGTTTCTCGAACAAGTGGAGCAAGCATGGCAAAGTAGTCGGTAAGCGTGGGGTGTGGACGGATTGCTGTCGGAGATCGCTATCTCCATTAGGGACCTACTTTAAAGCGACCAAGCAGTATTATTAATAAGTGAGGCAAATGGTGAGCTGAAATAATAGGGCGGGTAGTTTTTACGCTTCTCAGTACAATTGATTTTCGGAGCTAGAATCTAACAGCGTCACTATGAAGACAATACAGTCGAGTTGGGGTTCGAACGCAGAAAGCTCCATAGCCCACTTCAACGGTAGGTTGTTTGCTTCGCTTTTATCCGTAAAGTCGTTTCGAAAGCTCGTCCAGGAGTCTCTTGCGAGACTTGAATGCATAAAAGAAACTGTATCTGCTGAGAAGAGAATTTTGAGAAAAAATGATCGTAGGTTTGCAGCGTTAATTATTATCGCTTGTATTTTTCAGAGATAAGCAGCGGATAGTTTCAGAGTTATTTTAGATTGGGTATTCTGAAGATAATTCATTTGGGATCAGTAGCCTTCATTTGCCTTTTCTGAATCTTTGGTAAGATATTGTTGAATAATATCGCGAGCGAAGCCGGAAGCGTCAGCTTGACTGAATGGTGCCCCTTCGTTGATCTCATCTGCGTACTCGAAATGATGTTCGTATTGGCTTCTGCCGTCTACTTTCTGATGGGTTGAAAAGCGTTCATTGGAAGCTAACACAGAAACCCATGCGGATCTTACTTCCGTCCAGTAAGGTGATGTTTTTTCCCAGTAATCAGAGGCGGCTTCGAGGCTTGGGCTTTCGATAAGTTCGTATCGACTGATTCCGATTTCATGACCCATGTAGGATGGTGTCGGCTCAGTTTCCCCGGCAACTCGTTTCCAGTTGTTTTGCTCGTGAAACCATCCTTCAGGCGTTATCAGGATACGATGAAAACCTTCCATGACTGAGTAGTCATCGCGAATGCTGTATTCTCGGCGGGGGAGAGGTCGCCAGCCTTGTTCGCTTGTCCACATCGAACGATTACCGTTGTGCGTCCAGCGACCGAAGGCCTCGTAGCGAGGAGAATCGTCGACCTGCCAGACTGACTGAGCCCAACCCCCTTTGGCATCATTTACTGAACGGGTGTCGCGGGCCCACGTGTTAGCACCTCTGTAAGTATAAATATCAGTGTCTTGATAGGTCCAATCTTGTCGCCAGTGTTTTATTACCATGGGGCCAGTTACTGTGCCGGCTTCGTCTTGAAAATACATGGCCAGGATGTGCTGAAGGCTAATGGATGTGTCCTCGTCTTCGACGATAATCACTTTTTCCGTGGCCCACGAATGGTAAGGGGGAGCTGATTCATGCTCTTTGAACAAGCCTAGTGTTTCTAAAAAATGGAACCCGACCTTATAATCGCCTGCGAGCGAAAGGATTGCGGCACGATCTTTTTCAAACGAGTTGGAGGCTGCTGCAATCGAGGGGAGAGGCAGGTTTCTTTTTGGGGCGAGGATCACGTTGCTTCCTTTTGAACTTCCACCCCTGGGGCTAGCCGTTTTCATTGGGAGCTCTCCCCATCCGAAAAGATAGCTGGTATTTGTTAAGGTCTTATCGTTTGAATTAGTTGTTTCAACTTCCGAATTGGGACCAAGCGTTGAAGTCGTTTGGCAACCGGTGAAGCCTAAAGCGATAAAAATTATAATGATGGGTGAGTAGTGATTCATAGTTGCTCTTGAGTTTATAATGATTGAGATGTTGCGTTCGACTCCTGTAGGGATTTTATTTACTCTTTAGCGGATTTTCTACCAGGTTAGGTTTACGTGGCGATCTCAAGCGTTTTACTTGGATCGTTTTTATCCGCCATGGAGCACCAATTATCCTTCTTGGGCTGGATTATAAATATTATTATGTATAGTATTAATTCGATGGAAACTTGAATATATCTAATAAAGGGTTATTAGATTCTTTAAGGTCCTGTGCAGCGCGGTTACAATTTTGCGGTGCTTTATAAAAAACAGATACAATCAAAAGATCATGAAGATAAGACCTACTATCAATGCACTACTTACTGGATGTATTACCTCCGTCGCAGGAATAGTACAAGCTCAGGATTCAGTCGTACAACTCGAGGAGACAACAATCCAACTCGAGAGTATCTCTCGGGATGCCGAGATCGACTTATTTACAGGAACTGATTTCTTGGATAATCAGATCCATGATATGGAGGATCTTGTCCGTTTGATGCCGGGTATTTCTGTATCCAAGGGAGATGACAGGTGGGGCAGTAGCGGATTTAATGTCCGTGGGCTAGACGAGGATCGTGTTGCTATAAACATAGACGGCTTAACTCAAGGCGAGACTCTTAAGTATGAAGGTGGCCAAGCCTATGGATATTTTAAGGGTTCTCGCAATGGTATCGATATTGAAGCTTTGAAAGGGGTTGAAATAGTAAAGGGTGCAGATTCAATACTCTCGGGTAGCGGTGCTCTAGCTGGAGCAGTAAATTATACGACTAAAGATGCCTATGATTTCTTGGGAACTGGCGATGACACTTATTTTGGAGTGAAGAGTTCGTATGCTGGTGTGAATGAGGAGGTAATGGGCTCGATGACGTTTGCGAACCGGGCTGGTGGTATTGAAACTCTCGTCGTATATACGCACCGCGATTCTCATGAGTATGAGAATTATGATGGCAATGGGGCTGATATTGAAGGATCTGGCAGAGAAATACCTGATTTTCAAGATATAGAGACCGATAGCTTATTAGTAAAATTAAATTATCTGGCTTCTGAAAATCAATCCCTAGGACTTGTATACTCAAATTATGAGACAGATACCATCTCGGACACTCGGTCATTTAATGGTGGTTGGTATTCAAATCGAAAAGGCAATGACTCAAGAGAGTCTAACCGTATCGGACTGACTTATGACCTTGTATCGGAGAATGGTATTTTCGATACGATGTCGGTTCGGTTGGATGACCAGAAACTCGATTTTGTCGCGAACACTGAACAGCACGTAAAGTACAATTTTGGGCCTTTTTTCCGAGCTGACGAAGATCGAGTCGATTCAAGAAGCTTCGACCAAGAGACTCAACAATTGAAAGTCGATTTTGCAAAGGATATTGAAGGTGATGCGACGTCTCATAGTATTGTATACGGACTCGAATACCAGGATAAGGAATTTGTGAATAAGCAAATGCGCAAATCCAACAGTGTTTACAATGATCTTGGTTGGGTAGATCGAAACATCGGTGCGTTGATACCAGCTTCCGAGGCTCAGGTGTCTACGCTGTATGCCATGGATACGATCGAGATTGGAGAGAATTCGAAGATACGGTTTGGCTCGAGATTTGACGACTATCAATACGATGCTGAATCTAATGAGGACTTTAGCGATTCCACGGGGACTCTAGGGGAGACGAAGTTTTCGGCATTCAATTGGGCAGTAGGATATGAACAGAATCTTAGTGAGGCTTTGATTGCAACCATAGGCGTATCGACTGGATTCCGAGTTCCTACGATCGAAGAAATGTATAGCACGAGTGGCTCGGCAGATGACTGGAATGTTGTCGCTAATCCAGATTTGGAATCAGAGAGCAGCCAGAACTTTGATGTGGCAATAGCTGGAGACTACTTGGGAGGATCATTTCGTATTGGATACTTCAACAGCCAATACAAGGATTTTATTGACTACGAGTCTCGTACGGGAATCAATACCAATACGGGTCTTGAGGATCCAAATGGTTACCAAGTGCCAGTCAATAGCGGAGAAGTAGATATCAGTGGTATCGAATTTTCCGGTCGATTAAATTTTAGCCAAGGCTTAGAAACCGGAAAAGGCAGATATGGAGCATCCTTTAGAGCTGCGTATACTGATGGGGAACATTCGAGTGGAGATCCCTTGTATACGGTTCAGCCGTACAGTATGAGCATGGGATTAGACTACTTGTCTCCTGAAGGAAAATGGGGCAGCAATCTTTATACGACATATACTTCAGGGAAAAAGAATTCTGATTCCTACAAGACTCAGAGCGATGGATCTGTCATTTATCCACTTTATTTGAGCAATGCGGCTACTGTAGTGGACCTATCTCTCTTTTATAAGGTGAACGACAAACTACGTGTAGTGGCAGGAATCTATAATTTAACGGACAAAGAGTATTACCACTGGGATAACGTGCGGTTTATAGATCAAGGCGATTTGCGCCCTGGTATTGGAGTTACAGGCGATGGGATTAAACGCTACACTGAGCCTGGTCGTAATGTTAGACTAAGTCTAAGTTACATTTTTTAATATCGATATTTTAACTAGTCATTCGTTTATAGAGGACGGAACTATATAGTTCCGTCCTCATTAAATTGTTAGAATACCGTTAAGCTTTTGAAAGAGATATTTATTTTTATATAATTTCCCAATTATAATAATATTTCTGAAGTGCATGTTTTCATTTTCTATATCGACTCTGGTCACAAGTATTTTGTTTCTCTGTTTCGTAACTGAGGGCTCCGCCAATCAGATTGATGCGCAAGAATATACTTTTCATAGAGACCACATACTGGGCACATCTTTCGATCTTAAAATAGTTGTACCCAATAAATCTTCAGCTGAGGTGGCTGAAGAAGCAGCTTTGAAGGAAATCGATCGATTGAATACGGTCTTCAGTCTATATGATTCTCAATCAGAGATCTCTCGTTTGAATGAAGCTGAATCGCTCGTAGTTTCGGATGATCTTTTGGAGCTTATCGAAAAGTGCGAACAGTGGAGAGCCGTGACTGACAATATTTTCAGTGCAAGAATAGGTTCGATTGTACAAAAATGGCGTGAGGCTGAGAGATCTGGAGTCCTTCCAGATCGCCCCTCTTTGAGAATAGAGGCTGATGATATTCGCAGGGCAAAGGTATCCATCGATTCCGAGACGAACACTATTGAAAAAGACTCAGTAATTGTTTGGACGACTGATGCAATCGCTAAGGGGTACATTATTGACAAGGCGTTTGAGGCGGCCATGTCGGCTAGTCCAGATGCTTCTGGATTACTTATGAATATTGGCGGCGATATTCGCCTGATGGGAGAATCGTCGAAGGGGGGCCCGTGGAAGATTGGCGTGCCTGAGCCTCAATTGCAGATTGACAATTCACTGCCAAAGCTAGTGGTTGCTCTTTCTCAAGGTGCGATTGCGACTAGTGGACATTCTGCACGTTCCTTTGAAATAGAAGGGAAAAGCTATTCGCATATAATAGACACAATATCGGGCTGGACTGTGGAGGCAAGCCACTCTGCAACGGTCTTGGCACCTACTGCAACGATTGCAGATGTAATGGCAACGACCTTTACGGCCATGAACGCTGTCGAGAGTGTTCATCTCGCAGAAAAAATGCCTGGTGTAGAGTGTTTAATTTATGGGTACGATGGCCGCCAATATGTTAGCTCGGGATGGCGACAGCAAGAGATTGTTTCCGTCTCAGATAATTTGCAAGAAGATGGTTGGCCGAACAACTATGAGCTAGCGGTAGAGTACGAGGTGCCGAAACTAAAAGTATCCAAATACAGGGCTCCTTACGTTGCAGTTTGGATAACAGGGAGCGACCGAAAGTTGATTAAGACGCTTACGATGTTGGGGGAAAGTCCGAGATGGACCGAGGAAAACTATGTTTGGTGGCGGCGGTACGCTCGCAAGGAACCACTTCTTGTCGATGCAATTAGTGAACCCTCGAGAAAGCCTGGCCGTTACCGACTTCTTTGGGATGGAGTCGATGATTTCGGATATCGAGTGCCACAAGGAGACTATATTCTCAATATAGAATTTAGTCGAGAATATGGTGGTCACAGTTTGGCGAAAATAGACCTTCCTTTGTATGGGAAAAAATATCGCTCGCATCGCAAGGCAGAAGGCGAGATCGGATTTGTACGGGTGGTGTATGCTCAAACTAAAAAATAGACTTAATATGATAGGTTCCCAATGACCACCTTACGTACAGAGATGTTTGTGCAGGAAAAAAAAGTCGGTGCAAAGGGAAGTGGAAATCGTAATAGCAGAAAGCTTAGGTCGAGGACTCAAAAGTATTGTCGAATGCTGCACGCCTATTTGTCAGCATTTGCCTTTTTGATACTCATGTTTTTCGCTGCCAGCGGTTTATTACTCAATCACCCAGAGTGGTTTGCTGGGGGAGAGATCGGTGAGGATAAGACCACAGAAGCGAACTTCTCGATTGAGGCTTTGTCGGATGTTGCTAAAATCAACGACGAGGGGGTTGCGTTTGCTGAATTCGCTAAGGAAAGGTTACCCTTGCTCGGGGATTTTCATAGTGCGGAAGTATTTCCGGAGGAAGAAGCTTTTTTAAAGTTCAGCGGATCAAAGGGGAGTAGTGATGTCGTTATAGATTTGGTCAATGGCAAGGTTGAATACGAAGTTACCAAAGCGAGCCTGGTAGAGATCATGCATAATTTGCATCGGGGGAAAGACTCTGGAGCCGTTTGGAGTAAAGTTATAGATGTATCTGCAATTTTGATTCTAGTTATGTCTTTGTTTGGCTTTTTGTTAATGTTTTTCATTAAATTTCGTCTAGCCAACAGTATGGTGATTTTGGGAACCAGCGTGGTTTTTTTCGCAGTCATCTATGCGTTTTTCGTCAGCTGAACCTGTTATTATCAGGATCAATAAAACAAATATTATAAAAAAATAGAATCATGAAAAAAATAACTCGAACGACTGTGGCTATAGCTACTGCGTGCTTCATCGGCGGAGTGTCGCTTATCGCCCATACATCTTATATTCTACCGAATGTTTTCTCTACGAGCAAAGGGGATAGGATGACGGCCTCCTCCTCATTTACGGAAGAATTTTTCGTTCCCGATTTTAAAGTGGAATCGGACGATTTCCATCTGATTTTGCCGAGTGGCGAGAGAGCCGATTACGGAAGGATTGCTATTTTTGACCAACTCACAGTGCTTGAGAGTGCTCTTAATGAGGACGGCACTTATCGATTTTCGACGGGTGATCGTCTTGGGCGTAAATTCAAAATGAAATTTGTCGATGGAGCTTGGGACTATGTGGCTCGTGGCATGGGTGAAAATCCGAAATCCGACGTTATCCCAGAAGGTGTCATGGTAGCAGATTTTCAATCACAAACTGTCGCAATAGCTTATGTGACCAAGGGAGCTCCCACACAAGCGGCTCTTAAGCAGAAAGGTAGCGGGCTTGAAATATTGCCTGTGACCCATCCAAGCGAAGTGTATGTAGGGGAGCCGTTTGAATTCGTCCTTACATTCAATGGTAAGCCGATGAAGGGCCATGAAATATCTGTTTTTCGACAGGGTGGAAAGTATGAAGAACCCCATTACAAACTTAATTTGATGAGTAAAAATAAAGGCAAGATTTCGGCTGTATTTGAAAAGCCGGGCGTTTATGTCGCAATGACGCGTTACCAGGACAAGGCTCCAGAAGGCTCCGAGACACCCTATCGGAGCTACACAATTTCATTAACCTTCGAGGTCCAACGTTAGAACACCTTGAAAATTAGTAGATATTGAACGAAATGAAAAATAACAAAATTATCAATAGGCTTTTCCTCACTCTATTTGTAACTTTCTCAATGTTCGCAGCGGAGGTAAATGGGGATGATAAAAAAAATCAATCTAGGGAAAAAAGTGCTCCCCGCGCGCATACGAAAGAAGCCTTTATGGATAGTAACGACGAAGATGGCGACGGAATTGTAAGCAAAGAGGAATTCTTGGCGATTCGTGAATTAAGTCATGCCGAAAAAGATCTTAATAGGGACGGAATCGTTACGGAAGCAGAGTACGTTGCCGAGTGGGAGCAGCGCTTGGACAAGCAGCTGGCAAAACAACGAGAGGCTTCTGTAAAGCAGGCGTACGTGCGTTATGGATCTTTAGACACGGATAGGAATAATAATATGACGCTCACAGAATTCCATGTTTCTGGCCTTCGGAGCTTTAATTATTATGACACTAATGGAGATGGTATTGTTACTGAGAATGAGTCAAAGCCGGAGAATCGTTTTGGTGATCTGGTTGAGTCGAACGAAAGTAAGAAAAACAATAAGGCAAAGAAGAAAAATTAAAGCAAAAACAAGAAGTCCTGAGTTTCTATCGTTTTATGGTTGATGATAGTGTTGGTGCTCAGTTCGCTACGGGATGGAGGTCAATCATGTATGCTCGGCTTAGAGCTCGATCTTGCAGGCGTTTCAGATAGCTACACGCGAAACGTTTCTCAAACATGGCCTTGGGTTTGCAAGGCAGCCTATACCTAATTTGCTCGGATGTTCCCCTGAAGCCGAATATAATTCAGTTCATTACGATCTTTTCCCTGGCTGTTAGGGGGCCGCTCTCAATCGTTCAAGCGATTCACAGATGCAGATACGAATGGTGTTTGCAAGCTGAGTGGGAAAGAGTTTCAGGCGGCACGCTAACTGCCCCAACCCACAGGCGCGGGAGCGATTCCTGTATTTGGTCCCTGATGGTTGCTTCAAAATCGGGGCCTCGCTAGATTTCAAAGGCTCTTGGGTTCGGGCAGAGGCCCTGGGCTATCCTATTTTCTCAGGCTCGATCAGGTTGCCATCCGCATTCTCATCAAAAAGTCTTTAAGCTAGAGCTCTAACCTCATGGCCGAGCTTAAAGGCTATTTAAGAACCGCTATCTCAGTGTAGTGAGAGTCTATACACCCCCAGCGAAAGCCGTTTGGGGATTGATTGTAAGCGATGAGTTTAGAATTAGAGAGCGTTTGCAAAATATTAAAAGAGACATGTATTCAGTTTGTAGAAGTTCCATTTAAGTCATAACAAGTAAATAACCTCCCTGAAAAGCTAGATTACATAGCAGTTCAGCGTGCGTAATTGTTGGGTTGCTCTGTGTAGACTATTTCCATTGGTATTCCCCGCGAGTCCAACTGAGGGGTAGCTGGCAAAGTTTTCAACTTATTGTCGAAGGTGCTGGCGACGACCATCCCGACCAAGGCATCTAGAATATCGTCCTTCGCTACATCGGATCTCCTGAACTTTATGAGTGCTCGATTGGTAAGGTCGCGGCTATTTGATAGATGATTTTCCAGTAAGGTTAGCCGCTCTTCGAATCCGGCGGAGCACTTTTTTGAATGTTTCATAGGTTGCCGCTTGTTCAGTCCCCAGAAGCATAATTCGGGGTGAATCTCGCGGATTGTATATCCAGCATTTTGGCTGGAAAGTAAGTAATTATTCACTTCGCGAATTTTATTGATGATATTAAATGCCTGCTTGCTAAGCTTTTTCCCGATGGCGATTACGCTCAGATCCTTCGCGTCGCTGTATTCAGCGGCTTTAAGCACTGGATAGGCTGGGGCAGGGAAGACAGAAGAGCCCCGAGGTCTACCAAGGGCTTTACGAGCGGCTTTATCGCACTCTCTTTCATCACTGCCCGAGTCGATCAGCCCGATTGGGATATCTATGAAAATTCTAGAATTTTTTGGTAGGACGCTGGTCAGCTCTTCTAGGTCTGAAGCGACTCCAAAGGATACAGACGTCTGGTCTTTCCGAAAATAGAACCAGCCGGCTTTGCAACCATCTACGCCAACTGCTGTGTTCATTTGTCGGGAAACAATGTTAAACGTCTAAATGGAGTATAAAGACTTAGCAACTCGTTTTAGCTTTCTTCTTCAAGAAGCTCATAGGTTATTAGGGACATTGCAAACCTGTAGGCATTCCGAGGATGAATGGTAAACAGGAATCTGAACATGCGGATCCCCATTCTCCCGGTCCTCGGAAAAGCATCTCCAAGGAACTTCTGGACATCAAAATTTAAGTATTGATCTTTCAAGTCTTTCCCTGGAAAAACCGAGATCGTTCTGCATACAGCCTCTCTTAAAATCTCGTGGATTGCGTCGGATTCTACTGGCGGAGGAGTGAGGTCTGAAATGCCACCTTTCGGAGCAAAGATAACCATACAAGCCCTCGAGCGGGGGCAGCGTTGGGACAAAGATGTCTCGTAGCCCTCTGGACACGTGTTACCGGCTCAATTGCATGCTGAGGCTTCGAATTCCTCTTTGTCATCAACCCGCTTTGTTTCGGCCGCTTCTAATTGGACGAAACCAATGGCTATTTTACGTTTCAACCATTCGTTCTCAGACTCCTGTTTCGGTGACAAGCGAAGTGCTCCCAGAAAGAGGGAATGTAATCGTCGACAGTACAACCTTTTGGTTACATTTTTGGTGGTTGATTTTGGAAGGAAAACGAGCAAAAATAAGGCCGTTTATTTTTTAATTAACACGGTCCCCTATTTTTTCGGGCAAAAAAATCAAACCAACAAGTCATGAAACCTATCCACTCATTCTCGAAAGTCGCTCTCTGCGGGGTGATTTCTATCCTTTTCGCTTTCGGGGCGCTGGCTGCGGAAGAGAAGACCTTCAAGAAGATTTTCAACGGTAAGGATCTCTCAGGTTGGGAAGGCTTGCCTCAGTTCTGGTCGGTTCAGAATGGTGCCATCACTGGCAAGACGGATGACGACAATGTGGCCGATCCAAACACCTTCATTATATGGCAGGGGGGAGAAGTGGCGGATTTCGTGTTGCGGCTGAAATTCAAGATCGTGGGAAATAACGACGATGGCTGGGCTAACTCGGGTATTCAATACCGTGCCAAATTATTGGATAAGAGCACGTTTTCTGTAGGAGGCTACCAAGCGGATTTCGAAGCGGGGATCAAGTATTCAGGGATTCTCTACGAAGAAAGAGGGCGTGGCATACTGGCCTTGCGCGGTCAGAAGGTGGAAGTATATCCCATCCCGGAAGGCAAAAAAAAGCCTGAGATCAAAGTGATGGGTAGTGTGGGCGATTCGGATGAAATTCAGGCCGCGATTAAGCAGGGCGATTGGAATGACTATCGCATCGTCGCGAGAGGGAACCGAATAATGCATTTTATCAATGGCCTTAAAACAGTGGATGTGACGGATTTGGACGGGGCGAAGGCGGCCAAGTCTGGCATCTTGGCGTTGCAACTGCACAAGGGAAAGAACATGACCGTGCAGTTTAAGAATATCCGTTTGAGGCAGTAGCGGAGACTTCTCAAACGAACAACGTTGCCGACCCTCAGGCCCTGATGATATCCAAACTGGTTTTCCTCCTTAATCGCAGCACGCTTGCTCGGTGCTAGTGTTACGCCGCAAATTCAGGTGGATCCCACCGTTGTCAAGCGATGCGGCCTGGCTACGGGAATATAGGGTAGACGGATACTAAAACAACCATCAACCGAATCAATTTTCCAACATCGCTCATGCCTTTCTGGATTACCGCAAGGCGGCAGCAGGTTCGCTCCTCCCGTGGGAACCGCGGTAGAATTTCATCATGATTATATCGCTTTTAAGTGGGAATTCTGCTGCAATAATTTACTACTAAACGGGTCAATTCTCTTGGTGGCTTGCACGACCTCATGAGGTAAAATAAAGGCTTTTCGGCTATTCTCAAATGTTAATCTCTAACTTATAATATCCATATAATGAATACAAAAATATGAAACATCTGCTAGAAACAAGACTTGCTGCCATATCGCTTATCGTTATTTACACGGTATTTTTTAATATATCCGCACTCGCCGTGCCTACCAATTCTCTCTTTAATATTGAAGAGATTCTCGATGAAAGTACCTTGGGTACAAAGATCCTGCAGGAATGGCACCCCGTAGGAACCACGCGGCAGAAGCTGATCGAAATCAATGTTGCCGAATGGTGGCCAGGCCAGGATTATCGGATTCCAGTGCGTATGATTGTGCCTCTTGAAGGCAAAGCGAAGGGATTTAGCATTACCGGAGCCAATGGTAACTTTGAGGCTCTGACGAAAGACACGCAGCCAACCGATTTTCAGGCTAAACTGCTGGAAGGCGGCGTTGGTATCGTTAAGACGCTGGTCAGGGCTTCGAGGCAGCTTGAGGGCAAGCAGGGCTTAGATCAAAAAATGATGCACCAGTTTATGAAGGATCTAAATCCACGCTACACGACTCTCTGGATTTGGTCGATGACCTTAATGCGGGCAACCACTGCGGCGTATACGGAAACCAATTACTTTGAAAAAGGAAAAGTGGCCGGTTCGGGTAGCTCCAAGAACGGCATGGCACCCGCGGTCGCCTTGATAAATGACGAACGTTTTACTGCGACCTTCTCAAACCACGCGGGTGCTTATTATTCACCGACTCGGAGAGCCGAGAAGCAAGAAATCGCTAAAGCGGAACGGGCAAACAAAGTATTTTTCGAGGCCGTCAAGTCTGGCTATATCGATCTGGATCAAAACCGCGAGAGGGTTTTTCGGCGCGTCATGGTGGGATCTGAGGGCGGTATGAGTCAAATGGCACTGAAAGCGGGAAAATCCATGGACGAAATGCAACACTTTTTGGATCGTTTATGGTCTACCGCGTGCGTTTCGGAGAATTGGGATCGGCTGAGGGAGCGCGGAGTTGATGTTCTTTTCGAGCCGGGAACGCATGACTATGTTGCCTATGATATTGTCTGGGGAGCGCAGAACCATCCTCAGGTGCCTGTTTATTACCAACCCAATGGCGGGCACTCGCAAACGCCGCATGTCGCTACGGCAAAGGACGAACAGAATAGGGACGCCTTCCTTTGGCATCACTTCTTCGGCGGCGATTCCTTGCTTAGGCCTCCAACGTCGAGCCATAAAGTCGACCAGAATAAACTTACGGTTCGCGTGAGCTTTGAGGAAGGCCCTCAGCCAACAGACGGGCGTATCTGGTGGATGTATGACCGAGCACCCGAAGGCTCCGCTCCGTTCTTGCTCGTGCCCATCCCTGAAGAGCAATGGGCGGATATGGAACGGGATCCCAAGACCGGTTCATGGACCGCCAACGTTCCGCTCGAGAAAGGGGCATCCCGTATAGATTTTTTCAGTAATCACGGTCACATGGCCAACGGCTATAAACAGTATCATTCAAGCCCCTACACGCGGGTTGAACTTTCCTCATCCCAGAATTGATGAAGAAAATACCACTGATCGTTTTGATGGCCATGGTTTGCCCACTCGCCGACACAAAACGTGTTGACGATGCAAGCATCCCCAAGGGCAAAGTCTACGTTTACAAGCAAGTCGATAGCGTGGACCGCGAAATGGAAATCTATTTCCCAAAGGGGCATTATGCTTCGAAAAAGACAGTCCCTGGCATTATCCTGTTTCATGGCGGCGGTTGGGGTGGGGGTAATCGCATAGCGTTTAGCTATCAGTGCGACTATTTCGCGAGTCGGGGAATGGTGGCCGCGACGGTCACCTACCGCTTGCGAACCAAGGAAGATCGAGCGGCAATGACCGAGGGGCAATCGACCAAGCGCGTTTGTATTCCCGATGTGAAGAGCGCCATTCGTTGGTTTAAGCAGAATGCCAAAGAACTGGGCGTGGATCCCAATCGCATCGTTGCTGGTGGCGGCTCCGCGGGAGGGCATATCAGCCTGCTGGGCACAAACAATCCAGGCCTCAATGATCCCAATGACCCTAAAGGAATTGACACTTCCGTGGCGGCTTACGTCTTATTCAATCCTGCGCTTTCAAAGAGCGATGCCAATGATCCAGAGGTTGATTTTTTGCAGCATCTGAAAGCCGACTTTGGGCCGGCGATCGTCTTTTTCGGCAGCGAGGATGAGTGGTTGATTAACGGCTGGAATCCCGCAGTAGCAAAAATGAAGTTGCTCGGCATCACCTCCGTCGAGATGCAAATTGCCGAAGGGCAAACGCACGCTTTTTTCAATAAGCAACCGTGGAAAGATATCACGCTGATTGCCGCGGATGAATTTCTAACGAAACTCGGCTACCTTCAAGGTAAGCCAACGCTTTCGATGCCCAAAACGGGTGAAGCGTTGAGCGTGAAGTCTCAGTAGTTTTTCAAAGCTATAGCCCTATCAATAATCTAATCGAAAAATTGTACATAAATAATTGATACGTTAATACCCTATAAACGTTATGCACTATCTCATCAAAACCCTAATCCTAATGCTCCTTGTGATACTCGTTCTGCTGTCGGCGGCACCCTTCACGAATGCACAATCGCAACAGTTTTCCGAAGAGAAACTGGCACAATCTCTCAAGCATTTTCCCAAAGCGGACCTGAATAAGGACGGCAAACTGACTGTGGAGGAGATCCAGCAATTCCGCCAATCGAGGCAGAGGAATGGGCGCCGGGCCGCAGCGGTGCGAGCGACGCAGGCTAAGGACGCAAATCTAAATGAGACGCTGTCGGGGATGAACGCACAGTTTAAGAATGTTGAGGTGGAGCTTCTTGAGTGGCCTAGCGAGTTGCATGAGAAACTTGGAAAAATGACGAAATTTGCTTTGGTGACGTGGCCTGTCGAAAAGGTTGAGGGGAAGCTGCCGTTGCTTATTAATTTGCATGGCGGAGGACAGCGTTGGTTTGACTTTGATTTTCAACGGCAGCTTGAGATTGCGGCTAAGATGGGGATGAAGCGAGGCTTTGATTTGGCGGAGCTTGTGGGGAAGGGACTGATTACGCTCGATCCTAACACGGCGGAACGTTGGAGCGTGGATTCGCTCGATACGATGCTTGATTATGTGTTGGAAACCTTCCCCGAGATCGATGAGGATCGTGTGTATGTGATGGGCTACAGCGCGGGGGGTGGAGCTACTTGGAGATGGATCAATCAATCGTCGGATCGTTTTGCCGCGGCTGCGCCTTGTGGTTTCACGGGTGGTAGCGCCAATGATGATGCGAAGAAGCTTGCCAACTTGCCGATTTGGACGATGGCGGGCAGCGAGGATGGGAAAAATCCAGCTGGAATTAGAAAAATGGTGGAGCGATTGAGTGCGGCGGGCAATGTGAACGTGAAACACACGGAGTTTGAGGGGGCAGATCATCGAGAGGGAGGTAGAGCTGTGTTTGAGACGGCGGAGCTGGTGGATTGGATGCTTGGATTTTCGAAGTAAAACTAGGGAAAGATTAATATATGAAATACCTCACGCACTCGTTTCTACTTATTTTCTTGGCCTCAACCCCTCCGTTGTCAGCGACTGATCTGACCACCTGGAACCTCTGGCCCGGCGAGGCGCCTGGAGAAATCGTAATGCTCCCACCGGAATCGTATCGGACCAATGACACCAGGCTGACTGCCGGTAAGCCGGTGAGCCGTCTACAAAACGTATCCGTTCCCACACTCACGATCTACAAGCCCGACCCGAAAATCGATACGGGTTCCTCCATTCTGATTGCTCCAGGTGGTGGGTTCACGATTCTTGCCTATGACAAGGAAGGAACGGAAGTGGCCGAGTGGGCGAACTCAATTGGAATGACTGCGATCGTAATCAAATATCGGGTACCAGGCAATGTTCACAATCCGGACAAGCCTTGGCTTGCGGCCGCTCAGGATGGTCAGAGGGCTATGAGTCTCGTGAAATCTCGGTCTGATGAGGTGGGCATTGATCCGGATCGTATCGGCATCATGGGTTTTTCTGCCGGAGGAGTGCCGGTAATGTATACCGCCTTGGTATCCGACCGTCTATACGATTCAGTGGATAGCCACGATGATCACAATTTTCGACCCGCCTTTGCAGCACCGATCTATTCCGGTTGGTGGATGCCGGAAGAGACGAATCTATCTGAAGCTACCCCTCCGTTTTTTATGGTGATAACGTATGACGACAAAGACCGCTCCATCGGCCTGTCTGAGACCTACATTAAGCTTAAGAAAGCGAAGGTATCTGCCGAGATGCATATTTACAGCGAAGGCGGGCACGGCTACGGACTCCGCCGCACGGAGAAACCCGTGACCTCTTGGAGCGACCGAATGGAAGATTGGCTCAGGCATAAGGGTTTTTTAGAGAATTAGGGATTACAGATACAGCCATTATCATATAGAAAGCGGTTATAATCTCCAAATAGTATGATTGAGACGAAAATCAAATCGCCCCTGCCTTGTCCCATTTTGGCCCTAGCCTGCTTCGTTTTCGCAAGCGTGACTGCCGTGGCGGATCCATCATTTCCCAAACTTGAAGCACTTATTGCGACTGCAGATGCCAATCTCAAAATTCCTGGCGGCTCTTTGCGGGTTATCGAAGACCGTGAGATTGTTTTCGACCGCTACTTCGGCACGTTATCTGAAGACTCCGAGACTCCTTGGGACGAGCAAACGGTCGTCGCTATTGCCTCCATTAGCAAATCCGTCACCGCCACACTGGTTGCCGTTCTCGTTGGCGAAGGAAATCTCTCTTTCGATGACCCGATCTCCAACTACCTACCGGGATACGCCGCTCTGAAGCTGCAGAACAGCGATCAATCCGTTCGCTCCCCCACGATCGCGGAGTGCCTTTCCCACACCTCTGGGTTTCCGGGCGGCACCATGGGCAAGCTCCCTAAAAACTCTCCTGTGAAACGCGGCGATCAAACTGAAGTTGCTCGCCACTTGGCGACTCAAGGTTTGGCAGCTCGACCCGGCTCGAAATACGCCTACACCTTTAGAGGCTACGCTGCCGTTTCCCGGGTAATAGAAGTCGTCACTGATCAACCCATCGCCACGGTGATGCGCGAAAAGCTCCTCGCTCCTTTGGGCATGAATGAGACAAGCTTCGCTCCTGGAGTATCGCTCATTCGCCGTCATCCGCGTTTCGCTGCTCGCGCCGAAGGTCGAAGCGACGGCTACGTTGCAGCTCAAATTGAACGCCTACGTGCTCAAGTAGGACCGTTCGTCAATACAGCAGGTGCCTTGGTCTCTACCCCGGACGATCTCCAACGCTTCCTCCAGTTTCACGCCGATAAGGGACGTGTCGGCAACCAACAAATCGTGCCTGCGTCCGTATTGGCCAAACTCTACCGGAAACAACCCGCAACCAAGAACTACGGTCTGGGCTTCAACCTTCGCGGGGGCGGGGTTGTCGGACACGGGGGAGCGACTGGAACTTCAGCTAGAGTTGATCTTAAAACGGGACGCATTCTCATCGTTTTCACCCAAGCCGGTGGTCCAAATGCTCGCCCCCTCATCTCTGGAGCTAGCAAGATCGCTTTCCCTTAGGTACTCTCTTCGAAGAACCGACCTTAGTCTAATAAAAAGTCATTAAAAAACAAATACTAAGAAATCCATCGAAGCACTTCAAATATAAACCAGTAAAACTTTTTGCGACGGTACATCTAGCTAAGAGATCTTTCCAGAAAGGCCGTTTTTATTCTAGAAGATCAATTGTAGGACGGGTCGCTGCCCCGTCAGAACCAAAAATCCCGCCTCAGGGCGGCGATCTATAGTTTAGTGACGAGTCGATTTCGACTTGGACAGTCTTTAGGTCATTGAGGACTGAAACTTCATGGAACAAAAACAATACATTAAGATCATAAGGCTGCGTTAATCAATTATCTCCGGTTTGGTATTCGGGGAGAAATCGTTCTTTTACGGATTGTAGAAGGTAGGCGACCCTGGCCCCACCGGCAAACCCAGAGTAAAGGTCCAAATGACAAAGAAGCTGCTCCAAACGATGATGAAGAAGATCGTGTAGGGTAGCATGATGGCGATCATCGTTCCTACGCCCAGATTCTTGTCGTAACGCGTCGCCCAAGCGAGGATAAGGCCGAAGTAGCTCATCATGGGCGTGATGATGTTCGTGGTGGAATCTCCAATACGATAGGCTGCCTGGATGGTTTCTGGCCCATATCCAATGAGCATAAGCATTGGCACGAAAATAGGCGCTGTTACCGCCCACTGCGCCGAAGCGGAGCCCAATGAAAGGTTGATAACGGCGCACATAAGGATAAAGAAGATGAAGACCATCGGGCCCGTCATGCCGGTATCTCTAAGGAACTCCGCGCCAGTGACCGCACCAATTGCTCCGAGTTTGGTCCAGCCGAAGAAGGCCACGAACTGCGCGGCGAAAAATACTAGGACGATATAAAGGCCCAAGGATTCCAAGGCCTTGGCCATGGCGTCTATGACATCCCGATCCGTCCGCATGGTGCCGACTGCTCGTCCATAGGAATAGCCCGTCGCGATAAAGAAGATGAGGATCCACACAACGAAACCACGGAAGAATGGCGAATTTATCCGGTCTCCGGTCTCCGGATTGCGAAAGACACCCCATTCCGGAACCAAGGTCAGTGCCATCAGACCTAGCACTCCTGCGAGCGCGATCAAGGCCCATAACAGCCCCCTTTTCTCATCGCCGGAGAGCCGCTCCATCATGCGCTTATCGAGAATGGTCGGTTCGGCCCGTGAGGAATCGTATTTGCCCAGTTTTGGCTCTACTATAAAAATGCTCACTAGCGAGCCCACAAGCGTTATCAAGAAAGTCGATGCGACCATGAAATACCAATTGGCGGTTGCCACCACGACATAATCCGGATCGATCAAGCGAGCCGCTTCCTGCGTGATGCCTGACAAAAGCGGATCGATCGTCCCAATCAGGACATTGGCGCTATAGCCGCCGGAGACCCCTGCGAAGGCGGCGGCCATCCCAGCCAAAGGATGCCGATCTAGTGCATAGAAAATGGCGCCCGCTAGGGGTATCAAAACTACGTAGCCGACTTCTGAAGCCGTGTTCGAAACGATACCTGCAAAAACGATGGCAACGGTAACGATTTGGCGGGGTGCTGAAAAGACCATGCCGCGGATCGCTGCGGACAAAAGTCCAGAGCGCTCTGCGACACCGACGCCCAGCATCGCGACCAGCACGACACCCAACGGCGCGAAGCTCGTGAAGTTCGTCACCAGATTGGTGAAGATCATGCGTATGCCCTCAGCATTCAATAAACTCACCGCACGGATCATGCCGTCTTCTGCCACGCCGCGCGTACCGGCCGGTCTAGGATCCTCGACTGCGAGCCCGATCCAGCCGAAAACCCCCGAGAGGAGGACAATGCCGACGGCTAGAACGGCAAATAATGTCACCGGATGCGGAAGAAAATTGCCCAACCATTCAACGCTATCGAGAAAACGGGTAAACGCGTTGCGGCGCTTTGGGGAGGGCGACGTTGGGGCATTGGTCATAGCTTGAGTCTTCGTTACGAAGTATCAGGCACTTGTACGCCTAGATGTGTCAATCCTCCTGCACTAATTTCTCTAACGGTTGGCCCTTCGACTTGGCTCAGGCTTTGCGACATCCATCTGTTATTGGTTGGCTTGTGAATTTTTTTCGTTTCTTGTTACGAAAATCCCGACTTATCTTTAAGTGAGGAAAAGAACGTCTTGATGCAGTTATTGAGCTATTCAGCCTTTTGGGGCGAACCGAGCCTATGGCGTGGCTCGGAGTCTCTGCTGCTGCATTGAAGGGCGGACCCTTTCTTGTTTCATTCTCTCATCCCGAAAATACTATGTTAAAACGTCTTATTCTTTCGTCTCTCTTCTCCTTGGTGGGAAGTATCTTGGCTGCTTTGTCTTGCGGCGCTGCGGCCACAGATCGCCCGAACATCGTAGTCATTTTGACGGATGACCTGGGCTACGCGGACATCAGCTTCAACCCTGAGCACTCGAAAGAAGTCTCGACGCCGCATATGGATGCGCTTGCGAAGGAGGGTACGTTTTTTACCCAAGCCTATACGAGTGGTCATGTGTGTTCGCCGACCCGGGCAGGCTTTATGCTGGGGCGCTATCAGCAGCGGGTGGGGATTTATACCGCTGGGCAAGGCGGTTCTGGCTTTGATCCGAATTTGCCGATATTTCCTTCGTTTCTTCCTGAGGAGTATAAGAGCACGGCGATTGGCAAGTGGCACCTAGGCTTGGATACGGATTATCCAGAGCTTAAATGGCACGCAGTGAATCGCGGCTTTGATGAGGCCTATAAGTTCATGGGGCGCGGCGGGCACGACTACTTCAAGCTAGCTGGAGTGAACGGCAAATCATACGAACCGATTTACCGTAATAAGGAGCGTATCAAGGAAGATGATTACGAGGGCTACATGACAACTCGCCTAACTGAAGAAGCGGTCGACTTCATCGATCGCGAGAAGAACGCTCTCTTTTTTCTTTACTTGGCCTACAACGCGGTGCACGCCCCGGCTCAAGCCCCGCGTGAGGACATCGATCATTACAAGAACCAATTTCCTGGAATCAGTGAAAAGCGAGCGATTCTCATGGCCATGCTCTACCACCTGGACTTAGGCGTCGGCGCGGTGGTCAAGAAGTTGAAGGACGAAGGCTTGTGGGAAAATACCTTGCTGGTCTTTCTGACGGACAATGGCGGCTCTGAAGCGATGGATGCGGATAACGGAAACCTCCGTGGCTTTAAGGGCAGTCTGTACGAGGGTGGTGTGCGCACGCCTTGGATCGTGAGCTGGCCTGCCAAGTTCGAAGGCGGCCGCTCGATCGATGCACCGGTGATTTCATTGGATATCTTGCCAACGGCCCTAGAGGCTCTGGGTGTGGCACCGCCGACCGACACGCCTTTTGATGGCAAGAGCTTGCTGCCGCTTTTGTCGGGTAATGCGGATTCGATACACTCCGAGCTCTACTTCAACAGCGGCGAACCAAAGGGCGAATGGGCCGTTCGCCAAGGGGATTGGAAAGTGCACGGCTTCAAGGAGAAGTACGAGCTGTATAATTTGGCGAATGATCCCTCCGAAACCAACGACCTCGCAAAGTCGAATCCCTCCAAGGCGCTCGAGCTTTTCGAAATGCATCAGGCTTGGTACAAGGAAATGCTCTTGTCGGAGCACGGAGGCGTTTTGCCGACGCCGAATGAAACAGCGGCTAAGCATAAGCTGAGTAAAGCGGAAAAAGAGAAGCGGAGAGCGGAGCGCAAAGCTAAAAAGTAGTGAGTTCGGACGTTCTTGCTGAAGCCGATTCACCAGGCGACAGGAAAGCGGAAAGCAGGCAATCCATCGTAAATATTGTACCTGAAAAGTAGATACGTTAGTCAGCCTAGATCTTTAATTTAAGGCTTGCCGAACTGAATCCGATTCCGTCTTGATGGGCACGGGGAAACGCCTCGATGCAGGGAGATTTGATATACTAGTTATCTAGAAGGGTATCGTCAAACGGCCACTGGCCATCCGCTTTCAAACGTGTTTCCAGTCCTGCTTTCCGAAACAGATTGGCCGATTCTTCCCGCGTGTAGCGGCGGAGCTTGGATTCGGTGTCGTTGGCGAGATGGTGAATAAGGAGGGCAGTAATTGCGCAAGATTTGGAGAGCAAGTTGGAATCTATTTTGTCGAATGTATCGGCAACGTCATGATAGTATCGTACGTCTTCTGCTGGGATAGGGGCATAAAATGTAACGGATGGAATGCCTTCGAGGATGAAAGGATGATGGTCGCCGCCTAACCAGGTCTTGTTCTCCGTTTTTCTCGAAAATTTCAGTGCGCCTAAACGGGAAGAGAATGTATCGAGAACGGGAACCAGCTCATTGAATCCCATGGCGTTCGCTCCGATTATATCGCCCACCATGTCTACATTGACCATAACCCGAATTGGATCATTCCGGTGGGTTTCCACATAGCGGCGAGAACCCCACAATCCCCATTCCTCGGCATTGAAGAAGACGAGAATGACAGTGTATACATTTTTTGGGGAATGTTTTTTTAAGAGGCGGGTAACTTCGAAGAGTTGGGCCACTCCGAGGCCGTTGTCCATAGCTCCTTCGCCAAGGTCCCAAGAGTCGAAGTGGGCACCCAAGACGATTTGCTCCTTTGACTTTCCGGGTAGAACGGCTACGAGATTCTCGCTGGTCATGGCCTGGATTTGGGACCGCGTTTCGAGACGGACTGTCACAGGAATCCCCGCCTCCAGTTGCCTCTCGAAGCGCAATCCATCCTCACGAGTGATCGCGAAAAGAGGAAAGGGCGGCGCATGGCCGTTCTGGTTGGAAACTCGGGCCAGTAGCTGTCCGCCATTTACGCGGTTCGTGAGCAGCGCGCCGCGGACTCCGAATTCATTAGATAGGCTCAGGTATTGCTCGTGATTCAGACGAATTGAGGAGGGCACGAGGAGAATACACCCAGTTAAAGAAGCGGGTTCAAGGGTATTGAGATTGCTCGATTTCAAAAGGACGACAGGCGCCTCGACCGGTTTTTGACGGTCCACATAGCCCATGGCTATGGCTCGAAGTAGACGATTCTCCGGCTGCACTAGGATGGCCCGGTCGTCGTTTCGTATCCAACCCGGATGCTTGAACGATTCTCGATGAACAGCTACCCCCAGTTTTTCTAGCTCTTTTTGGAGGTAGTCTAAGGAGCGGTCATTGCCCGGGGTTCCGGATAGTCGATGCCCGAAGCGCGTGGCCATGGTTTTGAGGAACGAATAGGCCTCTTCGTTGAGCAAGGCATCGCCGAGGATCGCTTCGCTCGAATTGGCAGCGAGGCAAGGCAAATTGGGTGTTGTTGTCAAAAATAGAAGTGAAATTAATAAAGTCGGCTTCATTGGATAGGCATGATTTGGAGTGCTTTAGCGTGAGTTAGTCAAATGGGATTGAATTCAGTCAATCGTGCTACGTGCCATACCGTAATACAAGGCGATACAGGGCCTAGAGATTCATTCTACGACATAGCTAGCACTTAGCCAGCGGAGACACGTTTTGTTGATGACGAAAACGAAGGAATGGAAAAGGGTTAAACATTCAAATTTGCGGTTAGCCTTTCGAAGAGCTTTCTTGCTCTCACCCTGTTCCCATTTTGAATTTCGGAGACGTATCGGATTACCAAATACTTAGTGCCCATGCACAATCCCTCGGCTAGCCAGCTATTGTAGCAAAGCATCTTTTGCTTCATATGGCCTGCCACCGCCAATTCACATCCTCTGACTTCTAGGAACTCCTTTAACCGATTGTTGCCTTGCCGCTCATTGGGAAGACACGCCTTAGAACCCACGCATATTGCGCGGATTGCCACGCATGCGCTGCTGCTTAGGCTTAGGAGGAGTCTCCAAATAGAGGCTGTACCACGCATTCCCCAATCCTGCATTGGAGAAACTCTTTACACGTTGATTGGCTAGGTGCTCCCAGTTTTTGATGAAGGTTTCTTCACCAGTGGCTTTTTTAGCCTTCAACAATACCTCACGGGCTTTATCAGGCTCGCCAACCTGAACGTAGATCCACGACATCAAGCCGTACAGCACAGTACCACCGTCGCCACGAGACCATCTAATCCGGCGCTTGTAGACTTTTTTCGCGCCCTCCAAATCATCGTTTTGATAACACCGGGCCATCCTCATGGCGGCCGCTGTGGGATCCATCATCATTGGGCCCCTCAGGAAACCGCAGGTGGCGAGGATCTCGTCCGCCTGCTCGAAATCCTTGAGCTGGTAGTGAAACTGCATGCGCATGGTTGCAATCTGGCGCCCCATTAGTACAGACCACTTCCGGAAAGGCTCGAGCCCCTTGGTGAGCTCTAAGGCTTCCTTCAACATGGCCTTTTGATCCATCTCGATTTGACGTTGTATTTGCTTAACGTTGCCGCCCGGCTTGTTTTGGAATTGCTGTACTTTCCGGTGCATGTGCCTCTGAGCCGTTTGCATGTGTTCCTGAATTGCACCTTGGGCCTTTGACAATTTTTTCCGAACTAGGAATCCGACCAAGAAAAACGAGCCAGCGAAGCCAGCAAGGCTTAGGAAGATCGTCAACCCGGTACTAACTTGCGAAGCGATCAAGGCGGCTGCGATTGCGCTAGCGATCAGCACTGAAATGAAAAGTGAAAGCATACTCTGAGATCTTTTTGTTTAATAAATTTAATCCGTACAGCTAATTTTCCGAAGATACATGGGAGGGTCTCAAATAAGGGTCAATGTTTACTTCTCTATCCATTGACAAGGCATGCAACCGGGCCCGACCTTGAATCTCATAATTCTCGGGAATCGATGCCGCTCCTCATTTATATCACTGATCAAAACAACGCTGTTGGAAGGGGTTGTCTCATGAGTAACCGTGGTTATTGGCGATATGATTTTTCTTGGCTATCTAATCATTTAGGGGCATCCTGTTTTAAGGGAGGTCACGTTTTGTTATTTATGCACCCAGTTTTTGAATCCATGAATTTTTTGTACTCGACGATTCAGTTTTACAGCGTTCCCCGGTCTTTCACTATGTTGCTGGTGGCTCTGACAATAGTGCCCATTGCATTCGGTTCGTTTGAGCGGCAGAAGGCGTCTTCGCTCCCGGCTTTCTTCCCAGCAGGACATTTAGTCGACCCCAATCAAGATATGAATCCTGACACTCGCATCGTTATCAACAGTCAACCTTTGTCGAACGGCCCTGAGGTTTCCATGCAACCGCAGGCACCCATCGTCCGGGTGCTTGAGCCGCTGGCGGCGAAGCTCGAACCGTCTCGAAAAATCGCCTACAAATCAGTGGGTAAAGGGCGAGCTCTCGAATTGCATGTTTTCGAACCGGAGGAGCACGACGCTTCAAAAGACAGGCGACCGTGTATTCTCATCATTCACGGAGGTGGATGGACTGGAGGGGAGCCGCGGGTGTACTACACGATCGCGGATCATTACGCTAAGAAAGGGATGCTCGCAATAAGCCTGCAGTATCGGTTAATGAACGCGAAGGAGGGCGTAACGGTATTCGATTGCGTGAAGGACGGTCGTTCGGCGATGAGATGGCTGCGGGCGCAGGCATCGACGTTGGGAATCGATCCGAGTCGGATTGCGGTAACCGGCGGTTCGGCGGGTGGTCATGTCGCACTGGCAACGGCAGTTTTCGAGAACGGACCCGAGGTCGACGACGCAAGGGATGATCTTTCCATATCGTGTGTCCCGGATCTACTGATTCCCCTGAACCCCGTGATTGACACCTCGGCGGATGGATACGGACAAGAGAAAATCGGGAAACGCTGGATGGAGCTGTCTCCACTACATCATGTTAAGCGGGATCTGCCACCGATGCTGATCTGTCATAGCACCGGGGATACGGTCACGCCCTATGCGGGCGCTGCCCGGTTTGCGGAGTTGTCCAAGGCGGCGGGCAACGACTGCCAGCTATTCACGTTCGAAGGCGGTCGGCATGGCTGGTTCATTTTCGATCTAGAGCACTATGCGACTATCTTACGCGTGATGGATGATTACCTGAAAGAAAAAGGATTTATTTCGTAGTCTCATACAGCCTGTTCTTATTTCAACCAAGCGCTCAATATTTTGTTTTCCTCAATGGGCTGGGCCGCACCCACAGTGCTGCGCCCCTCTTTGATGTAGCGCTCCACGATATTGCACATATCTTCAGCGATTTCCGGATGGGAGCTGTAAAGGTTTTCAGTTTCTTTGGGATCGGCTTTTAGGTTGTAAAGTTCAAACCCTTTTTTCATCTGAATGAGTTTCTATGCTCCTTTGCGAAACCCCAGTTGACCTTCTATGCTGCAGAGCACCACCGGAGCTCTTTCAAAACTCTCGCGACGTAGGGCCGGCAGAAAGCTGATGCTATCTTCCGTGCTGTTGTCTGGAAATTCGACAGAGAAGTAATCGGCTAAAGTCGCCATGATATCGCTCACGCAAATAACTTCCGAACGGCGCTTGCCCGCTTTGGTAAGACCGGGCCAGCGAATCATGAAAGGAACACGGTGCCCGCCTTCGCAGAGCTCGCGTTTTTTGCCGCAGCTGTCAGGAACTTCCCGCTTGAGATAAAGAGCGATAGGAAACGCCAGTTTCAGCATGGTTCTAATCCTCATCTAGTTAGCAAGTAAGAGTTGGTGGCTGCTTTCCGGGAGTTGTTGATAGGAAATGAATGTCTCCCTGGGCTATTCTGGTCAAGGCGCCTACTACTTGGTCCGTTCGGTGCAATGGTTCCGATTTGTTGATCTCTATTCGAAATAGTGGTTTGGTAACGAGTTCTTTGATAACTGAGACGATTTCTGGAACTCGATAGGTTGACAGATTGGTTTTGGAAATGGATTGTAAATCACAGGACAAACTATCGTTTTTATGAAAAAGGTACCCTTTTCTGCTCCGGCATCGAATCGCCGCCAGTTTCTGAAAACCTCGTCGCTTCTTGCGGGAAGTGCTATTGTCGTGCCTCGATTTTCGATTGGGCAATCCGGACAGTCTGCGAACAATAAGCTTAACATTGCTTTTATCGGAGTCGGCCCAGGTCAGGGCAGAGGAAATCTGACGCAGATGGCCAAAGAGAATATAGTGGCATTTTGCGATGTCGATCCTGCTCAGATTGCGAAGACTAAGGAAAAATTTCCAAATGCTTATACGTTTAGCGATTACCGCAAAATGTTCGATAAGATGGGCAACCAGATCGATGCGGTCGGAATTGCGACTCCGGACAATACGCATTTCGTCGCGGCGATGGCAGCAGCAGATTTGGGTAAGCACCTTTTTGTTCAAAAGCCTTTGGTTCACAATATCTATGAGCTAAGAACGCTTTGCGAAAAGACTCGGCGGAATAAGCTCGTTACTCAGATGGGAAATCAGGGGCGTGCTTTCGATGGAATGCGTCATATTAAGGAATGGTTCGACGCGGATGTGCTAGGGGAGGTGCGAGAAGTTATTGCGTGGACGAATCGGCCTAATAAAGGATATGGTTTCCGGTCAGGCGAGAGAAAGAAATTGCCTGACGCTCGACCAATTCCGCAGGGCATGGATTGGGACAAATGGATTGGGCCAGCTCCGATGACTGGTTTTAGCGAAGACTTGCATCCAGGCTATTGGCGGGGTTGGTGGGATTATGGGTGTGGAGGATTGGGCGATATTGGCTGCCACACGATCGACATTCCGTACTACGCTCTTCAGCTCGGTCATCCTACGAAAATTGAGGTAGAATTGGCTGGTGAGCCAAATTTGATCTACACGCCAAGCGGTAGCGTTGTAACGTATCACTTTCCAGCTCGTAACGGGTTGCCTCCGGTTAAGGTCAAGTGGGTTGAAGGTCCGAAGGTGCCGAAGATGACGAAGGATTTTGAAGCGGCTCAAGCGGTCGCCTTAGCCAAATCAGGGAACAAGGAAGAAGCGAAAACCTACGCTGATGGCATTTTCATGGTAGGAAAAAAGCAGACGCTCTTTTCGCCGGGTATGCGTCCCAATAGTCCGCGTCTTTATGATGAAGACGTTTGGCAAGAGTTTCGCCGAAACCGTCCACCTCAAACATTGCCGCGAATTAAAGGAGGGAATATTCAAGAGTGGATACGAGCCGTAAAGGGGGTGGGGCCGAGACCTGGCTCGCATTTCGACTATGCCGAAGGATTGACGGAGTTAATTTTGCTCGGAGCGTTGGCTATTCGCACGGGTAAGAATATCGAGTGGGATCCGAAGAAAATGAAAATAACGAATGAACCCTCCCTTAATAAGTATATAAAGCCACAAGCGCGCAAGGGTTGGCGTGAGTACTATCGTGGTTGATTTTAGTATCCTATCAGTGATAACTGCCGATTGCACATGACCTTAATTGGCTGATTCGGAGCCAGCGAAGTCTAGAAAGGGTGCGTAATCGGTCGCGGATCAAAACGAGTAAACAGATAACCAAATCAACGACTCGATATTGTCGGGCCGGAACCTCAGATTCAGGCTTTTCGGTTTTGTGTAAGAACATTTCAAGGGATGTTAGTCGAACACTTCTTTGAGAAATGGTAGAAGTCGCTTTGTCCGTTCAGTTGCACCTTTGGCGGTGGTGTGGTGGCTGGTGTCGTAAAAGAGCTCGATGTCTAGGACGAAATCCTCAGGTTTTCCGAGGAACTCTAGTCCCATTGAGGATGTGAAGTTAGTGATGCGATGGATGCTGGCTTTTACTTTTGGGTGCTCGAGATCTAGCTTTGGGTTCCGGGCCATGGGGAGCCAAGACATGAGGATTTGCACATTGTTTTCACGGGCCCATTTCGTGAACTCTTTGAAGTCATGTCGGGTCATTTCGGATACAGGATTCAAGTCCATTAGATAATAATCGTGCGTTCCGCGCCAAATAGTGTGGTTGCTTTGCACGAAATCGCCATGACGATTGAGGGTTAGATAGTTGTAATAAGCAGGGATTTCGCCAGAGTATCGACCGTCCCATTGATCCTCGAGGTTCTCGATCACTTTCTTTTTGGGGAGTGGTTTGAGTTGCTTCTCGAAGTCACCCGTTAACTGGCCGAGACGTACGAGGTCTCCTGCCAGGACTTTCCGCCAAGGCAGACTTTTCAGGAACTGGGCTTTTCGGCGAAGGGACAGGCTCCAGAAGAACTCCGGCTCCCAGATCGTTATCTCGTCTGCCGCATAGCTGGAATATTTGTTCCGAAAGTACATGGAGTTTTCCAATCCCAGAATCACAGCGTCACCCGGTTTGGCGAAAAGCCGTACTTCGTCGAAGCAGAACTCGAGTGGCATGTTGATATTGAAAGCAAGATTCACTACCTCAAATCCTGTCTCCGCCTGCAACAGGGGCGAATCGAACCCGAACCAAGTGCTGGATCCTCCTTGCAGCCAAATAGTGGGTCCCTCGACGGATTCGGCGATGTGGTGTTTGGCGATTCGAACTTCGCGATTTAAATGATGGGGCCACCAGGGCATGCCGAGATGAACGCAGAAGAGAATCACTGCGATGGCAAACGCTGCTAATAACGAGAGGAGAAACCAGAGTATGAATTCCTTAGCGGTCATGTTCAGAATCGAAAGTAGATAAAGGGGCTCGCCTGAAAAGTACCACTTTGAATAATGACTATAAAAATGATGATGGCCGTTAGGAACGCAGCCCGTTTCTTGAATACGGGGGCCTCGTTGAGCGGATGGGTGAGCCAGGAAAGGGGTCGGGGGAAGCACAGAACCAAGCTGAGTGCTGCGAGAACTTGAAGAGACGATAACATGATTTCAGAAAAAATGAAGTGGCCGACATGAACCCCATTGATGAGTCCCGGATACCATTCGAGGAAGTGAATCGCGTAATGAACGGTTTTCCAGGAATCCACTGGTTCGAGCGTTTTGAGAAACTCGCTCAGAGGAAGGCCATCTGCGGTAATCCATCCGAACTCGCCGAAGAGCGCTTGAAAATAACGGATCGATTCGTTTAAATTATCCGTCCGGAAGAACGTCCAGCATAGTGTCACGCTCAAAAAAGTCAGTGCCCACGAGAGTTCGGTCTGGAGCTTGATCGGGATGTTTTTCCAGAGGTGGTTAATTGCTAGAAGCGTGCCATGGGCGAAACCCCAAAGCAAGAACGTGTAGTTCGCACCGTGCCAGAGACCGGCAATGGTCATAGTCAGAATCAAGTTAGAGTACTTTCGGAAAAACCCGCTGCGACTGCCGCCGAGCGGTATGTAGAGGAATTTTTTGAAAAAAGTGGAAAGGGTAACGTGCCATCGTCTCCAAAAATCAATGATATTGATGGCTCGATAGGGGGAAGCAAAATTTTCGGGAAGCCGAATTCCAAAAAAGCGACCCAATCCTAGAGCCATTTCTGAGTAGGCGGAAAAATCAAAATAGATTTGCAGCGAAAATGCGAGAAGTCCCAACCATGCGCTGAACGCGGATAGGCTTTCTCCTTGAGCACTCAGCGCGAATGCGGAATCGGCGATGGGAGCTAGATTGTCAGCCAGCAGAATCTTCTTCCCGAGCCCGATAGTGAATAGACTGATTCCGAGCCCGATATCGTCCAGTGAAGGTCGCCCAAATCGCTTGGTCTGCAATTGCGGAATCATTTCGTCCGGCTGGACGATTGGCCCGGCGATTAGCTGAGGGAAAAAGGAAACGTAGAGTGCATACTCATGCGGTTTAGCGATAAGGCGTTTTTCGCGATAGGTAATGACGAGATAGGAAATCTGCTGGAAGGTGAAAAACGAGATCGCGAGTGGAAGGAGAAACGAGGGTGGGGTGAGCGAGAGTCCGAAAAGAGTGGCTACCGATTCGGTCGCAAAGCCAGAGTATTTGAAGCCTCCCAATATCAGAAGGTTGGCCGTGATGCCGGCAACCAGGTAGCGTTTGGCCACATGAGATTGAGAGGTTCGTTCAATTGCTACGGAACAGAAGTAGTTGGCCGCGACTGAACCCATGAGCCATAGCAGGTGTACGGGATAGGCCCAAGCGTAGAAAACCCACGAGCAAACAAGCAGCCAGCAAATCGATACCCATGCAGGGACTCGCGAGCCGATTGCCATGAAGACAATCCAGGCGATCGGGAGGAATGCGAACAGAAATATTGGGCTGAAGAATAGCATCGAGGAGGGGCTGATTCGTGTCAGCCTCTTGTATAGGGAATGATTAGTCTGGTCAAGGCAAGGTTCCTGCTCGGAAAAAGAGGTATCGGGCATCGAAATACCTCCCGTTTTGGGCTCAGAATTACGATCTTTGAAAAGTTGATTCTATGAGGCTAAGAATTTCGACGGTGCTCGTTATCATTTGTGGATATTCGGTTTCAGGTGACGGCTTTCCAACTGAAGCGAGCCCTGGATTCGAGGTTTTTCGAGATCGGTGTATGGCGTGTCATCTCGAAACCGGGATAGGTATTCAGGCGATGAACGCTCCTACAATCGCTGGGCTGCCAATATGGTATGTTACGGATCAATTATTGATAGGTAATTCCATTGTTCCGATTCAACACTTTGATAAGATCCCTGACTTTATCCTGAACTTCTGATTCGGCCAGGCAGTTAGTCGGTCGAACCAACGAGCACGCGGCTCGCACCCACGCTCACTGCCTCATACGCCCCATTCGGCTACGTCGATACCAATCGAGCTCAATTGGGATAGTTTCGCCTAGAGGATGGGTTAAGGAGATCGGTGAAAAGTGATCGCGAGGATAATAATGGGAATGAATGTATTCGATTAGGGAGTTTTTAGTTCTTTAAAGGAGAAAACTTGAACGAATACAGATCTGCATCCTTTAGCAAGAACCGGAGGCGTATCGGCCTACCTACGAGTTTGGTTAAGGACGAATCATCATCCCACTCGATGGCGCGGTCAAGCTCATCACCAAAAACAGGAATACATTGATCCAGTGTGAAGCTAGGGATCGCTTGTCCATACTCGTCTTGGATCTCAACGCGAACTTCTCCGGCAGCAGAGCTGGCATAATTGATGGAAAGACTATCTCCTTTGAAAGTGAAGAGTCGAGTGATCGCTTCACCTCCTTCGTAAGGAGCGGAAAGGGATGCGAATCCATCTAGACGAAGAGAGTAGCGAGTCATGTGAGCGCTGTCTTGTCCGTAGTGCGACATGCGATACAGAAATAATTCCCGTTCGTTACCCTGAATGACGCCAAGCGCTGGAGTGTTATCGCGTGCCACCCAATCCTGAAGGGTGTTACCCGGGCGAATGAAGGCTTCCATAAAGGTGCGATCGTAGCGATGCCCGCCTCGCGTGGTCATGAATATGGAGTCACTAGAGGCTTTTCCGTAATCAGGGTGGTCGACTAGCTTTTGTGACTGGCTTTTATTTAGGGCTGCTTTGTCGGGGAAGAAGCGTTTGGCTAAGGCAATGTAGATGTGGGGAGCACGTTCGTAAGGATGTGTTCCATTTGTATACAGGTGTTCTTGCGCTGTATCGCCGTAGGTCATTTCAACTCGAGGTCCCCAACTAATAAAATCTTTGGAGGTCGTTCGTGCGATCGTACGGAAACCAGAATACTCGGTTCCTGTCCAGGTGCGGAAGTAACATACGTATAGTTGCTCGCTTTCTGACCAGAAAGCCACATTGTGAGAATCGAACATACCGTCCGTGAAAAAGAAGTCGTCGCTGTTTCGCCTCCAGTGTATACCGTCTGCGGATACGAAGGAAACTAGTCCATGCTTTTTGTTACTGGCAATTGATTTGTATCGCTCTGATCGCGGGACTCCTGATCGTGTGTCCAGGAAAGGGCTGAAGTTGTGGCACCACACTTCTTTCTCGTTTAGGATCACATTGTTGTTCTTGGAGCCCATTACTTCTAAGAGTCCCAGATTGGGTTTGGTCCAGTTGATGCCATCCTTGGATTCCGCGTAACAGGTCACGGCTTCGAATTCGTCACCGACTCCTGGAAGTCCCCGGTAATACATGCGCCAGTTATCGCCGTCCTTGATTACTGTGGTGTAGGCGGACCAATTTCCTTCCCAGGGTTTGTCGAATGGCAGGGCGATACCCTCCCGTTTCGGCTGGTGGAGTTGTTGGGTTACATTATGAAGTTCATCGATTAAGAACTGGTCGACAAAGAGTTCACGTCGGGAACCGATGTCTACCACATCCGCACGTCCTCCATCTCTGCTTGGTAAAGTCCAAATCGTTCCCAAAATACCAGGCTTCTTGCGATTGGGGTTTGGTGGCCCGGGCTCTAATACCGTATCCGGAGTCACATTGGGCTGATAGTAGACGGAGAGAATCCTGCCTGGTGACAGCTCGATAGATACGGGATAACCTAAGTCTTTATTTAAGGCATCATCTCTCAGGATAAATTCATCGTCCAAACTCCAGGTGATTCCATCTGCACTGACGGCGGCCCGTTGCCCATAAGGTGGGCGACGATGGCCATAGGTCACCATGACGCGGTCGTCTGATAGTAAAGTGAGGTGTGGTGGAAATCCCCAGAGTGGTGTTTCATAGGGCGGTGCCCAGGTCTTACCATTATCATCCGAATAACTTCCCCATAGTTTACAGAGTGGCGATTGGTCATTGTAGGGTTTGGCTGTGGCCCGAGTCATGAGGATGATGCGTCCGCTCGGTAGCTGAAGAACGTGGGGCTCTCCAAAGCGAATTTTATCTGACACTTCCGGCGGGGCTTGAAGTGTTGCGATGCGATCCCATGGAGTTTCAGGGTTGGGTGTTGTATAAATGGCGAGCTTCTCAGGGTGTTCTCTATAGGAAGCTACGAGTAATGATCCGTTTGCGAGATGGATGCCACCGTGAATAGAATCGGTGCCGTGCTCAGGATCGGACCAAGTATAACCATTGTCCGAAGAAATGGTCTGAAAGGCACGATGAAGATGAGTCGCGTTTTTATACTCCTCCTTGCTGACGTAATCCTGCCATCGGTCGAGAAGCTCTCTTGGGTAGTTCCCTTCGTTCATCCCAGTATAAGTCGTCTCTGGAAATCTTACCGAACGCAGATGCGTCAGCAAACGACCGTCCCTTAGTACGGTGATACCGGACTCTCGGTCGTCGACGATGGTATCAAATATGATAGTAGGGGGTGACCAGGTTTCACTATTGTCGGTTGAGCGAACCATTAGGATTTCGCCGTTGGGCCCCATGTGTTCGTCCGTGCGCGTGAAGAGAACCAGAAGGTCACCGTTTTCCGCTCGGGCTATTGCCGGCCATGCAGAATAGGCGTCCCGCTTCTCGTAGATACTTATATGTTTTTCAATCTTAGGATAGCTGGAAGCGGAGGCTGTAAAAGAGCTGAGAAGCAGAGCGATGAGCAGGGTGGAGGGGAAAAAGCTCACAAAGGTATTCATGTTATGGAGATTATTTGAGTGACCCGCCAACACAATCAAGGACGCGGTTTACAATACAAAATAGTCCACATTTTACCAATAGATCCGTTGGGAGCTCGTTAAGATTTTCTGTCTGTTAAAGGGAGCGGCCTTAATTTGATATTGCGAAAGAAGTGCGTGCCGCCTTTGCCATCGTGCATAAAGCTCGTTATGTTCAGTACGATTGTTCCGAATTGAGTTTGGGGAGATTGATAGGTTGACGAAGCGGTATCAAGTTGGGATCCTTGTTCGACTGTTTTCTGGCGTATGCAGGTTCAATAACGTCCACACCTTTAGCGAGTGGGTTGTCGATGGCTCGAACGATACTCGGTCGGAGTTAATCCGCTCCGTTTCTTAAAGTGATCGGACAAACTGCTCGCATCCACAAATCCGCAACGGCTTGCTATTTGTGCGGCTGTCAAATTGGTCTCTTGAAGGAGTTTCATTGCTTCGGAAACCCGAGTTTTTATGAGGAATTCTTGTGGGCTAATGCCAAACGCTTCTTTGAACCGGCGCTGCAAGCTGCGAAGCGATTGTCCGCAAGCATCTGCCAGGTCCAGCATGGAAATGTTTCCAGGAAATTTCTTGCGGATAATCATGACTGCCTGGGCGACGCTTTCCAGAACGGGCAAATTCCGCTCTTGTTCCGCAGCCCGGCGGAGAACGCCCATCACGCCGATGGGGCGTCGCCTTCGATTTATGATAGGAAGCTTGGTTACGATGTACCAATCGGGCATGCCTTGTTTGTTGAACCAGAGTTCCAAATGCTCGATCCGATCGACTTCGCAATTGAGGAGAAGTTTGTCGTCTTCAACATATCTCTCGGCCATGGATTGCGGATTTATGTCGTAATCCGTAAATCCTAGCATCTCTTCCTCATTTGCCATTTGATAGCGGTCCAACACGGATTGACTGGTTATCATGGTACGTCCTTTGCGATCCTTGGCGAAGAAATAATAACCAGGGATCTCGTCAAAAATCCGATGAAACAGTCCCCAGGAAGGAATTTGGGCCAGCCATGCTTCTCGTTCGGAAGCGAGTTTGCGCAGGTTTTTTTTCGAGCGTTTGCGATGCAGTGTCTTGGGCCTAATGATTGTCGTATTTAGCATAGATACTGTCGCACGCTCTCTGAGATGTATGATACAATCAAGCATTATGTCAGTGCGTTATCTTCTTCTAGCCGTCATATGCTTCAATGGTCTTGCTTGCCTCCTCGAAGCGGCGGAATCACGACCCGTTTGGCACACGTCCGACTCTGCTCAAGAGCTGCGACGAGACATGAAGCACAGGCCCAACATCGTGTTCGTTATCACCGACGACCAGCGCTGGGACCAATTGGGTTATACCGGCCATCCGGTGTTGAAAACGCCTAATATCGATCGCATTGCCCACGAAGGCGCTTCCTTCAATAATTTCTTTGTGACTACCCCCTTGTGTTCACCTAGTCGGGCAAGTTTTCTGACAGGTCTCTATCCACACACGCATCGGGTCTATAACAACGACAAGCTTGGAATCGATGTGGTCAGCCATACGCTGATGACCTTTCCGCGGCAGCTTCGCGAGCAGGGTTACGAGACCGCATATGTTGGTAAGTGGCACATGGGACTAGACGATTCGCGACGGCCGGGATTCGACAGTTGGATCAGCTTCAAGGGTCAAGGCATCTACATTGATGGCGTCGTCAATGACAACGGTACACGGCGGCAGCTGCGCGGCAACATGACCGACTACCTGAACCGTCGTGCGGTCGAGTTCGTTAACCAACTTCATGAAAAGCCGTTCTGCCTGTACCTCGGACATAAGGCAGTTCATAGCCCCTTTCTTCCGGCCAAGCGGCACGAGGAGCTTTATTCCGATTATGAATTTCACATTCCGCCGCGTGACAAGGCGGACCTCGCCGGTAAGCCAGTGCTGAAGCGGAAATTAAATAAGAACAACCATCTGGAACTTGAAGGTATCGGCCCGGAGCCCGGAGAACCTAGGCGCGGTCGCGGCCGCGATCCTCAGTCTATCGTGCGCGATCAGCTCCGCTGTCTGGCTTCCGTCGATGAAGGAGTCGGGCAGCTTTTTGCTGCCCTTGAGAGTACGGGCGAACTTGATAACACGATCTTTATTTACACCAGCGATAACGGTTTCTTCATGGGAGAACACGGGAGTTTCAACGGCAAGCGTATGCCCTACGATGAAGCACTGAGGGTTCCGTTCTTTATCCGGTACCCTGAGCTGATCAAGTCCGGAAGTATTCGCGAAGATCTCGTGCTGAATATCGATCTGGCTCCCACGTTATTGGAACTTGCAGGCGTAGAATCTGTTATTGCTATGCACGGAAAATCATTCGTTCCTCTGTTTAAGGATGCTAGAGCACCGTGGAGAGAGGCTTTCCTCGCAGAATATTTTCTTGAAAAAGTCGCCCGACGCACCCCCAGTTGGCAGGCAGTGCGGTCGTCCGACTGGAAATACATACACTACCCCAAGTTCAGTGATATGGATGAGCTCTACAGCTTAAAGGCCGATCCGAAAGAGTTGAAGAACCTGGTTAATCACCCTAAGCATCAAAACCGGCTCACAGAGATGAAGGCCCAGCTAGAAGGCCTGTTGAATCAATTTAATTGAAAACCGACGATTATCTTCTACTATGCATAAATACTGTTGCTTTTGTTTGTTCATTTTGACGAGAGCGTTTGGTGCGGGTCCGAGCATAATATTCGTAATGACGGACGACCAGGGCTATGGAGATTTGTCTATCACCGGGAACCCGTGGATCGAAACGCCGAACATGGACCGTTTGGCAAATGAGGGAGCACGGTTCGAGCGGTTTTTCGTGCAACCGTCGTGCTCCACAACGCGGGCCGCATTATTGTCCTGTCGCTACCGGGCCACCGAAACGACCTTGCACGATCTGATAGCGGATCCGGGTCAGGAGAACAATCTGGCCAAGACGCGGCCGGAAATCCACGCCGATCTGCTCGAGACCAACCGAGCTTGGGCGGCGGAATCGACGGAAAAGGCACCCGCTCTTCTGCCGATACAAATTGGTTATGAGGAGTGGCCTACAGTGGAAGTAAAGGCACATGAGATGGATATCTTTCCGGGAATGGGCGAAGGGATCAATTACAGTGGGAGGCAGGGATTTGCTCATCAATGGATTGAGAGCTGGTCGGATCCCAAAGCTTATGCGGCCCTCCCGATCGAGGTGATTTCGGGGGGACGGTATCGGGTGCTACTTCGGTATGCCTGTCCCGAGGACGCAGTCGGCTCGGTGTTCCGCCTCAACGCGGGAAACGCCTCGCTAGACATTGGTATTCAGGAATCCTGGGTGAGCGCGCCGCATGGCGCGGCGGAACAGGTGATTAAAAACCAAGGTGCTTATCTGTCTCGGGATTGGAAAGATCTGGATGCAGGCGAACTGGCATTGGAACAAGGAACTCACTCTCTGGAACTGAGGTTGGTAAAGAAGGCTGGAGTGGAAATGCCTGATATCAAGGCCGTGTTCTTCGAACGACTGAAATCTTAGATTTTTCGATAAAACCCATGAAGATAAAATCCTTCCCCTCAGTAATAATCCTCCTCTGTGTGGTTGCGTCCGTACTTCTGGCAGAGGTACGTGGAACTAGTCCTCTTAATGTTGTGCTCATCGTTGCAGACGACTTGGGCGCGCACGATTTGAAAGCCCATGGTTCTGATTTGCACGAAACGCCACACTTGGATGCCTTCGCCGCGTCGGGAATCGAGTTTACCAACGCCTATGCGGCCGCACCGATCTGCACTCCCACGCGAGCCTCCATAATGACCGGCAAGAACCCAGCCCGTCTTCACATGACTATATGGAGTGAGCATGCTCTGCGGGGACCTAAGCTTGATCGACCCATGATTCCTGCCGACAGTGAAGGCAATCTTCCGTTGGAGGAGATCACTTTGGCAGAACGATTCCAAGAAGCCGGCCACCACACCTTTCACGTCGGCAAATGGCATCTCGGCGAGGCCAGTTCCTTTCCTGAAGTCCACGGCTTCGATGTCAATATAGGCGGGCACCATTGGGGTGCTCCACCTACGTTTTTCGCTCCCTACAAAGGAGAGGTTTACAATGAGATGCGTTATGTTCCTGACCTGCATGGATCACAAGAAGGGGAATATCTGCCTGACCGGCTTACCACCGAAGCTATCAAGCTAATGAAGAATGCGGGTGACACACCCTTCTTCCTTAATCTTTGCTACTTCATCCCTCACGTACCGATTGACGGGAAACTAGAATACGTGGAAGACTTTGCCTCCCGGATGGGTCCTGGAAATCGGCATCGAAACGCTGGGTATGCCGCCATGGTTAAGTCATTGGATGACGGGGTCGGTCGCGTACTCGAATGGCTAAATCAATCCGGGAAAGACAAAAATACCGTAGTAATTTTTGTTTCGGACAACGGAGGGTATACCGGAAAATGGGAGGGAGAAACGGTCAACAACAACGCCCCACTCAGAGCGGGCAAGGGCACCCTTTATGAAGGAGGGATTCGCATTCCCTGGTTCATGCACGTTCCAGGTATCAAAGACGCAAACAAGGTAGATGTTCCCGTCACCACAACCGATATACTGCCGACGCTCTTAGATTTGGCTGGATTGGATCATCCCACATTCGATGGTGCATCCCTGAAACCATTGCTCCACAAGAAGAATTTCAATAATGGAAAGTCGCGGTCATTGGTTTTTCATTACCCTCACTACTACTCAGGGACGACTCCGGTTTCCGCTCTCCGAAAAGGCGATCTGAAGCTGTTGCAATATTATACGCCGGAGGGGCTTAGATTTGAACTATACGATCTTTCGGAAGATCCAGGCGAATCGAACAATCTAGCAAAAGATCGCACGGCGATAGTGAACGAAATGCGTGCTGAGCTGAACACGAGCTTATGGGAAATGGGTGCCAATTTCCCACGTATAAACCCTGATTTTGTTTCTAAGAAATAAGAGGTGCTTTTTAGAACGCTTGCTTCAATGCGCTGTGTAACGATCAATACCGTTTCTTATATTAATTTTCTATATTGAAACCCTATTATTTAAATATCGACAATGACTAGCGAAGATTGGATTAATAATTATATAGATGCGGAAGTGCTACTTATACGGTCACTTCCTGTCAAGGATATCGAAGCCTTTATTGCCATCGTCGAAGAGGCACATAGCAATGACAAGCAGTTGTTTATATGTGGTAATGGCGGGAATGCGGCCAGTGCGTCTCACTTGGCTTGCGACATGGGTAAAGGGTCTTCGGATGCTCTGGGAAAGCGTTTCCGAGTAAGCACCTTAAACGACAATGCTGCTTGGCTAACTGCCATAGGAAACGATTATGCCTATGAGGACATATTTGTCAGGCAATTGGATAATTTCGCCCAAGCTGGAGATGTATTAATCAGTGGAAGCGTCAGTGGAAACTCACCGAATCTGGTCAAAGCCTTCGAGTGGGCAAAAGAGAAGGGACTGACCACTGTGTCGATTACCAGTTCCAAACGCGGGCGGATGTCTGACCTAGCAACCCTACCCATTGTGTTGCCTGATGAGCACTATGGCCGTGTAGAAGATATGCAGATGATGATCTACCATCTGGTCGCTTTCTGGTTTATCGAAAAAGATCGGACATAACAAAAACCAAAGTTTATGAAACGATATTTAGCCCTAGTTTTATTGATCCTCCTTCAGCCTCTAGTCTTGTGCATGGCTGCAAGCAAACCAAACATATTATTCGTATCCATTGATGATTTCAATGACTGGGGACCCACTCAGCTGGACGGCGAGCCGTTCGATGTAGATACACCCAACTTCGACTCGCTGGCGGATGAAGGAATATTGTTTAACAACGCCCACTGCAATGCTCCTGTCTGCAATCCGTCACGCGCCTCTATCATGTCGGGGCTCCATCCGGCGTCGACCGGCGTCTATGGCAATGGTCACGACTGGCTAGCGAATGAGCGATACGATGACATCCTCCTGCTGCCTGAATATTTTAAAGAGCATGGCTACGCTACGTTGGGAGGCGGGAAGATCTATCATGCGAATCAGGGAACCGCGTTTGAGCGGAAAGGGCTGTTCTCGCCCAGAGGATGGGATGATTTCTTTCCGTCTTTTAACGCACAACTACACAAGCAGAGTATGCCGGATGTCTTGCCGGACCGTGGCGAAGGGAAGTTCGATTGGGGTGGCACCGGTAAACCGATTGAGGAGATGGGGGACCACAAGGTCGTGAACTGGGCGATTGAGCAGCTCGAGGCTTCTCGCGATGAACCGCTCTTTCTGGCCGTCGGGATCTACCGTCCACACATGCCCTGGTTTGTCCCGGATACGTTTTACGATCAGTACGAGGATGTTGAAATTACGCCTCCCACGAATCCGGATGGGTGGGATAAGAACATTCCGGAATCTCTTCTACCACCCAAACGGTTTAAGGAGTTTGCCGAAAATCCGGGCCCTAGTCGCGGCTATGCGGCGTGTATTAGCTATGCGGATTTCGAGCTGGGTAGACTTTTGAAAGGCTTGGAGAATTCGCCGATTGCCGATCACACAATTGTGGTGGTCTGGACTGATCATGGCTGGCACTTAGGCGAGAAGGAGCATTTCTCAAAGTTTACTCTCTGGGAAGAGTCCACGCGGGTACCGCTGCTCATCTATAAGCCCGGCGCGAAACCCAAAAAAGTGGATACCGCGGTCAGCTTGATCGATGTCTATCCCACGCTGCTCGCTCTTGCGGGTCTACCAGAGAACAAAAACAACGACGGCCAGAACCTGCTCCCGATCATCGAGGCAGAGACGGATCTCAATCGAGCCATCGTAACCTCGAAGAACGAGAATTATCACGCCGTGCGCGATGGCCGCTATCGCTATTTCAAAAAACAAAGTGCAGAGGCGTTGTTCGATCATTTCAACGATCCCCGCGAGTGTAGCAACATCGCCAATAACCCGGGTAGTGCTGCTATTATTAAGCGCCTAACAAAGGCCCTGCCCACGGCTCCAGTTCCAAGCATGCCCAAGCGAGTAAAACCGGTCCTCGTGCGCGACGACCTCCCATCACCTTAACTTTGAGGCTGAGTTGCGTTAGTCCCAGTCGTGAATCCCGCTTGTGAATTTATCCGGTCGTGAACGGGACGATCATTAAACAGAGAAAACAGATATAACCTATACAATGAGTGATTCAACTAACCGACGGGTATTCCTTAAATCCTCCGCCGCTTTTCTGGGCAGTTGTGCCTTGGCCGCATGTAACAAAAACACATCTGCGGGTAATTCTGCGAAGAAGGAGGCAGGTTCTAAAATATCTTTGGCTCAATGGTCTCTGCACAAAGCCCTGAAGGCCGGCGAGCTGGACAACCTCGACTTTCCGCGTATTGCTCGGGAAGATTTCGACTTCGATGCCATCGAATGGTCCGGTCAATTTCTTAACATGCATCACGATAGACTTGGGGCTCAGCCGAAGGATCAAGCCTATTTGACTGAAACCAAAATAGTGACGGATGATTATGGTCTAATCAATCTCCTTATAATGTGCGACCATGTGGGAAATCTGGGAGATCCTGATAATACGATGAGGAGTAATGCCGTCGAGGGCCACTATGCCTGGGTAGAAGCCGCCAAGTTTCTCGGTTGCCATTCGATTCGGGTCAACGCCGCCTCCGATCCATTAATCAGTTCGGAAGAACAAAAGAAACTGTGTATCGATGGTCTGTCTCGGCTTTGTGCATTTGCCCAAACGCATGATCTCAATGTGATTGTTGAAAACCACGGGGGACTCTCTTCCAATGGAGCCTGGCTTGCTTCTGTACTAGCGGGCGTTGGCCAAGAGAACTGCGGTGCCTTGCCGGACTTCGGGAATTTCTATGTGGCGAGAAATCGAGGCAATCCTGAGCGATACGCTCAGAGCAAAAAGCCCTACGAGAACGATCCAATCTATCGAGAAGACGAAATTGGCTTGGAGTATGACCGTTACCAGGGAGTGACTGACCTGATGCCGTTCGCCAAAGGATTGAGCGCCAAGTCACACGATTTCGATGTGGAAGGAAACGAAGTGAATACAGATTACTATCGCATGTTGAAGGTCGTAGTTGATTCTGGGTACAATGGCTACATAGGAATCGAGTACGAAGGAAGAAAAACACCGGAGATGGAAGGGATTCAGCTCACCAAAAAGCTGATTGAAAGGACCCTCACTTCTTTGCATAAGTCGACTTAGAATTGAATGATCGAATGGCAATGCCGTGGTACATAGGCGTGGACATCGGAGGCACCAAAATGGGTGTTTCCTGTTTCGATGTATCCACAGCTTCAATCGTCGAAGTCGAGCGTTTCCCCACGGGAACTGAATGTGAACCCGTTGAGGCGATCAATTGTGTCGTCGAAATCGCCCGAGCTTGGATTGAAAAAGTAGGAAGCCCTCCAAAAGCAATCGGAGTTTCTGTTGGGGGAATGTATGATATTCATTCAGGATGCATTCGGCATGCCCCGCATCTTCCCTTGTGGGACGGATTCCCGATTATTTCCACTCTGTGGGATACCTTCGGAGTGCCGGTTTTTGGCGAAAACGACGCCAATGCCTGTGCATTAGCGGAGTGGCGTTATGGTGCGGGTCGGGGTTGCGACGATCTCATCTTTCTGACTTTTGGGACGGGGCTAGGTGCGGGTTTGATACTCGATGGAACGCTCTACCGAGGAAAGACCGGTTTAGCGGGCGAATTGGGCACTATGCGAGTTTCAGAAGCCGGGCCGCCCATACGGCAGAAGCCGGGTTGCCTGGAAGGATTCGCCTCGGGGGCGGGAATCGCACTGTTGGCAAAGGACAGGCAGAGTGCGAACCCTAGTCCTCTTTTGCCGCAAGAACCCAGTGCGAAAGACGTCGCCGAGGCAGCACGTCAAGGAGACGCTCTTTCCTTGTCTATCCTAGATGAGTGCGGCCGCAAGCTGGGTCAAGGATTGGCAGTTCTCATTGATGTGCTGAACCCTGAACGAATTATCCTCGGTTCGATTTTTACCCGTTGCGAATCTTTACTGCGCCCTTCGATCGAAGACTCGATTTCGAAGGAAGCGATGCTGGAAACTGGCAAAGCGTGCACGATCGTTCCCGCAGAGCTCGGCGAGTCCATCGGCGACTTTGGTGCCGCGACAGTGGCTGTGCTGGGCATCGAAAACGAATTGGAAACTCTCAAATAGATAGCCCATGAACAGACGCCAAGCCATCAAACGAACCGTCTTGCTTTCGGGAGGAATGGTGTTCTTGAAGTATTCACTACTAGGGCAAGCTTCCCGTCTATCCATTCCGGATGGCAGCACATTCGGCCCCAGTGAAGAGCGAATGTTGCAATTAGTAGTCGATACGATGATACCGTCGACCGATACTCCGGGCGCAAAAGAGCTAAACGTGGACCAGTTTGTTTTGCTGATGGTAAACGACTGCCACACCAAAAAGGACCAGATAGCCTTTTACTCGGGTCTGCATTCGATGGACGTGTTTGTCGAAAAAGGCTTTGGGCAATCGTTTGCCTTGTGCGACATCGATACTCGAGTTGATGCTCTCAATAGCATGAACAAAAAATCCGACACCAGTCCGGAGCTGCAGGCATTTATTCAGATCGCTAAGAACCGAACGATTCAGGGGTACCTTGAATCCAAATACGTAATGACTGAGGTGCTTCCGCATAAAATGATACCGGATCCTTACGATGGCTATTATCCTGCAAGCAAACTGGAAGGGGAAATTTGATGGCCAATACGAATATAGACAGCGTTAAGCAACGAAGTTACGATGCCATTGTCATCGGCTCTGGAATCAGCGGTGGCTGGGCGGCTAAGGAGCTGACGGAGAAAGGACTCAAGACGCTGGTTCTCGAGCGGGGCCGCGATGTGAAGCACATCGCAGATTATCCGACGGCAAACAAAATGCCCTACGAATTTGAACATCGTGGTGAGATCCCCCACGCCACACGTGAGGCCAATCCGATTCTCAGCCGAGCGGGTGCGTGGCAAGAGGATACGGACCATTTCTTCGTCAAAGACAACGAGCATCTATATATTCAGAAAAAGCCCTTTGATTGGATACGCGGTTACCAGGTGGGTGGAAGGTCGCTGCTTTGGGCGCGGCAGACCCAGCGCTGGAGCCAATACGATTTCGAGGGCCCGGCTCGCGATGGGTTCGCGGTCGATTGGCCGATTCGCTACGAGGAAATCGCCCCGTGGTATAGTCATGTTGAGTCGTTTGCGGGTATTTCTGGAAACCAAGACGGTTTAGCGGAATTGCCAGACGGGGAGTTTCTACCTCCAAATCCACTCAATGCCGTTGAGGACCATTTTAAGGGTGTGTTGAGCGAGCGATTCGAAGGGCGGTATCTCATTGCTGCTCGCTTCGCCAATTTGACGAAATCGACTCCAACACAGCTCGCCCAAGGCCGCTCTCAATGCCTGAGCCGACGCCTCTGTAAGCGCGGCTGCCCCTTTGGTGGCTACTTTAGTAGTAACTCTTCCACTCTGCCCTGGGCGGAGAAAACCGGAAATCTGACCATGCGGCCCCATTCGGTAGCCCATTCCGTTATCTACGATGAAAAGCAGGAAAAAGCGACCGGGGTACGGGTCATTGACAGCCAAACCAAGGAAGTCATCGAATATTATGCGAAGATCATTTTCGTAAACGCTTCTACTATTAACACCAATCTCATTCTGCTGAATTCAATATCAAGCCGCTTCCCTAATGGATTGGGCAATGACAATGAATTGATGGGGAAATTTGTAGCCTTTCATAACTACAATACAAAGGTTCGGGCGCAATTTGAGGGACTAAGCGAGTTTGCCACTTTTGGCGATCGCCCGGGGTCCACTTACATCCCCCGATTTCGGAATATTTTCCGGCAGGAAACCGGTTTTCTTAGAGGTTATGCGACCGCCTTTTCGGCTAGAAGAAATATGTACAGCGAACGTTCGGGTATTGGTACGGATCTCAAGGAAAACCTCCTGAACCCGAAACTGGGCGGTTGGTCTGTGGGGGCGCAAATGATGGGCGAAACAATTCCCAAGGAAAGTAACTACGTGAGCCTAGATACTGAGAAAACGGATAGTTGGGGAATGCCGCTTCTCAATATCGATATCGATTTCGACGAGAATGATCGGAAGATGGAAATCGACTCAATGGAGCAGCTCTCCGAAATGTTGGACGCCGCCGGTTTCACAAATATCAAAACCACCCAGAAGCGCCAGGCCCCGGGAATTGATATCCATGAAATGGGTGGAGTGCGGATGGGCAAAGACCCTAAAACTTCTCTTCTGAATAAATGGAACCAACTGCACGCCTGTAAGAATGTATTTGTTACAGACGGAGCCTGTATGACCTCCACATCCACGCAAAATCCCTCCTTGACCTACATGGCGATCACCGCCCGCGCGGCCAATCACGCCGTCGAGGAAATGCGAAAAGGAAACGTCTAGTTCTTAGCGAAAGATTCCCACATCAAAATGACGAAGAAGAAAATACGAATTGCTCTCATTGGAACCGAGTTCATGGGCCGGGCCCATGCCAATGCCTGGAGGCAGGTTGTGCCCTTTTTCGAACCAGAGTTGGATCCGATCCTGAAAGTGGTTTGCGGACGTGATGCGGCGAAGACCGAAGCGTTCGCGCGACGATGGGGGTTCGAGGAATTTTCGACAGACTGGCGGACGGTTGTAGAGAGAGAGGATGTCGATGTAGTCGACTTGTCCCTACCGCAATCCTTGCAACCCAAGGTCGCTATTGCGGCCGCGAAATGCGGAAAGCATATCTTTTGTGAAAAGCCGATGGCTGTAACCGTGCAAGCGGCCGAAGAAATGATCCGTGAAGCTGAAAAAGCCAATGTGCGTCATTACGTAAATTACAATTATCGGCGCAGTCCCGCCGTTTCGCTGGCAAAGCAAATCATAGAAGAAGGACGAATCGGTGAGATTCGTCATTGGCGTGGCGCGTATCTGCAGCATTGGCTGGTGGATCCGAAAGCACCGATCGGTTGGAAACTAAAGAAAGCTCACGCGGGTTATGGACCTCATGGGGATTTGAATTCCCACAGTGTTGATCTGGCCCATTTCCTGGTTGGCAAAATCGATTCCGTCTATTGCCAGAAACGTACCTTCGTCAACGAGCGACCCATTGAAAAGGGTAGTAGAACGATGGATGTAGTCGATGTGGATGATGCGTCGCAGATGCTCGTAAACTTCGACTGCGGTGCACAAGGTTCTTTCGAGGCAACCCGGTTCGCGACCGGTCAACGCAATGCCAATCAGTTTGAAATTTTCGGAAGTCAAGGAGCACTTAGGTGGGACTTGGAGGATCTCACTCGGCTTGAGTTTTATTCACAAAAAGATCCGAGTCATTTGCGGGGCTATCGCACCATTCTCGCTTCGGAGCCGGAGCATCCCTACGTCGGGAAGTGGTGGCCTCCGGGACATGCAATCGGCTATGAGCACACCTTTGTTCATGCGGTAGCGGATTTCTTGACGGCGATTACGAAAGGCCAGCCTATCTCACCTGATTTTTCAGATGGCCTGCGTGTGCTTCATATATTGGAAGCTGCAAATGCATCGGCTGATTCGGGCCAACGTGTGAACGTATTTAAAAAGTAGTGATATATAAACTATTCAAATACCTTCTCGTTGGGAAATTGATTCTATCCGCTTGCTCCCTACAGGGTGACTCCTCTCCGCCCCAGAAGATACTTGTGATTCTTGCCGACGATATGGGTTGGGCAGACCTAGGGCGAGGCATTTAGAGCGAATCTTTATGAAGCATTCGATGGTTAGGAACGGCTATGCTACGATGTCTTTGACGATGTGGCCGTGGACGTCAGTGAGACGAAAGCGGCGGCCTTGGAACTTGTAGGTGAGGCGTTCGTGATCGATGCCGAGGATGTGCAGGATAGTGGCATGCAAGTCGTGAACGTGCACTGGATTCTCTGTGATGTTGTAGCAAAAGTCATCGGTGGCTCCGTAGGTCATGCCTGGTTTGATCCCTGCTCCTGCCATGAAAATGGTGAAGCAGCGCGGGTGATGGTCGCGTCCGTAGTTGGTTTGAGTGAGCGTGCCCTGACTGTAGATGGTGCGTCCGAACTCACCGCCCCAGATGACGAGCGTATCTTCGAGCATTCCGCGTTGCTCGAGGTCTTCAATTAGAGCCGCGGTCGGCTGATCGGTATCGTAGCACTGTCCCTTAATTTGCTTGGGTAGAGATTTGTGCTGGTCCCAGCCCATGTGGAACAGCTGCACGAAGCGCACGTTGCGTTCGATAAGACGTCGAGCGAGGATGCAATTATGGGCATAGCTGCCCTTGCGTCGTGCATCGGGACCGTAGGCTTCGAGGACGCTCTCGGGCTCTTCGTCGATATTGGTTAGCTCGGGAACGGAAGCCTGCATGCGATAGGCGAGCTCGTATTGCGAGATCCGAGTTGAGATTTCGGGATCACCAAAGTGCTCGAGGCTTTTCTGGTTGATCGCATTGACGTCGTCTAGCATCCGACGTCGCGTAGCGCGATCAACGCCATCGGGATCATTTAAATACAGAACGGGATCGCCGATTCCTCGAAATTTGACGCCTTGATGGATGGTGGGAAGGAAGCCGCTTCCCCAGAGACGATCGTAAAGCGGCTGGCCTGCAGGACGTCCGCTGCCGGAAGAGATCATAGCTACGAAGTCCGGTAGGTCCTTGTTCATGGAACCCAGACCGTAGGAGAGCCATGAGCCGATGGAGGGGCGACCGGCGATTTGAGAGCCGGTTTGAAAGAAAGTTATCGCAGGATCGTGGTTGATGGCCTCGGTATACATCGACTTAATGTAGCAGAGCTTGTCGGAAACGCGTGCTATGTTGGGCATCAGTTCACTGACCCAGGCGCCGCTTTGGCCGTGCTGCTTGAAGTCGAAGATGGAGGGAGCTATGGGGAAGCGCTTTTGGCCGGAAGTCATGCCGGTCAAGCGTTGTCCTTTACGAATCGACTCTGGCAAATCGGCGTCGAACTGCGTGGCCATATTCGGCTTGTAGTCGAACAGGTCCATTTGGGAGGGAGCTCCGGATTGGAAGAGATATATGACGCGCTTGGCCTTGGCAGGGAAGTTAGGGAATGGGGAAATTGCAGCTTGAGCTCCCAAGAGATCCGAGCCCATGAGGCCTGATAGGGCAGCTGCTCCAATGCCGGTGGCCGTTTTGCCGAAGAACTGTCGGCGATTCATGAGAAGACGAGATTGTTTCAATGGATCCATGGTACTTATTGTTTGGTTACGGTTTCGTCCAGGTTGAGCAAAGTGTTCGCGATCATGGTCATCGCGGCGAGCTGGGTCGGGTCCACTGAGCGATCTGGCTGGGAAGAACCTACGGAGATGAGCGATTTAGTACGCTCGGGCGAAGAGCGGTAGAATTGGAAATGCTTGGCATAGCTGGACTCGAGGATGCTCAGTACGTCTTTGCTCGGCGAGTGAGACAAGGCGAGTCGATATCCATAGTCGATCCGATCGCCAAGAGAACTGCCACCCTCGAGAATCATGCGTTGGGCCAGTCCGCGAGCCGCTTCGAAGAATTGAGGGTCGTTCAGTAAATTGAGGGCCTGGAGGGGCGTATTGGTGCTATTGTATTTGACCGAGCAAATCTCCCGCGAGGCATTATCGAAGTTCATCATCGATGGGGGCGGCACAGTCCGGCGCCAGAAGGTGTATATGCTGCGTCGATACAGATCTTCTCCTGAGCCTACTATATACTTATATCCCTTGGCGTTGACCTCTTCCCAGAGACCCTTAGGCTGGTAGGGCATGACTGGGGGGCCTCCGATTTTAGTAGCCATAAGGCCAGAAACAGTGATCGCTTGGTCGCGCAAGGCTTGACCGTTGAGTCGAAAACGCGGCCCCCGGGCAAGAAGCAAATTCTTAGGATCCCTTTCGAGCGCTTGTTTGGATATCCGCGATGACTGGCGGTAGGTCGAGCTCATTACGATGCGTTTTTGCATTTCCTTGATATTCCAGCCGCTTTCTCGGAATTCGCTGGCTAGCCAATCCAAGAGTTCTGGATGGCTGGGCAATGCTCCTTGGGAGCCGAAGTCTTCGGGCGTTTCGACCAGCCCAACGCCGAAGTACATCTGCCAATAGCGATTGACGGCGACGCGAGCGGTGAGCGGATTTTTGGGGTCGATGAGCCATTGAGCGAGTCCGAGTCGGTTGCGAGGGAGGGAGGAGTCCATTTGCGGTAAGGCCGCGGGAACTCGCGGACTCAATTTCCTATCCTTATCGGGCTGATCGTAAGCGCCGCGATCGAGGAAGTAGGTATCGCGCGGAGTATCCATTTCCTCCATGATACTCACTTGGACCACATGCTTGTCCTCGAATTGAACCAGGGCGCGTTCGCGGCGCCTTTCCTCCTCTCCAAGTTGTTGAGCGATGGAGGACTCCTTGAACCAATGCGTCTTGAGCACTTCGCGAGAAGCCTTGTTCCCGTTGGCCAGCAATTTAAGCTTCGAGTCGCTATCGCTCAAGATTTTCATCTGCGATGCGTTTAGGGCGAAATCGTAGATTTGCACGTCCTCGATAAGACCTGAGCGAAAGGTAGCGTCTCGCAGCGTGTCCTGTGCGTCTTTGGCGCTGCGAGCGCCGATAAGCAAGTTCCCTACCGAGTCGAAATTTCCCTGAAGGTTGTCTAAAAGCGTCTCAGTTTCGATGGGCTGGCCATTAAGGTAGAATGATACGCCGGTGGCTTTGCCGGAGCCATCCCAGGCGACTCCTAGTTTTGCCCAGCCACCTTTTGGGAAGACCGATTTGGAGACGACTTCAATGACGCGTTTTTCGGACGCGTCGTCTATGATTTGAAAAGAGGCTCGGTAGTTCTCGGGATCGGCGGTTTGTTCGAGAATAAGCCGATAGCCTCGTATTACTTCTCCCTGAACCAATGCGAGCAGGGGACCTTCGGATCCTGCGAAATTCTTGGGCGACTGAAAATTCACGTGCCATGATCGAGGAACTTCTGAGTAATAGCCGTTGGGATGAGGACTGCCCAGTTGGGCGTAAGTGGAAATGTCGAAACTTAGGGCGTTGCTGAATTCGGTTTCCTTGAGGAATTTATAGTTTCGTTTGCGATTCGAAAGGCGTACTTTTCGATTCGATGCGACGTCGGCGGTTTGTTGCCGATCGACGGTTTCGAAAGGGATGTGTATCGATGGCTTAGGAAATTGGCGAAGCGTAAAAAAAATACTCTTATTGTCAGTTTCCAGTTCGGAGAGCCATTTGGAGAATTCTGCTTCGCCTGATGCGAGAACATCGTTCATTTTATGTTTCACGGCGGCAAGCTCCTGTTTGAGGTGCTCGTGCTCGGCCAATGTACCGCCGTTGTAGTAGTTCATGTTGGGAACGGGGGCAATGTTCCCATCCCTACCGTTTTCGGCTATATTATTAAAGAAAGCGAATAGGCTGTAGAAGTCGGCTTGAGTGAGCGGGTCGTACTTGTGGTCGTGACAACGGGCACAGGCCATGGTAAGCCCGAGAAAGACGGTAGAGGTGGTCTCGACCCGGTCGGCTACGTATTCGACGAGAAATTCTTCGGGAATGATACCGCCTTCGTTGTTGATACGATGATTCCGATTGAAGGCGGTGGCTAGAATTTGGTCGGAAGTCGGGTTGTCCAAAAGGTCGCCTGCAAGTTGCTCGATCGTGAATTGATCGAAAGGCATGTTAGTATTGTAGGCCTCTATCACCCAATCGCGCCAGGGCCATTGCGATCTCTTTATGTCGTCCTGATAACCACCAGAATCTGCGTAGCGAGCTGCGTCTAGCCAAGCCAAGGCCATTCTCTCGCCGTAGTGCGGCGATGCGATTAAGCGATCGACTAGTCGTTCGTAGGCGTTGATGTCTTCATCCACTAGAAAGGCATTGATTTCCTCGATAGTGGGCGGAAGACCGGTCAGATCGAAGGAGAGGCGCCGAATAAGCGTTTCCTTATCAGCGGACTCAGAGGGCGAGAGCGATTCGGAATCGAGTCGTTGGGCGATGAAGTGATCGATTTCGTTTTTGGACCACGATTTATTTTCACTGGAGAGATCGGGCAGCTCGGGGCTTTCGATCGGTTTGAAGGACCAATGCTTATCGTAGGTGGCCCCTTGTTCGATCCAACGATCGAGTATGTGTTTTTCTTCCTCGGTCAGCGAGAGTTTCGAACTTACAGGCGGCATCACATCTTCCTCGAACTCTTCCCAAATGCGCCAGTGGAGTTCGCTCTCCTCGAGATTGCCTGGCACTATTCCGAATACGCCTCCCAGGTTAGCTGTAGCACTCTCTTGGCTGTCGAGGCGGAATTCTGATTTTTGGTTTTCCGCGTCGGGACCGTGGCATTGGAAGCACTTGTCCGAGATGATGGGTCGAATGTCCCGATTGAAATCGATCGTATCTTCCACGGAGAAAAGAAGAGGGATCAGGAGAAAGGAGGGGACTGAAAGTGCTACGTGAAGTCGTCTCATTATCGAGGGGGCATATAGCGGTAATGTGTAGAAGATGATCTAAACGTGACGGATTGTTGATAGTCTACAATCTGTACGGTTGCCACGAAGGCAATTCTTTGTTGATAGGAAATCCATCTAATGCCCTATTCCCGATAGATATTTGAATGGCCGGGACCGCGAGATGAAAGGTAGCTGTGAAGTGAATAGAGACTCATCAACTAACGACAGAAAAGACTGCAGTCCTTTGAGTTTCTGGAACTGGGTACTCTTTTACTTCTCCGCAACAGGCCGTTTTGAAGTAACTTTTTTGTGTTGGGCTTTTGAATTTTAAAAGGAATTGCACCCAGATTCACTAACTCAAGAGAGCAGAATCCCTTACGGCTGACTTTTTTGGCTAATTCTAACAAGCTCACTTTCAACAAAATGAGTGTGAATTTCAGCTACGCAGCTCAAACAAATCTGAAAAGCTTTTGCGTCGCTAAATTTGCCTTTACACCTTAAAACTTGATTACGTTTTTCCTGCGAAATAGATCCCCTTCCGGAATCCTAATCTTGATCGGTAGGACTTTTTTCTTTGATAACCTTTAATCGGGAATCTTCTTTTGTGGAAATCTGTTTTGAATGCCGCTATCTCGCAGCCACTTGCAGGATTTTCATCTAATGGTTCAGGCACCTCAACACGTGTTTGGTGCATCACGAAGAGCTTTTTATTTATGAAAATTTGAGCTTCGGGATTTTGATACCAACTTATTTCCGCCTCGATTACGTCCGCCCAAGTTTCTAGGTAAATCAATAAATCTTCTCTTAATCTAAAATTCAGCGAGCGCCGTCCCTTTGGTAAATGTCTAACCACGATATCTAAATTTAGTCGCTCGAGAGCATGTAATTCATCGATCCCAAGGCCGAACGAAAGCATCTCCTGAATCAATTTGCTGACTGGTTTGTTACTTACTTCACAAAATTCTTCTACGTGATCAACCCACTCGCCTTCAGAGTACAAGGCTATACGGTGTATTTGACCACCATCTAAACCGGTCAGGGTTTGTGCCAGGTGCCCGCAATTGCAACGCCCCTGGTTTGTCCAACGATAATCCGCCCCCTCTCTGACCCTTTTCGCCGTTAGACGCACTAGTCTCGCGAGTTCTTTCCTTTTTTCATGTAGCAGCACAGTCGAAAAATACCCTCCGTTCAAACTGCAACATTTTGCAGCTAAATCAGTCAAGTATAATTAGATTCAAAGATTGAGAGGGACTTAAACTTGGTAACAAATGCGCAAGCGACAATGTGATTTATTTATAACTACGTCTCAAATTGCGTTAAGATCCCCAACTTTAGTGATTTGAAACCCTTTTAAATAATCTGAAAATTTCAAAAACATAATCGAAAAGTATGGATTGGCGATTTCTGAAGATTTGGGATAAAAGTTAATTATTGGGCTTACGCCAATACGAATCCATCAGTTGGGAACTAGAGTTTATATCCCGTACTTTACAGTTTTTGTTTAGCCGCAACTAGTTGTGCCCTTAGCTTTTCATAATTAACGGCCTGAACAGGTACTTCATCCGCGATTGCTATGCAGGCAGCAGCACCAGCACTCTGCCCCATAATCATAAATACCGGTTCCATTCGAATAGAACCGAAAGCCACGTGGCTCGCTGACAGGCAAAGTGGAACCAGTAGGTTGGTACACTCCTCGATCTTGGGGACAATCGAGCGATAGGATATCGAGTACGGTTTAGCCAAATCCTGGCCAAAACCGCCCTCGTTGCGAACGGTAGTCACCCCATTCTCTTCTACGACTACGCGCTGGCAGAAATGCGAATCCATTGCATAAGAGGCCAAGCCGATAGAATCTTTGACTAAACGTTCCGACCTACAATTCGCCTCGGTCATGACATAGTCAGACACCATGCGGCGACCTTCCCGAACGTACAGTTGATGAGGCCAATTATTGGTCTCCCTGAATTCTTTCGGGTCTAAACCAAATTGCCTCACCCTAGATTGGAGATTCTTCGGCACTTGTGGGTCATTCGCTAAAAAATACATCAAGCCTTGCTGATAGTTGACATGACTTTGAAATATTTTCTCTCGTAGCACGTAAAGCTCGCGAAAGCTCATGGGTAGACCGCGGCGCGGTGGCGGTAATTCGGCGAAAGAAGTTGGCTCAAAAGTGCCATCAGGCCAGCGATGGGCACCATCTACATAATCGGACGAAAAACTCCCCGCATTATTCGAGTCGCCATTACGCATCCGAACCGGACCGTCCGTCATATGATCGGTCGTATAGTTGAGTCGCCACTTCACTCGGTGATCAAAATTCAAGAATCGTGCAAGTAGTGCATAGCGCCCCGCGTCATAGACTGCGGGCTTCGGGAATGGAATCTTTCCCTCCGCATTAGAGAGACTCATCCGAAAATTGTAGGCCTGCACACGGTAATCACCATCGCCCGGATCACCCGGAGGGTGCGGCGAAATCTCCGGAAGGAGACCTGATGTAGGGTCTCCCGGCACAATAAAAGGGCTGATCGGTAAGCGACAGAACTGGTAGACATTCTTCCACGACACCTTCTGCCATTGGCCTCCAAGGGACTCTCCAAAAGCCGTCGACGGTTCACGCCCGACGCGATAGGACACGTTGGCAGCAGCCAAAAGGTCGCCTTCGTAGGTGGCATCTATAAACATCTTAGCATGGATAACCTCGCCCGTCTCGACAAACAGCTTGGCAATTTTCCCATCTTCGATGGTCACAGAATCTAATGGCCGATCATACAAGATTCTGACACCGGCTTCATTTAGCATCGTTACAAAAAGCTCTTCAGCTTCAGCAGCACCGAAATCGGTGAGCCTACCAACTCGCTGATAAAACTCTGCGGCTAGGCCACCGATAGAATTTTTCTGGCCTAGGTCAGTATCGGTCAACCCCCCGGATGTTAGGCCGCCTACATGCTTATTGAAAGAGAGTAAAATAACCGTCCTCCCCATTCGCGATGCCTGAATCGCTGCAGTTACACCCGCTGGCGTTCCGCCGTAGACAGCAATATCGCAATTGACTAAATCGTTCGATCGGATTTGCGATGGACGATAATAGAAAGGTTTTGAACCGGATAAAAAGCTGAAAGTCAGATCAAACAGTAACAAAACTGACATCCACCTTAACATCATCCAACCTTACTTCATCTGAGCCAAAACTGGCAAGGGCTAATTGGCTAATTCACCACTCTATTTGAGTTCGGATATTCGATAATTTATTGGCGAGATTAGTACAAAAAATACAGAATTAGATTCCAAACTTAAGCTGCCTTGCTTGGAGAGAACATCTTTATTATCGCGATTCCCAAAATACTAGCGAGCGTAAAGAGTATCATTGCTGATACGCCCTCAAAGGAGATCGCAACACGAATTATAACTGTCGATAGGACGAATCCGGTATTTCTAGCTAGACTTCCAAAATCAGTATAGCTCCAGTACGAAATTAGTAGTATTAGAATGTCAGCCAGAATTAAAAAGGTGAAGAAGTCCAAAAAGAATATTGTGCTGCTTACAGAGCCTCTACCCGACTGCACTTCACTTATCCACTCCCAAAAAGCATGACCTGCAGTTAGAACGAAGACAATAAGCATTAGGTTCGCGACCAAACGCTTGGTACCGATGAAAATTTTAGCGTCAGCCACAATACCGTCGAACTTGGTTCCAATGCTTTTCTGTCTGTAAAAGCTTAACGAAGTGTAAAAAAGAGCCAAGAAGGTTACACACTCGATTAAAAATAATCCTAAATCTTCACTTACCTTCCAACCTGCGGAAGCTTCTAAATCAGCGAGTCGCTTGAAAAGATCTCGTACCACGAGTAACGTGGCTACTTCATATTGCTTCCCAATCGACGACGAGAAAGACTCTGGAATTGCCCTTATGAGCTGATAAACCTCATAGATTAGCAATATTGAAAATGGGGTGTAGAGTGTTGAAAGCGGGGAACGAACTAATTCAGACGTATCTCCAACTATGACTAACTTCCCCGTTGTATGCAATACCCAGAGCGTAAGATGAAGAAAGAACCCTACAATTGCGAAAATTATTGATCCCATCCGCACAGCTCCCTCTGCGGAGTGCCCCATCGTTAATTCAAAAACCTTTTTAATAAATTTATTCATTTGTACGATTCTCGCGGTTATTATTTCATTCAAATGCGTATTAATTCTGCTTCAATTGGGTTTTTCCGAAGCAAAAGCTTTCCTCAGCTGGTAATACACAAGCCACAACCGTAGCAGAATACAAACTACGTTTTTGTTGCAACTAAATAACAAAAAGCTTTTGTTGTTGTGGTTTTTGGAGATTAATTTTTGACTGCGTTAAGAAGATGTTGATTTAATTCGATTTTTCATAAGTACCGACGAATTGGCCCATCATGGAATTGTCCACATGCTCTAGAATGTGGCAGTTTTATATGAAGAGGATATTTGAATCTTCGTATTGATTGAAATTTATAATAACACTAACGCACTTCTCCGGCATGACAAGAACAGTGCCCATTCAACCGGATTCTAGGGCGGATGAAATACGCTCGTTTCGATCAAGGATAAGAAATTGAACTAGGTGGACATGAAGCGGGGCATTTTACTAGATTGATATCGGGTATCCCAAGTTTCCGTATCTTCTAATCAAATACGAATAACGATATTTCCGATCTCCATAGGTTTTTCTATTGATCACTATGCGACCCATTGTTATAGTTCCCTCGTCTCTAGCACTATCCCGTTCAAGGCGTAAAATTCTATTTAGCATATTGGGAATTACCTGATAACATTTAGAGGTCGGCTTTGGCCAAATTTTAACCAGATCAAAATGACCATTGGTCGCGGCTTCCGACCAATAAGAAAAAGTCTCTAAAATCCCGGCCTCAGGAATGATTTTCAGTTTTACGTCTTACCCATCATTCAAATCGTCTTCAATTGTAACTCGTTCGCTTGGACCTAGCAGCATGCGTTTCGTAATTACTAGAGAATAAGAAATCCGCCACCTGCAGCTATCTGCTGAAGGGCGGGCCACTTGTATTCCTCTGAATGCGACCTATTCCTATCTGGCGCTATATTAAAAAAAGCACCTTCATTAAACCTAGTACAGTGATGGCAAATCCCAGAGTTCTCATCGAGTTTATTCCCATTGTAATAGAATTGCGACAAACCTTGAAGGTCGCCCTATTACGGACAAGCCAAGAAAGGGTCTCCGGCATTATTGGCGAATAATTAGCAAATTCTAGGGACGTCGCCTTTTCGGAAATGTACCAAAGGGTCTTTGTAGATGCAGAGTTCTCGTTGCTTGAGAATGTGGAAGCCACAGGCCAGATTTAACAGCACGAGTTCGCACAATTCGATCGACTAGGGAACTCCTACTTTCAGCACAAAATCGGCCTGATGAACTATGCACCTTATTGGTTCAGCATGGAAATGGCCATAAACAGGCATTCTCTCTAAGACTTCCGTGTCATGGACTCTAAAACGAGGAAAACAGATTGGTCAACGGATTTGGATACTTTCAAAACTTCGCTGAATCATAGGCCCTCAGATTGGAAAGAAAAATTCATCGCTTAGGAGAAAAGCAGTTGATGACTAATAAAAACTTTTAATCACGCTATCCCATATCAACTGCTTCCTAAGAAAAAATCGCCACGAAGGCCGACCCTGCACTTGAAGTGCCGGACCAATCTATCTACGGCTGGGTTTCGGCCCGAAAACTAATCCTCTGACTCCTCAGCGTTTTTGGCACACCGAAATCCGCCATGATTCGACGGGGAGTCGCTTTCAGCCAGTTGACGGGAACCTGGTTGATAACCCCGACACCAATCATCAGAGCAGAGAAACGAACCGCCTCTCAGAACGTAGCTTGTTACGCTGTAACCAATCCTATCTAGAAACTCTTTGCTCGGTCCCGTTGGATTCGATGCTGGGCTAGAAGTACGCATACTGTATGTACTTGGGTGGTAGAGATCAGATACAAGCTCCCAAACATTTCCGGCCATGTCATAAAGTCCATAGCTATTCGGTGGAAAGCTTCCAGCCGGCGAGGTGCCGAAATGTCCGTCTTCCCGTGTATTTGCAAGTGGCCACTCACCCTGCCAAATGTTTGCCATCCAAACGCCCGTTCCTTTCGGAAAAAAACTGTTTCCCCACACATATCGCCGGCGCTCCAAGCCTCCTCGGGCAGCACGTTCCCACTCTGCCTCTGTGGGCAGTCTTTTTCCGGCCCACTGGGCATACGCCTCGGCATCCTCATAACTTACGTTAACAACCGGATGATCCTCTCGGCCTCTCCAAGTCGAGTCACCTCCTTCTGGAGAACGCCAGTTTGCGTCGGGAACTAGCCTCCACCATTGAGTATAGTCATATTTGCTGTAAAGCTTGTCGACTGGCTCCTTGAAAACGATAGAACCAGCCGCTTCGCCGAAATTCGATGCCTCTTTTATTCTTTCAATTGCACTGTCGATTGCCGCTTTCTCCTCAAAGGTGGCCCTTTTTTGCATCATCTCTAGCTCTCTGATTCGAGCATTGGCCAACTGGCTCATTTCCCGGATGTAATCTTCGGATAGCTGCCTTTCAGCTATTGTCACATAGCCTGTACTCTCGATAAAATCAGCAAACTGCTGATTAGTCACTTCAGTCTCATCCATCCAAAATCCATCAACGTATACCTCATGCACTGGATATGATGTGCCATGAGATTGAGAACCTCCACTCATCAACCCTGCGTCTCCACCCATCTTGAAAACTCCCCCGGGTATAAAAACCATTCCATTCGGTTTGGACTCATCGACGGCAGCAATCCTCGCTGTAAGTAAAACTGAAATGAGACAAGCTAAAATTCCTAAGCGCATTCTTTTTTCCAAGTATGGTTACGCCTTGGGCTTTGTGTAACATCCCTCCGGCTCGACAACATCGTAACTAAAAGCAAAATAATCCCATGACTGATGGGCTCGTGCAAGGAGTATCGCACCTGATTTTGTTGATAAGCAATTCAATTTTGGGTGACTGATTCTGATGGGGGAATGGCGGCGTCATTTGTCCCCGACCAATGGCAAAGCGAGGGGTTGGACTGCGTTACTTGGATTTTCCCGGCAGTCGAATGCCTTCAATCGGGCATAATCTCTTTGGTGGGCTAGTTTCTCCGCAGCACCAGCGTTCGAATCAGCCGCTTTTACCGTACCCGATCTGATAATCATCGGGAAGGCGTATGTGGCCGACTTCAACGGCGAAGCTGTTGGTTCCTTCAAGGATTTGTGCATTGCAAACGATGCCAGAACCCATGCCTTTACGGCAGGTCAGAAAAACTAAATCGGTTTAATTCCGACTCGCTCCCTATTTGACTTCCGCAAGAGCTCCAGTATTGGCGTAGGCCATTAATAAGGTGGGCAATTGAGACTCTTCTTTTACGAGTTGCAAAATAGTAAGGGAGTCCTATACTCGGAGGTTGGGTTGATCGATAACGAGTCCTAAAAAATTATCCAAATATACTAATAGTAAACTCTTAAGCAGTGGAGCGATTTGCCGTATTGTTTGGATAACTATTCAACTTAATTTAGGATCAATTCGCAGGTGGGTTCTAACCTCGCGGTTGTCGCTTCTTCGCGGGCCAATACTTCTCTTTTATCAGCGCCGATAGAAGGGTCACATTCGGTCTCGCCTATGTCGATTCCCAGATTGTGTCACCCTTTATTCATGCCCTAGCTTTGTTTCGACTAAATCGCAAAGTGTATGGAGCAGTAGTAGGTGCACTTCTTGTATCCGCGCAGTGGACTTGCTAGAAACGCAAATTTCGTGGTCGGCTTTGCCCGAGCAGACGCCTCCATCCTTACCGAGGAGAGCGATAGTTTTCAGTCCCAGAGTCTTCGCTTTCTCGAGTGCTAGGAAGATGTTCTTGGATTGGCCGCTGGAGCTGAATACTGTTAAACAGTCGCCCATGCGGCCGAAAGCTTCCACCTGCCTTTCAAATATGCGGTCGAACTCGTAGTCGTTGCTGATGGCAGTCAAGTCTCCGCCATGAACGTTAAGGCATAGAGCAGCGAAGGCGGGACGATCGTTCTTGTAACGCACCACGAGTTCGGTGGTCAGATGGGCGGCTTCCGCAGCACTGCCACCATTGCCGCAGGCGAGCAGGCGTCCGCCTGAGCAGAGCGTGTTGGCAATGTCAGCGGCTGCTTTTTCGGCCGTGTCCGAGAAGGCGTTCAATTGTTGAAGAAGTTTGGCTGCTTCTTGTGTATTATGGTTTAGAATGCTCATTGATGAAATTTTGGCTCTTAATCCTTTAGAGGCTGACTAATACGTTTGTCTAGGCAAAGTCTTCTCCGAGCTTTCGGATACACTCTTAGGAATTTATGGCGACATAAATGCAGGGGGCTGAACCTCGAGTCCCAGTTGTAATACCCATCGCGTGTATTGTTTCAAATTGAAGGGACGTGGACCGGCTAGATAATGGTTTTGACCGGTCGACGAGTCCGACCGCCACTCCAGCAGATATAGAGCACAAACAGGGGAAGCGGGAATTTTGCCGACTTCGATGCGACCATTAGCAGGAACAGTGAAGGTGTGTTTCAAGAGCGTGCCCGTTTGCCCTATAACGCTAATGGCGACATCGATTTTGGCATCGTTAAGCGTTTTGTTTACCGCAATCACATTGTGCCATTCATTATCGGCTTCATCCACAATAACGCATAGGTCTTGCTGGACTCATTTGATAGAGGAGTAGGCCAGCTTGGGTCGATTGTAGTAGTCGACTATAGCGTCGGAAATCAATGGCAAGCCGTCGCGGATATTCCACCATGGGATTCCTGTGCGGCGCCATTTGCCCATTCGAAATCGCTCGATGAAGAACTTCATCGCTTCGGTCTGGCTGATTTGCGGGGCTTGGATAAATGACTTTAACTGGCCGGGAATCACGTCGAACAAAATCGAGATCTGATTCGCCATCAACCGGATTCGACCGTCATGGAGTGATTCATCGGGAAACCTGGCGACTGCTTTCGCTCGCCACTGAGGGTCTATCTCGCCATCGTTCTCGAACGGCCATAGATGTTCAGGCTCGATCATCTGTTTGAGCGATTTAAGACAGGGCGCACCGTGCTATCCAATTTCGCTGACAAGATGGGCTTGAGTATTTGTGTAGAAATGACCCTTGAAATCGTCTCTTGGTCCCCAGAGGTGATCTTCGGGTATTTCCGATGTTTTCTCTCCGCGTTCGAAGACGTTTTGACTCGCATAGGGCGAGCTTGGCAAGTAGGACCGAAGCGGGTCTAGGCGTCTCAGCACTTATGGCAGAATTTCGCGGCTGATACGATCGTCGTCGGATTAAGTTTTGAGTGAAGTGGGGACCAGTTGTAAGCCACGTCGTTTTCGTTGTTTCCACTCCAGAGCGCCATACAGGCGTGATGGAGCAAGCGCTTGATAACCACTTCTGCTTCCTCGATCGCCTGTTCCAGGAAATCATCTATTTGCGGATAGAGGGCACAGCCAAACATGAAATCATGCCATACCATGATACCCAGTTCGTCGCATCGATCGTAAAATGCATCCGTTTCGTAAACACCACCACCCCAGATTCTGAGCATATTGTAATTCAGGTGTGCGGTCATCGAAAGCAGCGTATCGAGATGGCGGTTACCTCTTCTGTGGAGAGCGTCTAGAGGGACATGGTTGGTACCTTTTATGAATACCGTTTGGCTATTGACCACGAAAACGAATTTACCAAGTTCTTTCTCTGTCGTAATCTCAGTTTTGACGAATTCGAGAGTGCGGATGCCAATCGTTCCGATTTGATGCGGGGAGTGAATTGGGACCGTCTATCACTTGGTTTTACGGCCTTTGACCTAGGCTCAAGATTTTGGCATACCAGGCCACTTATAGGGGACGGGCTTAGCAGCGGGTTGAGTAAGGTCACCCTCTGAGGGCAAGGGGATGTGGACCATCTCCTTCTTCTCGTCTAGGTTTTCGTTGAGCTGCTCTTCGGTAATGGGCTCAGATGAGACTCCGTTCTCAGGAACCTCCAGGCCGGCCGTCCATGTGATGGCATTGAGCACGACTTTCCGAAAATCATCGATGGCCCAGTTGCGGTGCCAGTGGCCGCCGGTGAAGCCGATACCACGACCACCGTCGGGGCGTTCGACTGCCCACATCATTGTCTGCTGTGTGCCGAGAAGTTTTTCAGCGAATTGATTCCAATGAACATAGCGATTGATGTTTTCCCGGGTGGGAATACCAGTTAAGATATTGTTCGCAGTTTTCGGCGTAGCCCAGCGCATGTTGTAGTACCACTCGTCGTTCGCGCTGAATCCGGGGACGCCCCGGCTGATGGGGTGATCGGCATTAAGTTCGACTTCTGCCGTCCAGTGCGGGTTGGCGGAGTAAGCGGCCTCGTAGTGTCCGCCGATCCACTTCTTGAAGTATTCCCCCTGTTCCCCCTTAGGGACTTCGACTCCGTAGTGCATGCACATTAGGCCGACGCCATTACTGACCATTTCGTCCATCTTGGCTTCGTGTTCGTTAACGGGGTGTCTGGCGTTTCCATCGGAGTAGATTATGACCGCTTTGGCGTCATCGAAGATGGATTCGTCTTTGGGCCATCCGTGGTGTGCGATAGCTACTTCCACGGGAAGCTCACTCTGATCCTCAAGTGCTCGGGCGAGCAAAATGGTACCTGCCTTGAATTCGTGCTGACCGGATGGGTGACTCGGCACGCCGGAGATGAAAACGATCTTGGTCGGTTCGGCCGATTCAGACATCTCAGTGGCGGAATCGCTGCAGGCAGTCGAGAAGAGGGCGAATGCTGAGAGGGCTATAGCTGCACCGGTGGCAACGGAGTTATTCCGGGATTGAATGAACCGTTTAAGGATCTTCATATTGGTTACTAACACGGAGGTCTTTGTGATGGGCGAGTTGTTCATAGGAAATGAATATGTTTCTTAGTTCGGTATTCTTGTTCGGATGTAAGGTCTGTTTGCGGACTCGCGAATGCTTCGGAGGGAATGATTATTTAATATCTGCCCGTTCTGTACTCTGTTTTTTAAAAAATATTTTTTACTCAAGTGGTCGACTTTTTAGACTTCTCCAGGCCGTTGTGAGAATTTGAAGCGCAATGAATCCTGTAGGGTGTGCCTCGTAGACGCTCTTTCGGGTGATGTCCGCGATGGGGCGTCCAAATCGGGGGTTGTTTCGAAAGTGACAATGATTAGTGCATTCCGTAACTCGGCGACGCATGCATCCGGCGTTCTCGGAGCGGGTATTGTGGGTTGGATGAGTGCTTCGCCTGGCAAGCTACGCGGGGCTGATAGGGATTCGCAGGTTAGGAATTCTCTAGGGTTGCGGATTGAGTTTGCGGCCGGTAGTAACTACTAAAATTCGAAAACGCTATGTCGGGACATCTCTATCTTTGGACGAAAACGATTCACTTGGTCATGGCCTGGATGGTCAGCATCTTTTACCTGCCACGCGGTATGGTGCATCTCGTTTACCATGAATATGTCCATTATAAAATAAATGAATAAAGAGATACATACAGTCATAATAGGTGCGGGAATTTCAGGGTTAAGTCTTGCGCATTTTCTTTCAAAAAGCAACCAAGATTTATTGGTATTAGAATCCGATAGTCGAGTGGGCGGGATTATTCATACGGTAATAAAAAATCAATTCATATGCGAAAACGGTCCGAACACGGTCCTTCTGAATAACGAGGCTATTTTGGAGCTTATCAAGGATTGTGGATTAATTGAAAAGCTCGAATATCCTACGACTGTTGCCGACAAGAATCGTTTTGTTTTGCGTGAGGGAAAATTGACAATGGTGCCTACTTCTCTTTTGAAATTCATCTGTACACCCTTACTTTCAGCAAGGGGTAAGATAGGTATCTTAAGAGATCTGTTTGTTAAGAGGCATACTCAAAACACGACGGTTTATGATTTTGTTTCGGCTCGTTTTGGAATGGAAATTCACGACCAATTGGTTGAACCTTTCATTACAGGTATCTATGCTGGTAACACGAAAAAAATGAGTGCTCAGCACAGTTTGAAAATCCTGTGGGAGCTAGAGCAAAAACATGGGAGTATTATTAAAGGTTTTTTTAGACGAGATAAAAATAAACAAGGACAGGGTTCTTTTCATTTACCGATTGGCTTGTCTCAATTGACGGAAAAAATAGCTGATCTCCTAGGGGAGAGAATCCAATTAAATTGCACAGTACAAAAAATCACGACTAAGTCGAACGGATATGAAATAGATACTGGGAAGGATCTTATTTTGTGCAAACGACTTATTTCTACAATTCCGGCTCATGGTTTAAAGCGATTGATTGTAGATCAATCATTCGTTCAAGTACTTGAGAAGGTGAATTACAGTCCAGTAAACGTTTTTCATTATGGATTAAAAAAAGAAAACATAAAAAACAAGAAACAGGGTTTTGGCGTCTTGACGAAACCATCTGATGGCAAAAAGTATTTGGGAGTATTATTCAGCAGCAGGACGTTTGGTCATATAGCTCCTGAGGATTTTGAGTTGTACACAGTGATTGTAGGTGGAGAGAGGCAGCGGGAGCTCTGTGACTTGCCGATAGAAGACCTAGAAAAAATTGTTTTATCTGAATTAGAAGAGCTTCTTCAACATGATGGAGAAGTTATTTTTAAAAATCATTTCAGATGGAAAAAGGGAATTCCTCAGTATGACATGAATCATCAAGAATTGCTTGATTCAATCGCTCGATTTCAAGCAAGAAATAAAGACTTTTATGTTATGGGAAATTTTCATGGAGGAGTCTCTGTTAGTGATTGTATCAAAAAGTCCAAAAAAATGGCCTCAGAACTCGAAAATAGAGAACCCCGAAATAGTTAATAAGCGACTCAAAAAACCGTTTGCCGTTTGGCCCAAACTCTCCAACCTATTACGTTTATATTTTAGTCTTAGTTGTTAAAATTTAGTTCTATTTGCCAATAGATTTTGATCAGTTATTTGGAGGGTGAAAGAGTGCAAGGACGCCGGCTAATGCGTGGAGCGGTTCTATATCATGGCCCGATAGCGTCTCATGTTTGGTAGCGTCATGTTGGATCTCGCCATTGTTTTCAGGTCAGGGCTTGCGGCATGCAAAAACCTTTCTCGTCGTGCTGTTCATTGGCTACAATCACTGGGAGTTCCGCATAGTGAAAGAAGCTTAGCGGGAAGAGTTACCGAGGTCCTTAACCACACGACGCTGGTTTAACGTGATCCCTCTGGTCGGACTGATTTTCAACAATACGATGCGTGCACTCGTTTAAGCTAGACCTCTCAATCGGGTTGGGGGTTTTTTAATATTGTTCGCGTAAGGGCTGAATTCTCACTATTGCCCCGTTTTATCAGTGCTCCAGGCGTTTCGATTTTTACTATCTATCTTTTTATTTTAGTTTGTATCTAAATTTATATTACAAAACTATTGATCCGATAACGATTTCCTTGAATGGCTGTCCACATCGTACCAGTTTTGGATCCTCTTTTTCAATCGTTCCACGACTTCCGGGTGCGAGGAAGCAAGATCATCGTTAGCATATGGGTCATGCACTACGTTGAAAAGTCGGACCGTTGCGGTATCCCAGATATGCACATTTTTGTATCTTGTGGTGTCTTCGCCGGAATAACGAAGAATAAGTTTCCAATCATCCTCTACGCACCAGAGGTATTGTAGCGTCTCTTTGGGCTTGCCGAGCTTCATGTTATGAATCGAGTTCGTGACACCGAAAACGGTCTTGCGTTTCTTTCGTGCCGCCTCATCGAGCAAGTTGACTCCCGGCAGATTGGCAGGGGCTTTCAGACCTGCGGCAGCGGCGATCGTAGGGAAGAGGTCTATCGCATGAGCCAATTGAGGCGAGCGAGACGGCTCCACCTGGCCTGGCCAAGAAAGCATAATGGGCGTGCGGATACCATTTTCGTAAGGCGAACCTTTCGAGCGAAGGGCGAAGCCCTTCCACAAAGCCTGATCTGGGTCCGCAGCGTTTGTACTTTGTGCCGCCCATCCGTTGTCGCAAATATAAATGACCATTGTATTTTGAGTAAGCGATTTCTCGTCTAAGTACCCAAGCAATTCGCCGCAAGTTTCGTCGAATAAGTCACACATGGCAAAGTACTTGGCGACATCCTCGGCCCGACCGAGCTTACGATACTTTTTCAGCAAACGCTCCGGCGGGTTGTGCGGCCTGTGGGGAAGAAAAGGTGCATACCAAACTAGGAACGGTTTCTCTGCTTCAGTAGCCTTGTCGATAAAATCCGTTATTGGAGTCATCCCTTCGCGCCCAATCTTCAACCCCTCGTCACCATGCCTGCCACCGCGTTCCGGATCCCCATGTGTCATGCCATGGGTGAAGCCGCCATCCGAGTAGGAACCTTCCCACCACTTCCCTGATTGATGTGCGAAGTAGCCATTCGCAGTTAATAGCTTGATGAAACTCGGGTACTCGTGAAATGCCTCACGCACGATAAGGTCCAACTCAGCCCGATTATTCCGCCCATCCACATCGTTACCCGTAACGCCATGTTCAAATGGAAACAATCCCGTCACCATGGATGCCAATGATGGTCGGCAAAGTGGAGCCGCTACGTATCCACGCTCGAATACAAGGCTATTCTCGGCTAACTTATCCAGATGCGGTGTCTTGATGTCCGGATGTCCCATAAAACCATAGTCGGTCCACGCCTGATCATCGCTCAGGATGAATACGATATTGGGAGATAAGTTAGCCGAAGAAACTTGGCCGACGCCTGCTACCGCTAAAACGCATGTGAGCAATCTAAATCTGCAGATCCCAGTAAAAATCAGTCCCATCGAATCAGAGCATACCGATAAACCTCGATAGGGTTCCAGACAAAACTCAAAAAGAAGCTGCCTATGTTGGAACATTTTTGAAGAGGACCATGATAAGAATTTCCAAAAGGCTTCATAAAGTTACCGTGAAACGCGGTATAAAGCGAGCGAAGAGCATACTGTTCATCAATAAAACCTAATCCCGCTTATCTTCGTGAACTCCGTTCCATTCGTGGGCGATGCTTCTCTCTCAATCCAGGATCGCCTCGTTGGGATCGATGTCATTGCCTTCCCAGTTGGCGACTCCGTTTTCAAAACACGTTTCGGAAAGCGGGGATAATGATTTGCTACGATGTATTCTTTCCCGAAGTTGCCCGAGAGTTGGCGATGAACGGGGCAGAAGTTATAGCGCTCCCTATATGGGGAGGCAACCCATCACTGGCCGCAGCTCGCTGTGCGGAGAATGGAGTATTCATGGTTTTCTCCACTTACAGCGATCTTGAATCCAATTGGATGAAGACCGCGGTATGGAACCGTGAAGGAGTCCGTGTCGAGGAGGCAGACCAGTGGGGTACCATTGTTATGGCGGAAGTAGATCTCAACCAGCCGACCCACTGGCAATTCCTGGGAAATTTTCGATCCCGCATCAAGCGTGAGGCTCCCATAAGGAAAGCTGAGATGACCCGCTGAGCAATTTGCGGCCCATTGATGTGATTGTAGGGGCAACTCCTGCGAAGGACGTTGGGCGGGTAGGGCGAACAATGTTAGAATCGATAGACTCGTAAGAGATAATCAAAAACTGCGATTTCGCAACTTGCCAAGGAGGGATTGCTTCGCCAACGTCGAAACTCTTGGTTACGTTTCACTCTCTTTTACGGTGTCGAGGCGGACCCATTAAACTTTTTAACAACCCAAACTGCATCTACCCATGAGCAAATTAACGCGTCGTCAATTCATCAAAACTTCAACTGCAGCCGGCGTAGGGATACTCGGCGCACCCGCCATACTCAGTGCTGAGGCCAAGGGCGAAAAGCTGCGCGTCGCGTTTATCGGCGTAGGGGGGATCAACAATCGCCATATCACCGATACTATAAGCCATGGTGATATTTGCGGGGCGTACTGCGATGTCGATTCCAGCCGATACACAAATATCCCGAATGGCATTGCAGCCATGGAGAAAAACGGAAACAGCTGGCTAGCCAAGCAGTGGAAAGCGGCCAAGGGTTTCCAGGACTACCGCGAGATGTTTGACAAGGCAGCCGACAGTTTTGATGCGGTCATGATCGGCACCCCCGACCATAGTCACTATCCAGCGACCGTCCTGGCGCTCGAGCATGGCAAGCACGTTTTTACGCAGAAGCCCTTAACTCACACGGTTTGGGAGGCGCGCCAGCTGGCGGAAGCGTGTGATCGCTACCAGCTAGCGACGCAGATGGGTAACCAAGGTCACGCCAACGAAGGCAATCGCCAGATAGCGGCCTATGTCCAAGGGGGACACCTAGGTGACATTAAAGAAATTCATTGTTTCACCAACCGCCCCGTTTGGCCCCAGGGATTTGAGCTTCCGAAGGGTGGAGATCCGATACCGGAAACACTTGACTGGCAAAACTGGCTCGGCCCAGCTGCTGACCGTCCTTACTTGGGCGATCGCGGACTTGACGTGGGGCGGGCAAAGAAGCGCGGCGACGCTTATCTCCCGTTTAACTGGCGCGGCTGGCTCGACTTTGGCGGTGGTGCCTTGGCCGACATGGCGTGCCATACCATGGACTCGATTTTCATGTCGCTCGACCCAGGCTATCCGACACACGTTGAGGCACTCAATGTAGACACCTTAACCGATGCCGCCTTTCCCAAAGGTTCCACTTTGAAGTGGACCTTTGGACCTACGGACAAGCGTCCTGGCTTCGACGTCTATTGGTACGACGGAACGGACAATGCTTATACGGATAAGAACGGTAAGCCGCGCCGCCATGAGCGGCTGGAGGAAATCGCTCAGGGAGCGGAGCTTGCGAACTCGGGTAACCTGTACGTCGGGACGGAAAACACTCTTTTGGTCACGGGTGACTATGGTGATAGCTCTCGAATAATTCCACACGAAGCTCATCGTGCCGTCGCCATGGAACTCAAGGAAAAGACCGGCGATCATCGTCCCGCCCGTGTTTATGAACCTTCGATAGGCCACCATACGGAATTCAGAGAGGCTGCTATTGGCAATAAACCTTACGACTACCCCGGCTCGAATTTCAAGTACGCCGGCCCATTCACCGAGACGATTCAGCTGGGCAATGTCTGCTTGCACTTCCCTGGAAAGAAGCTCGCTTGGGATGGCCCGAACCTAAGCTTCAAGAACAGTCGCAAAGCGAACAGTCTCATCAACAAGGAATACCGTAAAGAATGGGATTTTAAGCTAAGCAAAGCGTAACTTTCATGATGTTTTACCGCCGGTGCTGCCTCAGTTCGGGGGCTTCGATTGTGCTATATATGCATCCTTTGGCAGACTTCGTTAACTTTGGAGAAATGGCTGGCATGAGCAAATACCACAAGTTGAAGTCTACCCAGTTTCTGAAATTGGGAAATAGGGAAAAGCCTTCCGGTCTGGCAATGCTTGGTGCTCCTTGTGCCCGTGTCCCCGACCGTTAAGAATTGCGGGTACGTTCGTTAATTGTTCTCAAGGCGAGCACCTATCGCCCGCGGCTCCAATAAAGCTCAGGGCTTGCCCAGAGTATGGCGTATTCTCCAGGCTTAAGCCCCCTTATAATCTTTTCATCTCGATTCGAAAGGTACTATGCAACGATATACTAGACCATCTTTGGCGTCATTCCGCCGCATATTGATGCCAGCTATTTGCCTGTTCGGCCCTTTTGTGCTGGCTCAGGACACATCTCTTCGGCAAACTCAGAAAAAGCCGAATATTCTTTGGATAACGAGTGAGGATAACGGTATTTCGTGGGTAAGTTGCTACGGGGGAACTAATGCGAATACGCCAGCGATTGACCAATTGGCGAAGGAAGGCTTCCGCTACACCAACTGTTTTGATAACGCGGCAGTCTGTGCCCCGACCCGGTCGGTCTGGATTACGGGCATGTATGGAATTTCCAATGGAACGCAACCCATGCGGAGCCGTAATCTGATTCCGCACGAAAAGATCAAATACTACCCGGATCTACTAAAGGCGGCGGGATACCATACCTCCAACCCCGGCAAGACGGACTATAACATCGGCGGCCGAGAAGACAAGGATCCATGGGATTACAAGGGAGGTACGGAGAAATTCGGCTGGAGGATGCGTGAGCCGGGACAACCTTTCTTCGCCGTATTCAATATTACGGACAGTCACGAGAGCCTCGCTCATGGCGGTCTTGAAGAGTTAAAAAAGGATCCGGCTGAAATGAAACTCTTCTCCTATCATCCGGACCTGCCGGTGATTCGGAAAAACTACGCCAAATACGCTGAAGCCGTTGAGAATATGGACCGTAAGGTCCAGCAGGCAATCGATGCACTCAAAGCGGATGGCTTGTACGAAGACACAATCATTATCTACAACTCGGACCACGGTGGCGTGATGGCCCGGAGCAAACGGTTCCTCTATTCGAGCGGAGTTCACTGCCCGCTCGTTGTACGCCTTCCTGAAAAAATGAAGCACCTCTATCCTGGTAATGAGCCGGGAACGACGGTCGACCGGCTTGTCAGCTTCGTCGATATGCCGAAAACGTGGCTGAGTTTGGCGGGAGCGGAAATTCCGGACACCTTTCAGGGGACCGTCTTTTTGGGGAATGGCATCGAGCCGGAGCCCAAGTATCATCTCGGATTTCGGGAGCGGGCCGACGAGCGACTGGATCATGTGCGGCTAATGCGAACGGTACGATACTCGTATCACAAAAACTATTACCCGTTCGCCCCTGCAGGGCATCACCTAGCTTACCTGTGGAAAGCTCAGCTGACGCCAGCTTGGGAACAGCATCACCGAGAGGGGAAAACAAATGAAATCACGGGCCAGTTCTTTGAGCCACGGGCCTCCGAAGAGTTTTTCGATAACGAGAGCGACTTTGACAATGTACACAACCTAATCAATGCTCCGGAGCATCAGGCGATGATCGCCGAACTGAAGGCAGCCCTGCGTCAGAAGCAGCTCGAGATCCACGATTCGGGGCTCTTGCCTGAGAAGATGCGCGAGCGAAGGGCTGCGGAAAATAATCTCACCATCTACGAAATGGTTCGAGATGAGAGATTGTATCCACTCGAATCTTATTTAGATGCTGCTGATAGGGCTTTGTCGAGGGACAAGACGAATCTGGTAACCTTTAAGGAGTGGATGTCGCACGAGGATGAAGGCATGCGTTGGTGGGCAGTGGTTGGCCTGCGCTTGCTCGATAAGAACGCCCATTCTGCGACTGCACTTCTCAAGAAAGCCCTTAAGGATGAATCGCACGAAGTAAGAGTAATGGCAGCGTGGATACTTATCGACCTAGGACAAGGCGACCTAGGTTTAGCTACTCTTGAAAGCCTATTGATAAACAAATCGGAAAATGAGCCTATGCTTCACAATGTCATCGATTGGGTCGGTGAACCGGCATTTCCGCTCGTAAAGAAGTACCTAGACAATGGAGGTAGTCGCGAAGGTCGTTATGGCATTAGTATATTGGCCCGAATCGCTGAGGTTGAAGGGTTATAGTAGGCTTTTTACTAGATGAGGGGAGAGAAGAGCGGATTGGTTGATAATGTTGGATTCAATCTAACCGTTTTCTGCAATAAAGTTGCTATTTCCGTGTGCGGCAATCGGGGAATCGAGTCCTGTCGGGATACGATTGGTGGACAAGCTCGATTAGCCAGAATTCTATTTTGTGGACATTCCAGGTTTACGGCAAAACATATAGGTGTAGGGATCACTGATGGCTGTCACATTGAAGCGAGTTGGATCGGCCTATGAAGTGTGGGCCATAGATTATCAGTCGGAGGGTCAGATCTATGCGAGTGAGCAAGGGCTTTGTATTGAAGCCGCAAGTTACGAGCCAGGAGCGGTACTCATGCTCAAAGAGCCGGGCGAATCTCCCCTGTAGCACTTCAATTTTACGGATAACGGACACATTGCGCAAGTCGGAAATCCGAATCTTGGGTTTGCGGTTGTCGAAGGAGCGGTTTTGGAAGCGGGCGGGCCCAGCCATTCGATAAGAGACTTGAGTTTGAATAAACTAAGTGAAACGGATCCCCATCTGGTCACGTGGAAAATTTTCAAGTAGGCTAAAAGCTGGTCGGAGTGAATCGTCTGAGCCGCTTTAAAAACGCCGTACCGAATTATAGGCCAATAGCTTGGTCTGCACGATCAAGGATACGGCGTTTTTCGTCGGATGTGAGGTAGTAGCCCCAGTCGATGATTTCGTCTTTGCCAGCCCGTTTGCGGACACGACGCTTTTCATCCTCGGTCATCATGGAGCCGTAGTCGATTCGAGTAGCGTCGTAGACTTCCGTGCTGCGTGGGCGGGCGTTCCTCATATCTGCTTGGTCTTTCGACCGGCCGATTTCGCGTCCGACGATGGCCCCGGCAACCGCGCCTATGGTCGCTCCCTCGCCTTCTTCGCCTGATTGGTTTCCTATGATCGCTCCCAGCAAGGCTCCCGTAGCAGCACCCGCTACCGCCCCCTTACGTTCGTGGTGACCACTGGTAGCACATCCAGTCTGCAGTAAGCTGGATGCGATTAGAGCGAGTAGCCCAATCAGGTGTTTTTTGGGGCGTAGGTTTGTTAAAAGTACATTTTTCATATTTTCTTTTTTCTCATTTTTGCCTTGATCCCGTAAAGGGAAAAGGCACCCAGACTTCTTGTAGACCGTACCGCCTAACCGCCGTTCCCAGGAGAATCTTAACTGGATCACGTTCGATAATCGATCGATGTTGTTGTCATTTTTTAAAGAAAAGACGGCGGTGGCACGGAGAATTTCTAATCGCGGTGAGCCAAGAAGGTCCATATCTGAATTGATTAGTTTGGTCTCAAACCTCGTCTCTGGATAATCTAAGGGGTCCTCGGTTTTTTTATGTTTGGTGTATATTAATGATAATCTTAGTTATTATCCTGAATGTATAACCCCAACGATAAAGAGAGTGTTCTTCCGATTTTCAAGACTAGACTTGGCACTATTCTTCTCGATTGGGCCCCTCTATTTAATTGTGACTTTCCAAGCATGCGAATGGGTTTGATTGGTGTCATTTCGAACTGGGAGGAAAATAAACATCGAATTTTTGCTCCGATTTGCTTTGTCTCTACGCAAGTTAGTTTAAAACGGTTCTATAACCGCCGTCGAATCTGCTTATGTATTATCAAACTAAACCTCTGAACAGACGTACTTTTCTTAGAGGTATCGCGGGAGCGTCGCTTTCATTGCCGTTCCTCGATGCTATGGTCTTAGGATCCGTTTCCAATACGGCTTTGGTACCCATACGTATGGTATGTGTGGGTACGGGGTTGGGCTTTGTGCCAGAGCTTTTCTTTCCAAGGGAAACGGGGCGAAGCTATGAATTGCCCGTATTACTCAAGCCGCTTGCGCGGCATCGCAACGGCTTCTCGGTATTTTCTCAACTCGATCATGGTACAGAAGGTGTGGGTGGCCACGGAGGGGTGCATGCTTATCTCACCGGATTGCTTTCAAAAAACTCGAGAGGTTTGCCGGAAGCTAACATATCCTTGGACCAAAAGGCTGCCCAGTTCGTAGGTGTTCAGACTCGTTTTCAGTCCTTGCAATTAGCGTCGGGCGGGTCGGATGCGAACAATACGCTTTCCTGGTCTAGTGCTGGCGTTGCTCTGCCGCAGCTTGCTAATTTGAGAATGATCAATTCGCTGCTCTTTCGAAAAACGGACCCGAGCCAGATAAGGCAATTAAAAGGGGTTTATACGGACCATTTGAGTATTCTCGACTTGGTGAAGACAGACGCGGACCGACTGATGCGTAAGGTCGGAGAGCGCGATAAAGAAAAATTGGATCGCTATTTTACTTCTGTAAGAGAGGTAGAGAAAAAACTGATACAATCAAAGGAATGGCTAGACAGGCCAAAGCCCTCGGTTGACTACCAGCTGCCTCCCGATGCAGATGGGCTCACTTTTTCCGAACGGATTCCACTCTACTACGACCTGATGGCCTTGGCTTTGCAGACGGATTCAACGCGGGTGATCACGTTCGCATCTAACGATATTGGGCATGATGCTGGCGGGTTGGGGGTAACACGTGGATATCATCAACTGACACACCATGGAAAGGTGGAGAGCTATATTGAAGAGCTCGCTATTATAGAACGCTTCCACACTACGCAGTTTTCTCGATTTCTTGATTTGCTGAAATCGGTCGACGAGCCAAACGGGAAATCGCTTTTTGATAATACGATGTCTTTGCTGGGAAGCGGCATGGGAAATGCAAGTTCGCACAGTAACAAAAATCTACCATTGATATTGGCGGGTGGCGGATTCCGCCACGGCGAGCACAAACTTTACGCGAAAGACAAAGGGCGTGGAACGGAAACACGTGCAGCGAATTTATTCGTGTCAATGCTGCAGCGATTCGGTCTCGAGATCAACCAGTTTTCAAGTTCGACTGGCACATTAACGGGACTGGAATTAGCTTAGGCATGAAGGGTTTGCTTCCACTATTGGCTCTTTCGTCAATCGCGGTCTCCTCATTGTTTGCGGCCGACACCGCGCTTCCGCTTTTTGTGAGCGAATTTGTTTCTGAATACTGCATCGGTTGCCATGGAGGGGAAAAACAGAAGGGGGATCGTCGCTTGGACGGCTTGTCAGCCAATGTCTTTGATGAAAGCAACCTCACGATGTTGGAAGAAGTACTTGACATGTTGAATTTAGGAGAAATGCCGCCGGATGAGAAAAAGGTAAGGCAGCCAAGCCAGGAAGAGACTCGCCAGATGATTGACTGGCTAACGGGAAAGTTGACGGTTGCAGCAGACTTTCGATCACCCGCGTCCACGGTAATGCGACGTTTGAATCGTTTTGAGTATGCGAATACGCTCAGAGATTTATTGGGTGTGCATACGGAGTCTTTTGATACGACTTTCGACTTTCCTGAAGATTCCAAGGTAGACGGATTTGATAACAACGGAGAATCCCTGGTCCTTTCCGACTATCAATTGAGGCGATACATAGAGGTCGCAGACGAATTCCTTGAAAAGGCGATTCGATTCTCGGATCAGAGACCTGATTCGAAAATGCTCCGTTTCACTGCCAACGATTTCGGTGGAGTGCGGCCGGAGGAAAGGACACGGGCTCCAGTGACATGGAGAATTAATTTCTACGGTAAGTACTTGGACATTGGACACGGACAACCAGAAGAGCGGCATACGAATTATCCTTTGAAGTTTTCTAAGAGCGGAGTACCGGAAGATGGATACTATAAGATTGTCGTACGAGCGGAAGCGATCAATCGACTAGATCACCCGTATTCAAACTCCGATTTTAAAATGGATTTTTCAGAGCCCATGAAAATGGGGTTGGTTATTGCTCCCGAACCGCGTTTATTGCGGAAGAACGCTCACGAAGGGCGAAGGAACGTAGCGATTTTTGATTTGGCGGATGAAGTTCCCACCGACTACGAGGTGTTGGTTTGGCTAGAGAAGGGCAGCACGCCGTTCGTTCATTGGAGTAACGGTGTTGCCAGTAAGGGAACGATTCGAAAAGTTGCGGACAAGTACCACCCGGAAGTCGTTCGGACTCAGGATTATCTTTTGGAGGAGGGTCTGGCTGAGCCCAAGAATCTGGGCAACAAGACGATCGGAGAAGTTTACGAGGGACCGCGACTTCGCGTGCATAGCTTGGAGATTACGGGTCCCACTTATGAGAAGTGGCCACCGAAAAGCCATCAGATGATTTTTGGAGAAGTGACTAGCCCGGCAGAGGTCGATATTGATCGGACGTTGCTCGAGTTTGCCAGGAGGGCATTTAGAAGACCTCAGACTCAAGATGATATTCAGCACTATGCGGATTTTGTGAGAAGGCAAAGAGAGTCCGGAAAGACGCTACAGGCAGCGTTGAAGTTAGGCCTGGCTGGGATGTTAAGCTCTCCCAAGTTTCTGTATTTGGATGAAGGAGATGAAGCGGAGGCCGTGGAGCTGGATAGCTACCAGCTGGCGTCGCGTTTGTCCTATTTCCTTTGGAGCTCGATGCCAGACGAGGAGTTGTTTCAATTGGCGGAAGCGAACCGATTGGGGGATTCGGCGATCTTGTCTTCCCAGGTGGATCGAATGTTAACGGACCCAAAGGCGAAGGCTTTTATTGAGCACTTTACGGACGGGTGGCTTCGAATGAATACCTTGGGTAGCATGTTGCCGGATGGGAAGAGCTTTGAGAGCTACTATTCACAGCGCCTTGAATATGCGATGCGTGAGGAAACACGTCTTTATTTCGAGAATCTTTTGGCAAACAACGGTTCGATTCTAGATTTCCTAGATAGTGACTACACGTTTTTGAATGGTTCATTGGCCAAGCACTATGGCCTAGAGGGGATTAATGGAGAAGCATTTCGTCGAGTTAGATTGCCGAAGAATGCGCGCAGAGGTGGATTGCTGGGACATGCAAGTGTCTTGACCGTGACGGCGAACGGCGTAGAAACCTCACCAGTTGTACGTGGCGTTTGGATATTGGAGAATATCCTTGGTACGCCGCCATCACCCCCACCGCCAGATGTGGAGCCGCTAGAACCGGATACACGCGGAGCCACCACTATTCGAGATCAACTCGAAAAACACCGGGACGTTCAGGCCTGTGCGGATTGCCACGCGAAGATCGACCCGCTAGGATTTGCACTGGAATTTTATGATCCTATTGGTGGGTTTAGAGAATTTTACCCTTCGATGGATGCGGGCGATAATCGAGCTTTTGGAGAGCAGGTCGACGGATCAGGCGAATTGCCCTCCGGGGAGCGCTTTAGAGATGAGAGGGGGCTCAAGCAGGTTTTGATGGATCGAAAGGACCGTTTTACTTATACCTTAACGGAAAAACTACTTGTTTATGGAACGGGTCGAGAGATGACCTATCGGGATCATGGGGCAATTGAAGGGATCGCAACGGACATAGCGGAAAGCGGATACGGCTTAAGGGACTTAGTCGTCGCTATCGCAGACAGCGATGTTTTTAAAAAGCGGTAGGGAAAGGTAGCGAATTACTGCTCTTCCACCTGGGAGAGTTTTATTCTGCAGAAGGAAATTCAATCGTAATGGTTGCCTTCCTTTGCTGCCGTTTCGACGACGAGGCCGATCCTTTCATCTTGGAGTCGCTACAGTACGGAATAGGCGGCAAATCCCGTGTTGAAATGGGACGAATTAGTAAAGGGATTTCCTTGGTTGTAGCTTGTCCAGATCGCGATGGTATTGTGACTCAAGCCACCTTCTCCCAACGTGCAAGAAAGAAGGATGCGATCTCGGTCGTAACCCTTTCGTTCCGATGAAGTTGAGATAATCGCCAAGGCTAGGGCGATACAAGCCGTTGTAGGGTCGCAAGTCGACTCTTCGAAAAATTTGAAGTTTGACCTTGATGTAGTGGAATCAGTTGGTTCGCTACGATATGGCAATTTCTAGCGAAAAGAACTTTGAAGACTACAAGAAAGCGGAGGCAAAGGCTCTCGAGCTAATGAGAGAATTGAAATCGGTATCCCCCAAAAAGACCGATATTGAGCTCGCCTTGCTAGTGGCCATTTTCGAATTGCACAAGAACGAGCTCAACCCAGCCCATATCACCAAGATCATTCATGGCCATTTGGAAGAGTTGAACCGTTTCTATTCCCACTGAACAAAAGAGAGCTAGAGACTCCAGAAATACAATACAAAAGGTAGTGGTCCCCCATTGGGATTGTAACGGGTACTCTTCTCTTAACCGGACTCAATGATGGGCCAAGGGCATTCGGCGGTGGAGTAAAAAAATGGATCCTGCTTTTCCGGTGCAAAGTAGTTCTTGTCCACATGTATCGTCTTCTCCCCCATGTCCCAGATGTGTTCTCGTTTACCTTTCAAATTATCAATTTCTTTCCTGTGCGCCACGATTGCTTGCATTGACGTAGCGTCGGAAGCGTAGCAGAATTGGCTCGGGTTTAGAGGTCGAGGGGCCACTGGAGTTCTCGAGGGATACACGCTTCCCAAAACCTGGAATGCGGATCCGGCAGTGGGAGAGTCTGAAGGGGAACTTGTTCCGCAGTATCCTGGCGACCTTGAAAATTGGGCGATCGAGCCGTGGGCGTTCGAGACTTCTCAAGACCTGTTTAGCACGTCATCAGTAGTCAGATACACCTAACCTTTAGGAATTAGCGAGCTGCGTTTCTTTCGTTCGCTCATGCCGTCTTACAATTAGATAATCGTTCTAAGGGGAAACCTATCCTCCCGGGATCCGGCAATCAAATAAATCTGGAAAGCGATATATTGGACCCCTTGTTAAAAGGTAGGCGGTTTGGGAAACTTCGGTTCGTTCTTATTACGACGCTTTCGAACCCTGAGTAGATTGGCTGCCGATATTTTACCTAATTGTATATAAATGAAGGGACCGCAGAGGAGCTTAACCGGATCCGCTCAGGCCAAGGAGCCCTTTGATCCATTCCTTGGAATGTAGAACGCCTTCCATGCCTTGAGCAACGAGAATATAGATAATGACTGAGTAAAGTGCTATTGCGAGGACACCGACCGTGCATGCGCCGAGGCAGAAGAGACCATCCTTTTCGGAAAGACCTATTCCAATGAGAAAAATTACGGCTGCCGGAAAAGTGTTAGTAGAGGGTATTGGAAGAGTCATGAGGGCAGCCATAACTACGACGATGAAACTCAAAAACCGAGAGCCGAAGGGACTGCTAATCCACGTCAAGCGTGGATGGACAATTTTCTCGATGTGGCCGAGCCATTTCGTGGCAATGCCGATCGCCTTCTCTGCGGAGGTTCGGGTCATTGTACGACGGGCAGCCCATTGAGGCAACCAAGGACGGTGGCGTCCATTTAGCATCTGTAATCCGAGAACGATGAATAGAATTCCAAAGGGGGTAGAGTAACCAGGAGCGGGTATAGGGAGGGCACTGGGGAGGGAAAGCACCATCATTAGTAGACCAAATCCTTGTTCGTCGACGTTCTCAAGTATACTCTCAAGGGATATGTCGGAGCCGTCGTTTTCTCCCAGCGAGCGTCGCAGATTGTCCGAAAGCGAATTTTTCATAGGTGGCGAGACCGAGGTCTTCCGCTATTTACTGTCCGATTCTTGGGTGCACTGAGCAGAATAGAGCCTCCCGACAGTCTTCACGAGCGACGGAATCGCCTCGACCATGCTGTCGCGGCAGGCTTCGTATTCGCGAAGGTTCATACCAAATGGGTCCGGTATCTGGGTATCCGCATTTCCTCCAATAAATGAACGCATAAGAAAGGCATTCGCGGGCGGTGGATCGATCTGGTAGGAAAGCATTGCCAAGTGGGTTTCTGTCATCGTGAAAAATACGAGAGCCGACTCTATCATCGACTCGGTGATGTGTTGGCTGCGGTGATCGCTGATGTCGATGCCGACTTTGGCCATGGACTTGACGGAATTTGGACTGGGTGGCTGCCGATCATAAACGGATACTCCGGCTGAGGAAACTTTGAGCGATTCCAATGGGTCGCTTTGGGCGGCTAGCGCGTGGCGAAACAATCCTTCTGCCATTGGACTACGGCAGGTATTAGCCGTACAAATAAAAACGATTTCGTTCCGTATATTTGCCATTATACGCAGCGGAGGATTAAGGTATAACGGAAAGCGTGTAAATAACCGATTTTTGGGCTGCGAAAATTCAAAGGATCTTCACTATTCAGAGATGTCTTGGCAGGGGTCAGCCCGTAATAATCGCCGTTCGGTAAAGGCGAGGAACTCTTTTTGTTACGGAGCAAAGAATCTCCCAAGGGATCGTCTCCGCCCACTCGCTGAATTCTTGCAAACGGATAGCACCTTCCCCCTGCGGTCCGATTAGAGTGACCAAGTCTCCACTTTTTACCACTCCTTCAATGTCGGTTACATCTACGATGGTTTGGTCCATCGTTACTTGGCCAAGAATCGGGCAGCGTTCGCCGTTGATGAGAACGTCTCCGCGGTCGCTTAGCTTGAGAGGAACGCCATCGCCGTAGCCCGCACATACAATTGCTACGCGGCTATCCCGTTGTAGGGTGTGGCTTCTTCCATAGCTGATTGTTGCACCAGCGGGTAGCTGCTTAACGATGCCGACGCGAGACTTGAATTTGAAAATGGGAGTTGTATCCACTTCTCCTAGTATGGAGAGCGGGTAGGGCGCGATGCCAAACTGGAGTAATCCTATTCGAACCGCGTTGTAGACGCTGTCGGGTGCAAACGTTGAAATGCCAGCGCTGTTGTCAGCGTGAATCAGGAGCTTTTCGGTTTCGAGCCAGTCGACCTTAGCGATCGTATCGGTGAAGAGCTGTCGTTGCCGTCGAGTGAACTCAGGATCTCGGCTTGCGGACGCGAAATGGGTGTAAACGCCGCCTAGAGTGAGGAATGTAGCCTTGTGGAAGGCGTCGAAAAGCTCAGCAGCGTATTCGTGCCAAATTCCGAGTCGCCCCATGCCGGTGTCTATTTTGATGTGAGCTTTGAGTGGCTTTTCGTAGGAAAGGGCTTTCCGATTGAGACGTTCGACCTCTTCAATCGTTGAAATCGTGGGAATCAAGTCGTATTCAAATAAGTAGGACTCCTCATTCTCCAGGGTCGCGCCTAGGACAATAATCGGCCAGCCCGTTCCAATTTCGCGAATCTTTGCGGCTTCGATTACGTTAGCCACTGCGAACATATCTACATTAGCTTGCATAAGTCGAGCGACCGTTTGCTGCATTCCATGGCCATAGGCGTCGGCTTTCACAACCGCAATGTATTTAATGTAATCGGGGAGGTCGGCCCGGATCGATTTTAGATTTCGCTCGAGAGCGGCCAAATCGATCTCCGCCCAGCAGCGGTATGGCGTTGTTGCGGATTGCCTCACGACTTAATTCGGTCTGCGGTCCTCGCTGTTGGTATCCACTTGGCGAATTCTATCGAGCGCAAGTCTATGTGGTTGGCGTCTGAGTTTTTCTCTAAAAACAGAGGGAATCGCGGGGACGATAAGACATTTTCAGGAAGATAGGAGAGGTATTGGATATGGGCCTGCGTACGCGTCCATTTCGGGAACTCGTTAAACGAGAACAGGGGGATATTTTCCGCCTCAAGGGTAGCGTTATCGATAAACTGAACTGGTCCTATGGATGTTTCTTTCACCTTTAGAGCGTTCCAGCTGTTTCGCCGCGCATCCGTAATGACTAGATATGTCTTCTCAGAAGGCGAGGAATGACGAACAAGCTCGGCCCCAATAGCGAGGCTGCTGAACGAGTAAATCTGCTTTCCTTCGATTAATTTAACCCCCTGCCAGGTTCGGATCCCCATGATCGCAGTGCGGATCCCGAGCATGGAACCGGGCCCTTTGCAAAAAGCGATCGAGTTTATATCGGAGAGCTGCCAATTGAATTCCTTGAGTAGGTGCTTAATCAGCGGAAAGAGAGAAAGCGATGCATCCTCCTCGCTTGTCTTACATGATAGGGTGCCCTTTTCGTCGAAGAGTCCGACACAGGCTCTGCGAGACGACGTGTCAATCGCGAGCATTCGCTGGAGATCGGGTGGGCTGGCCATTAATTTGAATCAGCACTTTTGTGGTGTCTCCCTCAAGCGGAAAATGCAGGGTATTTGACAGAATCGGTGCTTCGAGGTAGCCACAACCGGAATAGTCAGAAAGAATGTCACAGCAATAAGGGGTCAGCACTTCTACTGGTATGAGCTCCCAATTCATTCCAACGCTGCATCAGGCGAGTGCCGGCTCTTTAGTGCTGGGGTAGGGAACTACGGCCCTGGCGATTGGATCTGAGGAGGACTCCAGAAGGGAAAAACAGTCGATTCATTCGCTTTCCTGAAGTGCTGAGGGTTAGGATCGACCGGTGCCCGTTGCCAATCCTGAAGTCAGGTCTTCTTGCATCATCCCTTCCAAATACATTGACCCCTTTTAATTATGTCTTCTACTGTCCGCGCTTTTCCAAGAGTAGCTATCAATCCTGAATCGTCACATCCCGTGAAAATTGACTTAAAAGACGTCACCGAAACCCGTAAAACGCTAGCCGTAACGCTCGATGCAAATGAAGTGGAGGCAGAAGAAAAAGGCCTTCTTTCCCAGTTTTCGGGCATGGCTAAGATTCCCGGATTCCGTCCGGGCAAGGCACCCGTTGCGATAGTGAGCAAGAAATTCGCTAAGGAAATCGCCGGCGAGCTCAGTCAGCGAGTGGTTTCCAAGGCTTACAAGGAAGGCCTCAAGAAGGCGAAAGTGAACCTAATTAACCCGATTGACGTCACAGAGGGTGTGATCAAGGCCGGCCAGGAAGCGGTGATAACGTTCACTCTCGATGTACGACCGGCCTTCAAGGTAGACAACTACAAGGGAATTGAGCTCGAGGGTCTTTCTGATGAAGTTCTTGATAATGAGGTAGATGAGGCGATAGAGAATATCCGGAAAGAGCGGGCTGAATTTTCTCCAGTCGAGCGTGAAGCCCAGAAAGGGGACTATGTTAAATTTTCTCACGAGGGAAACATCGACGGAAAACCGATCAGCGAAATAGTCGAGGACAAACCCGTTTACGCGAAAATGCCCCAAACATGGGAAGAAATCGGGAGCGACCAAGGCCTCATTCCCGGTCTTGGCGACCAGTTGGAGGGTTTGAAGACGGGTGATAAAGAAAACCTTACGGTTGAGTTCCCGGCAGATTTTACCGTTGAAGGGTTGCAGGGGATGAAGGCGGTTTATTCAGTTGAGCTGCTTGAGGTTCGCGAACGTAAGCTTCCCGAGATTGACGAGGCGTTTTTCGAGTCTCAGCAGGTTAAGAATCTAGATGATCTAAAGGAGCGGGTTTCTGGTTGGCTGAAAAACCAAAAGGCCCAGGAACGCCGTGCTGATCTGCGACGTCAGATCTCCGAAAAGCTTATGGATTCGGTCGATTTTCCGCTCCCCGGTAGCTTAATCGAAGCGGAAACGGAGAATGCCATGCGGCAAGTGGTAACGGAAAACATACGACGCGGCATTCCGCAAGAGCAGATAGAAGAAAACAAGGAAGACATCCATGCCCAGTCCCTTAAAAACGCTGAGAATCGTGTTAAGCTGCAACTGATCCTGGATCAGGTCGCAGGCAAGGAGGAAATTGAGGTTACGGACCAGGATATGAGCCAATTTATCTTTAATCAGGCATATCAAAGCGGTCAAAAGCCCGAACAGTTCGTTAAAGAACTAAAGAAAGATCAAAATCGTTTGAGAATGGCTCAACAGTCGGTACTTTTCGATAAGACGCTTGAATTCCTAATTGACGAATCTACTGTCAAAGGTGTTAAAGGCGAGAAGAGCTGAGTTAGATTAACCCTTTAATCATTAATAATTTGCAATAAATCGTGTCATACTACTTACCACATATCATCGAAAACACGGGCCGCGGCGAGCAGTCCATGGACATCTATACCCGCCTTCTCAAGGACCGGATTATTTTCATTGGCACACCAATTAATGATGAGATAGCTAGTGCGATTGTGGCTCAGCTGCTTTTTCTTCAGATGGATGACCCCAAGAAGGATGTTCATATGTATATCAACTCCCCCGGAGGAGTAGTTACGGGGGGTATGGCGATTTACGATACGATGAATTACCTCACTTGCGATGTATCTACGTATTGCATTGGCATGGCGGCAAGTATGGGAACGGTACTTTTAGCAGCAGGTACCAAGGGAAAACGTTTCGCACTGCCCAACAGTCGGATTATGATTCACCAGCCGTCTGGAGGTGCCACGGGGCAGGCTTCGGATATATCGATCGCGGCTAAGGAAATCATTCGCTGGCGGGAAAGGCTGAATGAAGTCCTAGCTGATTGCACTGGCAAAACTTCAGACGAGATAAAGAAGGATTCCGATCGGGACTTTTACATGAGTGCCGATGAAGCCAAAATCTACGGATTAGTTGACGAGGTGATGGAACCCACCGAAAAATCCAAGAAATCTTAAAGCGCCGCTTCAAACAAGATACGTATGGCAAAATCCTCACGCATGACGCTTTGCTCTTTCTGCGGAAAGTCGCAGTCGGAAGTTCGCAAGATGATAGCAGGGCCGGGTGTTTACATATGCGATGGTTGCGTGTCTGTTTGCAAAACCATTATCGACCGGGAATTAGTGGGTGAAGATGGTGCTTTGGCGGAAACCGAAGGCGCCCCGGCATTTAATCTCGCTCGGCCGACAGAGATTAAAGAGGTGCTTGATGATTACGTTATTGGTCAGCAGCATGCCAAAAAGGTTCTCTCGGTAGCGGTCTATAATCACTATAAGCGATTGAGTTTCGACGCAGAGAAGGTGACGGAAGCGAGTCTCCTAAATCCAGGTTCGGAATACGATGATGTCGAAGTAGAGAAAAGTAACATTCTTCTCGTAGGCCCAACCGGGTCGGGAAAGACTTTTTTAGCCCGTACACTAGCTCGAATATTGGATGTGCCCTTTGCCATTGCAGATGCGACGACATTGACCGAAGCGGGCTATGTGGGAGACGATGTCGAGAATATCGTGCTTCGCTTATTACAATCGGCTAACTACGATGTCACTAAGGCTGAATGCGGGATTATTTATGTCGACGAGATTGATAAGATCGGCCGAAAGACGGACAATGTCTCGATTACCCGAGATGTATCGGGAGAAGGTGTACAACAAGCTCTTTTGAAAATTTTAGAGGGAACGGTATGTAACGTTCCGCCACAAGGGGGACGAAAGCATCCGAACCAGGAGTACGTACAAATCGACACTTCGAAGATTCTATTTATCTGTGGTGGGGCGTTCGTCGGACTGGACGGCATTATAAAAAAGCGTTCAGAAGGAATAACGCTTGGCTTTGGGGCTGTGGTCAAATCCGAGATGAAGGGGGAGGAAGTGATGAAGAAGGTCGCTCCAGAAGACCTCGTAAAATTCGGAATGATCCCTGAATTCATCGGACGTCTTCCAGTGGTGTCTGTCCTGGATCAGCTCAGTGTTGATGACTTAGAAAAAATTTTACTCAGCACAAAAAATTCTCTGGTAAAGCAATACTCGAAGTTGTTCGCGATGGATGGTGTTAAGCTGAAAATAACGAAAGACGCAATTCGGGCGATTGCTGAAAGGGCGATCGAACTTAAGACGGGTGCTCGAGCACTCCGTTCGATCATGGAAGGTGTAACCTTGGATGTCATGTATGATGTTCCTAGTCGGGAAGATGTAAACGAAGTGATCATTGATCGCGGAGTAGTCGAAGGCAGGAAAAAGGCCCAGATTAAGAAAATCCGACCTCCGAAAGCCGAAAAAAAGGACGCTGCCTAGCGTTTCCGTTCAAACACTGTACTCAAGGTAGCGGGCTTCGCTAATTACTTGCATTAACTGAGTCGCGTTTCCAACGTCTTTTTAATGGCAACCTGTATTTACCGAACCGCTTCTGGATTGGTCGCGTCTCGCAAAGATCAATACTGCTTTTTCAATTCCGATTGGGATTTACTTTTCAAGGGTGATGGACTTAGGGATACTCTCGCGACACTTTCAATCGTCGATGATGAATTAGCTCGAACCGCGGTCGAGAATGAACTATTACCTCCTATTGGTAATCAAGAAGTGTGGGCTTCAGGAGTTACTTACTATTCGAGTCGACTTGCTCGGATGGAGGAGTCGAAAAGTGCGGGTGGGGCAGATTTCTACGCTAGAGTTTATAACGCGGCTCGACCAGAGCTATTCTTTAAGTCGATCGCTCAGAGGGTCCGAGGCCATGGTCAAACCGTTCGAATTCGCGAAGACTCGGATTGGGATGTTCCTGAGCCTGAATTGACTTTGGCGATATCAGATAAGGGACAAATCATAGGTTACACGATTGGCAATGATATGAGCTCCCGGAGTATTGAAGGGGAGAATCCGCTGTATCTTCCCCAGGCTAAATCGTACGAAGGAGCAACTGGGATTGGTCCTGGTCTTTATATTCTGAATACTCCGATCTCCAAGGAAACAGGAATCAGGCTCTCAATAGCTCGTTCTGATTCGGTTGTATTTAAAGGTCAAACAAGCTTGAAAGAGATGAAGCGGGAACTTGAAGAACTGGCTGAGTACCTGTATCGGGAACTAGACTTTTCGAATGGCTGTTACTTGATGACAGGAACAGGAATTATTCCGGGGACTGATTTCACGCTACAATCTGGTGACGAGATCACTATCGAAATCGATAGTTTAGGGAGCCTTTTTCAAGTCGTCAGTTAGATTCCCTTGGGTGCCGGATGTGGCTAGAATCAATTTACAATGAAACTTCTTCAGTTTTTTCGAAAAGTGGCTTTTGCCGAAGGCCTATCTTATTTGGTACTGCTTTTCTTGGCGATGCCTTTAAAGTATATTTGGGACATTCCGCAAGCGGTCCGCGTGGTTGGCATGATTCACGGAGTTCTGTTTATCCTTTACATCTGGATACTCATTCGCGTTTGGATCAATCGTAAGTGGAAATTTAGCCGGGCGACCATTGCTGTGATTGCCTCGCTGCTTCCATTCGGTACAATGATGTTCGACTCAACCCTGAAGCACGAATCTCTCGAGTAGAGGCAGGTATCCTTCGATATCGGGTCAAAGTGGGGAGGTTATTTTTAATCACTAAGCACAAACGCAAACTCTTCCAGAACGCTGCGACTAACGTGATGTAATGCCGCCTCGCTGGTCGCTGTAAGGATGACCATGGGAGCGACGCCAGCATCGTAGGCCTCTTTCCAGCGCAGAGCACAAAGGCACCAACGGTCTCCTTCCTTCAAACCAGAAAAGGAATATTGGGGGGCCGGAGTGCTCAAGTCGTTTCCGTTGGCTTTTGAGAATTCCAGGAATTCGTTGGTGACGATTACGCAGATGGCATGGCACCCATGATCCGTAGGGCCCGTTTGGCATTTACCCGTTCGGTGAAACCCGGTTAGCGGATTTTTGCTGCAATTTTCTAGTGGTCCTCCGAGTAAGTTTTTCTCTTTTTCAATATCCATCAAATCAAAACTATTTTGACAGGGCTTGGAGGTCAACGGAACAAAAAGAGAATCACCTCTAACAGCCGAGCGATTATTTTGAAATCGCCAGAGTTTTGGTTTTCCCTGATTGTTTGGAACCTCTTGTACTATTCCTCATTTAGAATCTACCTAACTTACTCGTTGGATGATATTTACGATTCCTGCATGTTCTTGGGATCCGAAAAGTTTTCAGTCATTTTGAGCGATTGACCGAAGTAGACCGTGTAAACCTGATTTCTTTGCGTTTCGTTAAGGCCGAACTCCGGCGACGAAACATCCGATCGCCAGTGGTGTGGGACGCAGTAGCGGGTTTTATATTTGGAAAGATTAATCCAAACCCAGTCTACTCCAATTTTAGCAGGTTCCCTACTGATTTGTTTCGACCGACGTGAAATAAAAAGGCTTCGAGATTTCGGTCAGTCTAAATTACTTTTTCTTATCTAGCACACCTTACGCAGACCACAGCATCGGGCATGGCTTCAAGACGTTCGTAGGATATGGGTGATAAGCAATAAGCACAGTTTCCGTAGGAAAAGTTATTAATGCGGTCGAGCGCGTTTTCCAATCTTTCTTTCTCTTCACGCTGGCGTCTCCGTTGGGCGAGGCTCATTTGCTGGGATTGAATTGATTCCAAACGGGATAGTCTCCCGATGGCTACGTCCGGAGCGACCGGTTTTGACTCAGGATCGTCTTCCGCGAGAGACACGTCAATCTCGGCGATTCGCTTTTCTACTTTTAGGCGAATCGATACGAGCTGTTCTGGGGTCATGATGAAAAATGAGAGTACTCTTTCGTCAAATGAGATGTATCGGCAACTAGTCAATCCATCCGATTAGGAATGCGAAATTGCATTAGAGTTGATTTCCAAATCGAAAAATTCCGATTTGGAATCGGTCAAAGAACTAAATTCGAAAAGATCGTTGCGATTAACGAGGCGAATGAATTAATGGTTGTTGAGCCATTCTAAGACGCGCGGATTGAAGTCGTCCATTTTTTCAAAATGGAAGGCATGTCCCGCGTCATCATAGAAGTAGGAGTCGCAATCGGGAATGGCTCCTGCGACCTCCTGACCCATCCACAACGGAGTGAAAATGTCGTCCTTACCACCGATAACCAAGCAGGGCTGAACGATAGTGCCAAGCTGATCGTATACATCGTGGTTGATACAAGCCGCAGCCTGACCTTCAAGTCCATGCAGCGGTTGCGGGGCTGGACCATTGGCGAATCCGTGGCGTCCTTCGAGCAAGCTCGTGTGAGCCTCGTCATTGTCCCAGAACGGCTTTGTGAAAATAAGAAGCTGTATCCACTCCATGAATTGGGCGGGTGACAAGTGAGCAAAGCAGGCCTTCATATGCTCGAAGATCGAGGCGGCATACCGGTCGCAACGAGCCCAAGGACACATGAGAACGGCGCTTTTAACTTTGGATGCGTGACGCAGACAAAGTTGCTGGGCGATGATCGAGCCCATGGAAACACCCACGACCTTGGCTGACTCGATACCCAAAGCATCCATGAGTCCGGCGTAGTCATCGGCCATCATGGCGCTTGAATAGTCGCCTTCGGGCTTATCGGTCTGTCCGATCCCTCGATTGTCAACCATGATGCACCGATAGTTTGAACTCCAATGATCCACATGACCTTCCCAGATCGCTCCAGGCGCTGTGATTCCCATTATGAGTATTAGAGGTTCGCCGGTGCCGCGTTCCTCGTAATTCATTTGGATTCCGTTCGTTTCGATAAGAGGCATAGAATTGAGGTATTGATTGTTTAAGAAATTAAACCTATGTGGGAGTTTTGCAGATTACATAGAAGTCGAGCAAGCCCTTAGTTGAAGAGAATCGTTTTGGCAAAAGTTGCACGAGACTTTCGCGATTTTACGCTTCCATTTAAGCCTAATTGCCAAATAGTGATGGTGTAAGATTCTAACACGTGTTAGGCCCTAATGCTCCTCAGATGAAGCCAATCAATAAATTTCTTTTAGATAATGATATCCGGATCTCGAGAAATCCCTGTGTGAGTCCGGACTTCTGTCTTGACTGGGAGGCATTGCAGTCGAATTTGAGGTCTGACCAAGGGATCGATGTATTCCCTTTGAGCCATTTTGAAACGGGAGACGGAAAGTGGTCCTTGGTAAGCGATGGGAATGGAGACCACGCTTGGCGGCTTGAAAGCGTCGATGATGCGGCAAGCGTTTGTGGTTTGCAAGGGTGTGCCGAGATCAATGGTGCTACTTACTTCCCAGCTAGCTTTGAAAATCTAATTGCCATTAAAAATCGGATACAGGAGTTCGAATCCGGGAGTTCGGTTTTTCCGACCGCCGAGGGTAGTCTTGGTAAGAGCACGTTGGGAATTGGGGCCCGTTTTACGACCCTTCATTGGCCTGGAGTCGATTGGGCTATGGCGAATCTGGGAATAGGATTAACGGCCAATCAAAACAGTATTCCCAGGGAACTGGTTTTCGATGTAGACGTAATGTTGGCTAACGAATTAGACAAAGTACCGTTTCAATTTATTGGAACAAGCGTTCCAGAAGGTCACCAGGGACAGTCGGTAGAGGGAATGAGTCATGGTTGTGTTCTTTCAAAATTGAAGACGGGATTCCATAGCCACAGAATCGCCTGGAGTTTCAATGCGGATCATCAGCCGATTGGCGGAAAATTTGATTCGAGAGAAGATGCGCTGGTAGCTGGTTGTTTGTTTGCTTCTTATATCACCTTTGATTTGTCGCCCGAATTAGCTGAAACCCAAATTCCTGAAACTGAAGCAGAGCAACGATCTTACGTTGATACCGAGATTGATCTGGACCTCGTGGCCAAAGTTTCAGAACGCGTTGCGGCAGCGGGGATTGCTTTGGATGAGATGGAGCGGGACGCACTGCTGTGCTATGTCTGGCCTGCGATGAAAAAAATGAAGGTGCGTGATGAAAAATATCGCCGTGCTCGTGAGGTAGCATTTACGACGGAAGTGGGACGAGCGTACTTGCGTGAGCTTTCCATCGACGAACTTCCTGGACTGACAAAACCGGAGACGACAGGGATAATGCTAGCGTTGTGCGAAGTAATGGGAATGTCGGTACAGTTTGTTGCCCCGGCTTTTGGATTCCAGAAAAACATGCCGTATCCGAATAATGGAGAGCTGAAAGATCTGATTGCTCGACAATGGGAGATTTGTGAAGCTTTTGGAGTAAGTATCGGATTCCACTCGGGTTCGGGTAAGTCGGCAGAGAACTATCAAGTGATGGGTGAGGTCACCGGTGGAAATTTGGAGATCAAGACGAGCGGTCGTTACACCTACGAAATGGGATTGGCTTTATCCGAGTCCAAGCGTGAGGTTGATCAGGCTTTATGGCGTGACTGGTATGCGTTTACTTTGGAGCTTGCGGTGGTGGGTGCCTTCAGTTCGGAGGAAACTGAGCGGATTATGGCTAGGGAATTTATAGTGAATGCTTTAGAGCTAGAGGGAGCCGCGACTCAGGTATTCGATTCGCTCGAAACTTGTCGCAGCGCCTTGGAAGCTCTTGGGCCCAACCCGGGTCACATGTTCTGGTTCGAGTACAATTTTCTGTTCGTGCTGGCGAGGGAAGGGTTACCGAGAAAAGAGACCTTGGGTGATCATTCTGCCGCTGGCTACCAGCAGCGAGAACGATTTTATTCCATTAGCGACGAAGGCCGGTTGAGGTTTTGCCAAAAGGTGGCAAGCTATATTATCTTCCTAGCTCGGAATACTGGGTTAGTGAAAGAAAAAGTGTGCGACGTTGTACAGAAAAAACTAAGTGCGTACACCGAATATTCGGAATTTTTAGAAGGTATTGCCAATCCGAATGTGTAAACAAAACTTTAATACAATAATTTCATTATGTCATTCATCACCGACGATTTTTTGCTTCAAAACGATACCGGATGTACGTTGTATCATGAATACGCTAAAAGCGAACCGATATTTGACTATCATTGTCATCTTCCCCCACAGGATGTAGCGCATAATCGTCGGTTCGCCAATTTGTTCGAGATATGGCTGGAGGGGGACCACTATAAATGGCGGGCGATGCGGGCCAATGGAGTCCCTGAAACGCTTTGCACAGGAGACGCTGATCCCTATGAAAAATTTCTGGCTTGGTGTAAAACAGTGCCCTTTACGTTGCGTAACCCTCTTTACCACTGGAGTCATCTAGAGCTCCAGCGATACTTTGACATTGATCTTCCGATCAATGAAGACACAGCCAAGGAGATTTGGGAAACCGGTAATGAAATGCTGAAGTCAGATGATTTGAGTGCTCATGGAATCTTGAAACGTTTTAAAGTGAAGGTAGTCGGTACTACCGACGATCCCACCGATTCCCTGGAGAACCACCAGGCGATTCAGTCAATGGATTTGGATACAAAAGTGATTCCGACATTTCGGCCAGACAAAGGGCTCCAAGTGGATAACCCTAAAGCCTTCAACGAATGGATCGGCCGGTTAGCAGAGGTAGCCGGTGTTGCCATCGATTCTTTGAGTTCATTTTTGGATGCACTGAAAAAGAGGCATGACTTTTTCCATGAGGTGGGCGGGCGACTGACAGATCACGGACTTGAGCGTTGTTTTTACGCTGAAACGAGTGAAGCAACCGTCAGTAATGTGTTTAACAATGCTCGAAAGGGAACGGCTGCTACGAAAAGCGAAAGAGAACAGTTTGGCTTCTTCCTGATGCGGGAAGTAGGGCGCTGGAATGCGGAGAAAGCTTGGACTATGCAGCTGCATTTGGGTGCGTTGAGAAACAACAATACCCGTATGTTAAATTTAGTGGGGCCGGACACGGGCTTGGATTCGATTGGCGACACGCCGCAGGTCGAGACAATGGGAAAATTTTTCGACAGTTTGGACCAGACGAATCAGTTGCCTAGAACCGTTGTATATAATTTGAATTGGTCAGACAATTATTCGGTAGCGACGATGTTGGGAAATTTCCAGGATGGAGTGATACCTGGGAAAATGCAGCTTGGCACCGGCTGGTGGCATCTGGATCAGAAGGAAGCCATGGCTGCTCAGATGAATGCCCTTTCCAATCTAGGCTTGTTTCCGCGGTTTGTGGGGATGCTAACCGATTCCCGTTCCTTCCTTTCGTATCCGCGACACGAGTATTTTAGACGGATATTGTGCAATTTGGTTGGTACCGACGTTGAAAACGGTGAACTTCCCAAGGACATGGAGTTGGTGGGTGGCATGGTTAGGAACATTTGCTACCAGAATGCAGTCGACTACTTTGGGGTAGAGGGTATCTAATGTGTTTGTTCCCGCCTGAGTCGATCTGCGTAGAGAGAGTTTTCTCACCCTTCTTCAGCTCCAAAATTCCCTGTGCAACCATTCTAAACAAATTTTTAATTACAACCTAAACGTTATGCCTATTAGACCAAATAATTTTGCAATTGCTGCATTGATCGCTCTCGTGATAGAAATTTTCCCAGCTAGCCTAGCAGATGTAGGCTTTTCGATCGAAGAAACTGACTTTGGCCTCACTGTTAAATATGATGGCGAATTGGTTACAAACTACGTCGTTGATCAGGCGAACAAACCGTACTTATGGCCTTTTATTGGTCCGACGGGGAAGGAGATGACACGAGCCTATCCGATGAAAGAAGTCGATGGCGAGCAGTTTGATCACCCGCATCACCGTTCGATTTGGTTTGGGCATCAAAGTATTAATGGATTTGATACATGGCTCGAGTTGCGAACCGGGACTGAAAAAAAACTCGATGCTGATAAGCTGACAGCATTCAAGAGGAAGATGGGACGAACTGTTCATCGGGAGTTTTCCCAGATTAATGCGAACGAGAAGCGAGCAATTTTTAAAACACGAAACGACTATGTGGGTAGTGATGGTAAAAAGCTCATGTCAGATGAGCGTACCATCGTGATCCGAAAGACTAAGAATCAGGTTGTTCTCGATTTTGACATTTCGTTTATCGCGGAATATGGCAATGTTCGGGTTGGGGATGTTAAAGATGCGGGACTGAGCGTCCGTATTCCATCCGCAATGGCCTTGAAGGAAGGAAAGGGTGGTCGTATTTTTAATAGTGAGGGTATCCGCAATAGCGATACTTGGAGTAAGCGAGCTGCCTGGGTCGATTACCACGGACCCTTAGAAGGTGATCATTTGGGCATTGCGATTCTGAATCATCCGTCAAGTTTTCGTCACCCCACACCCTGGCACGTACGAGACTACGGGCTTTTTACGGCTAACCCTTTTGGGTTTAATAGCCTGGATAAATCTCGGGCCGATAAAACGTTCACTCTTACCGAGGGAACGCGGTTCTTTATGAAACATCGAATTATCTTTCATAAGGGCGACACAGAGCAAGCGAAAATCGCCCAAGCGTTCGAACGCTATGCGAGGCAGTGAGCTCTGAGGCTTAATTGTGAGAGCTGGGATCGTGGCGGGTTTAATCTGCTCTTTCGAATTCCACCGCAGGTTCTGGGAGTTGGCGTTTGATTTCACCGTTCCGGTAGCCGAATCCGCTGCCTTGAATTGTACTTAAATTAAGGATACCGTTACGGCGTTGAAAGATACCGGGGTGAACTGCTTGCTCCTCAAGAGAGGCAGCTGGGTAAAACTGCATGCCATTGCTTTCCACACCCATGATCGTACCAGCGTGATTGGCAAGTTGGACATGAGGTAACTGGGCGAGCATAGGGTTTGTGAGATCCTGAACCATTAGAGTCATTCCATGTTCCTTCGCCCAGCACAGAGTGAGTAGGGCGCCGGTTTGAGTCTTGCAAGTTTTTAGGGCCACTCCCGTCCAACCCAGTTCCCGTCCTAGGCGAACGAGTTTCCAGTCGTGAGCACTCTCGTCCATAAAAAGTGGTTTGCGGGCACTGACGCTGCAAACATTGATTTTATGGGTTGCGATGTCGTAGGGGAATGGCTGCTCGACGTAGAGGATCGATTGATAGATTCTCGGATTTTCGTCTTTCAGTTTGTCCAGAATTTTATTCACATACTCTGGTTCCGTTACCGCGCAGTTGAAATCTGTTGTGAGCCATTCGACATCTTTCTCTAGAGCGATTTTTCCAATTGCAACGAGCCGATCGTAGTCCCATTCAGAATCGTCTCCACGTAGTTTTATTTTCAGACAATTCAAGCCGTCTTGGTCGATCCAGTCGCGGATTAAGACTGGATATCCATCATCGGGTTCACTACCGTCGAGCTCGCTTTCCTCGATTGGATCCAAGCCACCAACAAGGTGCCATACGGGAAGTTTTTCTTTTGGGTGGGAAAAGTAGTCGGAAGGGAATTTGCCTTTAAACCGCTCCTTAGGTTCCAGAAAATGAGAGAGGTCCATGTTGAGATATTCGCTCGTGTAGGTTTTGTAAACCGGTTGGTCGCAAAGGTTCCCATACGCATCATGGAGAGCGATATCCAAGGGTGAAAAGCAAACGAGTGCGGCTAGGTAAGGTAGGTGATGCGATTCCTCCCTTTCTGCGTTGAATGCTGACTGGAGATCCAATAACCGGGTTTCTATAAACGAATGGCCAATTGCGAGGGCATGGCCTTGGCAGGGGAATTTTCTGAATTCTCGGGTGAGTGTCTCGGTGAATGTTTGGAGTGCGGATTCGCGGGATTTATAGTTGATTGTAGAAGGCCAAACCCAACCGACACTTAGTGGCGTTTCGCCCCAGCCGACCGCGGTTTTGCCGTTAGTTCCCTGAACCTTCAAGCATGCCCTGGCGCAAACAACTTTGGTCAGAACTTGGCTCCCGAATTTCAAAGGTACCCGCATCTCGACAGGAAGGAAATGGAGGCTTGCGTCAATGATCTGGACTGAATTACAGGAGATATCCATGGTGTTAGTTACGGAGGACCCCGATTGGGGTCAAGCGCTCTGAGGTAAAATTGCTTGGATTGGAAGGTGAGACTTTCGGACTGATGGTGTGATTGAAGGCTAGATTGCATTGGTAAGGAAATGTATCGGCGTGAATTTGGGAAACTAGCTTTTGCGGGAGCAATTGGATTGACCACTGGACTCGCGTCTTCCGATAGAAAAACGATGTCTGGAAAGATAGCGAACCAATTGTCAGTCCACTTGTTTTCCAAGCATCCTCAGTTTCTCAAATATAAGGAAATGGCAGAAGTGACCGCGGAGATGGGATTCGATGGAGTTGATTTGACCGTGAGAGAAAAAGGAAACGTGGAACCGGAGCGTGCGGTGGACGACTTGCCGAAAGCGGCTGAGGCAATCAAGGTGGGAGACTTAAAACCCAACATTTTGGTCTCAGGGATAACAAGTTTTCTGAATCTACTAGTATTCAATCTTTGAAGACTTATTCTCAATTGGGGTCTAATCACTATCGCATGGGATATTTTCGGCCCAATAAAGGGCAGGCTATGCAGGAAATTCTGTTCTAGGGCAACGATGCTCTCGACGTACTCGAAAAGTTCAATAGTTCCCAAGTCCAGCATGGTGCCTATCAGAACGACACTGGCCTAGAGGTGGGGTCTTTTGTTACCGATTTGGCTAACTTACTGGAAGAATGAGATACCGGGTGGCTGAGGTGCCAATAAGACATAACCCATGCCACGGTGGATGGAGGTGCATCCTGGCCTCTGGGCCTCAGCTATTTAAAGGACCATATCTGGAATATGCCTATCAAGGACTTTAACTGGTTAGGACCAATGGGAAGCGGAATCCTAAGTACGTTCCACTTGGGGATTGGACGTTGGATTTTGAGGGTTACTTCAAGGAGCTAAGGTCCTATGGCGTTCGTTTGCTGGTCTCTCTCCGTTTGGAGTACGAGCTTGGGGGAGCTGAGCATGGGTTCGGAAGATCAAAATTCGGCAGAAGAAGGTTTTTGCCGCCATGAAGCATGATCTAAATCGGCTCCACGATATGTTGGAAAAGAGTGCGGGTTAAGGAGTCGATGGGAAAATGGGAAAACCCTATGTGGATGAGATTAACGATCGTCTTTGGAAGGTATTGAAGCCGATTAGAGACTCCACGAGCGTGGATTCCCGTTGGGAAATGGTTTGCGTGCGAACTACTCGGTGATATGGAGTCGAAATCGTTATGCTATCTCACACCCCCACTAAAACTCTAATCATTTTCCTATTTTCGGCTTTTGCGGCAAAGGCCGAGAGTCGACCAAACATTCTCTTGGCCATAGGGGATGACATTTCCTGGCATCACATGGGTGCGTATGGATCGAAATTTGTGAACACGCCGACCTTTGACAAGCTGGCGAAGCAAGGCGTGCTATTTAACAACGCATATTGTAGTGCTCCAGGTTGCAGTCCTTCGCGGGCGGCTTTGTTGACAGGGAAATACATTTGGGAAATCGAGGAGGCTGGGACCCACGCAGCGAATTTCCCGAAGCATTTGAAGGTGTATCCAGAGTTGTTGGAAGCCGAAGGATATTTCCCCGGGTTCACGGGTAAACCTTGGGGGCCAGGTAAACTGCCTGAAAGAGATCGAAATCCAGTAGGACCAGAGTTCAATAACCGGAACATGGATTCGGTTCCTGCAAAGGGTATATCGAACAAGGACTACGCCGCTAATTTTAAAGATTTTCTGAATGAACGTCCAAAAGAGAGACCCTTCGTGTTTTGGTTTGGGGCTCATGAGGCACATCGTGTGTTTGAGCAAGGATCAGGGGAGAGAAATGGAATCGACCCTAGCGATGTTACCGTACCCGCGTTTTTGCCTGATACTGAGCTGACCCGCGAAGATGTGGCGGATTACGGGCTAGAGATTCAGTGGTTTGATTCTCATTTGGGACGGATGTTAGCAGAGCTAAAAAAACGTGGTGAATTATTGAATACTATTGTAGTGGTGACGGCTGACAATGGCATGGCCTTTCCGCGAGCGAAGGCGAACAACTACGAGTATGGCGTGCACATGCCTCTAATCATTTTTTGGCCAAACGGGATAGAGTCGGGAGGACGTCGATTAGACGATTTCGTTAGTCTCATTGATTTGGCCCCAACGTTTTTGGAAGCCGCTGGTGTAGAGATTCCGAGGGAGATGAGTGGTCGTAGCTTGATGCCGCTTCTGAAATCGGAATTGGATGGACGAGTCGATGTAACGCGTGATTTTGTTTTGTCCGGAAGGGAGCGTCATACACACGCGAGAAAGGACAATTTGGGCTACCCCATTCGGGCAATTCACACAGCGAAGTACAATTACATCCGCAACTTGCACCCAGAGCGATCGCCGACTGGAATCGAGTACAAGGATGTGGATTGGAGTCCCTCACATTCTTTGATGCTGGAGAATATCGATTCGAAGCTATCTAAACTCGCTTACGGGGCACGTCCGTTGGAAGAATTGTACGACAAGGAGAGCGATCCCTATTGCCTGAACAATCTTGCTTCAAATCCCGAGTACGCCCCAATTCTGGAAAAGCTAGGGGCTCGACTCGAGGAAGAGCTTCGCAAAGGTGGGGATCCTCGCATCTTGGGTTTCGGAGAGGTCTTTGACAGTTATCCGAGATACAGCACGACTCGGAATTATCCGGGGTTTAATGAAAGCGGAAGGTACAATCCGGAGTTCGTTAAAGAGGCATTGGATAATATGAAGTTACTTGGTATTGAGAATCCTGCTTACGAAGGACGAGTCCTCTATAATAAATCGCAGCCGAGTCGACCCCCTTCGCGGGACTGAGACGTCTTCTTTAGGTCATATCTGGATTCCGACCCGTAATTGCATGTATCTCGGCGTAAGGGCTTTATAACAGGCTTTTCCTAGATTGGACCGCTTGTTTTTATGTATTTTGAAGCTGGTGCTCGATCTGTAATTTTTTTCGATGCTGCCTTAACTTGTTCTTCGATAATAAGTCCAAGAATCTTCTTGTAACCGAAAATAGAGAATACGCGTTGCTCTCCTATGAGCTATTAAGCTTTCCATTCAAATTTTTGAAAATATTCCTCACTCATGGCAATTATGCTGATCAATAAACAGATGCAGAATACTGGTTCGACTTTGGTCGATTCGGCTTGGGAAAGAAAGTGGGCTAAACGGCTCTTTCTTCTGCCTGCACCAGTCGTATTGTTTTTGTTCTCTGGATGCTACACTACTCCAAAGAACCAGTCCTCGAAGCTCGAGGTAGATACTCCGAATAGCTGGAACTCTGCCGAGACTCAGGGTGATTTTGAGTCTCAGAATTGGGTGAAAGATTTTAACGATCCGACGCTCGTGGCGATTATCGAGGAATCGCTGGCCCACAATTATAACTTGAAGGCGGCCGAAGCTCGTCTGGCATCACGGATAGCGGGGTCAAGATTTGGTTCCTCGGTAGTGTGGCCCTCCTTAAATGGAAGTGCTAGCCAGAATCGGAATAAGCGAAGTACGGCTTCAGGGATTACTCAAACGCCTACGGCGGAAACCTTTGGTCTCAATGTCCGGTTTAACTGGGAGATCGATATTTGGGGAAAAGTCCGCAATGGATACCGGGGTGATCTTGCCGACATTCAGTCAGCTAAGGCTGACTATGACGCGGCCCGATTGTCTATCGCAGGCCGTGCAGCGCAGTCCTGGTACAACGCTGTGGAGGCTCAATTGCAATATGACTTGGCCGTTCGCACGCAGGAAGCCTTGGAAGCGGGTGCTCTAATCGTGGAAGAGAATTTCAAACGCGGGATCGCTCGAGCCTTAGATGTGCGACTCGTGCGGGCCAACGTGGCTTCCAATCAAAGTACATTGGAGTCTAGATTACGGCAGAAGAACTCATCGGCTAGACTATTGGAAACCCTGTTGGGCCGATATCCGGCGAATGAGCTAATGGCGATTGGCCAGCTCATTACCAAAGAGGAAGTTCAGGCTTACAATGATAGAATAGATGAAGAGATTGCGGAGTTGAGGATTGAATTGTCGGCTCGTGAGTCGGAGGCGATCGAGAAATTACGCAAAGGGCAACTTTCGAAGGTCCCAAAGGATATTCGGGCAGACATGGCTGAAGCGATCGAAACGCCAGAAAGTCGTCGCACCGAAGTGCACCGATATCTACTTAATAAATACGAGGAAATTGCTTGGGCTGATTTGGAGCGTGTCGAAAAAGATGACAAGAAATTCCGCAATTATCGCGAGGACCTGCAGCGGCGTATAAGCATGAAGGTGGCCCAGAAAAAACCCATTCCCAGCGGGGAGATGGCGATCAAACTTCCTGACATTAGCGGCGGTATTCCAGTGGGACTACCTTCGGAACTGCTGCTTCGCCGTCCTGATGTAATCTCGGTTGAACGAACCCTGGCAGCAAATGAGCAGAGGAAGTTTGAAACCAGCAAGGCGAGGATCCCTAGTATTAATCTAACAATGTCTAGAGGAACGAGCACGCGAGATTTAGACGACATTTTTGATATTATCGACCGTAGAGTCTGGGGTCAGGCACTGAATTTTTCCCAGACGTTGTTTCAGGGAGGGCGACTCAGAGCCAACTTCAGAAGGGCAAAGGCGAATTACGAGCAGTCCTTGGCCAATTACGCGAGTACGGTGCTGACCGCCTTTAGAGAAGTGGAGAGCGCCCTAAGTAATCAAAGCTCTTACGAGCGAGACTACGAATCCCTGAAGATAGCCGCCAAGGAATCCGCCGCCGCGGAAACGCTGGCATGGGAAGAGTATGGTAGAGGTCTAACGGGCATAACGACCGCTCTTGATGCGGTTCGCAGAAATATCACCGCACAAAGATCTTATATTCAGGTGGCAAACCAGCGTGTTCAAGCACGCATCGACCTCTACCTCGCTTTGGGTGGCGGTTTCGATTTAAAACCTGAGGCCTAGAGCTAGTAAAATCTCCAAATTTTTTTATCCGCATCTGATCATGATTAAACGTCTCCTTCAAATTATCGTTCCGGTTGCCTTCCTGGCGGTTGGTCTAATGGTCTACTGGTATCTGATCCACACGGCGCCGGAACCAAGGCAGCGGCCTTCCTTTGATACGACGCCAGAAGTAGTCGCTCGAAAGCTCAAACCGGAGCCTTACACGGTTACTCTCGAGTCTCAAGGGACGGTTCGAGCACGCACGACCAGTAACTTGATTCCGGAAGTGCGTGGTCGAATCACAAATATCAGTCCTAATTTTCGTGAGGGAGCGTTTTTCGAGGAAGGCGATGTACTACTTGAAATTGACGATAGTGACTACCAAACGGAACTCATTGTTGCGGAGGCGAATCAAGCCCAAGCGGAGTTGCGAGAGTACGAGGAGTTGGCTCGATACGAACAGGCCAAACTCGATTGGGAGCGATTGAATCCCGGCCAAGAAGCGAATCCGTTGACGCTTCGCGAGCCTCAGCTGAAGCAAGCCCGTGCCTCAACCGCTTCCGCGAAAGCTCGCGTTACAACTGCCAAACGCAATTTGGAACGAACCAAGATTAAGGCTCCTTTCGCAGGACGAATCCTTTCTAAAAATGTAGACATAGGCCAATACATTTCACCCGGCAATCAGCTAGCTCGCCTCTACGCTGTCGATTTTGCTGAGGTTAGGCTTCCGTTAACCGCTACTCAGTATTCTTTCTTGAATCTTCCCTCGGTATACCGTGGAGAAAATCCAACATTCAGGGAGGGTCCCATTGTAACGCTGAAGTCATCAGTGGGAGGGGACACGCACGAGTGGATAGGAAGAATCGTTCGGACGGATGGCTCCGTAGACGTGAGCAGTCGTCAAATCTATGTAGTCGCACAAATACGCGACCCCTATGGAGGGTCGGTGGAAGGCCGCCCTCCGCTCAAAGTGGGGAGCTTCGTACAGGCGGAAATCGCCGGTAAAACCCTTCAGGATGTGTATGTAATTCCGCGCGTACTTTTGCGTGAGAATGAATACGTACTCCTAGTCGATAGCGACAACTACTTGACCAGAAAAAGTGTCCAACTTGCCTGGGAAACGGATGAGGTAATCATTGTGGAAAGCGGCCTCACTCCAGGAGACAAATTGTGTCTGACGGAAGTGCCGTACGCGCTTGAAGGATGGCCGGTCAATGTTATTGATGAAGAGGGAGTCACGATCGTGGCAGAGGCGCCCAAAGAGGACGAACCCACTCGAGCGAGGCCTCCTAGGCAACCATCTGGCGGAGGCTCAGGAAGGATAGGAGACCTCATTGATGCGCTTATTGTCGCAGCAGGCGACGGAATTCCGGAGGAGCTTAAAGGCAAGCTGCTAGCTGTTAAGGAGTCAGGGGATTTCTCGAAAATGCGTCCCGCAATGAGCGAACTTAGAGAATGGGCGGAGGCCAATGGAGTTGAGTTGCCCACTGGAGGTCGAGGCGGTCGAGGGGGCGGCGGTGGCGGCGGGGCCCGTGGTTTTTAGTTCTCTAGCCGACAGTTTCTTCGCCTTGATTCTTCATATACCGTCTTTCGAATAGCACGCTAACCATAGAAGCGTTTCCTAGACCCTCCCCGGGAGGTATCCACCCCTATTTTTAAAAATCAAATTCAACACTCATAATGCATCGTTTAATTGACTGGTTCACCCGCAATGGAGTAGCCGCCAACATCTTGATGGTGGCGATAGTCGGGGCAGGGATCTACTCGGGACTTAATAAAATTGTTCTTCAGGAGTTCCCTGATTATCCATCGCGTACGATTTCGGTAGATGTTCAATACCGCGGTTCTACTCCAACTGAGATCGAGGAAAGCATTGTGCTTCGTCTAGAGGAGAACCTCTTCGATATTGAGGGAGTGGAGGAAATTGATGCGAGAGCCAGCTCAAACAGTGGGATCGTGTCGCTTACGATTTCGGACAATTACGATATGAATCGAGCCTTGGACGAGGTGAAGAACCGAGTTGATACGATCCGAACCTTTCCCATCGAAGCGGAGCGCCCGAGAATCACGCTCCGAAATTTTGAAGAACGCGTAATCACCGTCGTTATTGCGGGCGACCTGAGTGAGGGAGATATGAAAGGGTTGGGTGAGAATATCCGCGACGAAATTGGTAGCCTAGAAGGTATATCCTTAACTACTTTGAAAGCGGTGCGTCCCTACGAGATTGCAATTGAAGTTCCGGAAGCGACTTTGAGGGAATACGGAATCAGTTTTGATACGGTCGTTCGTGCGGTGCGGAACCACTCGGTAGATCTTTCAGCAGGAAGTATTAAAACGGACGGTGGAAACATTTTGCTTCGGACCTCGCAGCAAGCCTATACACAAGCTGACTTCGACGAGATTCCTGTAGTTGTTACCAGCGACGGTACACGTGTAACGCTTGCGGACATTGCAATTGTTCAGGACGGGTTTGACGAAACGCCTATTCGGTCTCGGTTCAACGGAGATCGGGCAATTGCAGTAGATGTTTTTCGAACAGGAGATCAGAGTGCAATCGATATTGGGGCCATTGTACGAGATTTCGTGGAAAAAAAGAGGGAAGTGCTTCCTGATGGTATCAGTCTTTCGTATTGGCAGGATGACTCCTCACGTATCAAGGCTCGTTTGGATACGCTTCGAACGAGTGCCGTAATGGGTTATATTTTGGTATTGGTGATCTTGTCTCTATTTTTAAGACCGACGCTCGCCTTTTGGGTGGCCCTAGGAATTCCAATCGCATTTTCAGGGGCATTTTTCCTCCTGCCTATTATGGGCGTTTCGTTGAACCTGATAACGCTATTCGCCTTTATTCTTGTATTAGGTATCGTCGTCGACGACGCCATCGTGACGGGAGAGAATGTGTACCAGCATATGCAGCGCGGTGCGGATTCAACGATGGCTTCAATAAAGGGGACCCAGGAAGTGGCGATACCTGTCATATTTGGGGTCCTCACCACGATGGTTGCGTTTTACCCGATTTCGGTAATGACGGGGACCCGCGGCAACTTTTTTAAGCAGATACCGATCGTAATTATTCCCGTGCTTTTCTTTTCTTTGGTCGAATCGAAGTTGATATTACCAGCCCACCTCAAGCATTGTGTAGGTTTGGGGAAAAAAGTTAGCCCACGAAATCAGCTCGTGAAGTTTCAGCGATTTTTTGCAGAGGGTTTAGAGAGAATCATCCTTAAGTTTTACAAGCCGGCTCTCGAATTCTGTCTGAAGTTTCGCTACGGTACGGTTGCACTGTTTACTGCGATACTGATTGTCTTCTTGGGGGTTATTATGGGCGACCATCTGGCTTACAGCGCTTTCCCGCGCCTCGCTCGCGACCGCGTCCTTGTCTTGTTGCAAATGCCGGCGGGCACCACGTTCGAAACAACTCAAAAATACATCGACCGCATCGAAAAGGAAACCCTTGCTTACCGAAAAGAGATTAACGAAGAGCACGGAGTGGAAATAATCACTGATGTGTTCGCAACAGCCGGTGGAAATCCGTTTGGTAGTGGTCGCCCGGGCAGAAGCGGTGTGGCGGGCGTACAAGAAATTGGTGAAGTCTGTATTGAAATGCGACCGCCAGAAGAAACTGGGGTTCAAATTGGCAGTCGGGAAATCACATTGGCTCTAAGAGATCGGGTAGGACCTATTCCCGAAGCTGAGACGTTTTCTTTCTCATTTGCGAGAGGGGGAGGGGGTGCCATGTCCGTTCAACTGGAGGGTCCAAGTATCGATGATTTGAAAGAAGTATCTGTTGAGCTTCAGAAGGTGCTGTTGGGTTACGAAGGACTGTATGATATTTCCGATTCTTTTGAGCGTTCCACCGAGGAATTGGAGCTCGAGCTAAAACCGGCTGCTTCGAATCTGGGTGTGACCGCCCAGCAATTGGCATCGCAGGTACGGCAAGCCTTTTTTGGGTCGGAGGCCCAAAAGATACAGCGTGGGCGGGATGATGTTAATGTAATGGTTCGATATCCCCGGGAGGAGCGTCGCTCGCTGGCTTCATTGAGGACGATGATGATACGGACTCAGAATGGAACCGAGGTTCCTTTTGAAGAGGTCGCGCAAGTAGTGCCGGGTCGTGCTTTGCCCTCGATTCGAAGGGTTAATCGGAATCGTATCATTCGCGTGGAAGCAGATGCAGATACCGAAAGCGTAGACGTGGATGCAATCGAAGTTGATGTTGTGCAGAATGTCCTCCCTCCGATGATAGCGAAGTATCCGGGTATGTCAGTCAGTCTGGAAGGTCGTGCGAAACAGCAGGCTAACAACAACGAGGAATTGATCAATGGGGTCTATTTAGTTTTGACGGCAGTGTATGTGTTGCTGGCAATCCCGTTTAGGAGTTATACCCAGCCGTTTATCGTCATGGCTGCGATTCCGTTTGGGATAATTGGGGCATTGTTAGGTCACTTTATAATGAACTTTTTGCTTATCGATGTATTAGGTCGGGCATCGAGCCCAACGTCTGTGGTATCCATGCTTTCCCTATTAGGTATGATGGCCTTGTCGGGAGTGATCGTGAACGATAGTCTCGTGATGGTAGATTTTATAAATCGGCAACTGAAGAGGGGCATGTCGGTGCTCGACGCGGTTAGGTTGGCAGGCGTGAGAAGGTTTCGTCCAATCTTGTTAACCTCTTTGACGACCTTCTTTGGTCTACTTCCTCTGATGTTTGATCCCAGCTCGCAGTCGGCATTCTTAATACCTATGGCCGTTTCTCTTGGCTGGGGTATTGCGTTTGGTACCACAATTATACTGCTGTTGGTTCCGACTATCACATTAATCTTTGAGGATATTAGAGTCGCCTATTGTAATCTCTACAACAAGCCCCTCGATCGGCATCAGGCTGAGAGGGATTACGTCGCAGTTGAAGCGAGTAACGATTGAAAAAGACGAGGGAATGCTTTCGGGAACGCCGCTTTTCTGAGTGGCGTTTTTTTGTGTGAACTCTGGAAAAGGAACAACACTTGGGTTTTTTCAAAGTCTACTTTTTTGTAACTCGAGCGATCTTTACGAGGCCCATGCCCTGCCTCTGCAACTTGTTGAAGAAAAAGTAGTGGTAGGATTCCGTTGATTGAACGAATAAAGGCTTTTAGTTATGTGGATATCCTCGGGATATTTCTAAAGGAGGCCTGCATTTGGGGTCGAAGCGGGTTTGAAACCTTGGCTGAGATAAAAACTGAAAGATGAGTTGGTTGGGGTAGTGCAAACGAAGTGCAATTTTGATTTCCTAGATACGGCGGTGTTTTCTGCTTTCAGGTAGAGGGACTGTGCGATCCCGCTCATTCGGTGATTCGAGTCTACGTACAGTGCGAGTAGTTGTTCCGTTCTTGGTTCGAGATTTGGATTTAGAATTACGATTCCAGAAAGTTATTCCTCGTCAAGGACCTCAAATGCTTCTGATCCTAGCCCAAGGTCTATTTACCATTTTTCGTAATAGTTATCTTGGCAACTGGGTTCGTGGGGTACCGAGGCGCGTTCGCTGAACGCTTTTAGCTCGACGTCGATGTAGCGGTAGCGGTGCTCAATCTCTTCGATCGATAGATTTGGTAGATCTTTTAAATTTCGTCGGGATTGAGAAGACGGATTTCGATCAGATTTAAGGTGGTGAGGCTGATGGAAGGAATGTCTTCTTTTTCCCACTGGCTAGTTTTTACCCAACCGAAACATCCGATTCGTATGCTTTTGGGGTAAATTTCACAAGAAGCCGAACTCTTCATCGCAAAGAGTAAATTTAAATTTTTTGGAGAAGGAGTTATCGAATATTGTCGCCTCATCAGCAAGATTCCGAAAGCCATAGAGTAATGAAGCTGCCAGTTGAGGATGATTTCAATGACGTGTTAGGAAAGGCTCAAAAGGGTCAGGGGATTTCGACGGAAGTTCTAGCGGAAACTACAGGGTTGTCGGAAGAGAGCATTCGAAAGGTGCGTCGTGGGGATTTTGAGCCGAACGATGTTGCGATATTGGGACAAGCTTTGGGGCTCAACGTAGAAGCCCTTTTGGCAATTGGGAGAAACGAATGGTACCCAGAGAAACCGAAAGCCATTGAAGGATTCGAGCTCATTGCGACCCCTTTTTACGATATGTACGTGAATGCCTACCTGGTATCGGATCTAGCTACCAGGGAAACGATCGCGTTCGATACGGGGACGGATCCCGAGCCTATTCTGGAATCACTGTCCAAAAGAGGACTGACGCTAAAAACACTTTTCGTGACCCATTCGCACAGTGATCACATTGAGGGAGCTGATTTGATATTGGAAAAGACGGGTGCGAGCGCGGTAATCAGTCGAATCGAGCCAGAAGTTCCCTTTGCTGCGGAGAAGATCGAAGAGGGATATGTAGCCAGAATCGGTTGTCTTAGTATTGAAATGTTCAATACAACAGGCCATACGGAAGGAGGATCAACCTTTGTGGTTTCAGGCTTGAGTCGAACCGTTGCGATTGTAGGAGATGCCATATTCGCGGGCTCCATGGGTGGCGCTAATGTTTCTTACGAGCAGGGTCTCGCTGGATTGAAGAAGATTCTTTCATTGCCGGATGATACGGTTATCGCCTCGGGACATGGCCCCCTGACAACGGTCGGTCAGGAGAAAGAAATGAATTGTTTCTATAGGGTGGGCTAGCCTCCCTTTCGTTGATCCGTCCTTTTCGGATTAATTATCCGCTACGCTGAATCTACTGTAACATTCCCTGTAGTCTCATAGTGGCGAAGCTCAGAGAGCGGAGACTGTTGTTACGGAAGTAGGGAGGTTTTAGTGGATCAATATCGCTTTCGTTAAATTTTCATCGCTTTCTCTTCTTTCTTAATCCGGTCCAAATATTCGGTCACGTTGCAGGTGAGCATTCTTGTGCCGGTTTTGCTAACTTCGAGAACCTTGTTGACGATCGGATCGAGGAAATCACGGTCGTGACTGACCAAGATCACTGTACCATCAAACGCTTTAACAGCGTCTTGAAGAATCTCCTTACTTTTAATATCCAAGTGATTGGTCGGCTCGTCAAGAATGATGGTGTTGGCTTCTCGCATAAGCATCTTCGCTAGGGCAAGTCGATTTCGCTCACCGCCGGAAAGCACGCTGGTTTTTTTGAATACATCGTCTTTTCGAAATAGGAGTGCCCCTAGGACAGCCCGTGGGTTGGACTCCTCGCGATTGGCTTCTGCCGAGGATTGTTCGACTTCTTCCAAAACCGTTTTATCTGGATCCAATTCTTCGGCCTGCTGTTGGGCGAAGTAAGATAGAACCGTGTTGATTCCCAACGTCCGCTCTCCCTCCTGGAAGGGCTCGATACCGGCTAGAATACGAGCGAGGGTTGACTTTCCGGCGCCGTTTACTCCGACAACCGCAATTCGATCACCTTTGTCGATGTAGAAGTCGAGTCCCTTGAAGATCTGTAGTTCGTCGTAGGACTTAGACATATTTTTAAGTTCAATGACTTTTGCACTAGCAGGTGGAGGGGGCGGAAATCTGAAATAGATCTTTTTTTCCTTTGGAGGTAGTTTAATAATCTCTATCTTCTCCAATTCCTTCATTCGGCTTTGCACGATTGAGGCCTTTTTGACATTTCCTCGAAAGCGATTGATAAAGTCCTTTTGGCGTTGGATCTCGATTTGCTGGTTTTTGACCTTCTTTCGCAGGACACCGAGATCCGCTTCGGATTGCCTAACGTAGACGGAATAGTTTCCGCTGTAGGATTTGAGAGCTCCCATCGAAAGATGGATCGTTCGATTGGTAACGGTATCGAGGAACGCCCGGTCGTGGGAAATGACCATGAGTGATCCTTCGTAGCGGGTGAGATAATCCTCCAGCCATTGTTGCGAAATGATGTCCAAATGGTTAGTAGGTTCATCGAGTAGAAGTAGAGAGGGTTCTCTTAGCAGCAGTTTTGCCAGCGCCATGCGCATTTGCCAGCCACCAGAAAACTCGCTAGTTTCGCGTTCAAAGTCGGATTTTGCGAACCCGAGACCCATGAGGGTCTTTTCGATCTTCGACTTCATTTTTTCAGGTTCATGAGACTCAAGTTTTTGCTCCCAGGCACCGATTTGATCGAGAAGATCGTAGTACTCTTCGGATGAAGTATCCATATCCATCATCTGCTCATCCGCTTCATCGATATTCTTCTGAAGGGCCAGTGCATCTTCGAAGGCCGTAGACACTTCGCCGTAGAGCGTCTTCCCCTTCAGCTCAATACCATCTTGTGGAAGATATCCTAGGGTGACGTAGCTAGGACGTTCTACTTCGCCGGAATCGATCTCTGCCTCATTCAGAAGCAGCTTAATCAGGGTAGACTTTCCAGATCCATTCGACCCGACTAGCCCGATGCGGTCACGTGCAGCAATAGATGTGGATATCTTGTTGTAGATAACCTTTTCACCGTAACGGAGCGAGACATCGACTATATTGATCATAGAAAGGAGGGCACCTTAGGAGGTGTATTAGGAGCGTCAAGCGGGATTCCGCTTAAAGAAGCGTGATCAAATAGCAGGCTAGGATAGGCTCACCAGTTGTAGGCTGGAACATCTCGTGGATATGGAATGGGATTCCTTAAAGCAGGGCCACTCTTTCAGTAAGTCGCTCTTCCGCCTGAAAGATCGAAACAAAAACCGGTCGTGTAACTGTTTTCTGGTGATACTATAAAACGTATTGTAGATACAACTTCGTCAAGTGTACCGCAGCGTTCCATAGGGATTTTAGAGGTCATGTAGTCGATTTGTTCCTGAGGAATATCATCGTGTATCGGAGTCTTGATGACAGCGGAAGCAAGAGAGTTGATTGTGATTCCGGTTTTCGCGTATTCCTTGCCGATTGTCTTCACCAACCCGATGACACCAGCTTTAGTTGTGGAATAGGATACCATACCCGCGTTTCCCTCTTTCCCCGCGATCGAGGCAATTAGTAGGATACGGCCATAGTTCCGCTCTACCATGTGAGGTAGCAGGGTCTTGGCTAGGATGAAGGAGCCCATTAGATTGACTTCAAAAACCTTTTGGAAGTCGGGTACCGGGATATCGACGATTTTCGTGTTGGTCTGTCCCACAATTCCGGCGGCATTCACTGCTATATCGATTTGCCCAAATGTATCCAGAACTTGAGAAACGGCAGCTCGAACACTTTCTTCTGAGCTAACATCCGTTTGCAGAGCAATCACTTCACCTGCTAGCGAGGCTTTTGCCTTTTGAAGCCCTTCTTCATTAATGTCACAAATTGCTACTTTAGCCCCTTCTGAGGTTAGCCGAATGGCTGTAGCCAAGCCTATTCCTGAAGCTCCGCCGGTAACGATGGCTACCTGATTTTTAATGGTTCGTTCCATAAGAATTTATGTAAGACTGATTGCTAATGGGTTATGAGTGAGTGCAAGAGTGAAGTTTGTTAACTCCCACCAGCATTCACTAGTTTGATCCTGCACGTTATCAAGTTCTGCTACTTCATTGCACTCAGAGCTGTCAGAAGCGCTGTCGGAGCTATACTAACCCACTTATGCAATCCGATCTCGCCAAGGACCTGTGATAGCGAGCGTCTCTCCAGGGCTATTCTGGATATTGACGAATAGAGTGGTACCGTCTGGAGAAAAACAAGCTCCGGCAACTTCGCTCTTCACCTGAACGTGTCCGATTTTGTACATTTTCCCTTCGTTTGTAATGCCAACAATGGTGCTGTTTTCATTGTCGTCCTCACAGATGATAATGTCCCCCCACGGAGCCACGGTAAGATTGTCACAGGCCTTGAGCAGTTCCAAATCTTGGCTTTCGATGAAAAGTTCTAGTTTACCCGGTTTTGTAGACTCCTTACTCATACCTTCAAACCTACTGGGGCGGTATCGGAAAATCTGACCAAGCTTTTTCGGTCCGCCGTTGGTGCAGGCAAAGTAGATTTCGCCATTTCCGTAAAACATTCCTTCACCGCGAGCGAATCGAGCTGCCCCGTTTTCAAATCCTTTGTAGCGAAGGTCGTCATTTGGTGCGGCGGGGTCATCGATGTCGATCCATTCCACCTCCATAGACTGTTTGACGGGGAAACTGGGAAAGTCGATCTCTTCCCAATTCCGTGTATCGCTTGAGGGAGCCCCCTTGATGACGAGTGCCTGAAGACGACCCCCTTGGGCCAGTTGGCCTCTGATATTGGGAATAAAGCGATAGATGAGGCCATCTGGACGATCTTCGGTTTGGTAGACGACACCACTGGCTGGATCCACGGAGACCGCTTCATGGTTGAATCTTCCCATGTCCTTTAGTGGCACTGGATCTGCAAGGCCGATCTCATAATTGGCGGGCACCTCGAAGTTGTAGCCATGATCCTTCTTTAGTTGATCATTGGCTCTATTGACATTCTCTTCGCACGTGATCCAGGAGCCCCATGGAGTTACGCCACCGGAGCAGTTTCGGATGGTTCCGGTAAGGGAGAGATAATGGCGTTTCAATTCCTGAGTTCGCGTATCAAATACTAGTGTAGTTGTGCCGCCAGTGCAATGATAGCCGTTGGAGCCGCTGTCATACCGCTTGGAATCGCTAATGCCTTTCCACTCACTAGATTTCAAGTACTCAACTTTCTCCTCCTGTAAAGGGCTGACTTCGTGGTTGCGTACGATTAAGGTGAGTCCATTGGGTCCGGGAAACGTAGCCATTCCGTCGTGCGCTGGGGGAACGATCTGTCCGTCGTCCATTCGGGCCCCTCGCTCAGATATGGCTTTGTAGCTAAAACCTTTTGGTAGTTTGAGACGACCATCGGGATCGCTTAATAAGGGCCCGTAGCCCTCGGTGGCTAGACTGGTTGAACCGAGCTCACCAGAAGAAACAGTCTTCGAGTAATTTTGTGAACAGGCACTCAATCCGAGAAACCCTGAAGTTAGGAGGGAGTTTTTGAGGAATTCGCGCCTGTTAGGTTTTTTCATAACGGGATTCTACGCTACTTATTTCTTTAAATTGGATTTTTGGATTTGGTCCGATTGAAAAAGGCGTTGTTTCAATATTGTTTAATATTCTGGTCAATAAAATCGAGTTTGTAAATTGGGGCTTAACTTCAATTTGAAAACTGATACTCACCGCTTGAGAATCGCTAGTGCGAGACGATAAACGGGGCGATGATACCCTGAACACTTGCTGGGAAGAAACCTTCGATATGTACACCGTCATCTTCGGGTTTTTGGTGGCGAATACCTCCACTGCAATGTAACTTTGAGATGATGTCATAACGATCGTACGGTATGACGATTCTGGAGGGTGCTAGTTTTGCGTTGAGGACCGTCGAAATGTCTTCTTTTAGAGCTTTAAGTCCTTCTCCTGTGGCGGCACTAATGAATAGGGCATCTTCATAAAGAAGCTTTATCCGGCAAAGGGCTTCCACATCCCCAAATTTGTCGATTTTATTGAAAACGAGGAGCCTTGGGTTCTCGGTGGCTCCAATTTCTGCCAATACCGATTCAGTTGTTTCAAAGTGACTTTCGAATTCCGGATTCGAGACATCGACTAAGTGTATAAGCAGATCGGCGACGATAGCTTCTTCAAGAGTCGCTTTGAAAGCATCGACGAGCCTGTGAGGAAGACGTCTCACAAATCCAACGGTATCAGTCAAAAGCACATGTTGGCTTTTGTCGAGATCGAGGCGACGGGTCGTGGGGTCGAGGGTGGCGAATAATTTGTCTTCTGCAAGAGCGTTTGACTGAGTGAGCTTGTTTAAAAGCGAAGATTTGCCAGCATTTGTGTATCCAACTATTGAAACAGTGGGGACAGGAAGGCGGATGCGCTTGGACCGTTGCACGTGCCGGTGTTTGATAACCTCTTTGAGCTCCTTTTTTGTAATCGCAATGCGATCGTTGATCATGCGTCGATCCGCTTCCAGCTGGGTTTCACCTTGACCTCTGGCACCTGTGCCCCCACCTCGTTGCCGACTCAAGTGAGTCCAAGCTCTGGTCAAGCGCGGCAGAGAGTACTGCATGCGAGCAAGAGCTACCTGAAGGACAGCTTCTTTGGTCTGAGCCCTTTCGGAAAAAATGTCGATGATCACCTCTTGGCGGTCAATTACAGCGATTTTGGATTCACGCTCCCAATTTCGTTGCTGAGCAGGGGAGAGTTCCTCATCGAAAATGATAACGTCTATTTTTTGCTCTTGAATGATGCTGATGATCTCCTCGAGTTTCCCTTTCCCAACGAGAAAAGCGGGCGTGGGCTTGCGGAGCTTGATAATCATCTCGCCCGTTATGGGAATATCCAGATTTAGTGTAAGTTCCGCTAGTTCAGCTAATAAGTATTCAGATTCCTGACGCGTCATATTGGGATGTTGAATCCCGACAAGAAGGGCACTCTGAACTTTTTTTCTATTTTCTTCGAGCTCGAACAAAGAGGAGAGGGGGTTAGTCTGTAATTTTGAGTCTGAAGGATCTATGAAATAACTATCAACTATCTAGACGAATTTGTCAAAAATGCTAGTTTGTCTATTGAGAAAAATTTGCCCTGCTCCCAGTAGCGAGAGCAGGGCACGGTTGAAAGTTGGGTTAGCGAAATTGGCAAGCCTTCTACGCTTCGGCCTCAATCGCTGCTTGGGCGGCGGCGAGACGGGCCACTGGAACGCGATTAGGCGAACAGCTAACATAAGACAGGCCAGCATTGTGGCAGAATTTGATAGATGCGGGGTCGCCTCCATGCTCTCCACAGATGCCTAACTTGATATCAGGGTTTGTGAATTTTCCACCGTCAACACCTTGCTTCACCAATGAGCCAACTCCTTCTTGGTCGAGCGTTGCAAACGGATTCTGCGGAATGATATCGAGGTCCTTGTACTTGCCTAGGAAGCTGCCTGCATCGTCGCGACTCATTCCCAAAGTGGTCTGAGTAAGGTCGTTGGTGCCAAAGCTAAAGAACTGTGCGGTTTTCGCGATTTCTGCAGAAGTTACACAAGCACGAGGCACTTCAAGCATTGTGCCTACTAGGTAGTCGATTTTTACGCCCTTAGCTTTCTGAACCTCAGCTGCGACGCGATGAACAATCGCCACTTGGTTGTCGAGCTCATCCTTGAAACCTACCAGAGGTATCATGATCTCTGGCTTCACTTTGATTTTGCTCTTTAGCTTGAGTACCTGAGCGGCAGCTTCGAACACGGCTCGAGCTTGCATTTCAGTGATTTCCGGGTAGGAAATCCCAAGTCGACATCCACGATGCCCCAGCATTGGGTTCTCTTCGTGAAGTGCTCGAACACGATCGCTAACTATTTCCGGAGAAACTCCTAAGTGCTCTGCCAAGTCCCGACGAGAAGCGTCGTCGTGTGGTAAGAACTCATGTAATGGAGGATCGAGGAATCGAATAGTGACTGGGCGGCCTTCCATCGCTTTAAAAAGACCGTTGAAGTCCTTGCGTTGGAAAGGAAGCAGCTTCTTTAGGGCTGCCTTGCGCGCGGCTACTGAAGGAGCGAGTATCATCTCACGCATGTAGGATATGCGATCACCTTCGAAGAACATATGTTCGGTGCGGCATAGGCCGATGCCTTCTGCTCCCATAGATACAGCAGACTTGGACTGCTCCGGAGAGTCAGCGTTCGTGCGAACACCCATTGTACGATACTTGTCAGACCATTTCATTATCTGATTGAACATTTGGTAGGTGTAGCTCTTCTCAGCTTTCATCTTGCCTGCTAGGACCTGAGAGACTTCTGAAGGTGCGGTTGCTACGCTTCCGGCGAAAATTTCACCAGTGGTGCCATCGATAGAAATTGAGTCACCCTCCTTGAGGACGATCTTCCCTGCAGTAAGAGTTGCTGAAGTGTAGTCGATGTGGATGCCGGAAGCACCACAAATACAAACCTTGCCCATTTGGCGAGCAACTAGAGCCGCGTGAGACGAAACACCTCCTCGTGAAGTTAGGATCCCGTCTGAAGCTATCATGCCACGCAGGTCTTCTGGAGAAGTCTCTTCTCGGCAAAGAACAACTGAGTTGCCGAATGCGACTTCCTTCTCGGCATCGGCCGCGTTGAAGACGATTTTGCCCGAAGCCGCTCCAGGGCCTGCGGGAAGACCGGTTGCCATCAACTTGGCCTTCTTGATGGCGTTCGTGTCAAAGATCGGAACAAGCAAGCTCGAAATTTGGTCCGCAGGGATCTTGGTGACCGCAGTTTGCTGGGTCATCAGCCTCTGCTTGGTCATCTCGACTGCGATCCGCACAGCGGCAAGACCAGTGCGCTTTCCGTTACGCGTCTGCAGCATGTAGAGCTTCCCGTCTTCAATCGTGAATTCGAAATCCTGTACGTCGCCAAAGTGTTTTTCCAGCTTCTTACGGACGACGCTGAGCTCCTTATGAGACTTAGGCATGTCGTCAGCGAGCTGGGCGATCGGGAATGGTGTGCGAACGCCAGCTACTACGTCTTCACCTTGGGCATTGATCAGGTATTCACCGTAGAACACGTTCTCGCCATTGGCGGGGTCACGTGTGAATGCTACACCTGTTGCGGAAGTGTCGCCTAAGTTACCGAACACCATCAACTGGACGTTAACAGCGGTTCCCCATTCCGCTGGGATACCGTATTTCTGTCGGTAGAGAATGGCCCTTTCGTTTTCCCAAGAATTGAAAACCGCACTGACTGCCCCATCGAGTTGCTTCTGAACGTCTTGCGGAAATGCACCGCCAGTTCGATCCTTGATGAGTTTCTGGAAACGCTTGATGACTTCCTTGTTGTCCTCTTCAGTAAGGTCGGAATCAACTGTTACGCCGACTTCCTTCTTCACCAAATGCAGTTCGTGCTCGAAGGGGTCTGGCTCGTTTTCCGTACGAGATTGAACGCCCATTACGACATCTCCGTACATTTGAACGAAACGGCGGTAGCAGTCGTAGGCGAAACGTCCATTACCAGACTTCACCTTGAGGGCCTCTACCGTCTTGTCGTTAAGACCAAGGTTGAGGATCGTGTCCATCATGCCTGGCATGGACTCGCGAGCGCCAGAGCGAACGGAGAACAGAAGAGGGTTCCTCTGGTCGCCGAACTTCTTACCGCTCTCCTTTTCGCAAAGCTTGATCGCGGCAGCAATCTGGCCCTTGAGGGCGGCAGGATAAATGCGGCCGTTTTTGTAGTACTCTACACAGACGTCCGTCGTAATTGTGAAGCCACCTGGAACCGGTAGACCGATTCTGGCCATCTCCGCAAGATTGGCTCCCTTGCCGCCAAGCAAGTTCTTCATTTTGGCGTTACCGTTGGTTTTCTTACCGAACGAGTAAACGTATTTAGCGGCCTTTGGAGTGCGTTTGCTCGCGACCTTCTTTGCTTTTTTCGCAGTTTTTTTGGATGGCATCCTGAATGAACTATTATTGATTTGCGATGTAGTAGAGGCCCGAAAAATGACGACTTCCTCTAGGAAAAAGGTTCCTCATAAGGACGGATAGGCGTCTGTCAATGGGATTGATGCGATCTCGTGAGTAAAGAAATTTATGATTGGATTAGAACTGAATTGCTACCCGGATACCGATTACCTGTTCCAAATTTCAGTGAAGCGGCATAGATGGCTTTTAAAACCCTCCCTGCAACTCGATCCACGGACTTTCGCAAATTGAAGTTGCTCGATGCGATTCCGCTGTTAATTAAGTCTCTTTGAAAATTTGAATGAGCGAGATCGAACCATACGAAGAGAGGGACGATGAACCTAAGTGGGCAGGCGATCCAAAGCAAATGGGCTTTCTGGACCATTTGGAAGAACTGCGCTGGACCCTGCTCAAACCACTTGTCGTATTCGTAGCGGCTTTTTTTGCGTCGATGGTATTTATAAAGGACGTTAAGGATATTCTTCTCTCCCCGCTTGAATCCAATTATTCCCATTTGACCGAAGCCGAGCGTGCGGTGGTTTTCGCTGGGCTGACAACTATGAACGTCACCGGTGTATTCGTGGCTATGCTTCTCATCGGCATTATTATTGGTTTAATGGTAGCGTCTCCAGTTATTATATACTACGCGGGCAAATTCCTAGCGCCGGCTTTGACGGTTAGAGAAAAGAAAATCCTAGTTCCAGGTTCGTTTGCTGTTCTCATTCTCTTCCTACTGGGCTGTACGTTTGGATACTTTTTTCTTTTGCCGCGAACGATTATGGCGGTAATATGGTTCAACAATCTGCTAGGGTTTCAGCTTCTTTGGACGACAAGCAACTATTTCGGGTTTCTCACTTTTACGATATTGGGTCTGGGGCTCGCTTTTCAGATGCCTTTGGCCATTGTGGTTTTGGTTTCGGTTGGAGTAGTCACTCCGCAGCAGTTAAGAACCTATAGGCGATACATCGTGCTCAGTATTGTGATTACTGCTGCAATATTGACTCCGCCTGAACCGATAACTCAGTTGGCTTTGGCCATTCCGCTTTGGGTTCTGTATGAGGTCGCGATTTTGGTCTCGGTATTCTTAAAAAAGAAAGGGGATGAAAAGGAAAAGGCCGAATTCTCAAACTACGAAGTAGTGGATCCACAAGGTTACGATAAAAGCGATGAATATCATTCGGATTACGACTACGACCAAGACCACGACCCTGATCATGACCTCGGCGATGATCATGGCGGCGGCCTTCACCATTTAGAAAGTACATCTTCGGAGGAAGACGACGGTTCGGAAAACGACCCTGTTAGTGAGGACCAAGATGCGGGATACGACAGTGAGAGTGATGACGAGTCCGATATCGATGAGGATCGTAAAAGGGATGAGTAATCGTTTACTGATCGATTAATAAGGAGCCTCCCGGATACAAGCTTTTCTGCGATCTGCCGCTTGTGCTTGGGGCTCACAGTTTTTCTCCTATAGCCTCCTCTAAAAGTGCTTTGCTGTGCATTTCGTATGCTCGCATATTTGCTGCGCTTGGCAGACGTCTAAGATCGTCTTATCGCTTCTCTAGGCTTTCGGAGGAATGCAGATCTTCTGTTCGGTCGGGTATATTTTGCCTTTCATTGTATGGTTCGTTTCTATTGCCCCAGACCGACAACTCAAGATGGTCGGTTCTCGTAACCTCAACCACATAAATCAGCCGTTTCCCAAGATTTGGGAGGGGCTGAATCTAAATGTGTCGAAGAGGATACCCGCCTTGCTTTTCTCGCTCGAAAGCTGGACATCTGTCCAATCAAAACTTGGCGGAGGGAAAGCAAGCCCTTTCGGAACCCTTGCGTAATTTCATCGCCTATCAAAATGCGGTGCTCCTAAATCCAACCAATCTAAGAGAGCACTTTCTGCTGCATAGGATGGGGCATCGCTTTACTCGCCGCCTCCAATCAGAGCATTGGATGGAGATGCGTTTGGACACGGAAAATCAGAATCCCAAACGCGGCGGTATGGACCGGATGGTTACGGTCTGATAATTTTGGATTACCGGAGAGAAAGTTTGTCTTATCGTGGATAAAGCAACTGTAAGGCGAGTCTATTGCACTACAGCGATCGTAACGCGTTCACGAATACGTCACATGCTTGGTCGATGCCGCCTTGGTCGTGGGCGGTGGAGATGAAATTACCTTCGTATTTCGAGGGAGGGATGTAGACGCCGTTTTCTAGGCAAGTATGAAAGTATTTTTTGAACCTATCAGTGTCCGTTGCGGTGGCCTCATCAAGGTTTTCGACAGGTGCGTCGGTGAAGTAGAGACAGAACATGGACCCAACTTGAGGAATCTGGCCGGGCAGCCCGATCTCGTTCAGGGTTGAGCTAATAGCCTCCTTCACCTGAATTCCACTCCTCTCGAGCCGATCGTAGGCGTCGCTCTCCTTGAGAAGCTTGAGCGATGCAATTCCGGCGGCCATGGCAAGTGGATTGCCGCTCAAGGTACCTGCCTGATAGACAGGCCCAAGCGGGGCGAGATGATCCATGATTTCAGCTCTGCCGCCCAAGGCACCCACAGGAAGACCGCCGCCGATTATTTTGCCGAGAGTGGTCAAGTCGGGTGTAATTCCCTCTTTAGTCTGGACTCCACCTGCGGTTACGCGAAATCCCGTCATTACCTCGTCGAAAATGAGCACGGAGCCGTGCTGTGTACAGAGATCGCGAAGCCCTTGTAAATATCCCGACTTTGGAAAGATCAAACCGATATTAGCGGGATAGGGCTCAAGGATAACTCCAGCGATTTCATCGCTGTATTTCTCAAATGCTACCGCGACTGCTTTGAGTTCATTGAATGGAAGCACGATCGTCTCCGCGGCCAGGCTCTCAGGAATGCCGGCACTGTCCGGATTGCCGAGTGTCAAGGCTCCGGAACCGGCTTTGATGAGAAGCGAATCAACGTGGCCATGGTAGCATCCTTCAAATTTGATGATCTTGTTCCGCTTTGTGTAGCCGCGTGCGAGCCGAATGGCCGTCATGGTTGCTTCGGTCCCACTATTGACCATGCGTATCTTTTCCAAGGATGGCACCATTTCCACGAGTAGCTCAGCCATTTCGACTTCATATGGGTTAGGTGTGCCGAAACTGGTTCCCTTATTTAGAGCTTCAGCGATGGCGTCCCGGATCACAGGATTATTATGACCGTGGATAGCAGGACCCCATGTGCAGACGAAGTCGATGAGATCCTGACCGTCCGCCGTGGTGAGTGTGGCTCCATTTGCTTTCTTAGTAAAAAAAGGGGTGCCACCGACAGAGCGAAATGCCCGCACGGGCGAATTGACGCCACCAGGAATTAGTTGCTTGGCACGTTCGAAAAGATCAGTGGAATTTGACATTGCAGAGAGTTTTTTGCCCGCGAAGGACATGGAAGTCACGAAGGAGGATATTGCTAATTTCTATGAGGCTCTTGGTTTATTCTGGGTGCTTCGTTGGAAATAGTATTCACGAGACGTATTTTTGTACAATTGGAATACGGCGGCCAACGCCGAAGGCGAGGGGAGTGAGTTTTAGACCGGGGGCGGCTTGCTTGCGCTTGTATTCGTTTAGGTCAACTTTGCGTGTAATGTCTTTTACTACGTCTGCGTCATACCCGAGAGCAATAATGTCGCTGCTGGACATTCCTTCTTCGACGTAGGCTTTGAGAATGCCATCGAGGACAACGTAGGATGGTAAGCTGTCTTCGTCCTTCTGGTCGGGACGTAGCTCGGCGGAAGGGGGCTTTTCTATCGTATTGACCGGAATCAATAAGCCATCTCGGTTCATGTGAAGAGCCAGTTTGAAGACTTTAACTTTGGGCAGATCAGAAATAACGGCGAGTCCGCCACACATGTCGCCATAAAGGGTGCAATAGCCTACGGAAAGTTCACTCTTGTTGCCAGTGGTTAACAGGAGGGCCCCAAATTTGTTTGAGAGGGCCATGAGAAGAAGTCCTCTAGATCGTGCTTGTATGTTTTCCTCAGTTACATCTTTTTCCGTGTGGCAAATGAGAGGCTTCAGAGTGGCCTCAGAAGCGGCGATGATTCCTTCGATTGGAACCATGTGGAACTCGATGCCCAAATTCTGGGCAAGTTCTTTCGCGTCGTTTTTGCTATGGTCCGAGGAAATGGCAGAAGGTAGGGCGATACCGGTGACATTCTCTTTCCCGAGGGCTTTTACGGCGAGAGCAGCGGTGACCGCAGAATCAATGCCTCCGCTCAGTCCGATTAAGGCTTTTTTGAACCCGCACTTGTGGACGTAATCTTTCAACCCAAGTACGAGTGCATCTTCGATATCCTGCATTTGGGATTGTTCAAAACTGGGTTCAATCTTGTTGGGACTGCCCCGAACGTCGACCACTCGCAGTTCCTCGGCAAATCCCAAAAGACCGGCAATGATCTCGCCTTTTGTGTTCGCGATCATGCTTCGGCCGTCGAAGATGAGCTCGTCGTTACCGCCTACAGCGTTAACATAAATGCTAGGGCATCCCAATTGGATCGAAACGTCAGATATCAACTTACGGCGCAGGTGCGTCTTTTCAATGTGCCATGGACTGGCGGAAAGATTGAAGTGAAGATCGAGTGACTGGGTCTTAAGGAACTCAGTGGGTGAGGTAGGGTAAAGTTGTCGAGGAGCAACCTCTGGCGAGGTCCAAATATCTTCACAAATGGTTAAGGCGATCTTCCGTCCGTTGTGTTCGAAAACCAAAGGCTGTTGGGCGGCCTGGAAGTATCGGTCCTCGTCGAAGACATCGTAAGTTGGTAGAAGGCACTTGTACCCCGTCTCCTGGACTTTACCATCGAAGCAGACGGCAGCGGCATTGCGAAAACTCCGTCCGGCAGAATTATCGTTTAAATCAACATATCCAAGAATAGCTGGGACAGAGCTGGTTTTGGAGGCTACCCTTGTGAGTGATTCCAAGTTATCCGGAACGAACTGCTGCTTGAATAGCAGGTCTCTTGGAGGGTAACCGGTGATAACCAATTCAGGAAAAACAACATAGTCCGCCCCTTGGGAAACCAATTCATGGTAGGCTTGCACGATTCGCTCTTCATTATTCTGAAGGTCGCCTACGGTTGCATTTATCTGGCCTAGTCCGATTTTCATACGGAAGCCAATGAAAAGAACAACTCGCCCGGCAAAGAGCAAGTTTTTGCCGTGGGGATTTTCGCGGCTAGTTCGAATGTTTTCAGAGGAGCATCCCGGTTTTCGCCCAGGCGGGAGTTAACACCCTGTAGGGCTAGCTCTCACGTTGTGCTGCGTATCAGAGAGAAATGATAAAGATTCTCCAACGCGGGACAACACAAGCACTGGCCCAAAGATTGGGCTATTGAAAGATAATTAGACCGGGATTATTGCTCTAGTGGTTAGGAGCCCTGAGGCGTCTTCCCCTACCTTGGCTTTGGTCCCTGCAATTCTGGCCCGCCGTTTTTCGTGGCTATTTGATTAGGTATTCCTATGAAATGCGACGGTCGTTATGAGTGCATCTAATCCAGCTAGATTCATCCTCGCTTCCGCCTCGCCTCGCCGAAAAGACATCTTGGAGCGGATGGGGGCTCCATTCGAGATCATCCCTGCGGAGGTGGAAGAGAATGAATCGGGTGATTCCGATCCGGAAGCCATGGTACGTGAGAATGCATTTTTAAAGGCCGGTTGGGTGGGAAATCGATTTCCCGACCGTTTTGTTCTGGGCTCGGACACAACGGTTCATCTAGACGGACGGGTACTGAACAAACCCGTTGATATGGACGATGCACGAAGCATGTTACGAAAACTTTCAAAACGTACCCATATTGTACATACGGGAGTTTCGCTTCAATGCCAGTCTAGGCAGATTGAGGAGACAATCGGCGTTCGAAGCGAGGTGACTTTCAAAGAGCTGAGTGATGAGACTATCGAACGCTATTTCGAGATCGTTAATCCGCTGGACAAGGCGGGCTCTTATGGAATTCAGGAGGGAACGGATCTTGTTATCGAATCCTTTAAGGGGTCGCATTCCAACATCATGGGGTTGCCATTTGATGAAACAAAGGCCATGCTGGTGAGTCACAGTTTAATCTGACCTCGAGAATGTCATTTTCAACAGAGGAAATCACCCGGAAACGAATCCGACGAGGCAAGGAGAGGCTTCTGATGGATGCGCTGCTCCGCCGTCGTGCGATTTCGCGTCGTTCGCTTATTGCGGGGGTGATCGGGACGATATTATTTCATTTAATTGGCTTCTTATGGATGCCCTCGAACGTTTTTACTACGGAACGAACTAAGATTCAGGACCGTTTTAGGGAATACGAGGTTGAGCTAATGCCGCCTGATGAGGAAGAGCCGGAGCAAGTCTACACTCAGACAAATCCAGATGCCCCAGAGAATGAGCCTGACCAAACCAACAATTTTGCCGCTCGCAGTCAGCAGGCGGCTCAAGAGGATAAACCCGACGAACTTGACCAGGAGAATCGACCCTCGGTTGAGAGCGAGGATGATATCGAGACCAACCAGTTTTTGATGGGTGACCTGAGGCCTCCAGAGATCACCCCGCCCCCAGCTCCCGAAATTCAGGAGCAGGAGGAGACGGAGACTGCCGAGGAACGACCTTTGCTGCTTCCGCAGGTGGAGACTTTGCCTCTGGAGAAGCAGATTCCGATACCGGGCGAGCAGGAAGAAAAAGACCCGGATGAAACGGGACTCGCCGAAATTGACCACGAAGAAATAGATGCCGCCACCAATGTAAATGAGTACCTGAAGGGAGAGGCGGAAGAAGGGGATGAAAAAGAGCAAGAGGCAGCCGGGCTCCAGCCGCTCGTCGCACCGCAGAGTGCCCAGTTGAGCTCAGACTATTCCGAACCCTCGCCCAGACCGCGACCCCGACTTCCCAAAGTGGCGCCTGGACCCCGCGGCAATCGTGGGCCCGGTGTTTCGCGCACCGGCACCATCGCGGTCGACGCGAAATTCAGCGAGTTTGGTGAATACATGGAGCGCCTGATCGAGACAATCAGCGTGCGTTGGAATTCGCTAGCCGATGAAGCGGCTGGCAAGGAGTCCAACAGCAAAGTCTTCCTCCGCTTTATTCTCACGAAGGATGGATACGTAGAGGATCTGAAATTGCTGCCCAACAGCACTGCTAAAGTGATTGGCATTTATATGTGTCGCACCGCGATCCAGAACGGAGCACCTTATGGGCCCTGGACGCCTGAAATGGTGGCAGTCTTTGGTCATGAAGAATCAGTCACGTTCTCATTCCACTACCGCTAGTGAGTCGGGATTCGTTTGGGGGTTAAGTCCAGCACGTTCGCCAATTTGGGATGGTATATAAGTAGTCCATTCCTCTGTCATATCCTTGGATTGGATTTGAAAATCCGTTTCCTCTCATCAAAACACTTTCCGATTAATCCTCGGTTCGGAATCAAGATTTTTATTCTCAAATTTAACTTCTCCGACTCCCTCGAATGAAGGAGCTTTGTTGCATTGCGACGTTGATTCGTAGATGCCATCCAATCCATCCTAGTTTTCGCTGAATTGAAGCCGGCCAAGAGGGCCTTCAATATATTGTGATAGCTGTTACCAATTCCCGTTTTCGCCGACCTGGAGGTCTTTGGCAAATCCTTCAAGGAGTCGGATGGATTGTTCGACATCTTCAAGGTCGACTATTTCGCTGGGTGTGTGCATGTAGCGAAGAGGGACAGAGATGAGGCCGGTGGCGACTCCACTGCGGGCCATTTGAATGGCTCGAGCATCTGTGCCAGTAGGTCGAGGATCACTTTCGAGTTGGTAGGGGATGTCACGTTTCTTGGCCGCCTCGATCAGTTTATTGAATACGATAGGATTGATGTTTGGACCGCGAGTGATGATCGGTCCTGCTCCCAATTTGGTTTCCCCGAATTTGCGCTTGTCGCAATCAGGATGATCGGTGCTGTGGCTAACATCCACGGCGACTGCAAAATCAGGATTTACACTGTAGCTAGATGTAATTGCACCTCTGACGCCGATTTCTTCCTGGGCGGTGCCCACAGATATTACTTTTGCTTTTAAGGACTCATTGTCTGCCGACAGGCGACGCAGTGTTTCCCCGACAATGTAGGCTCCGCACTTGTTGTCGAAGGCGCGAGCTGCACCAACGGAACCATGAATGAGTTCGAACTCGTGATCGTAAGTGGCTACGTCGCCTACTTGCACACGTGTCAAAGCGTCTTCCTTGTTTGCCGCGGCAATATCGATCCATATCTCATTGATTTTTGGGACCTTTTCTCTGTCTTCCGCATTCATGAGGTGGACCGCTCGTTTACCCGTGACCCCTTTTATCACTCCCCTTTTGGTCTGGATGAGCACGCGACGGCCCGGTATGATGATACGGTCGTGGCCGCCAATAGTGGCGAAGTAGAGGAACCCTTTTTCGTCGATGTAGGTGATGATGAAACCAAGTTCGTCAAGATGACCGGAAAACATGACTGATGGCCCACCATTCCCTTTGAGGGTTGCGATGCGATTGCCTAGAACGTCCCGTTCGTAGGAATCGGAACGGGCCTCGACATATTTGTCGAAGACGGCCTGGGCTTGTCCTTCCGCTCCCGAAGGGCTTTTGGCGTTGAGTAAATCGACGAGGAATTCAGACGGTGTATAGGTCATAATTTAGAAAACAAATGTAAGGGAAATATCGATTGATTGGGAAGGATTGAATGAATGCGCGTGGTATTGATCGCGGTTTTGAATCCATCACGAACATAATGGAAGAATTACTAAAAGAACTTCTGCATTTCGATGATCAGACGCGGCATTCTGCAAGACTTTACCGTGCGGATTGGGTAGCCCGCCACCTTATTGCACCGCGAGTTCGTCGACGATGTCTTCAAGGGGATAAGATATTATTTCTGAGAGAGTAGGGTGATACCAATGGGTTTGAAGGAGAGATGCTGCGGTAAGTCCATTCGATATCGCGACGGAAAGGGCGTGTATTAGCTCTCCAGCATCTTTGGATACGATTTCGGCGCCGATAATTTTGCCCGTTGGCTTTTCTCCGAAGAGCCGTACGAACCCTTGCTTGGCCTCCATGAGAATGGATTTCCCGTGGTCATCGAACGGATAGTCGGCGGTAATGTATTCAATATTCCGCTTCTTTAACTCCTTTTCTGTCAGTCCGACCCGAGCGACTTGGGGATCAGTGAAGACGATATCGAGCATGTGGTCGTAGTTGAGGGGAGTCTTTTCGATCCCGGAAGCATGGTAGGCTGCGAGCTCACCTTGTAGCACTGCAGTGTGTACGACTTCGAAGGGTCCAGTGCAATCGCCTGCGGCATACACTGCTGGATTGGAGGTGCGTTGGTATTTGTCTGTCTGAATTTGGCCATTGGGCTCGAGCTCGATTCCGGCGTTTTCGAGACCCAGTGAAGCCGTAGCAGGGAACCGTCCGAGAGCATTTACAACATGCCTTGCTGAACGGGTGACTTGAGTGCCTGTGTGCTCGAAGGTGATATCAAAGCCGGAATCGGTTTTGGAAATGCTAAGGAGTTTGGTGTCCGTCAGCAGATCGACTCCTTCTCTGATCAGTGCTTTCTCTACGACTTTGGAAACGTCGGGAGCCTGATCCTTGAGGATGTGTGGGCTCCTTTGTATCTGAATGGTTTTGCATCCGACACGGTTTAGAAACTGGGTGAGTTCGCAAGCAACCACTCCTCCGCCCAGCACGATAGCGGATTCTGGGAGTTCGCTTAGATCCAATACATCATCACTTGTCCAAATTTCGGGTAGGTCGATTCCAGGTATGGGCGGTTTCGATACGTAGGAACCTGTCGCGATGATAAAGTGTTTTCCTTTTATTTGTGTTCCGTCGTCGAGCTCGACCGTGTCATTAGAAATGAACTTGGCAAAGTTTCGGTAGAGGTGAAATTTGCCACTCTCCATCGATTCGATTCGGTAGTCGGTAAACTCTTTGATAGTTGCTAGTTTGCGCTCATGAAGGGCTTTCATGTCGACCTTAGCGTGTGGAATGGAGAGTCCAAAGCGGGTTCCCTGCTGAGCAAGGTGGAGGACCTCGGCTGAATAGATGAGGGTTTTTGAGGGCATACAACCTTTGAGAATACAGAGACCGCCCAGTTCTTTGGCCCCGTCAATAATGGCGACATTGTCAGAATATTGTCTAGCGACCCGGGCGGCGTTGTACCCGCCGCTCCCGCCGCCAATAGCTATGAAATCGTGTTCTTTAATCATTTGTCTTCTAGATGATTGTCCAATAAGTTCAATATCTTCGTTCTTTGGTCCCATTCGAGCCCAAATTTCGTTTCTTCGCATCGCAATACGCTCTGTTTATAACACAACTCAAAAGCCAAATTTTGAATCTTAAATATTACTACGATACCTCTTAGCGAATTATCAGATACCCTCATGGAACCGAGGGGAAAAGGCTTAATTGCTGGATGGCCAAGGCTAAAGTTAAAGGCTCCTGTTTTTTAGGGATACGATTTGAGATTGCATGGAACGAATCAGCGACGGGCTGAGCGGTTTCCTCGCCTACGATCCATGGGATGAGTTTAATGCTGAATTCGATCGCGGTGCCAGATCATTGGGAAGTGATAGTGTGGGCGGACTGGACGATTCGGTCCTGACTGCAATTGGGGAGTTCGATCTAAATGATGAGTTAATGGTGGTGGGACGATTTTCGAAAATAGCTGCTTGAGCCAGGAATTTTGGAACCCTGGAAATCGCTGCAACGAATTTGAATCCGCGGCCGCAGGGCTGGACAATCATCAATGATCAAAATGTTCTTAACCGGAAGTAGCACACCGGGACCACCCGCGAGGAAGACCATATCTAATGAGCTAACATCAATTCCTCTAAGTGATTGATCCACCTGAAAACGAATGCCGTTGCGACCTTCGACCTGTTGCGAATCGCTAACCGATACCATGACCGTTTTAACCCCCCGATTTTATCAATATATTCGCGGGAAGCCAAGGGCTCGGCTTCCTCAATACCGTCAAATACGATCGCTAATACATGTTTGGGTTGCTTGTATTGCTCGGGATCTGTTTCTATTGTTTTTTTTGGGGCCTAGTGGCGAACGTTTGAAATTTTTTCGGTCAATTAAGATGAGCAAGCAAACTTTAGCGAAAGAGCGAAATACATGAAGACGGTCCTGATTTTGGGCTGCGGCTATGTAGGACGGGCGGTAGGACTTCATGAGCTAGCACAAGGGAATAGGATCTTGGCTGTCACTCGGAATAAGGAGATGGCTGACGAGCTCCGTAGTACAGGAATGGACGTTTTTGTGGGAAACGTGCATGAGAAAGCGTGGTATACGTTTGCAGAGAATGTAGATTGGTCGCTGAATTGCGTAAGTGCCGCCACGCCGAATCTGGAGGGCTATTTGCTCTCTTATGTTGATGGAAATCGATCGTTCACGGAATGGATGAGACGATCTGGATTTTCGGGCTCCGCGATTTACACTAGCAGCGTTTCTGTGTATCCAGATAGTGGGGGAAGTTGGATAGAAGAAGAAGACGCCCGAGCCAGTTCGGAGCGATCTGAATTAATCCTGGAATCGGAACGCGTATTTCTGGAATCCAATGACCTCGCTACTAAGACGGTTTTGAGATTAGGTGGAATATACGGTCCAGACCGTTCCTTCCTCGCAAAGCGGATCGCGAAAGCCGATGGAGTGCTTCCCGGGTATGGCGACTATTTTTTAAATCTGATTCGTCTCGAGGATATTGTGGGAGCGATAGGAGCCGTTTTTCGATCTGAAAACGCAGGAGGGATTTTTAGCGTGGTGGATGATGTTCCGATATTGAGAGAGAATTTGGTGAGTGAGTTATCTGCTAGGATGAAGGTGCCAACTCCCGGTTTTGACCCGTCGCTGACTGGGGCCAGAGGATCCCGACGTATGGATGGGCAGCGTCCTGCTAATCGAAGAATATTGAACAGGAAAATGAAAGAAGTCTTTGATTGGCAGCCGGCTTTTCCGAACGCGATTGAAGGGATGACCAGTTTGGTTTCGAGTTGACGCCTTGACTGCCTTACTAAAGCTGCCTATGTTTCACACTTCTTAGCTCTCTAATTAGCAACTATCCTTAACGAACTATAAATCATGGCCGGTGTTGGAAAACTTCTCAAACAAGCGCAGAAAATGCAGAAGCGAATGGAGGTGCTGCAAGCGGAGCTCGCAGGAAAAGAGCTAGAGATCTCAGGCGGTGGTGGAGCAGTGGTTATAAGAATTACGGCTTCTGGCGAATTTCAGAATATTACGATCGATCCAGATTTACTAAAGGAAGAGGCCTCTCTAATTGAGGAGACGATTTTGCAAGCCGTCAAAGAAGCTAGTGCTCAAGCCAAGACGCTACATGAAAAAGAAATGGGAAAAGCGACTGAGGGGATGACTCTTCCCGGGCTGGTGTAACCCTATTGGCTTTTCGACTGTTTCTTAAATGACCCCCTCGTTCGATACACTGCAAAAGCAGTTGAAGAAGTTGCCAGGCGTTGGGTACCGGTCGGCAGAGAGGATGGCGATCCAGCTGCTCTTGGAGAAGCCGGAAACCTGTCAGGGGCTCATAGACGCCTTGGCCAATGCTCGAGACAATGTATCGAGCTGCGAGAATTGCGGCAATTTATGTGAATCAAAGTGCTGCTCGATTTGCCAGGACGAGCATCGGGCCAATTCGGGTACGGTTTGCGTGGTCGAGCACGTGAGTGATTTACTCTCCTTGGAAAAGTCCGGTGCGTACAATGGCTCTTACCATGTATTACACGGGAAGCTGTCACCGATCAACGGGATTGGTCCGAGTGAACTAAACTTTGAGTCCCTACTGAATCGAGCAAAGGCGGGAGAGGTACCCGAGTTGATCTTGGCATTGCCCAATGACATCGAAGGGGAGGCGACCTGCCACTATATGATTGACCTGCTCCAGCCTTACGAAATCAGTGTCACTCGGATCGGATTTGGTCTTCCAAGTGGAGGTTCAGTGCTTTACGCTGATGCCGTAACTCTCAAAAGCGCATTGGATGCTCGCCAGAATTTTCGTTAATTAGAATGCACGTCCCAGATTTAATTGAGATCAAAGTCGCTTCTAAGGGCGGAAGCGATTAGTTCACAAGAGATTTGGTCTTCTGAAACGAAGACGTTCATGTAGGTCTGAAAGCATGTTGGAAATGTAAGAAAGGAAAGTGGGAACTTGCACCAGAATCAATACTAGCTATCTGAGGGCTGGAAACGATTTTTTCGAGCGCCCCTAGATAAAGCCAACCTTAGAGACGCCTAGGGAAAACTCGATTTTCGAGCAAGGCCTGTTAGAAATCGAACTCTAGGCGGTTTCTTAATGCGAGCTACTTTTTAAAACCGTTCGGATTGGATTGGTGCCATTTCCAAGCGGTCTCAACGATTGATTTGATATCAAGAAATTCTATTTCCCAGTTGAGCTCTTTGATTGCTTTTTCGGGATAAGCGTAAGCGGCAGGAACGTCTCCGGGTCTTCTGGGACCAAACTCGTGCGGGACTTTGAGGCCAGTGACGTCCTCGACTGTATTGATAACTTCCAGGACGCTGGAAGCTTTTCCAGTTCCGAGATTATAATGGAGTGCTGTTCCTGGAGTTTGCAGTTTTTCGAAAGATGCGATGTGCGCACGGCTCAAGTCGTTGACATGGATATAGTCTCGAAGGCAGGTCCCGTCTGGAGTGGGGTAGTCGTTCCCAAAAATGATCAGCTTGTCGCGTTGCCCTCTGGCGGCTTGAATGGCGAGTGGGATGAGGTGGGTTTCCGGGTCGTGGTCTTCACCGATTTTTCCACCTGGATCCGCGCCGGAGGCATTGAAGTAGCGGAAGCAGGCATAAGACAATCCGTAGGCCTTGGTACAGAATTCGAGGAGAACCTCCACATCCTGCTTGGTTTGGCCATAAGGACTGAGGGCTCGGCGGGGAAGATCCTCGTGCAATGGCATCTCATTTGTGTCTCCAAAAATAGTGCAGGACGAACTGAAAATGAAGGTGTTAACCTTCGCGTTTTTCATCGCTTGCAGCAGGCGAATGGTTTTGGCGATGTTGTTGTCATAGTATTTGAGGGGATCCGTCGTGGATTCACCGACGTAGGCGAATGCCGCAAAATGCATAACGATGTCGACCTCCTCCTTTTCCAGAATCGGTTGGGTGAATGAGATGTCACCCATGTCGCCGTCGTAGGCGGTAACGCCCTGCGGGATGGAGTCGCGGTGGCCGTAGACGAAACTGTCCAGTATTACGGTTTCGTGACCCGCTGCGAGCAACTGTCTCACACAGTGACTCCCTATGAATCCGGCTCCGCCGACGACTAGTATCTTCATTATTCTGGTTTAGTATTGATAAGGAGGACTTTTTAGCTACGCAAAGAACATTATCTTACGGATGGCAAAATTAAAATTTCCTAGAAATGGAGCTTAGCAGGATCGTAATTACGGGCGTTGGTCTGACCGCACCGAACGGCAACAGCTTATCCGAGTTCAGGGCAAACCTTCTGAATGGGGTCGCTGGCATCAGCCGCACTGAGATCCGGTACATGGGTGAGGTGCTAGCGGGGATTTGCAATTTTGACCCACTTCGATACCAGAAAAAGAAGGAAGTTCGGGTGGGGACTCGAGCGGGAAGCATCTCCATTTACTGCGCGAGAGAAGCGGTCTTCGATAGTGGGATCGATTTCGAGGCAGTTTCGAAAGACCGTGTTGGAATATATATTGGGACCACGGAGCATGGAAACGTGGAAACGGAAAACGAGATCCACAACATTTCCCAATTTAACTACGAAACCAAATTTTGGAGCCATCACCACAATCCAAGAACCGTTGCCAATAATCCTGCGGGAGAGACTTCTTTGAATCTTAAGGTGACGGGTCCCTCTTATGCGATCGGGGCTGCTTGTGCCGCGGGAAACTTAGGGTTGATCCACGCTCTGCAGATGCTGCGATTGGGCGAAGTTGATTTGGCGATTGCGGGCGGAGTGTCGGAAAGCATTCACACATTTGGGATCTTCGCCGGTTTTAAGAGCCAGGGTGCCTTGGCGGAACATGAGGATCCAAATAGGGCATCGCGTCCGTTTGACGTGGAAAGAAATGGGATCGTAGTGAGTGAAGGGGGGGCACTTTATACACTGGAGCGACTCGAGGATGCCCTGGCCAGAGGAGCGAAGATTTATGGGGAAATTACGGGTTACCATGTTAATTCCGACGCGACAGACTACGTCTTGCCCAACCCAGAACGGCAGACGCAGTGCATACGGGCGGCCTTAAAACAGGCTGAAATGGCCCCAAATGAAATCCACATCGTTAGTACTCACGCAACAGCGACTCCCCTCGGAGACATACAGGAATGTACTGCTATTCGGGAGGTTTTTGCGGACTGCCCCGATACGTATATCAATAATACAAAAGGATTTATTGGGCATGCCATGGGAGCTGCGGGAGCATTGGAGCTAGCTGGAAATCTTCCGTCTTTTGAAGACAAGATTGTGCACCCTTCTATTAACGTTGACCAGTTGGATCCAAAGTGTGAGATGAATAACCTTGTTCTGAGCCGATCCATTAAGGCAAAACGGGTTGACGCAATTCTGAATAACTCCTTTGGTATGCTCGGAATAAATTCAGTGCTGGTTGTGAGGCACTTTTCAGACTAAAAAACGGACGTATTTTTATGACTAAAGACGAATGTAAACAAGTGGTTCTCGACATCATCGCGGAAATCGCTCCTGACGAGGAGTTGAGCGATGTAAAGTCAGAGGTGGCATTGCGGGAACAACTGGATCTAGATTCGATGGATTTCCTCGATATTGTCATGGAGCTTCGTAAGAAACACGGCATTGAAGTCCCAGAAGGCGAATATGGACACCTAGTTTCATTGGACAGCTGTGCGGAGTATTTAACTCCGAAGTTCGACGCATTAGTCTAGTCGGAGTGGGTTTAAGATTATTGGCCCGACGTAAGCGTCGGGCCATTTTTTGTATTGTACAGTTAGATACGAAAAATGGAAAAGTATGATGTGGCGATAGTCGGTGCAGGGATGTCAGGCATCGCTGCGGGTATTCGTCTTGCCCATTTTGGTAAAAAAGTCTGCATATTTGAACGGCACTACGCTCCGGGTGGTCTGAATAGTTTCTACTTCAAAGAGGGTAGAAAGTACGATGTTGGCCTCCACGCGATGACGAATTTTGTGAAGCCTGGTGTTAAGCGAGCTCCGCTCAATCGCATTCTGCGGCAGTTGCGAATTAGTCGCGAGGAGCTAAATTTGTCCGAGCAGTTAGGGTCGAGAGTTTCTTTCCCTGGAAGAGACCTTCGCTTTAATAACGATTTTGGTTTATTGGAATCAGAAGTCGAGCGCGAATTTCCTACCGAAATGGATGGGTTTAGAAAATTGGTAGAGACTATCCAAGCTTTTGACGATACGGAGTTCAATTATCCCTACCGATCTGCTCGCGAAGTGGTGAGGCGATGCATCACCGATGTCGTTCTCGAAGATATGATCTTCTGCCCGCTGATGTACTATGGAAGTTCGACCGAAGAAGATATGGACTTTGGACAGTTCGTGGTGATGTTTAAATCTATCTTCTTTGAGGGTTTCGCCCGTCCCCAGGAAGGTATTCGCAATATTATTAAGCTGCTGCTCCAGCGGTACAAAGAGGCAGGGGGTATTCGAAGGATGAGGACTGGGGTGGCCTCGTTCAAGATTGAGAAGGGGCGTGTGGACCGACTCATATTGGATAGTGGGGAAGAGGTTCGGGCAGATATTGTTCTGTCTTCAGTAGGATTGCCCGAAACCTACTCGCTCTGCTCGGAGAAAATCGTAAGCGAAACGGATATAAAGACGGGCAGGTTGTCCTTTACAGAAACGATCTCGATTTTCAAAGACCAGCCTTCGTCGTTTAATTGGGGCAATGATACAATAGTCTTTTTCAATAACAGAGACCGCTTTGCCTATCGGGAGGCGAAAGACCCGGTCGATTTGACAAGTGGAGTCATTTGCATACCGAATAATTTTGCCTATGGAGAGACCAATCTGACGGAAGGAATTGTGAGGGTCACTTGCTTGGCAAATTATGACTCTTGGGAGATGTATACAGAGGATGAATACAATTCCGAGAAAGAGAATTGGAGAAGTCGTATTTGGAATGCGGCGAAAGCCTTTATGCCACCTAATTCTTTGGACTACTCAAGGAACTGCATCGCCCACGATATGTTCACCCCGAAGACGGTGGAACACTTTACCTGGAAACAGCGTGGAGCTATATACGGAGCCCAGCGTAAGACTAAGGATGGCACGACTCCTTTTGCGAATCTCTTTATATGCGGTACGGATCAGGGCTTTCTCGGTATTGTGGGAAGCATGTTGAGCGGAATTGCCATGGCGAATACCCACGCCTTAAGATAAAGGGAACGCTTCTTCCCCTGAGCAATGCACGCTCAATACGTAATGTAGACCAAGACTACGAGAGCCATCAAAGCTGAAAATGCGGTGGCAAAAATTCTTAGGCATCCCCGTCGTGTTTCATTAGTGAACTGTCCGTCTCAGGGCTCAGTTCATAGTAAATGTCGGGAGCCGCCAAATTTGGGTTAGGATCTTCGATAGGGGTCAGTGATTAGCGTGCTTGAATGGTGCTTCAAGGTGCTTGAGCAGATTCGCATGGATTCCTCTAATGCGAGGGTGGTGAGACTTGCTCTTTTGGCTCCATCAATCTTCGCATCGAGCCAAATAAGGTGTTCACCTTTCGGAGCTCGCTGCTTCAGTAAATCGTTGAGTCGTTTGTCGTACATCACTCGTGCGGGTATCCCTTTTAATCGCTCGTTGGAGGAAAAGCCTTAAGCCAACGTACGAAAAAGCCCTCTTCCGCAGTGCACAAGAGGGCTCTAAAATTCAGATATCGGTAAGCGACTACGCTTCGACCGTAACCTTGCGGCGCGTCTTGTCGAAAACGACAACACCGTCCTTCAGAGCAAATAAGGTATGGTCACGCCCCATTCCCACATTCAAGCCTGGGTGAAAGCGAGTTCCACGCTGACGCACGATTATGTTGCCAGCGATGACCTGCTGGCCACCAAACTTTTTCACTCCAAGACGCTGAGATGCGCTGTCGCGTCCATTTTTACTGGTTCCTTGTCCTTTTTTGTGGGCCATTTCTAGAAATACTCTCTTTGAGGATTAAGACTCGATCGAATCAATTTTTATTACGGAAAGCTCTTGGCGATGGCCGCGGCGACGGTTGTAGCCCTTGCGCTTCTTCTTTTTGAAGATCACGACTTTACGTCCACGCTTGTTTTCGAGGATGGTTGCTTTAACCATAGCCCCCTCAACAAAAGGAGCTCCGAGCTGAAAGCCATCGCCTTCACCGAGAGTGAGTACTTCACTGATCTCAATCTTCGATCCGGTTTCCGTTTCGGGGTAGCGATTTAGGATGAGAACGTCACCTTCTTGTACCGTGTACTGCTTGCCCTGTGTTTGAATGGTTGCTTTCATTTGAAATAAGACCGCGTAATAAGGGGAGTTCTTCTCTGTGAATCAATCTTTTTTCTGAATATTTTCGATCTATGAGGACCAATGATGACGGCCCCGTGAATATAAAGCGAATCAGAGAGTACTTTAATGACCCCAGGACTGTTGAACACTATGTGAGGGCAGTTGCCAATATCGGTCTTTGGAAATCTGAAGTTGCTTTGATAGAGAAATGGCTTGGTCGGAATGACCATGTCTTGGACCTTGGATGCGGGGCAGGGAGAATCGCACTCGGTTTGTGGAAAATGGGCTTTAAGCGTGTGGGAGGGGCCGACCTTTCTGAATCCATGGTCGCTGAAGCGCGCGATATAGCCGTTCACGAGGGGGCTATCATCGATTTCCGATGCGAAGATGCAACTGGGTTATCCTACCCTGAAGAGCGCTTTGATGCGGTCATTTTCGGGTTCAATGGTTTGATGCAGATTCCAGGTAGAGAGAATCGGCGACGGGCGTTAAAGGAGGTTTGGCGGGTGATCAAACCCGATGGGCGATTCATTTTTTCAACGCTTGACCGGGCGGACCTGCTGTATCGATCCGTTTTTCGGGATCCAGATAATTTCGAGCACAACATCGAACGTAATCCGAATTTGCTGGAAATGGGTGATCGGCACTTCGAGACAAAATATGGAACGACCTTTATGCACGTTCCTACCCGCGATGAAATAGTTCAGGACCTGAAGGTAACGGGATGGTTCCTAAGCGAGGATCAGATGAGGAGTGAATTATCCGACGAGTCTTTTAGCGTTCGCGAGTTTTCTGAAGATTGCCGCTTTTGGGTCGTAAAAAAACGGCGACGTAGCGTCGCCGGTTTTTTATAAAATCAGATCCGGGATCTATTCTTTCAATCGAGAATGTAAGAGGGAGAAAGGCAATTGGTGTTGGTCTTGGTAGAGTAGACCGAGGTTTAGTGGGTTTGCTTGGGATTCTCAGCCCTTTCCCAGGAGATGACTTCCGTCATTGCCATCTGTCCAGGTGCAGCGGCTCGGCCTTCCATTTCGGTAATGGCTGATTCACGAGCTTCTTCCCGGGCGGCGGATACGTCTTTTCGACATTGTTATTGGGCTTCTCTTAGTACAAGTTGAATTTGGCGGTTGCAGCATTGGTTTCCCGTGCCCGCAGGGCTTTTTGTTGCACCGCTTTTTCCTCGATTGCCTTCCTTCCCGCCGCAAGCTTCGCGGCCTGCTTTTCAGCCTCGAGAAGGAGCGCTTCCGACATTCTTTGGGCGGCTTCTTCACTGGCTTTTAGGGCAGCGATTTCGGCCAATTTTTCCCGTTGAGTCGCCGCTTCACTAGCGGCTTTTGCCTCCGCAAGTTGTCGGGCCTCTTCTGCTAAGGCCGCTTTCTTCGCTTCTTCTTGAGCGAGCTTATCTTTCTCCGCGATTGTCTGATCCAGTTCAGTTATTCGGGCAAGCTCTTCGGTATTTTCCTTTTTAGCGTAGGAAGTAACGGCTATGGAAATTACGAAGATCCCGAGATTGCTCGTAAGAACGCTAAAATAATTATTACCTTTCATAGTGAAAATGGGTCTCTGGGGAGGCCTACTAAAACATATTAGAGGTGCTGCGTCTCTGCGTATAGATCCTAAACCACATTTTCTGCATCACAAATATATCGATTTTAGTTCTCGATAAACGAAACGAGATAAACAGAGTTCTGCCATTCCTAGCCGGAGGGTTGGCTGGACGCTCGTTCCGAGCTCCGACATATCGGGGCGAAACAAACGAAGTGCACAAGCAACAGACCGATTAGTTGATTTCGAAAACGAAATCAGTCAATTTTCTTATTGCTAGGGTAAGGGTTTTTCAAAAGCTTCTTGGCCTTTAACCGGAGAGATGGCTGAGTGGTCGAAAGCAACGGTTTGCTAAATCGTCGTACGGGTCATACCGTACCGCGGGTTCGAATCCCGCTCTCTCCGCCATTTAAGCGACTGGTTTTTAGGAACAGATTAATTTGCTTCTGAGGCTTCGCTATATGGAGAGAAAAATTCATCGCTTGGGAAAAAAGCAGAGGGTGACCAATAGAGGATTTTATTCCTGCTAATGGATATCAATTACCCCCAAAAAGAACAGTCCTTCCCTATAGAGTCGTTGCTAGATCTTGAATATTTTTCTCTATCCTATCCGACTAAACTACGTATCATATTCACCAATCCAAGCTCAAGATATGAAAGGCAACATACAATCTTTTTTCAATATTGTTCTTTTAACCTTAAGCACTTGTACGATCTTCGCTACGAGTGAGCGTCGGCCAAATGTGCTCTTCATCATTTCTGATGACTTAACCACCACTGCCTTATCGTCTTATGGAAATACTGCTTGTCAAACGCCCAATATTGACCAGCTAGCCTCCGAGGGCACGATGTTTACTAGAGCTTATTGCCAGTACCCTGTGTGTGGCCCCTCGCGTGCTTCACTCATGTTTGGTTATTATCCCAATGCCACCAGAACCTACGGCTATGTTAGTGGAAGGGAAAATGTGGGTTCAACCCGACCCTCTTGGGCCCAGTTCTTTAAGGATCATGGTTATTACACAGCACGGGTCGGAAAAATCTTCCATATGGGATCGGTCGATATTATGAAGGGGCTCCATGGTCAAGACGACGAAGAATCGTGGAGGGAGCGATTTAATAGCCCTGCACCAGAAGTGTTTGCGCGTGGGGAAAGCGAATTAGTGCAAAACAATCCCTATGGCCTCCGTGATATCGTAAGAGGAGAAAATCTAAACGGCGGCAACTTGATGAACATCGTAAAAGCGGATGAAGGTGAAATGCACACAGATACTAAAACCGCTGATAAAGTGTCGGAGCTCCTAAAAGAGCATAAAGATACGCCCTTTTTTATCGCTGCCGGATTCTTCCGACCACATGTACCATTTGTAGCTCCAAAGACCTACTATGATCGATATCCCTACGAGCAAATTGTCCTACCACCGATTATCCAGAACGACTGGGATGACATACCTTCACAGGGCATTAACTATGTCACAAGCGTCAACGGGCAGATGACCGTTACCCAGGAGAAAAAGGCCGTGGCAGCATACTATGCCTCAACCTCATTTTTAGATACACAGGTAGGAAAGGTGCTACAAACCTTAAAAGATCAAGGATTAGAAGATAACACGATCGTCATTTTTACCTCCGATCACGGATATCTTCTCGGTGAGCACCGCTTCTGGATGAAAGTGAGCTTGATGGAAGAATCGGCTCGGGTACCGCTAATAATCAAGGTGCCCGGTAAAGTTCCGGCCGTATGCCACTCGTTTGCCGAACTGGTTGACCTATTTCCCACCGTCACAACGCTGGCCGGCTTTAATCCACCGGAACACATACAAGGAAAAGATTTATCTCCTTTGTTTGATGATCCTACTCAAAAAATCAACGAATTTGCTTTCTCAGTCTCCCGGCGAAATGGCAAAATGGGATATTTAATTCGTACCGAAAATTGGGCCTATATCCAGTATGGTGTAGAAGTGGATGCCGACAAGGAATTGTATAATATGAATTATGACCCTAGACAGTATAACAACTTGGCATCAAATCCAACCTACTTGAAAGTCGTGGAGAATATGAAAACTCGGTTGCTACTTAAACTAGAAGAAGTTAAGAATAATGATTTGGATATCGTTTATGAAAAATAAGAATAGGTTGTTTCTCCCACACGGTAACAAACCGATTATTATTTCGATCAATGTGTTGCTTTGGTGATATGAAATTGAATTGTTCTGGTTGGCGTCTTTCTCGCAAAACTTATCTCTCTCCTCAATTCGGTGAGCTTTTTTATAGCTTCTAAATGGGGATTGGTTCTGTAATAAAGCATCAATTGTTGGCCGAGCATTACCCGATGGAGGCTGCGGACTTTGAGACACAGATCCTTGCTTAGGCCTGAGACAGGTTGGGGAGGCAGCAGCAGTTGGGGAGCCTATTTGAAAAAGGTTGGCGTGGAAAAACAGATTAGGACACTCATTGCAGCAATATGGAGTCGATTAGTTGGTATGCCTCGATTCTTGTTTTCTCTGGAAAACTGTGATCTACATCAGGATGCTTAACGACGAGGTTTTTTTCGGCACCGAGAAGAGAATAGACTAATCGTGCGGCAGAAACACATTTGTCGACGCTTTCCCAACTAAAGTTGCTATCCTTCAAGGGTGCATTTATAAAGATTGGCCTTGGGGCGAGGGCTCCTAAAAGCTCAGGGAAATTAAAGGGTATCTGAGCGAGTCGACCGCGATAATTTGAAAGTATAGGCATATAGCGGTTTTGGCACCACCCGCGCCCTAAGTACCAATTTTCTTCTGAGCCCCCATAGTAATCCTCGAATGCATCAAATCCACAGCTCGTTACTATAATTTGTATCCGTTTATCAAATATAGCTGTGTAGATAGCATTATGTCCACCCAGTGAATGTCCAATAGCAGCGTAGCCTCTGGTGCCGTCGACAAACGTTAACGAATCTAACAAGTCGAGTGCTCGAGTATTGTCCCAAATCGCTTTCATCGTTCCGCTAATATAGCCAAGCTCATCAAGGTTGGGCCAATAATTAGCCATGAGAGGGTAGGCAGGTGAAATTGTAACGTAACCCCGCTCCGCTAACTCGGAAGCATAGGCCCTGCCCTTTCTTCCACCTAGGCCGACAACAACCTTGTGCCCGGCACTTTTATCTGTTGGATGGAGACACAAGACAGCTTTCGCTTTTTTCTTTGTGCTCATTTTTTCCGAATTAGCTAACACTCCTTTCGGTAAGCACAAATATGCAGGTATGCGGGATTTTTGCTCTGATTGGAAGGTGACTAGTTGCTGGATATAATCACCACCATCAATCTCCTCCTCTATTTCTATGTCTAAACTTACCCTGTGCTGATCCCCCGGCAATTTTCCCATGATCTTTTCCATACCGGTTACAATAGTTGATCTTCGCAAAGCCCACTCTTCAGGCTTAGCGATCAATTTAACCTTTCCATCGCTATCTTCGTAGCACAGTAGATCAGATGGTGGCAGCTTTCTAGGAGCCGCGGAGCCACAATCCAAATAAGGGCCCAACGATAGGACTAAAATCACTGAAAAAACTTTGTGGGCAACTTTCAAGGTCATCCCTGTTTGTGGTATCTTAGCTATGCCTCATCAAGTACTCTTTGTAATCACCAGAGTATTTTCACTCAATCAGACTTTTTTAGCTCTTCTCGTTAGTCCTTGTGGTTGCACTAGCTCTTGCAAGGCGAAGGTTGAGGTAGGGTCTATTTTCAGATAGCCTCAGGGCGACAATTTTTCTGGGGGCAGTTGATGAGTTCCAATTTACGTTCCATTAGTTGTCCGACTCCCCCAGGCCCTCCAAATTCGTACCAATTTCAACCAAATAAGTGCTTAAAACTGTATCTCAGTTTACTGAAAAGAGAGGGTGTAAGGTGCTCTCTAATCTTAAGAAATTGAACTCCGATAATGCGATTTCGAATCCCGCTCTCTCGGCAATTGGAATAAATTTTTTGGGATGCCCTCTGAGCGAGTCAGACAGCTACGTCCTGAAAGTCTGGCCATGTGCTGTAATAATGAAGAACACGCTTGAGGCGGAGTAAAAGAACGTCTTGTTTGCATTTCATCGTTCAAATAAAAAATGGTTACTTTCGCTCAAGCATAAGTAATTTAAAATCCATGACTTGTTTCCCGGGCATGGAGAGGGCTTCAATGGTCAGATCTTGTTTGCCCTCGCGAAGTTCAATCCGACCTACTTCCAAGGTTGTCCAATCCCGTTCCCTGAACGTTGATCTGCTTCGTTCTTCACGATGAGGCAGCTGAATTTCCTGTGAAGGGGCACTTGGTACGCTAGCTTCACAAGAATTTCTATTTGCGGTCACACGTACGCGTGAGCCGGCATCTACTTCGGGGCAACCCAATTGAATCGAAACCATGTAAATACCAGCTTGGACGACATTGATTTCGAACCATACCTTGCCTGCTGTGCTAGTCCATCCGGTCAGCCAGTCATGGGCGAACCCCCTGCCTGACTGATAGTGAACAGGATCCCTGAAATATGCCTGCGATGCGTGCAGGGAAACCGGATTATGTTCATTATAACCTACTGGAAGCGGAAACCGGCTTAGGCTGTCAGAAAAGATATCATCGACAAATTCTTCATACTGTCTGCTCAAAGTATCGACGACCTTTGGCTGGGAACTGGCCAGGTCATTTTTTTCAGCTGAATCTGCTATCATATCATATAGTTCCCATGGGAGTGCTTCCGTATCGCGATTGACTGATGCGGACCCTGCCTGTGGTCCGGGAATTTTCCGGACCAGTCGGTAGCGGGAGGTTCGTACTGCGCCGGGATACCGGTTTGTTTGATCGATTGTGTTGTGTGTAAACAGGGTGCGATCCGGAAAGTCAGCAGTTCTATTCTCTAAAAGAGGGCGAAGGCTTGTTCCTTCTAGCTGGGAGCCAGCGTGTGACTGCACTCCACAAAGGTCTAGTAGGGTTGGATAAAGATCGATATGAGCAGTTAAGTTGTTTACTACATGGGGAGTCCATCCAGCACGCGGCCAATCAATGAAAAGTGGCACACGAGAACCACCCTCATGGACGTGGGTTTTTTTTCCTCTCATTCCGGCATCGAATAGCTTATCTCCTGCCGCCGTCCCATTATCCGTAAGGAACAGAACTATGGTATCCTTGTATAATCCCGTCTCCTTGAGTACCTTAATCACACGGCCGATATTATCATCAATATTCTCGCACATACCTAAGAATGAAGCTTCGCGTTCATCCAGACCTTCGCGTCCAAAAAACCGATCAAAGTACTCATCTGGTACCTGATATGGACTGTGCGGAGTATTGAAAGAAAGATAGCAGAATAATGTTTCAGACTGGTTTTCTTTAATAAAGCGAATCGCCTCATCAGTTATAACATCCGCAATGTAGCCAGTCGTTTCCTCAGGCTTTAATCCCCGCAAAAGTGTTGTATCAAAATAGTTGTTAACGTGGCCGGCTGTAAAACCAAAAAAGTCATCGAATCCCTGCCCAGTCGGCACAAAAGGGTACTGGGCACCGTTGTGCCATTTCCCGAAGTATCCAGTATGGTAATTAGCTGCTTTTAGAGCTTCTGCTATTGTCACAACATCAGGATCCATAGCCTCCTGGTTACGTGTTACTCCATGCACGCCACTCCGAACAGGATCCATTCCGGACAGAATTGCGGCCCTGCTTGGTGCACAGACGGTTGAAACGTAAAACCGATCAAAGCGTACCCCATGACGGCCGATGCTGTCTATATTTGGCGTCTTGAGTATTGGATTTCCATGAATGGAAAGATCTCCATATCCCTGGTCATCCGTGATTATCAGGAGAACGTTGGGCTGGCTGGAGGCAAAGGTGGCAACAGTCAGGAAAATGGAAAACACACAACAGAGCTGATTCATAATTCTAAGTATAGTTACTTACTTGCCCTGTAGTTGCCGATGGCCTCGGTCACCTTAATTGCCCGGTCGTACACATGAAGGGCATTAACTCTTCCCTTTAAGCTCTTCGCGACTGTCCAATGGCTGGCACCATTCAGGTCATGTAGCTGTGGATTTAAACGACCCCATCCGAATCGCCGCTGGTCACCACCATCATTCAATAATCCATCTACGACAAAGAGGATGACATTTGGGCCACCATCAACGATTATGCTGACATGGTGTTCTTGATTCAGTCGTGTAGTTATCGGATCACTACTCCAAGAATTCACCATCCGCCCGTCGCACATGGAGAACTCGAGAGAACTATCATCGCCGGTCTCTAACCAAAATCCCTTGCCCCATTTGTCACGGCCATCCACCAGCATTTGCCCGGGAGTCAGGTCCTTCAGCTTGAACGAAACCTCAATGGTTAGACCCGCGCCCGTATCTTTACCAGCCTTGTCTGCCCGTTCTGAGCGCACGTAGAATGGATCAAACTTAACCGCCTTTATTTGATGACCTACCGTTCGGTTATTTAAATCCCATGATGCAACCAAACCATTCTCACAGCGCTCACTAATGAATTCCTGATTCCACAGTAGCTCGATTAATGATGAATCCAGTTCATGCACTCGTGCCAAATCCTTCTGCGTCTCTGTAATGAAGTATTTCCCACCCTCCTCAATTAGGTCGGGATAGCTCATCCGAATCATGGGATCCTTGTCAAAGAGCAGGATCTCCGGCTGGCTCCAACTGATTATCTTGCCATTTGCCCCATCTTGTTCAACGCCACCCAGCACCCAAGCGGGATTGCGATCACGATAGGCGACCGTTCTCCTGTCGGGTTGCTCCCGTAGCCACTCGCCTCCGTGATTGTGGTACCAGTACAGATATTTTCCATTTTCACATCTCCAGGCAAAATTCGCCGCCCGAGGATTCTTCACCCTACGGCCATTACCGTAGCGCATGTATTGTGGTGGTTCCCATGTGTGCCCCCCATCACGGCTGTATGTATTGACTGGATGACCGTCGATTGTCCGGTAAACGCAATAAATGGATCCATCGCTCAAAACCGAATAGCTTTGTTCACTTGCTATCGGCCCGCCTCCTTCCGGTGTGCGTAAACCGATGTCTCCATCCGGAAGGGTTTCCCATTTTGCTAGGGCAGGATCATCAGCGGTTAGCAAATCTTTGCTCTTGAGAAGCACTCCCTCATTGGAAGTGAAGAAACCTTCTCCAAAATTACCCACTTTGATAAGCGGTACATAGGCTACTCCCTTAAGAATAAATGCCTTACCAACATTCCAATGGAAACGGATTTTCCCACCGTAAACATTCTGCCGATCTATTTCAGTCTCTCGGACGGGAATAATGAAGCGCTTATCTGACCAGCTTTTCCCATTATCATCACTGTATTTAAAAACATAATACCCGAAAGAATCGACCCGCGTAATGTTTTTGCTACTGGATGTGTCTGACGGATCCCGTTTAAGACTCCGGATATTGTCCGCATTGTAATTATAAAAGACGAACAATCGTCCATTGGGAGCTTTCAAAGGTACCGCATAAGACGCCTCCGGGCCTTCAGGGGATTCCACCTCCACCAAGTCCTGCCATGACTTCCCCTGATCAAAGCTTCGCTGAGTTGTGATATGCTGGGTATCTGCACCCTCCTTTCCCATAGCTGTTGTTATGACTACCATCCATGCACCATCATCCGTCCTTACAACATAAGGCTGGTCTGAATAGCTCCTGTTGGGGATTCCACTACCGTTTAGAATATCCCGCCAGTCCGTATCAGCTCGTGCGGATTGAGAGCTGATGGATAATGACAGGGTTAATAATAAATGGACTACCTCTTTCATGATTTATAACTGATCTGAACTATTACCGATTGCCTCGTATAAGTGAGGCTTCCAACGATCTTCAAACTGTCAGGGAACCATATCCCTTGCAATCACACAGTATACCATCGCCACCAGCATGTTGACGAATAACAAGACAAACGACAATTCTCTGCGGATCGGTCCGATAGGGGACAAGGAGAACCGAGTGAGTTGATCTGTTACTCCGGATGTGTTCATCATTCCATCACATCCTCAAACCAGTTTTCCAACTGGGATTTCAGTTCGCTGACCAATTCCGGATACTGGTCTGCCAGATTATTCGTCTCACTTGGATCCTCCTCAATATTATAGAGCTCCGGTGCTCGTGCATCGGATAAGGTCCGCTCCACAGGAGGATTGGATATTTCCATCTCAAAATGCGGGCGATCGAATAATTCTCGATACGGTGGACCATCACTCTTGAGTTTTATCATGGCCTCAGGAATCCTGGGGTAATACAGCTTCCATGGACCATTCCGGACGGCTGAATTACAGTGCACCTCTGGATCATAACGATTGAACTGCCAGAATAGTGATCGCACATGATCATCTTGACCGGTTCGGAAAGAGGAGAGCAGCGATCGGCCGTCCAGTGGCAAAGTGGAAGCGGATTTAATGCCGGCGGCATCTATCAAAGTCGGGCGCCAATCTATGAAATGACCAACTGGGTTTAGGGTTTTCCCTCCTTTAAATCCTTTTGGCCAACGAACCAGGCAGGGCACCCGTATTCCCCCCTCCAACACATCCTGTTTCATCCCTCTTAACGAACCATTGTAGCGGTCCATGTTATACTTCCCCTCGTCGCTGGAGTAATTGCCCAGCAGTGGGCCGTTATCGCTGGTGAAAACCACAATTGTATTATACGCCTGGCCCGTTTCCTTGAGAGAATCAAGTACCTTTCCGATCCCAGTATCCATGCTTTCGATCATTGCGTAGAGGGTCGCCACACCCTTGTTGAGCTTCCCCATCTGCATGTATTTTTCCACCAGTTCCTGCGGTGCTTCCAACGGTGAATGGGGTGAGTTGTAGGACAGGTACAGCAAGAACGGATCCTGCCGTTTCACGCTAATAAAGCCTACCGCTTCATCCGTAAACATATCCGTCAGGTAGCGCTTATCACTTCTTTCCGAATAACCGTCCCGGTCGAGGATCCAGTTATAGTAATACATTCCTCCATTGAGAAACCCGAGGAAGTGGTCAAAGCCTCGAGCTATGGGATGGTATCGCATGTCATACAAACCGTTGTGCCATTTCCCGATCATTGCCGTGACATATCCGGCTTGATTAAAGTCATCCGCGATCGTGGTCTCCTCTAAGGCGATTCTGTCCAGTCCACGATTGGATTCCACGGAAATGGCACCTGTCCGGTGATTATAGCGGCCTGTCAACAGGCCAGCACGTGCAGGTGCACAGAGTGGTGAGGCGGAGTAATGTTGGTTCAGGATAAGGCCTTCTGCCGCTAGTCTATCCAGATTCGGCGTATTCAGAATAGTATTCCCGTAGCACCCCAAATCCCCGTACCCAAGATCATCTGCAAGGATGAATACGACGTTGGGTTTGCTGATAACGATATGCGAAAGGTCAGCTTCAGCTTTAAAGCGGATGAATTGGGTTGAATAAACAGCGTGAATAATCGGGCACAGGACTAGAAAGAGGAGAGAGAAGATGGCGTGTTTGATGGGGTGCATCTGTGGGGTAGTAGTTGAAGAATTTAGCCATCGATGGATGGTGGTGGGCTTTCGCAGATCAAATCTTCTCTGTGCATCAACTTTAGTGGTCCCAAACCTCATTTACTCGTTACTGCTTTTGACGATCTACAGAAATATGCATAACTAGCTTCGATAGGTAGCCAAACACCTGCTTTGTTTACAATAAATCTGACTTGGTTAAATTGACAAGCAAATCATTTGTAATAAAGAAACGATTCACAGCCTAGGTAGGGTTGTGGTGTGAAAGGCGGCTAAAATCGAAACTAGTTACGGCACCCCGGAACTTTCCCCTACACAAATACATCAACTGAAATTTTAATTTAATGAAAAGAACAGCACTTGTCACAGGATCCAATCGAGGAATCGGCCTAGCTACTGTCATAAAGCTCGCTTGCCACGGGCTTAAGGTATATGCAGGAATGCGAGATCCGGAGACCAAATCAAAAAACCTTCTTCGTTCTATCTCAGGCGATGACTTAGACGTGGATGTTGTAGAACTCGATGTTAATCATGAAGCATCCGTCAAACGGTGTTTTGCTTCAATTGAGTCCTCAGGGGAAAAAGTAGACATCTTAATTAATAATGCTGGAATCGAGAGACGAGGATCGGTTGAAAAATGTCCTATCTCAACTTTCGAGGAAGTAATGAATACGAATTATCTGGGACCCATTCGTTGCATTCAGGCAGCTTTACCGAATATGAAAAAAAGTGGTACAGGATTGATAGTAAATATCACTTCTGTAGCGGGCAAGGTGGCCGCTTCACCGCTTGCACCTTACACAGCATCTAAATTTGCTTTGGAGGCACTCTCAGACTGCCTCGCCCAGGAGGTACTGCCGCATGGCGTCAAAGTGGCGATAATCGAGCCCGGGATAATCGCGACAGACATGGCTGCTGACATAACCAAGGCAGAATACGATCCTGACTACCCACAGCAAAATAGGATGGCGGCCATGTTCGTAGAATCTCTCAAAAGCCCAGCATCGACTCAAATTGTAGCTGACGCTATAGTGGAGATCGTGGCTGGTAAAAGGGAAGGTTTACGGCATCCAGTTGGGCCAGATGCTATCCCGTTTCTTGAATGGAGAGAAAGCAAGTCAGACTCCGAGTGGGCGAATTGGCATAACGTCACTGACGAAGAGTGGTGCGAGTCGCTGGCAAAAGACTTTGGAATGAGCGTCAAATTAAGTGGCTAGAATTTTTTATATGAACCCCAAAATGAAACTTTAGATCATCATGAATGACATTTTTATTAGTTACGCACACATTGACGACGAGTCCCTTGATGAGCAACAAAAGGGTTGGATCTCAAAATTTCATAGATCGCTTTCAGTCAAGATAGCCCAATTAACAGGAGAACCTCCAAAGATTTGGAGAGATCCAAAGTTGCGAGGGAATGATGTGTTTGATCAGGCGATAGTGAATGAATTTAAGAATTCACGCCTGATGATTTCGATACTTACTCCGAGATATGTGAAATCTGAATGGTGCCGGAAGGAAATAACTAATTTCTGTCGCAATGCTGAAGATCAAGGAGGACTCAATGTTGAAGGTAAATCGAGACTTATTAAAGTTATAAAAACCCCTATTGCTGCCCATTCGAGTGACACCCAGCTACCTGGCATTCTAGGGAGTATTTTGGGTTTTGAATTCTTCGAGCTTGATCAAGAAACGGGCCGTGTAGTTGAGTTTGATGAGGCCTTTGGACAAAAGGCGAAACAAAGTTATTATTCTCGTATTTACGATTTAGCTACGGAGGTAGCCGATGTGCTTGTTGCGTTGGATAACGAGAAAGATGGGGATCAGGAATCCGTGATTCCTGCTCCAGATGAGGATAGCCAAATTGTTTTTTTGTCTTCGGTCACCTCAGACCTCGAGGAATCTCGTCGCAAAATTTCTCGTGAGCTCGTCGCCCGTGGTCATCAGGTAATAGGTTTAGATCCTTTGATTGCAGCCTCGGAAAATGCTTTGTCTGAAGCCACTGCAAAAATAAGCGAGGCGGATTGCGTGGTACACCTAGTAGGAGAGAAGTACGGCATCGTCCCTGAAGATGCACAATGCTCCATACCTGAAATGCAATTGAATGCATCTGCCGAGCGTGCCTCAATCGATCCAAGCTTTAGGAGATTCGTTTGGATGCCAAGATCAGTGAATCCAACCGATCCCAGGCAAGTTACCTTTCTTCATGGTTTAATGGAGGACCCAAACCGTCAAAAGGGCGCAGAGATGCTTGAGGATACTTTGGATAATTTTAGAGACTACATTGTAGAAAAACTGCGTGTCCCGATACCCATTAGCACCCCGGCTGAAACGTCAATGCCGGATAGTGACGGAACAAAATCCGTTTACTTAATATACGACCTTCCAGACGAAGAGAACGTTGCGCCCTTGGAGGACTTCTTGTTTGATAATGGCTTGGAGGTTTTGACGCCAAATTTCGATGGTGATGAGTCAGAGATAAAGGAATCAAATATCGAAAAGCTCAAATCTTGCGATTCCGTCATGATATATTACGGCCAATGCGCTAAGACATGGGTCGATATGAAGCTCATGAGCGTAATGAAAGCTCCCGGATATGGCAGGAAGAAGCCTTTTTCAAGCAAGCTCGTCTTCCTGGCACCGCCTTTTGATAGAAGGAAAATGCGATTCAGGAGCAACTTGGCTTCGGTAATAACTCAAGCGGACGAAGAATTTTCAGCGAAGGACCTAGAAATCGCTTTAGAAGAGCTAACGAAATAACCCTTCACGATCATGAATAAAGAAGATTCTCAAAACCCTTTCCCTGGTTTGCGCCCTTTTTATTTTGATGATAGCTATCTCTTTTTTGGAAGGGATGCTCAGATAACGGAACTTGCTAGTCGATTGCGTAAAAACAAATTCCTGGCTGTTGTTGGAACTTCAGGAAGCGGAAAGTCTTCACTCGTCCGGGCAGGCCTTCTGCCAGAGCTGTTGAGCGGCACCATGGTTAGTGCGGGTTCGCTTTGGGAAACAGCGATTATGAGACCAGGTGGTGACCCCATAACCAATTTGGCAGAGTCAATCGTACAGGCGGATCTATATGATCCCGAAGAGGAGGAGATCGTCTCTCAAGTGCGAGCAACCCTTACCAGGAGTGGTCTTGGACTGATAGAAGCCATCAGACAGTGCGACATAGAGGAGGGCTCAAATCTTCTTATCGTCGTCGATCAATTTGAGGAGATTTTTCGGTTTAGGGGTAGCGATGACGCTAGTGACGAACAGGCGGCTTTTTTCGTAAATCTTCTGCTCGAGGCAACAGAACAAAGTGAGCTCCCAATCTATGTCATTATAACGATGCGATCAGATTTCTTGGGGGATTGTAGCCGATTTCCGAGACTGGCTAATTCTGTCAACGAGGGCGAATTTCTAATACCACGTTTAAATCGGGATCAGAGAAAAGAAGCGATAGAGGGTCCTATAAGAGTAGCAGGAGGAGAAGTATCCCAGCCTCTCCTGAACCGACTTCTCAATGATATTGGAGACGATCCAGATCAATTGCCCATATTGCAGCATGCCCTTATGCGAACTTGGGGATATTGGGCAAAACATAGTGATCGTGATTCTATTGACTTGGATGATTACAGGGCGACCGGCGGCATGACAGAAGCTCTGTCACGTCACGCAAATGAGGTCTACGCTGCTCTACCAAGCGATGGTCACAGAAAAATAGCGGAAAAGGTTTTTAAGAATCTAACGGAAAAGATTGATCAAGGACGGGGAATTCGAAGGCCTATGCCTTTTGGAGAGCTCCTTGAAATTGTCCAATGTGCTGAGGAGGATCTACGTTTAGTCGTAAACGAGTTTCGTGCCGCAGGTAGAACTTTTTTAATGCCAGCCCCGACGAGGAAAATTGATTTGTCTACCGTAATAGACATTTCGCACGAAAGCCTCATGCGAGTGTGGACTCGTCTCAAGGACTGGGTAGACGATGAATCACAGTCGGCAAGGATTTACAGGCGTTTGGCTGACACAGCACAACTTTTTGAAGAAGGAAAAGCGGGCTATTATCGAGATCCGGATCTTCAGATCGCTATGTCTTGGAAAGAAGAGGCACAACCGAATCACCTGTGGGCAGATAGGTACTATGAGGGATTCGACAGAGCAATGCAGTTCCTCGACAAAAGCTATGAGGTCACTAGGCAGGAAGAGATTGATAAAGAGAACGCAAGAATTCGCGAATTAGAATCTGCTAAGGCATTGGCGGCAGAGCAGGAAAAGAGAGCAGCCATTGAAAAAAGAAGTGCAAAAAGACTCAGAGTTTTGTCAGCTGGACTGGCATTGGCGGGCATTGCCTCTCTCGTTTTCTTAGCGTTTGCAATCAATTCAAAAAACGAAGTTAGCAATAAGATAAATGAGTTAGCGTCACGAAGTTTTCTTAGGGGACAAGAACTTGAAAAAAGCAAAGACGGTCTCAAGGCCTTGCCTTGGTACCTCGATGCAGTTGATCTGTCTAAAGGTAATGAATCGCTCAATGCAAAATATTTAAATGCTCTTTCAAATAAGCTTTCTAGTAATTTTATCCTAGAAAAAGGAATAAATGTAAAAGACGTCTCGGAGTTGATCATCTCTGAAGACGGAAAGCTACTCGTGATAAATACAAACGCTGGTTTGTTTGGCGCGGAAAACAAGGTCCACGTTTACTCATGGCCAGATCTGAGAGAAGTCTGCGAGTTGAAAATCGATGGAGTGATTTTTAAAACCAAGATTTCCCCAGATGGAGGTCATATATTCTCATGCTCAAATATTGAATCAAAAGTTTGGAGTGTTTCGGCTGATTCTAAGACTGTTTTTCAAAAACCCTATTTTGGCAGCTTTTCATTCAATCCAAAAAATGAAGGTGGATATCATTTGTTTGGATCCTCAGAAGGATTATCTAGAATTGAGAGGGACTTTAGCCAAGAGTCAGTCGTCCATAGCAGGAGAGTTGCTTCAACGGCTATATCACCAAACGGGAATCATTATATTTCAATTGAAGAACTAGACCGCGAAACCACTGGTAGCGTGCCAAGTGCAGTCTTCAGAAGGCGATTATTTAGGTCAGGAGGAGTGCCCTCAAAAATAGTCAGTTTCAGTATTAAAAATGATTCCTTCGAACAAGATTTTGAGAGCGAGTTTGAAGGTTTCATCAGTCAAATTATTTTTCCTGATGACTCGCCTGAAGGAATAGCGTTTTTCTCGGCTAGCCAATCTTCTAAACGCTTCACGCAGGTGAACTTCTCAATAGGCGAAGTTTCTAACGCGGCTCTACTAGATTTCGGTGGTGTGGATCCAGGAGAGCTTCAGATAAAATCAGGAGGTGATAAAGTTCTAGTCGCATCGAGTGTTGGCTCATTGCAAATACTCGAGAAGCAGCCAACTGGTTGGGAATTAGTTCAAAATTTTCCCCTCAGCGAGAATAGCCCCTCCGATATTAGTAGTAATGGATTGGACGTCCTGACGTCCAACTCAAATGGATCAATACAATTGTTGTCGGCAATTTCTGGAGATCAATTTGCCGACTCCTTGTATGGGAAAGTGGCGATTAAGGACGCGATCTTCGGGCCATCTGATGATAAGGTCATTGTAGCACTTGAGAATGGTGAAGTTAAAGTTTTTTCTATACCCATCGGTAAAGTACGAGTTACTGGAACACCGTACCAATCTTCCGTCAGCGGTGGGAGGGGTCCTTGGCTAGCCGTCGATGGAATTGTACAATCGACTCGTTCTCCACGAACTCGATCTTCAGATGACTTTGAACCGACCTCCATGTCGACGGAGCTCGGAGACGCAAATCCGATGTGGCGTCTAAATTTTGACAGGGTAAGCAAGGTAACTGATGCGAAGATTTGGAATCGTCCCTCCGCGGGCGTAACCCCAAATCCAAATGATATGTTCATACGACGGCTTAAAAATTTTAAAGTGTCTTTAAAGTTGGATGGCGAGACCGTTTGGGAAAAATTGTTTCTCCACAAGAAAAGTGATAGTCCCCCATATCCTTACCATGAGGTGGAGTTTGATGACGGAGTGATGGCCGACTGTTTCGAAATAACCATAACCGATGTAAACGAAAACAATGAAAAGATCCTCTCTCTTTCTGAGGTCGAAGTTTTTGCTATTTCTGAAAATAAAAATGTCAAATTCGGTGAAGATCTATCTCAATATGTAAGGGAAGTCTCTAGTCATGAGTTACTTGCAGACGGAAGAGTCGTTTTATCGAGTTCTAGCATAGAAGCGAAATCATTCGCAAGTTACACTAGCAAAGGGGGCGAAGAAGAAAGAATTCTTTCGAAATTTTTAAAAGCTTACGATTCACAAAACTGGACCCTTTGTGTACGGTATTTTTCACAACTTGGCCTAAATCGGGAAAATTCTGAAGTGGTCCGTAAAGCTATTATCTGCTATAGGAGCTTAGGTTCGTTCGAGGATTCCCAAAAGCTCCTAGCTAATTACTTAAGTAGTAGTTCACCAGATTATAAATTCATCGTGAATGAATTGTGTAACTTAGATCAATTTGGTTTGGACGTTGGGAGCCTTGTTACAAAGGTGTTATCTACGGAGTCGTTTTACCAAGATAAATTAGCGTGCAAAAGCATGAGCCTATTTTTGGTTTCTAGCGACAAATACCAGCTAAGCCAGAGATTACACGATTGGTTGGAGGATGAATACAACAGAAGAGATTCATACGCTACATTGAGGCCTTCCGAGAATTATGATCTGGAAAACGGAATTACAATTGAAGGCTGGTTTAGATATGATGCGCGTGGTTTTTACAGTTGGGCCCCTCGACTTATCAACAAATTCGGCCAAGGAGGCTCCGATGGGTACTGCCTGACTGTTGCTGGCTCCGGAAAAGTGCTTTTTGAGCTCAATAACAGCAGCACGGGTGAAGCAGCCTACCATTCTGTCGATTCACCCGAATCTGGACAGTGGTTTCATTTAGCAGCAACTTGGGATATACAAACTAAACAAATGCGTATGTACATCGACGGTGTCGAGAAAGGTGATCCATTAGAGTTTCAAGGTCCGATTGGCCTTACAAGCGTACCTCTCGGTTTCGCAACAAACAATCTAAGAGCGACCCGCATAGATGCCTCATATTCCGAAATAAGGATCTGGAATTACGCAAGAAGTAGTGAACAAATTAGAGAAAATAAAAACAAGCGGTTAGATGCTGAGCTAGACGGACTTGCTTTTTACGGATCTTTTTCTGATGAAAACGAGATCAGAAAGTTGCCGTGGAGTAAAATTGTGAATCCATCAATTCAATCCACCAAGCAGCTCCCTTTCGGAAGTGAAACAGATTATCTCGCTCTTACCGAATCCAATAGTTTTACGGAGAACTTATGGTTGGATTTGATTCTCGCAGAAAGCTACTTTCAGCGAGATGAAATGAGCGAAGCATTAAACATTCTGACAGCTTCAGATTTTAGATTTAGCAGCCGAGTTTACAATCCAGCTAGATTAGGGTTAATATCTAAATATCTTACTTTCATAGACGACGGAAATGAGGTATTCCGGGAAAGGATGAGCAGCTTGTTGCAGCAGGGCATAACTGAAATGAACAAACCCTCCGAAGGGATGCTCCCGTCTTGGGTACCACAAGTGAGAAAGTTAATACAGCCTTTTTAATCATTTTTTTGGAATAAAATGAAAATCACGGGCCTATCTTAGGCCAGTAAATATGGGTTCATCTCCAGTTAGATTTGCGATAGTTTCTTTAGGTTTATTGGCCCTTTACCTTGGTTGGATCGGTGCTAACAGCTTATCGGCAGATGATTCCTTCTTAGATTCTTTGTATAAAGCAGTGAAGTTATTCGTGCTTGAGGATTCAGGTATGTTTCGACTCGAGCATCCCGTAACCCTCGAAATTGCCCGTTGGTTGGCCCCTATGACAACGATTTCTAGCATTTTTGCCGCTGCTAGCACTTATCTTAGGCAGTTATCGGATTTCATCAGGCTCGTGTTCTGTAGTGATCATACTATAGTCCTTGGAGCTAGTGCCGAGGCCTTGCACCTAATTGCAGACTTAAGTGCATCCAAGACTGGGAAAATCGTTGTGATTGAAAAAAACGCGAACGCTCCGAACCTGCAGGAATTAAAAAAGTATCGGTCTCTCGTAATCATAGGAGATTTCGAATCTAGGGCTAACTTAGAAAAAGCAAGAGTATATAAAGCAAAATCTGTAATTAGCCTCACTAGCAAAAACGAAAAAAATCTTTCTGTTATACTGCGGGCAAGTCAGCTGATTCCTGATCAAAGGTTCGATAATCCGGTAAAGTTTTATCTGCCAATAAAAGGCTTTTTTCACACAGAATCTCTACAGAGCAGTGGAATTTGTGATTATCCAAGTGCAAGGAAGAAAAAAATCATAGTAGTCAACCTAGTTAGAAATCGTGCTCGATGTTTATTCTCAAAACATCCAATCGAGCTTGATCGATTAGGAAAAGTAAAGGAGCCAATTGTCATTTTTGATACCTACAATGATCTCGTTCAGGCTTTTATAGTACATACTGCTGAGGTTGGTCATTACCCTAATAACGTTAAGGCAACTATTTATATCGTAAGTCCTGACGCCGAAATAAAAGTTGAGAAATTAGCCTATCATTTTCCAGCCGTGAGAGATTGTGTTAATCTTCAAAGCGTGTCGCTCAAAAGCGGTGACGATGCGGTAGACACTATCGCGGAACTAATCGAGAGCAAGCAGGGCAATTACAATAAATCAGTATTCTTAATGGAATCTTCGCCTCCGTCAGAAATGATCGAGGCAATAAGAATCAAGGAGAAAATCACGATCGATGCCTCAGTCACATTTGTGATACCTGAGTTAGATAATGGATTACTACCAAAGGGCATCGATTGTATAAAGAGTGTTGAGACTTTAAAGGATAGCTTGAGCGGTGCAGCAGTCTTTATGGCTTCTTTAGAAGATTCGGCGAAAAAACTGCACGAGGCATGGTATAATCAAAATGACATGCTAATTAAGGCCGCAGAGACCGAGGGTATGGTTGATAAGGCTTCAGCACTGAAAAGCAAACCAGCGTTTCTGCCCTGGGAGGACCTTAGTGATGAACAGAGGAAGCCAAGCATTTCTCTAGCTGATCATGCAGAGATAAAGAGGCGATTCATTATGTCCGCAATGGGAAAGAAAGAAGGTAGCTCCATCGACGCTAAGTTGATAGATGAAAGCGTGATGGATGCACTTTGCCGGATGGAGCACAACAGATGGATGTCAACCTTAAGGATGATGGGATGGAATTATGGCTCGAAACGGAATGACGATAAGAAAATACACAACAATTTGGTCCCATATGACGAGCTTGATGCCGATGCGAAATCCTTCGACAAGACTATGATCGAAAATTTGCATTAGAAAATTGAGTCACTTGGTGCTTTTTGGCCGTCGAAAAGTTTAAAGAGTTAAAAAGTATATAGGTACTAGGAGTGTGACTTAGGGTTTAGCAGTGGATCAGTGTGAGACCTTAAAAAATGGATACAAGAAAGCAAACAGAGCTTCAGTTAAGGGTACATCCCGTTTATCTACGTAAATAGAATAAGTTGGGTGCTTGGCACTCCAACTGGTTTTAACTTTGCATAGCCCGGGGGAGGATATAATCGAATAACTATTAGAGCGATAGAGCTTTTGCGTCGTAACGTTAATCGAGCCGAGATCATAGAATCACTTTTGAAGGCAATCTGGGCGATTTCAATGCGATTACTGATGTACCGGTAGTAGCGGTAGGGCATTGTGCGATCTTGCCGACTGGTCTCGACTATAGACCCTTTCGCATTCTTACTAAGGAAGGTGTCATGCTGTGACAAGGGATTTAAGCCCAAACGCTATGAAACCGTGCCATGGATGCATCTCGAATTAAAGCCTGGCCAAAGGCAAACGCTCCCGGTGTTGTGACCATCAGTTGTGGGCAGATGATCATGTAAGCCTTTTCACTGGGATAGAAGAAGCCTTGTGTCAGTGCATAGCCGCCCCAGTGACTCATGTCTTGATGGTCACTGACCTGATAACCGCAGAGTGAATTTTGATCTGCGTGGGAGGTCGCCCAGCCGAAATGAAATGACTTGGGAAAAGGGCTGTGTTGGCCAGCTACTCCAAACGCCTTTGCCAATGGGGTATCTAGTCTCAGATCTTGGAAGCGACCTTTGCATAGCGTGTGCACGCCCTGCGGACTGATAAGCCGCTGACCGCTTTCCGTGATCCCTCCTCGCAAAAGCATATCATAAAACTTTGAGTAGTCGGAGGCGGTCATGAGTGATCCTGTGTCTCCTGTTTCGAAGCTCCTTGGCCCGCGGTAGTGGGCCGTCTGGTTGGTCAAACGGAAAGGGCCTTCCGGATAACAATCTTTCTCTTCTGCAACCATGGTCTTCGTACCATCGGTGGAAAGCTTCGCTCCATAAAGGGTGGGGATCCGATCGATTCTCGGATCACCGTCACCGAGGAAAAAGGCTGCATCGTTCATTTCTAGTGGATCAAACAGAAGTTCAGACATGATTTCAGAAAACTTTTGAGGCTTTCCCCGAGACGTCTCATACAGTACTTCGATCAAGCGGCTGAGAACGGTTGCACCATGACCGTAAGAAAACTCTCCCGGTTCGCAGGTGAGAACTCCTGCCTCGCCGATCGTGTTGACGAATTGCTCCAAGGTTAAATCTGCGCCCAAAATGTTGGTGCTTCGATAAACGTCTGGATGAATTTTCTGTCGAAGGCCACTAGCGATCAGCCCTGATTTTCGATCACATAGTCCACCACCCAAAAAAGAATCGTATTCCCCAAAAAGGTCATACTCAATGCCAGCTGATTCACTCATCAAGTGCTTGATCTGCATTTTTTCGGAGGTCGTTTTCCGATCGAATTTCAGATCAAGCTTCTCTCCGGTTAAGAAGCTGGAGTATTTCAAGGATTCGGGTCCATCGTCAGATTCAACAACGACTTCCCAGTCACGATCGAATGAAGGAATGTATTGGCCAACCTCATCCTCAAAGTCAAACAGGCCTTCCTCGTACAGCCGTAATGCGACGAAGCTCGTCAGCACTTTGGTCATACTGAACATGCGAAACATCGCATCGCAGGACATGGGTTTGTTGGTTGCTAGATCGCTTACGCCAAAAGCTTTGTGATAGGTGTCGTTTCCGCATTTCGCAAAAACCACCAGCCCGGGCACTGACAGCCGTTCATCGCAAAGAAGATCAGAGAAGTGCACATCCAACAGAGATTCATAATCAGGTTTAAATTTCATGTTTCGACTAATTTAGACGTAGGTGGATCAGACGGGCAGTGTCAGTACGCCTCGCTGAGAGAATTTGTAATCCTTTGAATAGATTTCGTCTACTGCTACGCTTTCCGGAACTGATGCTAGGAAGTTGAATTTAGTGCTTTTGGTACTTGTCGGAGGGTGGCGACGTCAATTGGTCATGGCAAGTGGCAAAACGAGCCGTTGGACTGGAACGATGATTCCTCGTTCGCCTACCCATCTCACAAAGTTGTGCATAAAGCGTGGATGTGCGTAAGGCAGCCTTGCTGCAGCACGCTTCCCCCTTGTAGTCGGCGTTCCATGACATATGGTACCGTGGCCTGCCGGCCTTGATGTACTTGTTGACGTTGAGGACGTAGTCACCGTGAAGCCAGTCTCCTTCAAAATTGTACCTAGGGCCATATAATCTAGCAGACGACTCGCCATCGTCTTCCTCCGAGCCATGGGAGAGGTCCAAGTCTTCAATGAGGGTGAGCATTAGCTCATCGTCTTTCAACTCTTTCGAGGTTTTTGAGCAGCAGACTGATAGAAAGGAAAAAAGCAGTGCAGCGTATAAACCGTGTGAGATTTAAGCGGGGTCAAGGTGAATTTAGCAAGGCAAATTCTAAAACTAAGTTTGCCCAAAATGGCATAAACTGAGGCAAAATTGAAGTATTTTGGCTACTTTTGGGCTAAATGCCCCTTTTGGTAGAGATGAAAGTGGCTCATGGTGTGCCAAGAGGGTAATCTCTGATCGCAAAAGGGAGAATATTTTTAAAAAACGGAGGACAACGCTTGAATTGAACATTCAGCAATTAGGGGTGTCAGTGTCCGCTTAAGCATGCAAAGAAATTCCTTCTCTCGGTCGGTCTCTGTAATAATTGTTACCGTTCTCATTTATCAGTCTGCGATTGTAGCTCCGGCGGTCAACATAGCTCTCCCAATTGATGCAGCCGCAAGAATGTTGAGGTTCATTTGGCCCATTTTCTTTGCCCTTATTGGTCTGCTCGGGCTGGTAAATGCGATATTATCAAAAAAACACAAAGCAGCTGCTGCGGTAAATTTAGCCACGGTGTTTTCTATGGCGACCTGCTACGTGTTAGTTCCGGTAATAAATGAGGCGAGAGACAGTGGAAATCTAGATGCCTGGAAAGCACTACATGCGGTTACAGTAGCCCTGACTTTTTTGTCTTTGGTTCTGCAACTTGGATATACTTTAAGATGGTACAAATCAGCTCCGGAGCGGGAAAAAAGATCGGTATAGTCGCGAGAATTACGTGAAATCCAATTCAGCCTTTTTACTCTAAGGGTATAGATTAAGATTGTGAGCTCCCATTTCCCCTGATCAGTAAAATGGGTTTCAATGCATTGGGGAACCAACTGTCAGCTGCGCCGACTTTATTTGTCAGTTGGGCAAGCTCACTTCCCCTTCACCTTGAGTTTACTCGCGAAGTCTTGCTTACACCCGGAAACATGGAGACATTCGCTAATGTGATTGAAAAACGGCAAGTTGAGGCAAGTGGTCACTCAACGCAAACGACTCGAGGTCGTTTGTATTCAGCCGAAAGGCTCCTTCAAACAGCGGTTTCGATTCAACGACCCGATTTGCGATTGGTCCAGCGGCCATAGCGTAATCAATTCTCGTCTGGGGATCGTCAGACTTCATGGTGAGGCCTTCTCCTACGCCAACCTCGGCGAAGGTATCCACAAAACCAGCGTCAACCCAAAGCTTGTATTCGTCCGTTTCGGGCCGGTGATTCAGATCGCCAATTAGAAGCATCGACCGCCCGGCATCTATATCCGGTTTCATCGATTCGATCATAGCACGGATTTCTTTGAGGCGAACCGTTGGGTCGGCTCCTGGGTAAAGATGTGCCGAATGGATAATCAGCGGCTCACCGCTCGACAACTTAATCTTGGCTTGCCCCCAGTGTCGCGTGAACAACTCTTTCGGTCTCTCGCCTTTCATGGGAGCATTCTGTGAATCAGTGATCTCAAATTTACTCAGCAGTGTTCCCGGCCAATTGCCGCCGCTGGGGAATCGAACGTGGTTCATTCCCAAAAGTTCGGCAACTTTTTGCGTTATTTCCTCTTCAGGTGATTCGGAGAAGTTGATGAGGTCGGGGTCGTGTAGAGCGAGCTCCATAGCCAGTCGATTTGCCATCTGGCCCTCTGCAACCGCCCGCTTCGCCAACGGTCGGTCGTTTGGCCAACCCTTGCATTTGTAAATATTGTAAGCGATAACTCGAAGCGGCTTCGGTCCTGATTCATCGGCAAATAAGTTTGAGCTAACTGCGGCAAGACTAGTTCCGAGTGCTGTGCAAAAGTTTCGGCGTGAGATTGTAATTGGCATCCCCAAGGTAGTGTTTACCAAATCGAAAATAAGCAATTTGCTTTTCCAAGTTTGCCATAAATTCAATTATTCCGATTTGATTAGAAGGAGATAGTTTTCACCTTCCTGTTGAAATTTATATCATTTACCAAAAGGGAATAGGGGCGGGCCACACAAGGCGAGAATTATCGTGTATTCGGTCGAATGGTTAGTTTGAGGCGGGGACATCGCGTTTCAGGTTCTTTTTCCGCTGGCTGTTCTGGGGCTTGGATTTGAGTTCGCCGCCGGGGTGGGCGTTACTTTGGTCCTGACGTATCCATTGCGGCGGCATCATGCGCCGGCTCCAGGTTTGGTAGCGGGCTTTCATTTCTCGGAAAACGCTTGGATACTGAGCGGAGAGGTTGGCACTCTCTTGGGGATCCTCCTTTAGATTGAACAAGACCTGACCTCCCGTCCGCTCGTTGATCAGTTTCCAGTCGCCCATGCGTAGGGCGTGTTTTGAGCCGGAGCGCCAAAAGAGCTCTTCGTGTGGGACTTTGCTTTGCTCGCCTTTGATGAAAGGGAGCAGGTCGACGCCATCTATTGCGGTCGCTGTCGTGTCCAATAGCCCGGCCGCTGATAGTGCGGTGGCGTGACAATCGAATCCCATAACGGGATTTTCGTAGAGGCTGCCGGCTGGTATCGCGTCTGGCCATTGGAAGAGGAAGGGAACGCGAATGCCGCCTTCGTATAAGGTGCCCTTCATGCCGCGGAAGGGATAGTTTTGCGAGGCATTTAGAGGAGGGATGCCCCCGTTGTCGCTGTAGAACATGATCAGGGTATTCTCGGTAAGATTCAGAGTTTTAAGCGTATCCAAAATAACGCCTACAGCGTCATCCATGGCGGAGAGCATCCCGGCCATCACCTTTCGCTTTCTATCTTTTATATTCGGAAAACGTTTCAGATATTTGTCCGTGGCCTCCATCGGTGTGTGCACGGCATTGAAGGCGAGATAGAGAAAAAAGGGGTCGTTTCGGTTTTGCTTGATGAAATTAGAGGATTCCTCGGAGAAGGCGTCCGTGAGGTAAGCGGGCTCTTTTGCGACGCGGATTCCATTGCGGTAAAGCAGGTCTCCATTTTTGGTTTTGGGGTAGTAGCTTCTGGCTCCGCTGTGGAAGACGTAAGTGAAGTCGAAGCCGCGTTCATGCGGTCGCAGGCCTTCTCGAAATCCAATGTGCCACTTGCCGATCATACCCGTCGCATAACCGACGCCTTTCAGCTTTTCCGAAAGTAGGGGAATGCGTCGAGGGACGCCGAAGTTAGCCGCGGCATAGCGCTCCGGACCAGAATTGCGCTCGAATCCGAAACGATGCTGGTACATGCCGGCCATCAGGCCCGCTCGGGAAGGGGAGCACACGGGGTGGTTCGCGTATCCATGGGTGAAGCGCACGCCATTGGTGGCAATCGAATCGATCCGCGGAGTGGGTACGTCTTGACAACCGTTGACGCCCACATCGGCGTAGCCCAAATCGTCGGCGAGTATGAGGATGATGTTCGGTAGACCGCCGGAAGCTTCGACGAGCTTAGTCTGTTTGCCATGGACATTGGCTGAAGCGGCGACTGGAGAAGCTTTTGCGGTAGAGCTGTGTGTCGAATTCGCTGAAACGGCGTAGATCCATCCGGTGTCATGACTAGGCATTCCATTGCATTCACCACCTCCGAGGTAAAGTATGTTGTCTTCGCCTTCGAAGGGCGACCGAACGATTGTTCGAACGGCACCGCTGGTCCCTTTGCCAGCGGCTTCGAAGGACCGTACGGTGTAGACGGGCTTTCTATTTTTTAGGGAGCGGATGAGGAGATTGCGTTCTGAGGCGAAGTAGCGGATCGGTCGTCGTCCGTCGTCCCGGATGCGGATGTTGCGTTCTTCCATGCCCCCGTTCTCGGCATAGTTCTTGTCGTAGCTACACTGAAATCCGATGTACCAACGGTCTTGCCCATCCGGGCCTATATCATGCACAATTTTATTGTAGCCTGCCAAGGAACCGTCGATGGGCAGATTCCATTCCTTGGCTAGAAACGCCGCTATATCTAATTCTTTCTTAATCACGTTGTTCCGGTTCGGGTCGAGCATTTTAGCGACGCCGGTGGTAATGAAGAGCAAGGCTTCTTTGTTGCCGGAAGGGGCGGGTACTGTAACCAATCCGCGGATACCGCCGCCTGAGGTCATTCTCGCGTTGTGGTAGACGGACTTCCATTTCGGTTTTTTCCCATCCTCGCGTACCCAGATGTCTTTGGTCGAGGAGGCGTAGAGTTTGCCGTTGCAGACCGCGTATTCCATGAAGCGCTGCCCCTTTGGTAGGATGAGTTCCGGCTTGCGGCTCCACACCAATTTGCCCTCGGCGTCAGCGTCGTAGGTGGCGGTGAGAATTCCGAGCGAGGCTTCGGCGTTTTTAGTGCCGCTTACTCCGGCAAAGACCATGTCAGTGCCGGTCACCGTATCCCGGTGAAATCCCATGCCGCGAACTTGGGAGGTGGTTCTACTTTTTCCCAATGGGAATTCCAGCCAGTCGTCGTTTTCGTCCTGGCGGGCCCAGATCGATACGACGCCTCTTCGGGAAAGCGGGGCTGCGAGCAGGATCGTCACAGGTTCAATCGGCTCGCCTCGATGATCGGATCTGAATTCGAATGACTGTAAAGCGGTCATTCGCGTGTGGTTCGCGATCATATCCAGATCGACTTTCCAATCCGAATCCTTCGACTCCTTCATTAGGACTTGGCAGCCGCCGAGAGAGCGGTCTGTTTCCATCCATAGGCTGGTGGCGGCGAAGAGCTTTCCCTGGTGACTAGCGAGCTTTAAAATCTCGGTCCCGCTCATGCGTTTACCGTTTTCATCGGAAGCGCCCGCGGTCCAGGAAGTGGTAGCGTCGATTGCGTTGGAAAAGACGAAGAGGGTGAGAAGGAGGCAAAGCGTTTGTTTCATGGCAAAGCAATTTGGTTGGGTAAAACACTGCTCTCGGGGGCTATCGCTGGACTTGCCCTATTTGGACATTAAAAAATTAATTTTTAGATTCGTTGGACCGGTTAATTCGCTCTTGTCTTCCAATACGGTCTTTCATCTTTTCAAGCAGGTCATTTTGTTTTTCCAACAACTCGCACACCCGTGCTAGTCGTTTTCGGCCTAATGTCTCTCCTTAAAATTGTATCCCAGAAATAATAATGATACCAAAAAGATAGCAACGCTGACGAATATTAAGGCAAAAAGCTCTACTATTTCCATATTTCCACCCTACCATCCCAGATCCCCATTCAGAAGATAAATTTTCTGGCTATAGGGGATATATATGTTGGGGCAGTCAGCAGATTCATGTGGTACAATGGTAGCATGAAGTTGGAAGCCCCAGAGTTGTAGGAGAGCATCGCTGATGCGGTGAATGATTTTGCAAACAAGAAGCGAGAAGCAGGTGTTAAGAGCTTGTCTAGAATGAACCCTGTGAAAGTGGGGAAGATCTTGTATTTATTTTGCCTCGGAGTGAGCCAATCACAGATGGTTAAAAAGTACGGGTTTTGCCACAAAAGCATCAAACATACGCTTCAAGAATACGCTGACCATCTTGGCAAATGGACAGAGGTTGGAGCGAGGTTGAGCAAGCAACTTTTTCTCAATCTCCACTCATTACAAGAAGACATCATTGAGGATGTCAGGGAGCGTATGGAGAGTGGTAAACTGAAGCCCACGTTCCGCGATGTTTATTACGTCTCAACAGCTAAGGACAAATGCTGGGAACAAGCTCACCGCATTGAGGAACTTAAGAAAGAGACGACGTTTACAAGGAACGTCGTTACTCAGGAGGAACATGAGAAGCCGCTAGCCAAGGTGCGAGGATGGGCGGGGAAGATGGTGAACGAATAGCTCTTAAGCTTTTTCACGGTCTCGGCCCGAAAAAATGCCCGACCAATAAATTAAATCAAACGGCTTTCATTGCATGCGCCATTTTTTGGCTATCATCGTAAGCCCAGAACTCTTTTATTTTGCCCCCTTCAATTTTATGGAAATGCCCAAATTTAGCTTTCAGATCGTCAGCAGATGCATTCAGTTGGGTTGCGACCTGATCTCCTTCAGAAATCATACTCTCTACGGTTAGAGAAAAATTATCATAGTGGGATGGTATCAATGCTAATAGGCCCATGAACTCATTAATCCCATTACAAGTTCCAGAGAATTTGTGCATGCCGTTTATAGTGACGGTGCAATCCTCATGGAAAAGTTTGACGAAATTTTCCATATCGCCTGATGCGAAACAATCGTATCCTTTTTGAACTACTTCTTTAGGTGTCATTTAAAATCTCCTTATTTTATGTTTTTAGGTCATCTTTCCGCTAACTTTTTGAAATGTAATTGTGGTGTCTTGTATCAAAAGATTGAAAAAGAGCAATGCATATATGTGCCAAGCATGAGCCGCAAAGATCAGTTGATTAAAATTAATTTCTAGGCGAGGGGATGGCAACAAGCCCATCGCATTGAGGATCGGCAGAGTTACGCTGGTAAGGTTGGTGCAATTATAGAACGCATAATTCCCAATACTCGTAACGCTGTTTCCAATGGTTACGCTGGTAAGGCTGGAGCAATTATAGAACGCATCATCCCCAATACTCGTCACGTTGTCGGGGATGGTTACACTGGTCACGGTGGTGTTCCCATCGCCGAAGATGGAAGTTGCACGATCATTCCCTACCTTAATTACAGGATTCCCATCGACTACGCCTGGGATGTCCACCGCCCCGCCATCACCTGAATAGCCCGTGATGGTGGCTTGGCTGCCAGAGACTGAATATGTCCAATCCCCAGAGGTGGCTCCCAACAAAGTCTGATGGGCAGAGGTAATAAAAAGGGCGACGAGCAGAACCAGTGGTGCTTTCATTAATTGATCCCTGCCGAGGCTTGCTTAGAAAGGAAAGCCCTTTTTGAGAGAATAGGCTTTTATGTGTCTGGGAGGAACCCCATCTAGCCCCAATCTCCTTTCCCTATTAAGGGGGGATGAATTAGGGTACCAATTTCTTCTTCGGTCCCGGAAACCCTTACCTCAACCTAACTTTATGATGCACATGAAGAGAGCTAGTAAACAATGGCTACTAGGAGGTGCACTCTCCGCCATTCAGTAGAAGGATTAAGATCTAGAAATTGCGAACGGTCAATACATGTAACAACCGCATGAGCAGGATTAGAGCCCACCGGGTTTGACGTAGCAAGCTTGCGAGCGAAGAAGGGACATATGCAGCTTGGGTCCGAACAGTGCTGATCAGCATCGGGCAATTATGAATCACCTCTAATATAAAAACTCAAGTGCTCGCATGTAAAAGTGTTTTTTGTGTTCCGATGTTTCTGACGACATGAGTTCTGCGACCGCTTGGGGTATTAGTTGACCGCTACTGAGATTATCCTGTTCGAACGAGGCGAGGTAGGTTAAGGAATCGTTTTAGTGAAGATCACATTTCTAGGAACTGGTACATCTCAGGGGGTACCCGTAATCGGATGCAGTTGTCCGACTTGCGTTTCGACCGATCCGCGCAACACGCGCTACCGGACGCATGCCCACGTGGAGATTGGAAATTTGAATATCCAAGTAGATGCCGCTCCTGAATTCCGGATACAGGCCCTCAAACACTCAATACCGAAAATTGATATGGTCCTGCTGACCCATGGGCATGCCGACCACATTCTAGGGATGGACGACTTAAGACGCTATTGCGATATGCGTGATGGGGAAGCTCTTCCGGTCTACACTAACGAAGAGGGGAAAGAGCGGATGCGAAGTATATATGGATACGCTATACGGGGAAAACCCAAGGAGTACGGCTATCCTGCATTTTCCCTTTTTCGGATGCCTTCGAGGCTAGATCTGCCGGCTGGAGTGATTCATTCGTTTAATCAGAGGCATGGAAACTTTGAATCGCTTGGGTTTGTATTCATAGAACGATTCACAAGCAAGAAGCTCGCCTATTTTACCGATTGCGATTCTGTGAAGCAAAAAGCTATCGAGCGGGCGAAGGGTGCTGACTTGGCTGTGCTTGATGGGCTGCGCTTTAAGGCCCACAAATCGCACATGAGTGTCGAGCAAGCGATCGAGGTAGCTGATAAAATAGGGGCTAAAAAGACCTACTTAATCCACATGACGCATCACGTGAATCACGCTATTGCTGAGACGAAATTGCCGGGAAAAGTTCGATTCGCTTACGACAATTTGGTGGTTGACCTTTGTTAGGACTTATTGGAAGGGATTGATACGTTTAACCAGCGTAGACTTCGACTGATGTATCTTGCAGAAACGTGTTCAGCTGAGTCTAGTTGACCGTTATCGGAACGACGACTTCGGAATAGCCGGGGATCGTGATGAAGAGGCTTCCAGACCCTGGGGATGCTCCTTGGACCGGAACGCTCGTAGAACGCTGGCCAGCTTCAATTCTCACGAAATCCATAATGACGCTATCAGGAATGTCCGTGTGAACGTCTATCGAGAGACCGCCTGGAGGAGCTTCTTCGGGAATCGTGAAGACCAAAAGACTGGATTGTCCTTGTGCGATCGTCGAAGGCTGGAGCCGTACACTCACCCTTGAAGAGTCGATTCTAAGCGTTCCCGCGATAATCTCACCGCTGATACCCATGACTTTCACCGCATAACCACGACCCTCGGGCAGTGAAGGAACGTAGAAGGATAGTGAAGTAGAGCTGTCAAAGCGGGTAGCCGCTGGAGTGTCTCCAACCAGAATTTTGTCGGTCTGTGTGAATCCTCTGCCAAGCACGGCTACGCGTGTGCCCACGGGGGCCCGGTTAACTTCAAGTTCCACGGTGTACCGATTCTCGATAGAAAACCGGTTCAACTCAGTGACTATTTCCTTAGTCGTAGCACCATTTTCGGTTTTGAGGTCGTAGTGAACGAGCATGTAGAACGCAGCCTCACTACGACCCGAAGGCATGCGAAAATCGTACTCAAAGAGGCTAGTACTCCCAGGAGTCAGACTCATGGGGTGGATTTTACCGTCGATCACGATTTGCGGCCTCAGACTTTCTTTGATAACGGAGCTATTCTTGACCTTGATTTGAGCCGTGATGGTGTAAACATTCGATGGGTTTGCCTTCATGGTTGAAGGTGTCAGGTCGATGACGTTTATATTACATCCTGCCATCGTGAGCACGAGCGGCATGAGCAGGCAAATGAGCCAGTTTCTATGTGTGGACTTGGATGCTGAGGTATCCATGATATTGAGTCGGTAGACTAAATTAGGCCTTGAATTTCGAATAGATTAGAAGTGTCAGTAAAGCACAAAGATCATGCAAGCTGGGTTAAAGGCAACTATAGAGACGAAAAAAAACGAATTGGGCAGTGAATTCCAGCCAAAATGGTGGGGGAAGACGTTGGGACTATACGTTCATGTGCCCTTTTGTGCCACTTCTTGTGACTTTTGTGCCTTCTATCAAGTGCAGGGCGATAGGGCTGGAATTAGGGCTTACCTCGAAGGGATAGAGGAAGAGGCGGCTCAAGCAGCGGTAGCGGGGCAAGAGCTGAGAACGTGCTTTTTTGGGGGCGGAACCCCAGGTTTGCTGAAGGCTAAAGATTTACAGATTCTTTGCGAAACAGTCAGACGGAATTTTCGAGGATCGTTGGTTGAATGGACTGTGGAAATGGCTCCCTCAACAGTTAAAATCGATAAATTGAAGGTGCTCAAGGAACAAGGCGTTACTCGGATATCCATGGGAGTCCAGAGTTTTGACGATGCGTTGCTGGATAAGCTGGGTCGACAACACAGCCGGAAACAGATCCTGAAAGCTTATGACCTGATTCGTGAAGAAGGATTCGAAAGCGTCAATCTTGATTTGATTTTCGCAATTCCGGGACAGAATGAAGCTAGACTCAAAGAAGACATTCGGCAAGCGGCCCAACTCGGGCCGGACCACCTCTCAACCTATTGTCTGACCTTTGAGGAAGACACGGCCCTTTTTGTTCAGCTCTCCGAAGGAAAAGTCGCATTGGATGTGGATTTGGAAACGCGCCTCTATTTGACCTGTTGGGAGGAACTGGAACGGCTGGGGTATGAGCAGTACGAGATCTCAAACTTTGCAAGGCGAGGAAAACAGTGCCTGCATAATGTTAACACTTGGAAGATGGACCAGTGGATTGGTCTAGGGCCATCGGCAGCGAGCCAGTTCAGAGGAAGGCGTTACTCAAATGTGCCGGATTTGGATCGTTGGTTAGAAGGCGTAAAAGCGAACCACCCCAATTGGATAGACCAGTCCGACCTTAATGAGGCACTCTTATTGGAAGACGCTCTAATTTTTGGGCTGCGAATGAGCGATGGGGTAGACTTGAATGAGCTTCAGGAACGCTTCGGTCGGAAGCTAACCCGATCGCAATCAAAAACGATTGAAGCGTTGGAATCAGATGGAAAACTTCGGAAAAGCGGGGGCCGCATAAGGCTGACTAAAGCCGGAAGATTGTTATCGGACGCCGTCGGGAGCACTCTAATGGTTTAAGGCTTGCCCCCAAAGAAGCCGTTAACGTTATAGGAAGATTTGAATGTTGAGGGAATTGTTTAGAGCTCTTCCAGTAAGAGCAGTTAATGAGAGACGTTTCGGCTCGCGTGCGTTGTTATCAACGGTTCTAGAAGGGTTTTTTTTGTCTTTGTTGAGATTTACGGTGCCGACCTGCCCGAATTAGTGAATAATCTTTGAGGTAAGAGCATTGAAATTTAAAACAAGATCAGCGGCTAGCCTCTTTGTTGTGCTCCTGTTATCCGTAGGTTTGTCTGCGTCAGAAAGGATCGGAGACCACTTCTGGCCCACTCCCAACAACGCTTTTGTAAAGGGTAGGACCTTGGCTCATTTCGTCCAGCCTACTGAATCTGGGAAGCTGAATTCCGCTCTTTGGGGTTGCGTTCGAAATAATGGTACCCGGTTTCACGAGGGGATCGACCTCAAGGCCACGCAGAAGGATAGCCACGGCGAGCCGACCGATTCGGTTTTTGCTTTCGATAAAGGGATCGTCCGCTATGTAAATTTAGAGCCCAGGCGCAGCAGCTATGGAAGATATATTGTTATCGAGCATCTGCATTGGAGTCCCGGTATGGTAACTTTGTATGCTCACCTGAGTGCAGTACCAAACGCCATTAGATCTGGAGTTGAGGTAGCAGGGGGACAGCCAATCGCCACGATGGGGCGTTCAGCGAGTTACACTATTCCGCGTAGTCGTGCTCATTTACATTTTGAAATCGGGCTTTGGCTTGGGGGAGAGTTTCAAAGGTGGTACGACGAGCAGCGGTTCGATGATCTAAACGATCACGGTGAATTCAATGGGATGAATATAATTGGGATGGATGTTTGGGCGATACTGCAGGCATTAAAAAGAGGAGAAGTAGCCAATGTCGTTGAATACCTAGCGGCCGAACCGGCTGCGGTATCAGTGAACCACTGGGACCCGCAGATTCCCGATCTCTTGCAGGTAAACCCCGACCTCATGACAAACTATGTGATTCCTGAAAACCACGAGGGTTGGCGTATCGATTTTTCGGCAAGTGGTCTACCCCTGCGTTTTGAGGCCCTTGCTTCGAAAACCAGATCTTCGAGCCGAACGACGATTCAGGTGGTTAACGAAAGGGTGGCTAGTTCCCATTCGTGCCTGGGTCTAATCAGCGGGGGCGGGACACCTGCACTCGGTGCGAAGCTTAACGGCATCCTGCAGCGGTTGTTTGTAGACTAAGCGCAGTCCGCTGGTCTTTCTAAAGTCGGTAGAACAAAAAAGGCCGCTAGGTTAGAAGCTGACTCAGGAAATTGATCTCTTAGGCCGTTTATTCAGCTGGTTTGGTCTTTTTGAGGCCGACTACGCGGTCGCCCGTTTTCCATTCACCGCGTTTGCTTAGTAGTTCGACGCGCTCGAATCGCTTTAGCACATTGCGTTTCACGGCGGAGCTGCTGGAAGATTTGTAACTAGGATGCTGTGACATGGCTTTTTAACTAGGGTCTTTTTTTCCAAGGCGGAGGAAGTTGGACGCTTCTTTTATCCAGATCAAGTACTTTTCGTCAACTTTTACCGCTTCTGTTTCAATCCACTGATGAGTATGGTAGGGATGGAGCTCATTGATGCGGGTCCGAGCTATTGGCAGATTGCTTCCGAGAATTTTTAGCCATAACCGAAATTCAGTGGTGCTGCACCGCTCTCCATCCCAATTGTAAATGGAAGTAGTGGGTCCGTCGAGTTGTACGCAGGCGGCAATTCGCTCGTTTACGAAGGCATTGGCGATTGCAAGCCCCTCTGCTTCTGTTGAGACCGTCGTCCAGCAAGTAAAAAGTGGATCAGTTTTATGGGAGTCCTCGGAATCTGGTTCGGTCATGATCGCGCAATAATCTCTTGACCCGCTAGTGCTTCAAGGTAAAAGGCAGAATTCCACATACCAAAAGGAGATATCTGCTTTGAGAGACGATTATATAAAAGAAGCCCGGAAGGTCATCACTGATCCGAATATTTTAGTCAACGTTGTGTCGCGTCGGGTCAAACAGCTACGACACGGAAACCGACCCCTTGTGGAGTCACTAGAAAAGCTGAATCTTGAAGACATCGCCCTGCGAGAAATAATTGAGGGGAAAATAAATTACGAGATAGGCGAAGAAGCTTAATCGTCACGACGAAAGGCGACTCACAGGATACGCGGCGGGAAACTGTCGCGTTTTTTGTAAGTCGGGACCGATCTATCCGGATGGATTTGTGAATTGATGGCTGGCAAAAAACAGAACAAGTCCAATGTGCCGAAGGAGATCCGCAACGCTAAAGCGAGGCGGGACTACCTCCTGGAGGATATTTTTGAAGCCGGCATCATTTTGACAGGTACGGAAGTGAAGTCGTTGCGGGCGGGAAAAGCCTCTTTAAACGAGAGCTTTTGTCGATTTGTTAAGTTGGATCTATTCATATGCGGATTCCACATAGACGAGTATGCTTGGGGAACGATGAACAATCACATCCCTCGTCGTGAGCGAAAGCTGCTGCTGCATCGACACGAGCTGCGCAAATTGAATAAGCAGGTCGAGTCAGGAGGCAAGACGATCGTCCCTCTGCGTCTGTACTTTAAAGAGGCGCTGGTTAAAATCGAGATAGCGGTCGGCGTTGGTAAAAAGCTTTTTGACAAGCGGGAAGATCTCAAGAAGAAAGCCGTCATGCGGGATGATGATCGGTCTTTTAAGTTTCGTCGATAGAGCCACCTAATACTCTATTTTTTTATGAACGAACAAATGAAAATCGCCTGTCTTGACCTAGAGGGGGTTTTGATTCCAGAGATCTGGACAAGTCTTGCTGAAAAGACGGGTGTCGAAGCGCTCAAGCTCACTACACGCGACATCGCGGACTATGATGAGCTAATGGGAAAGCGGCTCGAATTGCTGGATGAACACGGATTGACGTTGAAGGATCTTCAGGAGGTAGTAGCTACGATGGATCCACTGGAAGGCGCTAGGGATTTTCTGGAATGGCTGCAGGACCAGGCTGAGGTGATAATCCTCTCGGACACGTTTCGCGAGTTTGCCATGCCTTTGATTGCCAAACTAGGGAATCCGACTATGTTTTGCCATTCCCTTTCCGTGGATAACGAAACGTATCGGATTAAAGACTACGTACTCCGACAGAATGACCAGAAGCGAAAAGCGGTGATTGCGTTGAAAGGCTTGAACTTTCGTGTGCTGTCCATGGGAGATTCCTACAATGACCTGAGTATGCTTGAGGAAGCGGATGCTGGAATTTTCTTTAAGCCGACCAAGAAGATAATAGAAGAGTTTCCACAATTCCCGGTTACCGAGAATTACCAGGAGTTGAAATGCCATTTATGTTTGGCACACGGTTTCCGCCGGTAGCACTATAACGACCAGGGCCGAATTAAGGTCCGGCTCAATCCCATGTTGCACGTCGTATTATTTCAGCCAGAGATTCCTCAAAACACCGGAAACATTGGCCGTACTTGTGCCATTTCCGAGTCTCGCTTGCATTTGATTTATCCACTTGGGTTTGAAATAAGAGATAAACACCTGCGTCGAAGCGGAATGGACTATTGGCACAATCTTGATATCCGGCATCATGAGAGCTGGGAGGCGTTTAAGAATTCGGCTGACGGACCGAAGCGGTTATTTTTAATGACGACGAAGGGGGCTAGGTCTTACTGGGATGTTGCATACGAGGATGGAGACGGACTTGTCTTTGGTAGAGAAGGTTCGGGGGCCCCCGATTGGATGCACGAAGAGATTGGGGAGGACCGACGCGTGTTAATTCCACTCTACAACGATACCCTGCGATCCTTGAACTTGGCTACCAGTGCGGGGATTGCCGTTTACGAAGTGATGCGACAGCTCAAGGGCAGTCGTTAAGCTCATATAGGATCGTTTTGCCCAATAGCCATTTTTACGCAAAAAGTATTGAACGTAAAGATGCCTTAGCTTGGAGACATCATGCACGGATTGCAGTTGCCCAGACATTGAATGAGAACGATCCGAGAATCGAAATCACTTGAGTGGTGCACTCTCGATTTGAACCGCTGGTTCGCACATGCACTGTCGTCGATCGCACGGTGACCTTTCCTAGAGCGAGGGGTACTGCGGGATTTGCCAATCTCTGCATAAACTGAGACGCTATCGGTTTATTTTGGTTCTCGACCTGCAGTGATTGGCTCCTGGCGGGTTAACGATTTTCCTTAGCAAGGTGCTTCGTGAGGTGGGGTGAAGCGACGCCCTGGACGGGGCGATATTATTTGAGAAATAGTTGGTTCCGTTGCCTCGAAGAATCGGCTGTGCCCATCCGTTGGACATTCTGATGGAGCTTTGCCGTGTATTTGGTTTGGAGACCAAACGCAGGGTTGTGGTTAAGTTAAGTTTAAAGGATTTGTCAGATCTCGGAATCACACAGGACCATCGGATCGTCGAGATCGCACCCGCTCTCAGAATTCCGAAACGGCGCGATAAAAATGTTGGGCGGAGACTTAGTATCGGTTTCCGTAAATAGATTAATCGAGGAGTTATCTCGACGATTCTAAGGGTGGAAAGACGCTCTCTCTTGACTTTAGTGGGTACGCAGCGTTGAGGAATGATGATTCGAATTTCTTTAATGAATGATTGATCTAAAAATATTACGAGAATCTCCAGAGGCGGTACGCAGCGGAATATTAAAAAAACGCAGTGACTGCGACCTCGATGCGGTGCTCAATGCGGATGGGGAACGGAGGAAGCTCATCGTTGAGGTTGAGAACCTCCGAGCTGAGCAAAAAGCCGCTAATTCAGATATGGCTCAGATGCAGAAGGGGAGTCAGGAGTTTATGGAGAAGGTCGGCTCAATGAAAGCGTTATCAGCTCGAATTAAAGAAAGCGATGGTGTGTTGAAGGAGTTGGATGCGGCATGTAGCGATCTTTATCTGAGTGTACCGAATCTTCCTCATGAATCAGTTCCTGAAGGCAAGAGTGATGCCGATAATGTAGTTTTCAAAAGCTGGGGTGAAATTCCGGAGAGTAAATCGTATCACATTCCTCACTACGATTTTGATTGGCTGGAACAAATAATCGATTTCAAGCGCGGGACGAAGGTAACGGGTGCTGGATTTCCCTTTTTCGTGGGTGATGGGGCGAGACTTGTGCGTAGTCTAGTCTCGTTCTTCCTCGATCAAGCAAACGAAGCGGGTATCCAGGAAATGGCGGTTCCTTTTTTTGTCAACGCTGAGAGTGCAACTGCGACGGGCCAGCTTCCAGACAAAGAAGGGCAAATGTATCAAACTGTTGAGGACAGCCTTTACGCGATTCCGACCGCGGAAGTACCCTTGACCAATTTTCTGCGGGATGAGATCTTGGATGAGTCGGATTTGCCAATATACCGTTGCGGTCATTCGGCCTGTTTTCGGAGAGAAGCGGGCAGCTACGGGAAAGACGTGCGGGGATTAAACCGGGTTCATCAGTTCGATAAAGTTGAAATCCTTAAATGGGTTAAGCCAGAGTCCAGTTACGACGAATTGGAAAGCCTGCGCGATTACGCGGAGAGCTTGCTGCAAAAGCTGGAGTTGCCCTACCGTGCTCTGCTAATGTGCGGAGGGGATATGGGTTTTTCCCAGACCAAGCAATACGACCTGGAAGTTTGGGCGGTAGGTCAGCAGCGTTGGCTCGAGGTTTCCAGCTGCAGTAATTTCGAGTCGTTCCAGTCACGGAGAGCTCGTATCCGCTACAGGGACCTTGGAACAGGAAGAAATGAGTTCGTACACACGCTCAATGGGTCAGGTCTAGCGATTCCTAGGGTGTTTGTATCGATTTTAGAAAACGGCTTGCGAGAGGATGGAAGCGTTAAGCTGCCAGATGTTCTTGTTCCCTATATGGGCAAGGACCGGATGGTGAAAGTGTAGGATTTTCTCGATTGAAAGGATCGTTGGTAAGTGGATTGGATTAAGGCTAGAAGGCGTCTGAGATCCAATGTGGGTGTTGATTGGCTGCCGACACGAATTTGGGAAACGATCGATAACTCTGAGCGATTATACATAGCCTGCTCTGGGGGTGCTGATTCTGTATTCTTAACCCTGTTTTTCTCGACCGAGGAATTGCGAGATCGATTGACCGTCTTGCATTTCAATCATCGGTTGCGAGGGGAGGAATCTGATGAGGATGAGTTCTTTGTTCAGGAGCTTTGCTCGAGTTTGGGGTTGGCGTTTCTATCGGACTCGTGGGAGCGATCCGACGGAGGTGGCCCTATTTCTGAAGAATTGGCTCGGGATGCGAGAATGGGCTTCTTTGCGAAAACTATTGGGAAGCACATCGTTGATTCGTTAATACTAACCGGGCATCACGCAGACGATGTTGCGGAAACTCTATTGATGAGGCTTTCCCGCGGGAGCGGCTTGCAAGGAATTTGTGCGCCTAGAGAATTTTCTCAAGGCATTGCTGGATTGTGTTTTGCTAGACCACTCCTCAAGCTCCGGCGGGAAGAAATCGTAAAGGGACTTTCCGACGCAAAAGCGACCTGGAGAGAAGATAACAGTAACCAAACGGATCAGTTCTTCCGCAACCGACTGAGAAAGAATGTAATTCCTGCGTGGGAGGAAGCGGCGGAAAGAACGGTCTCAGGAGGGGCTTCGATGTCGCGAGAACTGCTTGAAGAGGATTGGATCGCTTTAGAACAATTTTTTGAGCTAAAGTGGGGAGAGATTGAAATTAAAGAAGGTGTAATCGACTGGGAACGTTTGGCGAAAGAGCCTCGTGCGATTCAACGAAGGGCGCTTAGCCGGCTTGTTTCCGGGGGCTCGAATGCTCCTTTGGCTAGTCAGGCCATGGAAGGGGTCCTTGAGTCGATCCGATGTTGTAAGTCCTTCAAGGTCAGCATTGAGCACGGACGCTGGATTGTAGGCTCAAGTGGTGAAAAGGTATGGATTTCCAAAATTGGGAAAAACGTTGATTGGAAATCACAAGCAGTTCCAGAGGGTGTTGCAGTGTATTTTCCAGGGGGAGGAAAGTTACTTGTGCAGGAGGTTGAGATCGATGGCGAAATGCTTGACAAGGTCAGATCAGGCGATTTCTCCCATGAGAATGATGTATACCTTTCACTGAAGGCGAAACAAAGACTATTCGTTGAGGTCAGAATCTGGAAACAGGGAGACGCTTACCAACCTATGGGGAGTGATTCGGTTGTTAAATTAAAAAAACTTTTCATTGATCGCAAAATTCCACGAGAGGAACGCAGAACAAATCCGATTATAACAGCAACCGACGGTGAAATCCTTTGGGTGCCTGGTTTACCACCTAGCAAAAACTACCAATTGTCGGAGATTGCAACTCGTGCCTTGCAATTGACTTACGAGAAATGACGATACAAAATCCTTTTTTACAGTTAGCTTAATGTCAGACCCATCAAAAACACCTAACCAAGGCCAAAACGGAAAAAACCAGCCGGACCGCTTTCAGCCCAAAGTTATCATTATTTGGCTGGCGATCTTTGGTGTGATGGCCGTTTTGTGGTATCAAACTGATAAGAGTGGCACGGCCAACGAAATCCCAATGTACGATGTGGTGATTGCTACTGAGGAAGGAAGAATCGAGTCTGGGAAAATATATCCCAATCCAAACGGCGGGCTCAACTATTATGATATCGTTGGCGAAATCAGAGTGGAGAATGATACGGCTGAAGGGGGTTTCCAGGTCGTGCCCTTCAAAGCAGATGGCAAGCTGGGGGACGAGCAGTATGAGACTTTGCAGCGCTCGAAAAAGTTTGAGGAGAATGAGTCGAATACCTTTCTACCGCAATTGCTGGCGGGGTTGATTCCCTTCCTTCTTATCATAGGGATTTTGTATTTTTTGTTTGTCCGGCAATTAAGAATGGCGGGTCGTGGGGCATTGAGCTTTGGAAAAAGTAAAGCTAAGCTGCTGACACGTGATAAGGACAAAGTTACCTTCAAAGAAGTTGCCGGTTGCGACGAGGCGAAGGAGGAGGTGAGCGAGGTTATCGAATTCCTTAAGGATCCGAAAAAATTTCAAAGAATGGGTGGCCGTATTCCTACGGGTATTCTTATGGTAGGCCCTCCGGGTACAGGGAAAACGTTGCTGGCAAAAGCAGTCGCTGGAGAGGCAGAGGTGCCTTTTTTCTCAATTAGTGGATCAGACTTTGTGGAGATGTTTGTCGGTGTAGGTGCAAGTCGAGTGCGTGACATGTTCGAGCAAGGACGCAAAAGTGCTCCCTGTCTGATTTTTATCGATGAAATCGATGCTGTTGGGCGTCAGAGAGGAGCGGGACTCGGCGGCGGAAATGATGAGCGCGAGCAAACTCTGAATTCTCTTCTGGTCGAAATGGACGGTTTCGATACAACTGAAGGTGTCATAATTATGGCGGCAACCAATCGTCCTGACGTTCTCGACAAAGCACTGTTGAGACCTGGTCGTTTCGATCGTGAAGTGGTAATAGGATTGCCGGATCTTCAAGGCCGAGAAGACATTCTTAAAGTTCACGCCAAAAAAATAAAGCTAAGCGAGAATGTGGATTTGGAGACCATCGCTCGGGCAACTCCAGGGTTTGCAGGGGCTGATCTCGCGAATCTGCTAAATGAGGGTGCCTTGACGGCTGCTCGAAAAAACAAAAGCCAGGTCGAGATGATTGATATCCACGATGCCAAGGACAAAATTTCTTTCGGTCGTGAGCGTCGTCAGCTGATGGACGAGGAAGATAAGAGGATGACCGCTTTTCACGAGGCGGGTCACGCACTGATTGCAGCGTTGCTTTACAAGACAAAAATCAAACTCTACAAAGTGACGATCATCCCCCGCGGTCGAGCCTTGGGATTAACGATGAGCACCGCGACTAAAGACATTCTAGGCCAATCGAAGAAGGAGCTCCAAGACGATATTTGCATGGCTATGGGGGGACGAATCGGTGAGGAAGTTGAGACCGGTGACTTCAGCAATGGTGCGGCCATGGATATTAAGCAGGCTACAAATATCGCCCGCCATATGGTGTGTGACTGGGGCATGAGCTCGCTAGGACCAATCGCGTTCGGCGACAATGAGGAGCACTTATTTTTGGGCAGGGAAATAAGTAAAACTCACAACTTAAGCGAAGAGACCGCCAAGCGAATTGATGAGGAAGTATCCAACATCATAACGGGTCAATTTGATAGGGCTAAGAAGCTTGTGGAGGATAACCACGAGGCACTTAGGAAGATTGCGGAATCGCTCCTTGAGTATGAGACGATCGAAGGGAAGCATGTTCAAGAGATCGTGGAGTTTGGTGAGATTCGTTCGGAAGTGATCTCAACAAAAACGGAGGAGCTCAAGAACGAAGAGAAAAAGTCTGAGGAAGCTGCCTCGGAAGAAGTAAAAAGTGAAAACGAAGAACTTCCCCCAGCAGTGGGTGGTGCGCAGGCGATCGCTTAACCGTGCTGAGTGATTGGTTTGGGCAGGGGTTTTGAGCGTTGAGGCTCGAGACGATATTGTCTGTAGTTATGCCGCGACGATGGCTTTTTAAGTTCGCCCTTGTCCTCGTTTTTTACTTGGTATTGCGGAATGCAAGTTAAGCTATCAGATTTAGGAATGCGTCAAAGACCTTCCGATATCACTCGGCTAATGACGTTCGCTTTGAAGCAACCAAACATGCTTAGTTTGGCAGCTGGATTTACCGACAATGAATCGCTCCCTATTGAGGACATACGCGAATTGGTAGAGGAGATTGCTGATTCAGGTGCCAAGGGGAAGACGACCTTGCAGTATGGGACGAACAAAGGAAGGGACCGTCTAAGGTCTTTACTGGCAAAACGTATACGTTCTTTAGATACCATTCATGAAAGCCAACTAGATGAGAAAAACCTTTTCATCAGTAATGGCTCCCAACAGGCCCTCTATTTAGCAATCCAGACTTTATGTGACCCGGGAGATTTCGTACTAATCGAGCAGCCCACTTATTTCGTGTTTCTAGAGATATTGCAGGGATTTGGAGTTAACGCGGTAGCCATGCCAATGCGGGAAGATGGAGAAATTGATCTAGCTGGACTCGAGAGATTGTTATCACAGTTCGAATCCACCGGGAATCTAGACAAGATCAAGGCTCTGTATCTTGTTTCCTATTTTTCAAACCCGAGTGGTCATTGCGTCTCAGAAAAAGTGAAGTCGGATATTGGTAGTCTACTTAGCCGGCAAAAAGTGCCAATTGCCGTTATCGAGGACGCCGCGTATCGCGAACTGTACTACCAACATCCGTTTGAATCACGGAGTACTGTGGTGCTTGAGTCCTTCAATCAACTGCCGGTATTGTACACGAGCACGTTGACAAAGCCTTACGCTTCGGGTCTTAAAGTCGGGTATGCGTATTGTTCCGACACCAAATGGCTAAACTCGATGTTAAGTGTTAAGGGAAAGCAGGATTTTGGGACAGCAAATTTTGCCCAGGCAATATTGGAATACGCATTGGCAAGTGGTCGATTTGATACTCATTTGACTTCTCTTCGAGGATTGTATCAATCGAAGATGCTCACATTGCACGAATCCCTTGGCGATTCGTTGAAATCTCTTGGATGGGAATGGGAGGAGCCCAAGGGAGGTTTGTATCTTTGGCTAAAGTCCCCGAACGAAATGCGGACGGATGGGGAATCGCAGTTCCATAAATCCTGCATTGAGAATGGCGTATTCTATGTTCCAGGGAATTTGTGTCATCACGGAAACGAGATTCGATCTCAAATTCGGTTAAGTTTTGGCTCTTTAAACTTGGCGGATATCCGAGAAGCAGCAAATCGGTTTTTAGCGGCTGCAGAGTCTATGACGGTATCAGCAATAACTTAGCAGGCGATTGGGCTTGATAATGGGTGTCCCACTAGGTAGCAAGCGCCCTTTGTAATGCCGGATTATAACGTAACACACCTAAATCAACTGGAGAGCGAGGCGATTTTTGTCCTTCGGGAAACAGCTGCCCAGTTTGAGAAACCTGTACTGCTGTTTTCAGGTGGAAAAGACTCGATCGTGATGATCCATTTAGCTCGAAAAGCATTCTGGCCGGCTCGAATTCCATTTCCGCTTTTGCATATTGATACGGGGCACAATTTTCGGGAAACAACGGATTACCGCGACAATCTTGCGAGCGACATTGGAGCTAAATTAGTGGTTGGTTCCGTTCAGAAAGCAATTGATGAGGGCCGGGTACTTGAGGAAAAAAGTCAGAATGCGAGCCGCAACGCACTTCAGATCCAGACTTTGCTGGATAGCCTGGAGGAAGGTCAATATGACGCCGCACTAGGAGGAGGGCGGAGAGATGAGGAAAAAGCCCGAGCTAAGGAGCGGTTTTTTTCCCATCGAGACGAGTTTGGTCAATGGGATCCTAAGAATCAACGCCCGGAACTTTGGAATATCTTCAATGGCAGAATGACTGCAGGAGAGCATTTCCGGGTATTTCCTCTCAGCAATTGGACGGAAATGGATGTGTGGCAGTATATGAAGCGCGAGAACATTCCGCTGCCGAGCTTGTACTTTGCTCACGAAAGAGAAGTCGTGATCAGAAACGGAACGATGCTAGCGGTTTCTGAATTTGTACAACCCCGCGAGGGGGAAGCCATTGAAACCCGTAGAGTTCGTTTCCGGACGATGGGCGACGCAACCATAACCGGCGCGGTTGATTCAAACGCGGACACGATGGACTTAATTATAGAAGAAGTTGCTGCGGCGATAGAGACCGAAAGAGGAAACAGGGCGGATGATAAACGGAGTGAAAGTGCGATGGAAGACCGAAAGAAACAAGGTTACTTCTAACAGAGGAATTTTTAAGAATGACAACAGGAGAGAAATCCGCTGTTAGAGGCTATTTGGATATGGACTTGCTGCGTTTTACGACAGCTGGCTCAGTTGATGACGGAAAATCTACTTTAATAGGGCGGTTGCTCTATGACTCGAAAGCGATTTTCAAAGACCAGCTTGAGGCGATTGAAAAGACCAGTGAGCAGAGGGGTGACGAAAATATGAACCTCGCACTTCTCACGGATGGCTTGAGAGCGGAAAGAGAGCAGGGAATTACGATCGATGTGGCTTATCGTTACTTTGCTACTCCCCGGCGAAAGTTTATCATCGCAGATACTCCGGGGCATATTCAGTACACTCGAAATATGGTGACTGGTGCATCTACGGCGAATTTGGCTATCGTGCTGGTAGATGCGAGAAAAGGCGTCATCGAGCAAACCTGCCGTCACTCCTTTATAGCGAATTTGCTCAGAATTCAGCATGTGGTCATTGCGATAAACAAAATGGATTTGGTTGAATGGAGCGAAGAGCGTTTCGAGGAAATCAAAGAAGAGTTTCGAAGGTTTGCTTCGCGACTGGGCAACATCGTAGACGTGACCTTTATTCCCATCAGCGCCCTTAAGGGGGACAACGTCGTAGATAAATCTGAAAATATGCCTTGGTATCAAGGTCCCTCGCTCTTGTACCACCTCGAAACGGTCTATATCGGATCAGACGAGAATCATGTGTCTGCGAGGTTTCCTGTACAGTGGGTTATACGTCCTCACAGTGATGAATACCATGATTTCAGAGGCTATGCAGGTAGAATTGGAGGGGGCGTTTTTAAACCGGGCGACGACATTATTGTACATCCCTCTGGCTTTGGGGCGAAAATTAAGGCGATCCATACGATGGACGGAGAGTTACAAGAGGCCTTCGCTCCATTGAGTACGACAATTACTTTGGACCGGGAAATTGATATCAGCCGGGGCGATATGATTGTAAAGGCCAACAATCCTCCCGAAGTTGGGCAGGACATAGAGGCAATGGTTTGCTGGTTCAGTGATAAGCCGCTTAATGGGAGAGGGAGATTTATCCTTCGGCATACGACGAAGGAAACCAAAGCTATCATCAGAGATGTTAAATACAAAGTCGACATAAACACGCTCCACAAGATCGAGGATGATCTTGAGTTTCGTCGTAATGACATCGGTCGAGTTTCGCTGCGAACCGCTGCTCCGCTTGTCTATGACTCGTATAAGGTGAACCGAACCTCTGGCTCATTCATACTGGTGGACCCCTTTTCAAACGAAACGATGGGTGCGGCTATGATTATCTGAGACCCTAGCACCGTTGGGGAATTGCCAGAAAGGGTATTATTGTTTAAAATTTCCTTCTTAGATTCTCTATGGACGGTAATGACTGCAAATCGTCGAAGTTGGGGATTTACCTATGACTATTGATGAAGTGGCAAGACGGCTTAAATGTTCCGGTGGGTGTAGCTCTTAATCGATGCGGGCTGTCCTCAAGATGCTGAGGGTCGCATCAACATTAGGGATTTTATGTTGTTCCAGTTGTCTAACATCTATCGGATTCGAGAATTGGCGGGCCTATCCCCAAGAGAAAACGCTGGTAAGCCGTCGTATCTACGTCCCAATGTGAAAGCGATTTTAACTACCCAGTAAGCATGACTCCAGGCACGTTCGACCAGAAGTAGTGTGAATCAGGGGGTGGAAAAAGGGTCTATGACAAGATGCGTACCTTTGAATAAGTATAGGACTAGAGGGAAGCGAAATATGTAATATCTGTTTTTTTTGGTGTTGTGCCAGATTGAAATGCTAGTCTAGCTACTCGTGCTAGAGCCATAAACTAAGTAACAACAAATCGATGAACAAAAAAGTGATTGCTGTAATTATGGGAGGCGGTCGAGGTTCACGGTTGCATCCCCTTACGAAAGAACGCTGTAAACCTGCGGTCCCGCTAGCAGGAAAGTACCGTCTGGTCGACATACCGATCAGCAACTGCCTGAACTCTGAGATAAATCGGATCTATCTTCTGACTCAATTCAATACTGCATCTTTGCATCGGCACATTCAGGAAACCTACCGGTTTGACCCCTTTGGAGGGGGAACCGTCGATATACTTTCAGCGGAACAGACGGAAAAGGGCGACAGTTGGTATCAAGGGACTGCCGATGCGGTCAGGCAAAATATCCACCACTTTGCTAATGGTGACTATGACTATGTTCTTATCCTGTCGGGAGATCAGCTGTACAGAATGGATTTTCGGGATATCCTCAAAGAACATGTTGATTCGAAAGCGGACGTAACAGTATCGGCGATTCCGTTTCCCGCTTCCCAAGTAGAAGGCTTGGGATTGATGAGGGTCAATGACGACCTTGAGATTTCGGAATTTGTGGAAAAGCCAAATGACCCGAATGTCATTGACGGTTTGGCGATTTCCGAGTTCATCGAGTCAGGACTCAAAACCAAGTCTGACGTTGAAAAACGCTGCCTAGCGTCGATGGGTATATACGTTTTCAATCGCAACACAATGGAAGAGGCTTTGAGCGGCGATGCTACTGACTTTGGCAAAGAAGTTATTCCGGGATTACTGGGAAGCTGTAAACTCAATAGCTATGTGTTCGAAGGTTATTGGGAAGACATTGGAACCGTGAAGGCATTTTTTGAAGCGAACCTGCAATTGGCGGATCCCTTTCCAAAGTTCAACTTTTTTTCGGAAGGAAACCCGGTTTACACGCGGGCACGCTATTTACCGGCTAGCAAAATAAACCGATGCTCAATTAACCATGTCATCGTTGGCGATGGATGCATTATCACGGATTCCTATTTGAAACGCTGTGTAATAGGAATTCGTTCGACTCTACGGGAAGGGGCACGATTGGAGAATGTAGTTATGATGGGGGCGGACATATTCGAGAGTGCTGATGATCGAGAGCGAAACCGGAGGGAAGGAATCCCGGACATAGGGGTGGGAATGAACTGTGAGATCAAAAATGCTATCATAGACAAGGGGGCCCGTATTGGACACAACGTTAGATTGGATCCTGAAGGGAAGCTCGATGGGTATTCTAAAGATGGAGTTTTTGTCCGAGATGGTGTGATTTGTGTCACCAAGAATGCGATTGTTCCCGACAACACAGTAGTCTAGCTTCTATGTAAGAAGCGGTTGTTAGTTCGTATAGACTGTTCTCAATACAAGCAGTTTGGTTGCGGATATCCAGTTTGGTTTTCAAGCAATTTGGATGTTGAGATAGAAGTCGTTTACTTCACTAATTTGAGGCAATATGAAGTACCGTTCATCGCCGATTTAAGCTGGGGTTTGGACCCTACCTTTTTCAGGCAGTGTTGGGGCAGCTTCAGGAGCTGGAAAAAGAGAAGTCAGAAATCATATTGGCTCAGGCGGCCTCTTAGTCGAAGGATCAAGGGTTTTAAGCAGTTATATCGAAAGCGGTTTTCGGACATTATTTCATGCTTGCTGGCCGAATTTTTCTGGGCTTCCAACGACGGGGCTCTGGCGTTTTATCCTGTAATTTAGTTGGGGATCTACTTTTTTGATTCGCGTCTGATCCCGCGTTGCCCTTTCGGCCGGTTTTGTTGCGTTGAGATATTCTCTTACGACTGGGAGGCCGACTATTCGTACTCTGATTAGGGTGTGATCGATTATTTGAGCGAGAGTGAAGGGGAGGCGAACTGGACAAGCGTTCAATTTCTAGATTGTCGTCATCTTCTCTGTACTGAAAAAGTGGTATTCGTTTTTTTAAGAGCTTCTCGATTGCAAAAAGATATTCGGATTCTGTTTCGGAAACAAGCGAGATAGCTTTTCCAGACAACCCAGCTCGGCCGGTCCTCCCTATTCGATGCACGTAGTCTTCCGGGATGTTTGGTAATTCGAAATTAACAACATATGGAAGGGAAACGATATCAAGTCCTCGAGCTGCAATATCGGTGGCGACAAGTACGCGTACTTTATGTGCCTTAAAGCTAGCGAGTGCCTTCTCGCGGGCTGATTGACTCTTGTTCCCGTGTATTGCGAGTGCGGTAACTCCGTCTTTGTTAAGCTGCGTTGTAAGTCGATTTGCCCCATGTTTGGTTCGAGTGAATACCAGAACCTGACTCCATTTTCCCTTCGAGATCATTGAGGATAAAGTTGAGCGTTTTGACTTTTGTCTAACTTCGAAAGCTTCTTGATCCACGCGGTCTGCGGTCGCATTGCGAGGGGCGACTTCTACCTCGACGGGCTCTGACAAAATGGTGTCCGCTAGCTTTTTAACCTCGCGGGAGTAGGTTGCGGAAAAGAGCAGGTTTTGCCGATTTTTAGGAAGGAGCTTGAGGATTTTTTTGATGTCGCGAATGAAGCCCATATCGAGCATCCGGTCGGCTTCGTCGATAACGAGGATTTTCACATCTGTCAGCAGCACCTTGCCGCGCTCGAAATGATCGAGAAGGCGGCCCGGCGTGGCGATCAGCACATCGACGCCCTTGTCGAGGGCGGCGTTCTGGTCGGCAAAGCTCACGCCACCGATCAGCAGCGCCATCGACAGCTTGTGGTAGGTGCTGAATTTTTCGAAGGAGTCCGCAACTTGAGCCGCCAGCTCGCGGGTCGGCGCAAGGATCAGCGAGCGCGGCAGGCGCGCCTTGGCGCGGCCGGATGCCAGGATCTCGATCATCGGCAGGGTGAATGATGCGGTCTTGCCCGTGCCCGTCTGCGCAGATCCGAGGATGTCACGTCCCATCAACACATAGGGGATGGATTTTTCCTGGATCGGTGTGGGGGCGGTATAGCCGAGGTCTGCGACTGCCTGACTGAGTTCGTCGCACAGGCCAAGTTCAGAAAAATTCAACAGGGACGTCCTTTGGAAACGTGGTTGATCTTTTGCACGGGAGAAAAGCCCTTGACGATATGCACTTCCGGTTCGGTTCAGTGGATCGGCGTTTAACGCTGGGCATTACTACGGCGAGGTGATACAGACTTAATGCGCAAAGGTCAATCAAACTCGACAGAACGGCGCCGATAGGCCGCACGATGCGTTCCCATGACAATTTCCGTGACACCGATCTTCATTCCGGGCCTGATCCTGACGCGCGATATTTTCGCCGCGCAAATCGACGGGCTCGTCCATCCGGCTGCCGCAAAAACGGCGGATACGCTGGGCCGGGATAGCATCATCGCGATGGCCGAGGCGGCACTGGCGCTGGCTGACGGGCCGCTGGTGCCGGTGGGCATCTCGATGGGCGGCTATATCGCCATGGAGATGGCGCGCCTCGCCCCGCAGCGCCTTGTCGGCATCGCCTTGCTTAACACGCAGCACCGCGCCGACCCGCCGGAACGCCGCAAGCAGCGCGAAGCCACCATCGACATGGCGCAGAGCGACCGGTTCCGGGGCGTCACAAGGCATCTGCTGAAGAGTTTCCTGTCACCTGCGGCGATAGAGGACGAGACGCTGGTCGCTCGGGTCATCGCCATGGCCGAGGAGGTCGGACGCGAGAATTTCGTGCTTCAGCAGCGGGCCATTCTGGGGCGGCGCGACCAGTCAGACACGCTTGGCGCGCTGACCGTGCCGGCGCTGGTGCTCGGCGGCGGGCTAGACACGCTGACGCCACCGCAGGCATCGCGCGACATGGCAGAGCTGATCCCCGATTCTGAGCTTTTGATCATGGAAGAGATCGGCCACCTCTCGACCATCGAGGCGCCGGACGAGGTCACGGACATCCTGAACGCCTATCTGGCGCAGCTCGCCGCCTAGACGTCGAGGTCGGCCAGCACGTCGTCGGCGTGGTCGCGGATATAGCCGAACCGCAGCTCGGCCTTTTTTCCCATAAGCGTGCTGACCAGCTGGTCGACGCCGCGCCGCGCATCCGCGCCGGAGCTGTCGCGCCGCGGCAGGTC
>DIHO01000019.1:424774-425437 GCA_002420185.1 Opitutales bacterium UBA5694
CTGATCTCGATCTTGCCGCGCCCGTCGAAGCCGCTTTTCTCCAGCTCCTCGCGCTGCGCGTCGTCGAGCGCGTAGAGCGTGGTGCCGCCCTGTGTCATGCGGTAGAGCGGCGGCTGTGCGAGGAACAGGCGTCCGGCCTCGATCAGCGCCGGCATCTCGCGATAGAAATAGGTCATCAGCAGCGCCGCGATATGCGCCCCGTCGACATCGGCGTCGGTCATGATGATGACGCGGCCATAACGCAGATCATCCAGCTGGAAATCCTTGCCCGGGCGCACGCCCAGCGCCAGCGCGAGGTCCGACAGCTCCTGATTGGCGCCGAGCTTTTCGGTGCTGGCGCTGGCGACGTTCAGGATCTTGCCGCGGAGCGGGAGCACCGCCTGGGTCTTGCGGTCGCGCGCCTGCTTGGCCGAGCCGCCGGCCGAATCCCCCTCGACGAGGAACAGTTCGGTCAGGTCGGTGTCGCTTGCTGTGCAGTCCGCCAGCTTGCCGGGAAGGCGCAGCCTGCGGGTCGCCGACTTGCGGGCCACCTCGCGCTCCTTCTTGCGGCGCTTGCGCTCCTCGGCGCGCTCGATGGCGGCCTCCAGCAGGAAATTCGCCCGCGCCGCGTCGGCGGCAAGCCATTGCTCGAACCTGTCGCGCGCGGCCTGTTCCGTCTGCCGG
>DIHO01000019.1:425546-426244 GCA_002420185.1 Opitutales bacterium UBA5694
CCCTCGACGAGGAACAGTTCGGTCAGGTCGGTGTCGCTTGCTGTGCAGTCCGCCAGCTTGCCGGGAAGGCGCAGCTTGCGGGTCGCCGACTTGCGGGCCACCTCGCGCTCCTTCTTGCGGCGCTTGCGCTCCTCGGCGCGCTCGATGGCAGCATCCAGCAGGAAGTTGGCCCGTGTGGCGTCGGCGGCGAGCCATTGCTCGAACCTGTCGCGCGCGGCCTGTTCCGTCTGCCGGGTGGCGTCTGCTGAGACGAGCCGGTCCTTGGTCTGGCCCTGAAACTGTGGGTCGCGAAGAAAGACCGACAGCATCACCGCGGTGCCGGCGAACACGTCGTCGGCGGTGATCTCGGCGGCCTTGCGGTTGCCGGCGAGGTCGCCGAAGCTGCGCAGCGCGCGGGTGATGGCCTGGCGGAAGCCTGCCTCATGCGTGCCGCCCGACGGCGTCGGCACCGTGTTGCAATAGGAATGGAAGAAGCCGTCCTCAACGGCGCCGAGCCAGGTGATGGCCCATTCGAATTTCTGGCCGTCGAGCTCGACAAGGTCGGCAAAGGGGGTGGAGACAAGAAGGGCCGTATTGGCGGTGGCGTCGTTCAGATAGTCGGACAGGCCGCCGGGGTAGTGCAGCACCGCCTCGGCCGGCACCGGATCGTCATTCGCCAGCAGCGCGGGATCGCAGCGCCAGCGGATTTCCACCCCGGC
>DIHO01000016.1 GCA_002420185.1 Opitutales bacterium UBA5694
GGAAACCCATTACCCACACCAAAAAAATATGAGTCCAATAAGAACCAGCATACCACCTAAAAACTTTTGGCGTCAGTGCGTATAGATTAATTAGTAAACAAAGAAAAGGAAGTACTCTTAGTACTAACACTCTTGGTAATTCTTGGTACCTATAACAAAATTCTTGGTCAGAAAGTAACCTAGGGTTACACTAATATATCATAAGCTTTCTTTAGAATATATATGACTAGGATAGGGTAACGCAGGGTTACCACCCCCCCGGCAAGTTGACGGTGAATAAGTTGGAGCTGCCCATCTCTCTTGACCTTCACGAGCTTGGGGCTTCTGTAGCCTTGTAAGCACCCTAGAAACGCTTCTCAGACGGAGTTCCGTACTGGCTCTGTCTTTGAGATGTAAGGACAGCACAAGCCATCACACAAACTGAACGAGCTTCACATTCCTGGAAGGCACCTTAATGGTCCAGAATGCCTCAGCATTGGCTTTTGAAACGAGAGCACGGTAGTTACTGAACAAAGAATGATCGTTGGGGTTGTGGCCCATTTGGGCAGCTGTCTTAATTTCATCCCCATACATTGCGTAATGGTAGGATCCGAAAGAATGCCTCAGCCCATTGTTCTTTTTGGAAACTCCAGCTTTCTCATGGATTCTTTGGTCATGCCTGGTCCACGCTGTCGTTCTCTTCCTGCGCCCATTTGAAGAAGCCATTAACAGCCATTAGATAATTGTGCTTTGATCTATGCGATAGGCCTAGCGATTGAATCCACTCAATCACGTCCGTGTGCTCTACTTCCATTATATTGGTGCCCCCGAACGTCCTACAAAACCTAGACAGGCGATTGCGGAAATCACTAAGTGTTCTTGGTCTAAGGTTCATTCTATCTTTAACCGCAACAATTCTATCTGCTACATTCTGGACGCTATATTGGCCGTTGTCTGGCCGCAGTCTTGGACGAGCATACCTTGCCACTTCCTCAAGCGTTAGGTCGGTTCCTTTCAAAACTTCAAGGGCTCTGACAGCGTCTATCCGCTGTTCATCGTTCATGCTGAACGCAGCTCGCCCCTGACTTCTTATTTTGAAGTGTTGCTCCTCAGCATACTTCTTTGCCGCCTTCAGGGTAGATCTCTGTTTTTGAAACCGTCCTCTACCCGTAATCTTTGCTCTAACAGTAACCCTGAAAGAAACGCTGGAGGCTTCACCTTTCTTCCCATTGGAAACAACTCCAATACGTATCCCAGAACCTTTTGGATACTCTATTGGGAAGTTTGATAAGTCACCTGACATGATATTGCAACTATAGGCAAATCATGACCTACAACGTAATAAAATTGGTAGGAATGCGGTAGGAAATAAATAACTACTTTTTAAGTAGTTGATTGTTAGGTGTTTAATGGTGGAGGTGGCGGGAGTCGAACCCGCGTCCCTTGAGCCTTCACGAAAGGCGTCTACATGTTTGTTCTCGTTTTTAATCTCGCCGATCTAGCCGCGACGAAACCGCGCTGCATGGATAAGCCAGCCCGCTGATGAAGTACGGATTGGGCGCAACAGACAGCCGCCCAAACTATGCTCGCTAGTCGTCGCCCCCTCAATTTAGCGAGTGTCAAAAGAGGGAACGTAGCTGCCATTATGCAGCTAGAGGCATTTCTTCATGTGTGCCATTTATGTGTGTGATGGATAATTTTGCGAGGCCAACCATCATCCTCGACATGCAGCCAGACGCTCCAACAAAAGGTCGAATCCGGAACACCCCCAATTAAGGCTTAGTTTAAAAAATTGGATCAGGCAGAAAAATTTGAATTCTCTTTTGCCTTTTGGATTCAATCTGTCGGATGCCGTAACAGCAACTGTGACAAATCAAAGAACAGGAATGACTTATCGGTAGCGTGACCGAAGAAATCAAGTTGAATTAGTCAATGGGGTTCGGGTAAAGTTCTAGGATGGTGTTTCCTTCCTCATTGCTACTGGCCGCGAATTTGAATGAGTGGTTTTCTGGGATTTGGGCAGATTATTTCGAGCCTCGCTGGGATTCATTTTCACAAGTCTTTGTAGGGGAGGATCTTCTCATCCAATTGGGTGCTATCGCAGGGGCTTTTATTCTCTCATTTGTTGTTGCTCTTGGTCTTCGACCGCTGTTCAAAAAGGTTACTGAAGCGATCGAGGAGCGCGATGATTGGATTGAGGGGGTCATTGATTGGATCAGCGACAATCTTTTCCGCCTATTGCTAGTGGCACTTTTATGGTCGGTTTCGCTCTATCTAGATTCGAACACAATAGAGCCTTCCGTTGACGCGGCGGTCTTGAGCGAATCGGCCGAAACGGTCTCCGTAACGTTGGAGGATGAGGTAGGAGCAATCGAGTCGCAAGCGGTTGCTGTCGCCAGCAAGACAACTGCGGTAAGTAAAAACTACCTGCTCGTGCGAGCAGCTGCGAGCATCGCTACCTTGATGCTCGTGTCGGGAGCGTTGCCGCGAACGATAAAGCAGCAGGTTTACTTCAGGACGCTATTTTTCGTTTTAGCCATGGTGCTGATATTGAATTTACTAGGCATTTGGAGTGTGATTAGAGAAGGGCTTGACGGTATTGCACTATTCCCAATTTCCGGCTCTGGTGTAACACGGGTTACCTTGCTAACCTTAGCAAAGGGAGTCGTTGCGATTTCACTACTGATACCTCTTACTAGCTGGCTTATCAGGACATCCGAGTCGCGGGTTAAGGGGATGGAGAAAGTTTCGCCTGCCTTGCAGGTATTAACGATTAAAGTGCTGAAGGTTTTGATCGCGGCGGGAGCGATCATGTTTGCGATCAGTTCCGTTGGAGTGGACCTCTCTGCCTTCGCGGTCCTTGGAGGAGCAATTGGTCTAGGGTTGGGTTTTGGCTTCCAGAAGGTCGTGTCTAACCTGATCAGTGGGGTGATACTTCTGGGAGACAAGTCGATCAAACCAGGCGATGTGATCGAAGTAGACAACACGTATGGATGGATCAATACACTGGGTGCTCGCTACACTTCGGTGATTACTCGGGATGGCACCGAACATCTGATACCCAACGAAATGATGATCACTGAAAAAGTGGTCAACTGGTCATTCAGCGATCAAAAGGTGCGGGTTAGGATTCCGTTTGGCGTGTCTTACACTTCAGATATTCATAAAGCCATGGAACTGGCACTTCAGGCGGCAGGCGAGGACGTCAGAATCTTGAAAGATCCGGCCCCTGCGGCTCGACTGACTGGATTTGGTGACAATTCGGTTGATTTTGAAATGAGAGGCTGGATTGTCGACCCTACTGACGGACTTGGAAATATAAGAAGCTCTTTTTACTTGAGAATATGGGATCTGTTTAAAGAAAACGGTATCGGATTTCCGTATCCACAACGCGATGTACACCTGAAAGAGCTCCCAACCGTAGAGGTGAATCTTAAGAGGAGCGAGTAAGTTGAATCAATCGAACTAGGGCAGCAAATCGCTGACCATGGCCTTCTCTTCACTCAGTTCGGCTTCAGTCACTTTTAGTTTCTGGCTGCTGAATTCGTTGAAATCTAGGTTCTCTAAAATGCTGAGGTTTTGCCCGTCGCTTTTCATAGGGTAGGAATAGATGAGTCCATTTTCGATTCCATATTCACCATCAGAGCTTACGGCCACGCTGAAGCAGTCGTCGGAAGCGGTTGGAGTTGTAATTGATCGTACAGTGTCGATCGCAGCATTTGCCGCTGAGGCTGCCGAGGAAAGACCGCGAGCTTTAATGACGGCTGCTCCACGTTGTTGGACGGTTGGAATGAATTCTTGAGTAAACCAGGCTTCGTCGGTGATAACCTCGGTCACGGGCTTCCCATCTATTGTTGCGTCAAAGTAATTAGGATACATTGTCGAAGAATGGTTGCCCCAAATGGCTAGATTCTTGACCGAATCGACATCCACTCCTGCTTTCAACGCCAATTGGGATTGGGCTCTATTCTGGTCGAGGCGAGTCATAGCGAACCATCGGTCTTTGGGGATGTCTGGTGCGTTGTTCATCGCAATGAGGCAGTTAGTATTGCAGGGGTTGCCCACCACGAGTGTCCTAATATCCGAAGCGGCGTTTTCTTGGATGGCCTTCCCCTGGCTGGTAAAGATCTGGCCGTTGATTCCCAGGAGATCTTTGCGTTCCATTCCGACTTTGCGTGGTACACTGCCGACTAGAAGTGCCCAGCTCGCTTGGTCAAAACCTTTCCTTAAGTCGCAGGTGGGTACAACTCCTTTCAGTAAGGGAAAGGCGCAGTCTTGCAGTTCCATGACAACTCCCTCCAGAGCTTTCATTCCTGGCTCGATTTCGATGAGCCGGAGAACGACGGGCTGATCTGGCCCGAGGAGATGACCTGACGCGATGCGAAAGAGCAGTGAATATCCGATTTGACCGGCGGCACCGGTGACTGCGACATGAATAGGTGGTTTCATAGAAGGTTTCTATCTAGGGACTCGAGTAGGTGAAAGCGACCAAAAAGTAGCAGTTTCAGGCTAGTAAACAGAATCCCAATTATCGCGATAAATTTGGCGAATGTGAAACTGCGGAAGTTGAAAGCACAGATCCAGATCCTAAGCCTTGGCGAACCGAGACGCCAGGTTTTCGTAGGCCTTGAGGACGGAGGCTTCTGTCGTTTTCCAGTCGATACATCCATCGGTGATCGATACGCCGTAATCGAGGGCGTCGAACGGAGCTGGGAACGTTTGGTTTCCCGCCCCAAGATTGCTTTCCATCATGGCCCCGATAATGGAGTCGTTTCCGGACTGAATTTGTTCTATAATCGAGTCGAGGACTTCTACCTGTTTTTCTGGCTGCTTGCTGCTGTTGCCATGGCTGCAGTCGATCATGATCGCTTTTTCCAATCCCGCCTTTGCGAGGTCGGTCGCCGTTTTGGTAACGCTGTCGGCATCGTAGTTCGGGCCAGAGCTTCCGCCTCTGAGAACCACGTGGCAATTTTGGTTACCTGCGGTGGTAACGGCAGAGGCCTGTCCCTCCTTATTTATTCCTAGAAAGGTTTGGACTTCTCGAGCCGCCTTGATGGCATTAATCGCGACTTGGCAGGTCCCGTCCATCCCGTTCTTGAATCCTACTGGCATGGATAGGCCCGATGCCATTTGACGATGCGTCTGAGATTCTGTGGTTCGAGCGCCGATGGCTGCCCAGGAAACCAGGTCGGCGATGTACTGCGGTGTAATAGGGTCAAGAAGTTCGGTGGCTGTAGGAACACCGAGGTCGATGATATCTCTCAGAAAATTGCGAGCGACACGAAGACCCTTATCGATATTGGCGGTCTCGTCGAGATCGGGATCCATGATAAGCCCTTTCCAGCCTAGCGAGGTGCGGGGTTTTTCGAAGTAAACCCGCATGACCAGGCAGATTCGGTCCTTCACTTGCTCGCTGAGAGCTGCGAGTCTTCGTCCGTAATCAATCCCTGCCTCAGCATCATGAATAGAACACGGGCCTATCACTAGAAGGAAACGCCGATCATCGCCAAAAATGATGCGGTGGATTTCCTGGCGAGATTGGGTTATGAACTCCGATTGAGACTCGGTTCGACGGATCTCTTTGAGGAGTTGGTGGGGAGCAGGGAGCACATCAGTGCGTGTGACGTTTATATCTGAGATTTGCTTCACGTCGGTGATAGTTGGGAGAGGCCGGATTGAATTTCAATTGCGAATTCGAAAAATATATCTGTCTGAGCCTACTGAGATGCCAAAAGTAAGGCGGGTAGCCTACCCCTAAGCTACCCGCCATCTCGTTTTCTTAGTTACCCCAAAATCCCGCTAAGCGGGAAAGTGATTTTTATTGACCGAAGTGAATAGAAAACATCAGTTGTCTGTCAATAAATATTCAGTTTTTATTTAAAAAACATATTCAAAGCCTTGATAGATGGAAACTTCGAGAGTGCATTTTTATCTCCCAAAGGGCGTGTTTTTCGTGGAGGGAGAAGATGCCGCCTCTTTTTTGCAGGGTCAGTTCTCGCAGGACATCAGAACGGCTGATGGTTTCAGGGCGTATGGACTGTGGCTTAACCGTAAAGGCAAAATCCTAGCGGACAGCTTTATACTCAGGATTTCTGAATCACGCTTTTTGGTGGTCAGCTATTTCGGTGAAACAGAAGTTCTACGGGATAATTTAGAGAGTCGGATTATAATGGACGAGGTCGGGACTCGATCTGCTGAGTCAGGCTGGTTTGGGGTATCTGTTTGGGGCGAAGCGATTGAAAGGGTACTGGAGCTAGCAAAATTGAAACGGCCTAATGGAGATGAGTTTTCGTCATGTGACGGTGTATTCGCATTTTGGGGACGAAGAGGAGAGGAAACCAACTTGGAAATCCTGTTTGGCAATGAAACAGATCGAAAAAGTATGGAAATCAGTCTTTCGGAAATAGGCATTCAACTCCTAGGCCACAAGAGTGTGAGAATCCTCGCTTTGCGAGAAAAATGCTTTCAAGTTGGCATAGATGTTCAGGACTCAGACCTTCCTCAAGAGGTTGGTCTTACAGCTGTCGCTGTTTCGTATACAAAAGGTTGTTATATTGGTCAAGAGGTGATGGTCCGCTTAAAATCGATGGGCAGTTCGCGACGGACCCTTGAATGTGTCTCCGTACCCAAAAAGCTAGAGGGAAGCGGCCCATGGGAATTGCGAGGAACGGACGGATCTCGTGCGGGAGAATTAAGAAGCGTAGTTTGCGATGGAGCTAAAATTATAGGTGTGGCGATGCTTAAGCGAACCGTGTCCGAAGAAAAAACGTTTGAGGTAGCCGGGCAATCCGAAGTTACGTTATGTCAAGCTATGCAAGGGACAGTCGATTGAATTCCGAACAAGAGCTGGTTCAAATAAAGACGCTTTTGAGCAGACTAGGTGCGAGTGACGTCGCATCGGAGGTAATGGCTAGGCAGTTGGTCAAAAGAGCGGATCAATGGGTAGAGGAGCGAGGAATCAACCGGGTTGAGGCGATGCGTCAACTGCTGGAGCTTGTCGTTACAGGTCGGTCTGGAGGGCTTCCGTCTAGTTTTGAAGGGCCATCTGAGGATAATTAGGAACAATCCGATGATTTTCGAATGAATACGAACAATTCGTTTGACGAGCTTGCTGAAGCTCATTCGATTTATACGGTTTTTTAGCTGGAAACACTTTTATAATCTCAAACAACAATTATATTCCCACATGAATAAATCCGAACTTGTCTCAGAAATTCAGGCAAACCTTGGCGGCGCTTCTAAAGCGGACGCAGAAAACGCACTGAGTGCGGTATTGGCCTCGGTTAAAACAGCGATCAAAAAGGCAGGTAAGACCGTCAAGGTGAGTGACAAAGGCGCGAAGCCAGCGGTTGCAATCCAGCTGGTTGGATTTGGAACATTTTTTGTAACTCGACGCAACGCTCGTTCGGGAATCAATCCTATTACGAAGGCCCCTCTGAAGATCAAAGCCAGCAAGGCGATCAAGTTCAAGCCAGGTGCTGGACTAAAGGACGCACTCTAGTTTCTCGACTTAAGTTAATTATTTGTCCCGCAGCTTTACGGCTGCGGGACTTTTGTTTTTAATTTCGAGCTATGCGATTGGTGGAAAGACTGAAATTCCGTTTTACTAAAAACTATGACGCTGTTCCGAACGTCATAGCCGCGGCACCTGGCCGGGTTGAGTTTATAGGTAATCACACAGATTACAACAATGGACCTGTGATTGGAGCAGCGATTGACCGTTATGTCTTTGTGGCACTTCGAAGGATTGAAGAATCCGTATTTCGGTTCTCGACTGGGAATTCGTCATATGTCGCTGTTGAAGATCCCACTCAAAAGCTTAAAGGCAAAGGATCATGGATTAATTATCCTCTGGGCGTATATGCTAGTTTGATACGGCGGGGACTGGAGCCTTCGGGGGGATTTGAGCTAGCGGTTGATTCCGATGTTCCAATGGGTGCAGGACTGAGCAGCAGTGCAGCTTTGGAGTTGGCAGTGTGCCAAGCATTGTGCACGGCATACGGGCTGGGGCTTAGTCGACAGGAAATGGCGCTCGCGAGTCGAGAGGCGGAAAACGATTTTGTGGGTATGCCTTGTGGGATACTGGATCAAGGTGTCTCGGCCATGGGGACATCAGGTTGCTTGGTCTACATCGACTGTAGAGACATGCTCTTTTCAACAATACCGCTGGGAAAAAATTACAGTATCTGGATATTTAATACACACAAGAAGCACTCTCTTGTGGAATCCATGTATTCTGAAAGGCACAAGGAGTGTTCTCAAGCGGTAGATGGGTTAAACGGAGTAGGACTGAGAATTCAATATTTGGCAGATATTTCTCCTGCCAACTTTCAGAGCGCCAAGAGTCGGTTGTTAGGAACGTTGTCTAACAGAGCAGAGCACATAGTCTCTGAAATTGAACGGGTGAATCGGGTTAAGCATCTGCTTGAAGGCGGGAGGATCTCAGAAGTGGGACAGCTCCTGTTTGAATCGCATGTCAGTTCAAGGGATCTTTTTGAAAACAGTGTGGAAGAACTCGACTGTCTCGTCGAGATATTGAAATCGCTGCCGAACGTTATAGGAGCTCGGTTGACTGGGGGTGGGTTTGGTGGAGCTGTTATGGCTCTAACCGAAGATGCTTTTTCGTCTGACTACGCGGAGTCTGTGGCATCAGCGTATCGCGGCAGGTTTGGACAGCCGCCTGAAGTAATTCAGTGTCGACTTTCTGATGGAGTTCGCATCGTAGAACATATCGATTACACGGATACTAACGAGCCAACTCTTGGATAAAAGCCAGGTATTCGTCGACCTGTGCCTCGAATACAATCACGTACAGGAGAGCGCCTGAGGCGAGCATGGGGGCAAAAGGCATTTCTCGCCCAATAAGGTCCTCGCTTTTCCAAGATCCTTTTGGCCTTAAAACGGGAACGACCGCCCTGGCAACTGTCCAGCCGAGCACTCCAACGGTACCGATGACGGCCCCGCCAAAGAGTGCGAATACGGCCCCTTGCCAGCCCAAAAAGGCTCCGATACCTCCAAGTAGTTTGACGTCGCCAAATCCCATCGCTTCCTTGCAAAGGACTTTTTCGGCAACTAGGGCGATCCAAAGAATTAGGCCGGAGCCGATTATTAATCCGACGAGAGCCTCGAAAATGCCTTTGACCGAAGCGTAAGCGAAAGTCGGATCACTAATTCCGTGCAACGAGGGAATGATCCCCGATAGAATCACTCCGATGATGCCCGTCCCGATTGAAAATCGGTCTGGGATTTCCATATGGTCTAAGTCTATGAAAGTCGCGCAGATTAGGAGTGCTACCAGTACCATGAGGCACAGAGCCTTCGCGTGGGGCTGCTGTTGCCAAGCGGCGAGAAACAGGCAGGCGGTCAGAAGTTCAACAAAAGGATAACGGAAACTATAGCTAGCTTTACAGCAACGGGCTTTTCCCCGAAGAATGAACCAGCTAATGATAGGAACATTGTCGAACCACTTAATCGGCTGGCCGCACGAGCAGGTTGAGCCGGGGAAGATGATCGACTTTTCTGCTGGTATACGATAGATGCATACATTAAGAAAACTACCTATCAGGGCCCCGAATATGAAAACCACGGAGGAAAAAGAGGCGGGAAATCCCTGATCGATGTATTGCAGCTCGGATAGCATGTGTTTTGGAACCTTATTCGAAGTACTCTCGCGAGAGCAAAGCTGCGTTGGCTGCTTGGTTCATTGTTTCCGCATTGACGTTTTTCCCTGACCAAATTTCGAGGGAGCGAGCTCCTTGATACACCAGCATGGATAGCCCGTTGGCCGCACGTCCTCCTTTTGATAGGATGAGCTCCATAAATTGTGTGGTTCGTGGATTGTAGATCATATCGAATAGATTGATCGAATGCTGTATGTGCTTTTTGGGCAACGGCAGAGGATCGTCAGAGTTGAGGCCAAGAGAAGTTGCATTGACAATTATCGTGCTGGAGGGCAGCGAAAGCTCTGAATCGTCCGGTGAACAATTGCCCAAGGGAATCGAAAATCGTTCGGCGATAGGGCTTAAGGTTTGGATCAAATTTTTGAGACGGTCTTGGCTGCGGTTGACGATTTTAAGGGATTGGCACTTGCGATTCAAGGCTTCGACTGCAGCCGCTCGTCCGGCTCCTCCGGCTCCTAAAATGACAACGTCCTTACCTTCAAGGCTGGTCTCAAGGTCTCTTCTAATTCCCTCCGAAAGGCCATAGCCGTCCGTGTTAAATCCTTCATAACCGTACTCTAGGCGTCTCAACGTATTGACCGCCCCTATTTCGAATGCGGCGGAGTCTACCTTCTCCAGAGCGCCTACGGCGATTTCTTTGTGTGGGACAGTTAAATTGAGACCGAAAAAGCCCTTTTCGTGAAATATCGGAAGAGCATGGATCAAGTCCTCGGGCGGCACTTCGAAACGAAAGTAACGCCAATTAGAGAAGCGGTCATTGGACTGGGACATCTCCTTAATGGCAGCGTTGTGCATCGCGGGACTTATTGAGTGCCGCACGGGATGCCCTAGAACTGCGAGGCTGACTCCGTCGAACCCCCAGCTTTTCAGATCCTTTAGGGTGTATGTTTCCTCGGGATTGAAGATTTCCATGAGCGAAAAATGGAATTCAAAAGAACTGGGATGGGCGAGGAAATTATCATTGGATGGAGATTCACCCCTGATGGGTGTGCTGCGGGGGATTTAGAGCTGCTTCTCGTATGCGTCTTTAAACTCTTTCAGCATATCTGAGAATAAAGCGGCCATCGACCCCTTTCCCGATTCCGTGTAATGATAAACAAGATTTCTGCAAATGCGGGCAAGCGTTTCGTGTGTGGTGGCAGGAGCGAGATAGCTTAGATTGGGGGCAATTTTACTGGATTCGATCCGCTTGAGCATATGTCCTGCTGTCAGGAATTTGCCGTGTTCGAATGGATCTATGTAGAAAGGAGCTGTTTCTTCGAAGCAGCCGACGACGAAATGTCCAGGGGCATTGATGGGAGCGATTTCCAACCCAAGTCTCTCAGCTATAAGAAGATAGAGAACTGAGAGGCTTATGGAGAGGCCTTTTTTAGACTGAAGGACCACATTGATAAAGCTGTTGTCTGGATCAGTGTACTGCTCCGAGCTGCCCCTAAAGCCCGCCTCGTGAAAGAGGACACGATTGATGACGGCACACTGGTCTCGGGAGGAGGCCGGCTTAATTATGAGCTCTTTGCAGCGACTCGCATATGAGTCTAGCTGGTTGCAGATGCTTCCAATCTCGAGATTGGGGTAGGCGACCCGGCTAATCATCATCCAGCCAGTTTCGAGCTCGTAGTTCCTTGAACGTATGAAATGTCGAAGTTCTTGGGCGAGATCGACGGATCGAAGCTCAGAAAGGTAAGCTTCAGCGTGCCAGCCTAGCAGCCGATTACTGCTCTTGGCGGCTGCGTTCAGAATTTCCAGGCCGTAGGGCCCCATTGAATTTAGAATTTTGAGAAGCTCCTCTCTCACGGCGGGACTCGGATCATCCAGTAGACTCAAAAGAGCGACTTTTTCTTTGGCCGTCATCGCAAAATTTTGCACGTTCGTAAGGTGCGGTAATAATCCGTATATCGCAATAGTAGACGATCGTTTAGACGAAAAATTGTAGGAGATGATCGCAGTAACCTGTATTGAATTGCAGCGAACTTTGGCTGGGAGAGAGATGATCCCTTGAATGGTTTCTGATCTTGAGATGGCGTGTTGAACGGTGTTTCGTGCAACGTTGGGGTTGATTTGCGAGAGATCTGTGAATGAAAGTCTAGTAACTTACTAGTAGGTTACTGCACCCGAAGGGGAGTAGTCTGATTCTTCCAAGGGAGTTTTACTGGATCATTTGGGCCAAGATGTAGCCATTTCCTCAAAATTTTAAGCAATTGATAATTCGTATGTGACAGTATTTGAAATGGATTGATAATGATTCGGTAATTCATTCAATAAAGGTTGTAGTTGTGAAGCCGATGTGAGCGTTAAGGCACAAAAAGTGTCTTGTTGAATGGAATCAATTTTTCCTGGGCATGGAACCGCTCTATCCACTAAATACCATAAGAAGATCTTTCCGCATATTTGAGAACAGCGAGAGAAGGCGGAAAAGGAATTGCGTCTGAACCCTAAAGTCGAGGAGACGCTCGAGCGTTCAATCGATGAGAGGGCGTTCAATTATGAGAAATGTATTTCGATGTTCATTACGAGGGTGGAATCACCGGGGAATACCTAAGCACCTTCGCGTGACGTAATCAACTCTTGTCTTTTGATGACGGCATCCCTAATTTGCTCAATCAGTTTAGCGGTTTGAAAGGGCTTTGTTATGATTCCATCGATTGGCCGATCGCCGACCCGCTCTTTGATCTCCTCGCTTAAGCATCCGCTTATCATGAACACGACGAGATCGGAACTAAATGTTAGTATTTGGTCCAAGAAGTCCTCTCCTCGAGAGTTCTCAAGATTTAGGTCAAGGAGGATTCCGCTAATAGTGCCGTTGTCTTCCTGAAGAACACGTAGTGCTTCGTTTGATGTTCCAACGCATATCGAGTTGATTCCCACCGAACTCAAGATCAGATTCAACAGCGTTCGTAGACTCTCGTCATCGTCTACCACTAGAAAAGTACCTAAAATCGAGTTGCCCATTAGTAAGAGCCGAGTGTTAAAAAGATCTTAAATAATTGCAATGGGAAAGCACAAGAAATGTCGTCACTCGCTCACTACGAAGAACACAGGCTTTTTCACTCAAGATGTGGGAATCGCAAATTAATAACCGATTGCATCTTTGAGGCTTTGGGGGAAATCCCGTTTGGAGATTTTGGCTTTGCTATTAGGTCCTAGTGAGCCTTTCAGTGTTGAGGTGGCTTCCGCAAGAATCAGGTCATTTACAGGAATCTCAATATTGGGACTCATCGTGGTTGCGGTTCTTTTTTGGCAGTTTCGACATGACCTGGGCGAAGTTGATGTTCAGGCAGGAATCGACTGGATTACCGATTTCGGACCGATTCCATTCTTTGCGGCGATGGCGGTTCTGCCGATTTTCTGGACGCCGGTCTCACCGTTGCTGATATTGGCGGGAGCCATATACGAGACGCCGGTAGCGATTGTCGGCTCCGCAGTGGCCCTAGCCATTAATATGGCACTGTCATGGCTTTTGGCAGGAAAGTTCTTCAGACCCCAGTTTGAGAGATTTGTTCACAGATTTGGGTACAGTGCTCCCGAGCTAACAAGAGGAAGCATTTTTACGGTAGCGGTTTTGTTGAGAATCACTCCAGGAATACCCTTCCCATTGCAGAATTATCTGCTCGGCTTGGCTCGCATGCCCTTTCTTTGGTATATGGGTGTATCGTTGCCTCTTACTCTAATCCTATCGCTTAGCATCGTTATTTTTGGAGACGCCATTCTAAAGGGGGACACAGCGTTGATTTTATTGGCGATTAGTTTGTTTTTGGCGTTGAGTTTGGGGATGCGTTTTCTACGAGCTCGGTTAAAAGATAAATTGATTACTGGGGGGTCATCGTGAGCGATTCTTTCCTAGCACAGTTTGGCGAAGAGGAAACGTGTACTGTTTCGGAATACACGCGCCGAATAAAGCGATTGCTCGAAGGTTCCGTGGGGCCTGAATGGATCAAGGGTGAGGTATCCAACTTTAGGAGGCAGGCCAGCGGGCACCTTTACTTTTCTCTCAAGGACGAAGGAGCGCAGCTTCCCGTCGTCATATTTCGTGGGAATGCTTCCGGGCTCGATTTCGATTTGGATAACGGTGTAGAGATCGTGGTGTATGGAGAGTTGAGTGTCTACGAGCCTCACGGACGCTACCAATTAATCGCCCGCTCGGCTATCGCCTCGGGTCAAGGGAGATTGCACAGAGAGTTTGAGCGGCTGAAGAAGAAGCTGTTTGAAGAAGGGCTCTTTGATAAGGAGCGCAAGAAGCCACTCCCACTTGCCCCCCGAAGAGTGGCGTTCATCACTTCTCCCAGCGGAGCGGCGATTCAGGATTTTATTCGCATTCTCAAGAGACGGGGCTGGTCTGGTCGGTTGACAGTGGTTCCTGCCAAGGTCCAGGGCTTAGATGCATCCAAATCTCTTCAAGACGCGCTTTCCTTAGTCCTAAAAGTGGGTGGATTTGATCTGATCGTTCTGGGTCGTGGGGGTGGAAGTTTGGAGGATATGTGGTGCTTCAATGACGAAATGCTCGCGAGGGCCCTTTCAATTTCTCCGATTCCTACGATTTCGGCAGTTGGGCACGAGATCGACTTTTCCCTAGCGGATTTTGTTTCCGATGTTCGAGCTGAAACTCCATCAGCGGCAGCGGAACTGATTAGTAGTGCCTGTATTGACGTTGTCAGTCGGATCGAGCACGCTCGGGATGCGATCGTGGATCAGGCACAAAACGGAATCGCTTTGAGTCGGCGAAATTTAGGGGATTTGGCGATGAGATTGAAAGCCGCTTCTCCACAGCGAAGTCTTGAGACCGCAGCGTTGAGGATAGATGAATTGAGTAGTCGATTGTTGTCTGTATTGACCCGAGAACTATCTAGAGCCAAAGGCGAGCTCAATCAATCGAAACTCGCCTTTAGCAGACTTCGGCCAGATCGTGTTACGAGTGAATGCCGACTACGAATAAACGAATTAGCGAAGCGAATACTCGATCGTGTGGAGCGTGAACTAGCACTTGCTAGACATGGTCTGATCGAGACGAGCGGAAAGTTTCAATCACTGAGCCCGAAAGCTACATTAAAACGTGGATACGCCATTCTTTCAGAAGAGGATGGCAATACCCTTTCTTCAGTAGCTCGTCTCTCAAAGTATAAGCGACTGCGGGCAACGTTGTCGGATGGGGGAACGTGGCTGCGAGTAGATAAATCGGGTAACCCTTAAGCTAAGTTGAGTTCAGGTGGCCCAACTGGAACATCTGAAATTTCGTCTAGAACACTCGTCGCGAGGAGGACATTCTCAACTTTCATAATTAGACGTGTCTCAAAATCGCTGCGATCGACCGATGCGTAAAAGTAGTCTATATTTATATTGGCCTGAGCGAAGGCACTGGTTATCTTTGCGACTTGTCCTTTTTTATCGTCCAGTTTAACTGAAATAACACGTTCGCACTTCACGTCTAAGCCATTGGAAATTAAAACGCTTTTGGCTTCTTCCACTTGGTCCGTGAGGAACCTGAAGTAGCCGCGATAGACCCCGTCAGCGACTGACATCGCATTGGTCCTAACGCCATTTGATGAGAGCGTATCAATGATACGGGCAATGTCCCCTGGGTTGTTAGTAATTTTTACTGAAAGCTGTTGCTCAATATGCTGGTACACGACGTTTAATGTGGATTGTTGAAATAAGTGATTTGTTACCTCTAAACCAATGGGATGAAGGGTTGGATAAAATGAAAAACCGGGCTCAACAGAGACCGGTGGAAAGAGAAAATCCTGTTTTGTAGCGACTAGTCAAGTCGAGATTAAATATGTTTCTGAGGCTTTATAAAATATCTGAAAACCCGTTCATGGGCGATATTGCGTTTCATATTGGGTCGAGCAAAAAGGTGGTTCTCCGTTTCGGTGGATTGAGACAATACTCGCAAAGGTGGATTGTACTGTAAAAATTGTTTTGGTGTCGGGGATTTTTTAATCGGGGGTTTTGGGTTTTCTTTCCGTGATGAGAGTTCGCAATAGGAATCTGCAGACTGTCTGGCTATTCAGTGTAAATTAATGAAACCTATCGTAGTAATTTCTGCGAAAAAGGAATACGGGGAGTTTTACTGCGGGGGACATATTTTTATAATTGGGCAAATGAATTGTAGGAAATAAATCGAATGAAATTTTGCAGTCTCGTTTTAATTTTCGTTCTTTCGCTATTTTTTTTGAGTTGCCAGTCTACTTCAAGCCAATCGCGTTATCCGACCACATCTAGTGGAATGGCGAAGCAACTCGACGGCGGAACGATCGTTGATCTAAGAGAAGTCGTAATCGATGGCACATCTTCTGGGCTTGGAGCCTATGGAGGAGCGATTGGAGGAAGTTTGGCCGGTGGAGCGATCGGAGCAGAAGCCATTGGAACCAGTTTGGGAGCTGCCGTTGGTGCGGCGGGTGGAATGATCGCAGGGGGTGTGGTCGGAACGAAAATTGAGAAGACCTTAACTTCCAAAAGAGCTCAAGAGCTTACGATTCAAATGGATGAGGGGGGGACGATCATTGTCCTGCAGGAGATCGGGGAGCCGCGATTAAACATTGGCGATCCGGTGAGGGTCGATTCCAGCCTAGCAGGGGCGGCACGTGTATTTCATGCGGATGACAATCCACACACTGATCCTGACACGGAAGCCTATCTGCCAGATGATTTTGAAAGTATCTAGCACAAAGGAGAGAGTTGATTAAATATTGAATTGGAGTAGGGTGCTAGGGTTGGTTTTGTGAATCCGCAATCCACTACGGATCGAACATGCCATAATTGGAAGAGATAAAACATGGAATTAAAAACAAAAGGAATCACCGGAGTGATCAGTACCATCATTTTAACCCTCTTGTATGGGTGTATTTCGGGAGGTGGATACGAAACTGTCCCTCGATCCTCAGCGGGAACAACCCAAACGATTGATCAAGGGACAGTAGTTGCTTCGCGGGACGTTAGGATCGAAGGGGATAGCTCTCAGCTAGGACTTTACGGCGGTGGTATCATGGGAAGTGCCGTTGGATCGACCGTTGGGAGCAAGGATGGGCAGGTGCTGGCCAGTGCCGGAGGGGCGGTTGTTGGGGCGGTTTTTGGAAAGCAGGTCGAGAAAGCGATAACCTCCAAAATAGCTCAGGAAATCACCATAGAGATGGACGATGGGAGGATCGTAGTGGTCGTGCAAGAGTTGCAAGAGCCTAGGTTCAGTGCCGGCGAGCGAGTGAGTGTTTTAGAAGCACGTGGTGGATACGCTCGAGTGAGGCATGAAGACTACACGGCTCCACAATTTTAGTAGGTCTATAGCCCACGGAATTTATTTGAAAGGAGAAGAAAAGGGAAGGCGGTATCTGCCCCTTCTTTTTATCAGCCTATTGTATATGAGTGCTCCTGAGGAATTTGTTCCAGTGCAGTCCGAATCTTTAGACTCGGGCAATTCTACCAAAGGCATTTCTGCCTTGGGAAGCGGATGATTCCCGGGATGTCCTAGTGGAGCCAAACGGAGACTACACAGGGATTACGGCGACGCCGCAGATATCAATTGTCCCCGATGAGGATCTATTTTTACGTTTCCAGATTGTGGCGACGCCTAAGTCGCAATAAAATTAAGAGGTGATTTGGTGCCTTGATTTCAAGGAGGTTGATGGCTGGATAAAGTCGCTCCTACGGATTCCCAAGCGAACTTTCCAAATAGGAGATGCTTTCATCCAAACCGCCGGGACGGTTGCGTTTCAGCCATTGTTTGCGGTAGGCTTTGATGAGCGATTGGAGTTCGGTATTCAGATGGGCCTGTTCAGGGTAGGCTTTATCCAATTCCTGGAGCCCCTTGTTAACTCCGAAACAAAGTAGTTGGCAGGAGAGGATCAACTCCTCCTTTGCCAGCTTGGTGTTTTCGCAGGAGGTGATTGTACCCCTTAAATGAATGATCAATTTCAAAAGTCCGGTTCGGCAATCTTCGAGTTCCTCTTCATTTGTTTTACCGAGGTTGAACTGGAATTTCTCTCCACTGGTAAAGAGGAGATCGTTTAGGAGGGTTCGGTTAATTGGCTGGTAGGAGAAGTTGTTTATTAGGTTACTTAGTGAAAAAATAGCTTTAGCAAGATCCAAAGAATTGTCCTTAAAGAAAACTGTATTGACAGCCTGGATATCATTAAACTTCGATTCGGAAATTCTGTTCCAAGACAGCGTTGCAGCCCATACGATTGCGGGATAGCTGACGGGGGGAAAGTGGTGATGGCCAAAGTCGCCCCAATTCGTAAGAAGGGTCCCTCGGGCTCCGAAGCCAATAGCCTGTTCTGTTGCTGCTTTGACATTTGCGATGGCGTTCTTTTGACGCCCGCCTATCGTATTCCAAGCGGAGGTGCCTGGCGCGACATAAAAGGGAATGCCGGATTCTTGGAAGGAAGCACATTGCTCTTCGAAGGGGTGATCGGCCTCGTATCCCCAAATGACACCGATCGCATCTTTTGGTAGCTCCTTAGCCAGTTCGTACGATTCTAGTATAATGTCGCCCCAGAATTGCATCTTTTTGTCTCGGGCCGTTACTTGTTTGTGGATAGAAAAAAGGTGGTCGAGGTAGACGCGATGCTTCCCTTTGGCCTTTACGATATCGCGGCTCCAACCCTGGCCGAGTTCCCAGGGTTCGTCGCCACCGATGTTAAATAAGTTGCTGCGGAAATTTGGAAGAAGCTCGTCGTACAATTCGCACACGAAATCGAGAGATGCTTGGTCTGGCTTGAGCGTACCTCCCCACGGAAAATGACCTGATATGGGGTGCTCATAGCCTTCAGGGCACTCGGCTAGGTGTTTGTAGTTATCATGGCGCAGCCAGCGATCCATATGTCCAAACGAGTTTTGATTGGGAACTAGTTCGATGAATCGATTATAGCAATAAGTATCCAGCACTTGGGTTTCCTCACCCGTTAAAGGAGACGCGTCCCTCCAAACGTTTTGGTGATTTTGGTAGGCGAACGTGTGTTCCGTGTAGAATTGCAGTTGATTGAATTTGAGAGAAGCGAGTGTGTCGATTAGCTGGAAAAGGGACTCTTGGGTTGGCACCTTGCATCGGCTGATATCCAGCATGTATCCGCGGACTTTGAGGTCGGGTTTATCTTTAATTTGAATACAGGGAAGAAGTCGACCTTTGATTTGGATGATTTGGCTAAGAGTGGTCAGCCCTCGGTAGAATCCGGAATCGGTTCCCGCCTCTATTTCTACTCCCTCATGTCTTATGGAGAGAGAGTAAGACTCTTCTGCTGGTTTGACCGTGGTTTTTTTCAACCGAACTGAGCTGGAATTACTTTTGGTCGATTCGAAATCGATCGAAGGAAAGGTGTTCAGAGTGGATTGAAGCCGCGGGCTTATTTCGAAATCACTTGAAAGTGCAATTGAATCGGGGAGTTCGAAAGTCCCATTTAGTGGAATTATTTCTTTGGGAATTGGGATGAGCTGCATCACTAGATGATTGAGTCGATCGCGATAACGTCGATTAGGTCGGGCAGCTGGGAGATTGATTCAATTTGATAGAAGTTGTCATGTTCATGTGGAGTCGAATCCACTCGCTCGTGCTCCCAGGTAATTCTATAGGGGATATGGATTCCGTGTCCTCCCAAGTTCAATACGGGAAGAATATCAGATTTGAGGGAATTGCCGATCATGACGAACTGTTTTACGGGCACCCGAGTTCGTTCTAACACGCGGGCGTAGGACTCCGCCGTCTTTTCTGAAACAACCTCTGCGTGGTCGAAATAGGCAGCTAGCCCAGATTTGGCAATTTTCCGTTCCTGGTCCCGGAGGTCACCCTTGGTAATTAGAATGAGCTGAAATTTTGAACTGAGGTTTCTCAGTACTTCCTCCACATCGTCGAATAGCTCAACGGGATGAGAAATCATGTGACGGCAGTGATCGATAATACGCTGTATCTCTTCGGATTTGATTTCCCCTTGAGTCAAGTGGATGGCGGTCTCTATGCAGGAAAGCGTGAATCCCTTTATACCGTATCCAAAAAGCTCTAGATTACGCATTTCAGTCTCGTAGAGCACCTTCTCAACGGTTTCAGCGTCATGATACTCAGAGAGAAGCTGGCAGTATTTGTTATGATGGTCCTCGAAAAGATTCTCATTGTGCCAAAGCGTGTCGTCAGCATCGAATCCAATCGTTGTTATTGGCGATTTCATAATCGGTGGAATACTTTCCATCAAGAATCTGGAATCAGCTTTGAGTCAACCCAGTTGCCTCAAGACCTGTTTGAAAGTCAGGCCAAAGGGAGGCTTCGATCTCTAAACCCCTTTGTGAAAAGGGATGAACAAGCGATATGCTACTAGCGTGCAAAAAGAGCCGAACGAATCCATTCTGCTCTTTAAAAGCGAGATTTCGCCGCGTGTCGCCGTATTTGGTGTCGCCAATGATGGGGCAGTCGATGTGGGAAAGGTGCCTTCGTAGTTGATGACGACGACCCGTCTTGGGATCAAGCTCCACCCAAGCATAGCGGGTATTAGGGTAGCGCTCTGTAGGAATGGGATGCTCGATAATGGCTCTAGTGCGATAGAGTGTTTTCGCTTCTTGGGCGGTGTCGCTTTTCGCTTTCGGCCCTCGGTCGAGCATTTTTCTTAAGGGGTGATCAATCACTCCATTTTCAGCAGGATGACCGCGGACGATTGCGTGATAGGTTTTGTTGACCTGACCCATTTTGAATGCCTTTTGCCCTTTGGATAAAGAGGACTCGTTTAGTGCGAAGAGAAGGGCGCCGGAGGTGGGTTTGTCTAGCCGGTGGACGGGAAAAACGTGTTGCCCGATTTGGTCGCGAAGGAGCTGTACTGCGAATTGTGCCTCCTGTGAATCGATGGCGGTCCGGTGGACAAGCAGTCCAGGTGGTTTGTTGATTGCGATGTATTCCTCGTCTTGATAGATGATGGAAAGAGGAGAAGTAGAATCAGACATCATTTCGCTTGGTGAGATGCTGGAGAGAGCGCTGTCGATTGGAACCAGAATATACTAATCAGTGAAAGAATTTGATCTAGAAGCTTTCTTAATTGGAAATACACCTTGGATAGCGAATGGGGAAAAGGCTTAAGTTTTCAACCCGCTTATATATACTCTAGGGGCTGAACTATAGATATCTCACATTCATGCTTCCTCCAGAAGTGCGACGCGAAATTAGAGGGCCAGCCCTATATTACGAGACTGATTCTAAGGGACCCCCGTTGACTTCAATCGACCCTGGTGCACCTTATACATTTTCTCCGCGAGGATATTGCCTGAGTCAATTCGAGTCCGTTCGTAGAATGTACCGCTCTTGTTTTTCTTGATCTTTCTTCAGAGGGTTTTGTGTTGAATCGTCCGAGGCTTGTAATCGTTGTGACTATTATGGTCGCAGAATTAGATACGGGTGTAGTCCTCGTATTGCCGAGGCCGACCCAATATGCGGGACTTGCCAGTAGTAAGCTGTCTGCTTTGGAGTTTTAACGGAGCCATGAATATAAAACTGTAGGGGAGGCTTCAGAGATCGATTTCCATCACTTTCGAAAACCGGGCCCAGTGTGCCTCTGTGAAAGCAACGATGGGCGGTTTGGCGTAAAAGTGGCACCAGTGATTTGTATTTGCCTCCTCTTTCATGGGGTAAGGAAGATCGTAAATACAGGGTGATAGGATTGAGGTATGGAAGTGACTGTTCTCGGTGTTCTAGTAAGAGGCGACTGCAGTCGTAGCTTCCGAGCTTGACCCAAAAGACCTGTTTAGATTGTGAGAAAAAACGATTCAGAGACTCTCTATTAGTCAATGACAGTCCGTTGAGTATATGGCTTGCCAAGCAAAGGGTTTCCGCTGAGTTAATACTTGAGAGGTTATTGGAGAGAATGAAATTAAGATTTGGATACTTTTATTAAGCATTTTATGGGCGATTGAGGTCGCGGCTATCGAATGGTCCCATAAGATTACTTCCGTTACTTTATCTATTCCAAATGCCTCGAGGATTCTGAGCGTCTCGATTCCCGTTCCGCAACCCCGGTCAAGAATCTGATACGATTGCAACTGCCAGTCCAGTTACTCGGCCTGAGAGATTGTGGCATCCCATTTCCAGCCGATTTGAGAGGCAAAGTACTGGTGGCACTGGACAAGGTCGTTTGCGGATTCCCAATAGAGACCAATGCTGCCACTTGCGTTGAGAAAACGATTTCTCAGTCGATGTAAGATTTCCCAGCCTGGAGCAACTAATTCCATTGTAAGGGATTGGTTTGAGAAGGAGCCATCGGTATCAACATGAAAAGTCCATGGATGGGGCAATTGGAATCCGGGCCCTGAGACTTTGCAGTTAGGCTGATCCAAGCGAGTGGGGCCAGGGTCAGATTCTCGCGATCAGACTTGTCATGCTAGTGTTACGTCTGTGGAGTCAAGACCGATAGAATGAAAACAATTTGGAGAGTTTCTGGCTACTTGTTCCGGTACAAGTCGATGTTTTGGATGACCATTGGGCTGGCCATTACGAGTACGCTATTTGTAATGGTGATACCCTTGGTCACGCGTTATGTGATCAACGAAGTATTGCCTGAGAAAGAGATGGGCAATTTATGGTTGGCCATTTGTGCTATAGCAGGCTGCTTTTTCATGCGCGAGCTTTTTAATTCATTTCGTATACGTTTAAACAATACACTGGAGCAAAAGGTTCTTATTGATATTCGGAAAGACTTGCATGACAAATTGATGGAATTGCCCATCGGCTATTTCGATAGTCGCAAGTCAGGAGACATTGCCTCGCGAGTGATAGAGGACGTGGAATCAGTGGAACGGGTAATCCTCGATGGAACGGAGCAAGGGAGTACGGCTATTTTGACCGTTCTTGGAGTGGCTAGCATCATGTTTTATTTCGAGCCGACTTTAGCGACACTAATGATATTACCTATCCCTGTAATGTTGGTCATGCAGCGTTTTCATTTTCGTGCTCAAGGCAAGAATTGGCGTAATGTGAGGGCTGCAGCGGGTGAACTTAATTCGCTTTTGATTGAGGACATACAAGGTAATCACTTGATCAATTCGTTTGCCCTAAAGAACCAGGAGAAAAAGCGATTTAAAGAACGTCTCCTGGAGCTCAAAAAACGCACGCTTATATCGATGTACCGCTGGTCAATCCACGGCCCCACAACGAATTTCGTAGTCAGCTTGGGAACGGTCGCAGTGGTGGGATACGGTGGCTATTTGTTTGCAACAGAACCCGAACGTTTTGGTACAGGGGATCTCTTAATGTTCTTCCAGCTGGGGGGCATGCTTTACATGCCTTTGTCTCAATTAAATGGGCTTAATAATCTGCTTGCCACTGGAAAAGCCTCCAGCGAGCGGGTATTCGAGATGCTCGACTATCCCGTAGAGATCACAAATCCGGATACTCCGGAACCTTTTCCAGATGGGCTCCTTGAAGTAGCGTTCAGCTCGGTCAACTTTGCTTACAATGGCCGAGAAGATTTGCTTACGGATTTCTCTCTGAATCTGGAGAAAGGAAAAGTGACGGCACTGGTGGGTCACACGGGAGCCGGGAAGTCGACCGTGGCCAATTTGATGCAGCGATACTACGATGTTACGACTGGCACGGTGACGATTAACGGCATCGATGTTAGGGATATGGATCTAGTCGATTTGCGGGTGCATATTGGGGTGGTCGCTCAAGATCCGTTTCTTTTCGATGGAACCGTTCGGGACAACTTATTGCTGGCGAATCAGGGAGCTACGGAAGCGGATTTGATTGAATCCCTGAAGGGTTCAAGTGCATGGGAATTCGTTTCAAATCTTCCCGATAAAATGGATACACGAATAGGAGAACGTGGAATTCGACTGAGTATGGGAGAGAAGCAGCGTCTTACAATCGCAAGGGTTATATTGAGGAATCCACCACTTGTAATTCTTGACGAAGCGACATCAAGTGTGGATACGATCACCGAAGCAAAGATCCAGCATGCGGTTAGCAATCTAGTGAAGGAGCGAACAACTCTGGTCATTGCCCACCGGCTCTCAACGGTGCGGCAAGCTGATCAGATCGTAGTTTTGGAGAAGGGTCGCATTATCGAAAAAGGTTCTCACGATGAGCTAATTGGCGGGGGGGGACATTACGCCCGGCTCTGGCAGACGCAAACCGATCTTATTGCGGAAGACGCTTTCTAAAACTGTCAGTAATCGATTATTACCAGTGCCTAAAATAGCCCTCATCCGTCCTAGAGCAATTGGAGGAACTCCCGAGGGTTGGCTGGAAATGAAAGCAGATAACGACCTTGTTTTTTCCTCCTGGAATTCTTTCAAAGTGCTCGTGGTCGATTCTCCTTTTGGATCGTTAGCGTCGTCTCCAAGAGTTAGAAGGGATCCTTTACTCGCCGGTCCTGCAGACTGGATTTTAATTAGCCCTAAAACCTACCGAATAGATGACGCTGCAGATTGGATTTTGCCGATTATTCATGCCAATACTCACATCGCTTTTATTCAAAACGGCGTGGAGCACCTAGCGAATTTGAGGCCTTATGTCTTAGCTGATCGCATTTTACAGGTTATCACAGATTGTCTTGCAGAGCGAAGCGAGCCCGGCAAAATCCTGCAAAGAGAATCCGTATTAATGACGATACCAAATACGTCATCATCCACCATTGCTTCGCTGTTTCCTGCTGAAGGCTTTCAGATTAGGTTGACCGATGAATGGAGTGCAGCCGCATGGAGAAAGCTCTGTATTAACAGTGGCGGAGCAGTATCGGTTCTATTGAATCAAGCAGCAAATCTGTTTCGAGAAGGAGATGCAGCGGACATAATTAAAAATTTGATACGTGAATGTATCGCGCTCGCTCGATTAGAAGGAGCACAGGTCGAAGATTCAATCTTCGAGAAGATCGTTATAGGTCAGTCGTCGGCTACCGAAGGAGTGATGAATTCCATACACGCGGATTTATTTTATAAACGGCCCATTGAGTGGGACGCTAGAAATGGTGTGATTGTTAGACTCGGGAAGAAGCATGGTGTAGCGACTCTTTTAATGAGATGGCAGTATTTCTTCTAAAGGCTGTTGAAGCGAGTTATGCCAGATGGTAGTTGCAAACCATTATCTTCGAATGCGAGTTTAATCGGTACCAAACGACGAGACGCACAACTATTTTAAATTGATGGAAGCATGTGGAAATTCTGGATAGATACGGGGGGCACATTTACTGACTGTTTAGCCCTCTCTCCTTTCGGAAAGAAGCATAGACTAAAGGTTCTATCTAGCTCGGAGATTCGAGTTCGAGTGGTTGAGGTGTTGGGTCCAAACCGATTTCGATTGGAGGTTCCTTTCGATACAGTAGACGACTTTTTTGTTGGATACAGACTGCAGGTTTGCGGACTAGGCACGGGTATTGGCCAAATTAAATCCTGGTCTAGCGAGGAGTGCTTGTTAGAGTTGGATGTCAAAATTTCCTCTTTAGAGCAGGGAGCTCTTTGTACGATTCGATCATTAGAAGAACCTCCTATTCTTGGGATGAGATTGATTACGCAGACGCTTCTAGGAGAGGCTTTGCCCCGCCTCGAGCTCCGATTGGCAACTACACGAGGCACTAATGCGTTGTTGGAGGGAAAAGGAGCGAGGGCCGCATTTTTCGTTACTAGAGGCTTCAAGGACCTACTTCGAATCGGCAACCAGCAGAGACCAGACCTCTTTAAGCTTGGAATTAAAAAGCGAAAGCCGTTGCATTCATTAGTATTCGAAGTCAGCGAGCGCCTAGATGCGAAGGGTAGCATTATAGAGTCGCTATGTGAAGAGGAGGTGCGAATGTTTGCCGTTCGTTGCCGGGAGGAGGGGATTGAATCTGTAGCGGTCGCCTTGTTGCATAGCTACCGAAATTCAGATCACGAAAAGCGCATCGGCGAGATCCTTAGAATGCAAGGGATTAATCATGTATCCCTTTCACATGAGCTTTCGGCAAAGATCAAAATTTTACAGCGAGCTGAAACATCGATGGTGGATGCGTATCTCGCACCGATAATGGACACCTACTTGGACGCAGTTCAATCTGTTTTGTCGGAAAAAAATCTAAGGATCATGACCAGTGCAGGTGGACTTGTTTCACGAACTTACTATCGTCCGAAAGATAGTTTATTGAGCGGCCCAGCGGGAGGAGTAGTCGGGTCTTCAAGTGTCGGAAAGGAGGCTGGGATCGATCGGGGAATAGCGTTCGACATGGGGGGAACGAGCACTGATGTATCCCGTTTTGAAGGACGACTTGACTACCAGTTTGAACAGGTGATTGGGGGAGCAAAAGTATTCGCCCCATCCTTGCGGATTAAAACAGTGGCGGCAGGAGGAGGTTCGCTCTGCTGGTTTGATGGATCTGCTTTGAGAGTTGGGCCTGAAAGCGCAGGTGCTTGGCCAGGACCGGCCTGTTATGGAGCCGGTGGCGGGCTTACTCTAACGGATGTAAATCTTCTTTTGGGGCGAATATATGCGTCCGAATTTGGGATACCGATTTTTCCAGAAGCAGCATCGGAGGCACTGGATAAATTGGTAGATGAAGTTCAGGCACTTTCAGAGATGCCAGTAGCTGAGTCAGACCTCCTGCAAGGATTACTTGACATTGCAAATGAGCACATGGCTGATGCGATAAGGAGCATTTCGATTAGAGAAGGGTACGATCCGTCGGAGTATGCTTTGGTTGCATTTGGTGGGGCAGGTGGACTGCATGCCTGTGCAATAGCCGATATTTTAGAGATGGATTCTGTGCTCTTCCCTTTGGACGCTGGACTATTGAGTTCTTATGGTTTGCAGCGAGCGCGTGTGGAGACGTTCAAAGAGCGACAGATTCTTCTTCCGCTAGAAGATTGCAAAGATGAAATAGAGGAGTGGAAGTCCTTGCTAGAGGAGTCCGCGTACGAAGCCCTTGTTTTGGATGGAGAGCGTCGAGAGAACTTAGAGATTAGAGCTAGCCAAGTTGAGATCCGGTTCCTTGGCCAGGATTCTGGATTATTAATTGACCTTGTCTCAGTCGAAAGTTTGGAGAAGGACTTTAAATATGTTTTCGAGGTTCAGTATGGATTCATACCGGAACAAACGATAGAGGTTGTTTCGATCAAGGTCTCTGTCGGCGTTAGAGACAGAGTTGGAGAAAAAGAGGTGTTTGAGGTTCAAAAGGAATCTGAGACAAAAGCTGAGGGCAGATATAATAGAGGTTCTCTAACTCCCGGAACTCGAGTTTTCGGGCCCGTAGTGGTACAAGATCGTTTTAGCACGTTCTATGTTGACGTGGGTTGGGAGGCTATTGTGGGAAGTCGAGGCAGCCTAAAGTTGAGTAGAGATAAAGGTGCAGGGATTGAGAAAAAATCTAACGTGGAATTTGTGGAACTCGAACTCTACACCAACCGTTTCCTTTCTTTGGTGGAAGAGATGGGAAACTTACTCGAGCGTTCTGCATTTTCCACGAATGTAAAAGAGCGCAAGGATTTTAGCTGTGCTTTATTGGACTCAAATGGCTCTTTAATCGCTAATGCGCCGCACATCCCGGTGCATTTGGGTGCGCTTGGTGTTTGCGTGAGAAACGTTTCTAGAGTTCTCGATTTAAAAGCTGGGGACGTAGCGATAACGAACCACCCTGGGTTTGGGGGATCGCACCTTCCCGACCTTACTTTGATTGCTCCGGTCTTCACAGAAGAGGATCAATTGATTGGGTATGTGGCTAATCGGGCTCATCACGCTGAGCTGGGGGGAATTAGCCCTGGCTCGATGCCTCCAAATGCTAAGTCTCTTGAGGAAGAGGGGGTTGTATTTGAACCTGCATTCTTAGTGAGAGATGGTAAAGTCGATTGGTCGAGTATCGAAAGAACTCTGACTAGTTGTGCGTATCCAACTCGCGGATTAAGAGAAAACCAATCGGATCTTGCGGCCCAGTTAGCATCTATTCGATTTGGGGAATCGGAATTAAGAAAAATGGTGGGTTACTATGAATTGGATACGGTCCGCCATTATATGGCCTCTCTGAAGAAGCGTGCTGCAGGGGCATTGCGAAGTACCTTTGCGGGTTTAACGTTTGAAGAGCAAGCCGCAGAGGAGTATCTGGATAACGGTGCCCCGATTGCAGTTAGAATCCGTCAAATAGATGACAAAATGGTTATAGACTATGCCGGAAGCGCGGAAGAGCAACTGACAAGCTATAATGCAACTACTGCTATTGTAAAGAGTGCAACCCTGTATGTGCTACGCTTGTTGGCTAATCAGTCTATTCCTTTGAACGAAGGTTTTATGGATGTTGTGGACATAAATATTCCCGAAGGGATGTTAAGTCCGCGTTTCAACCAAGATCCTGCTTCTTGTCCTCCAGTCGTAGCGGGCAATGTGGAATTGAGTCAACGCATTGTGGATACATTAATAAAAGCATTTGGATTGGCAGCGTGTAGTCAAGGTACCATGAACAATCTCATATTTGGTAATCATCAATTTAGCTACTATGAGACGATCGCGGGGGGAGAGGGCGCAACATCTACTGGGCCGGGTGCTGATGGAGTCCATACGCATATGACTAACACGAGGATTACGGACCCGGAGATTCTTGAGTTTAGATTTCCTGTAACTCTAGAAGTGTTTGAGATTAGAGAGAATTCTGGAGGCGGTGGAAGGTACAAAGGAGGTGAGGGTTTACGAAGGCGAATTCGCTTTCTTGAGCCAGTAGTCGTTTCGCTTTTGACCCAACACCGTGTGTATCGACCCTTTGGATTAGAAGGAGGGGGTGTGGGTGCGTTGGGGAGCCAGTGCCGGATTGCTCTTGGTGGTAAAAAAAGCTTTATTGAAGGTAATGGCTCCTTCCCCTTCGAGATAGGTGAAGCCATTGAGATACTGACTCCAGGAGGCGGAGGATGGGGGTCGGAGACGCCCTAAACATCAGTGCTTCCCAAAACGCGTTTTGAGGCTTTCTAGGTCAGAACTGGTTGGTCGGTCGATGGTGCGGTTAGGTTTTGTTGACGTGGTAGCGGAATTGGTTGGTTTAGACAGTTCTGACTCAGGTGGCTCCCTCAGTTTTTGGAGAATGCGTTTTTCCGAAACAGGGAAAGCGGTTCCGAGGGATTGGGCAAAAAGTGACAATGCGTATTCCTCGATTGACCATGCTATGTCGCTGTATTGAGAATATCCTACCTTGGAGGCCGCTAGTTGGTTTCTTAATCTATCTATTTCCCCTTGGCGGGCGGCGTCTCTCTCGGGATCACGTATTCGGGATTGAAGACGCACAAGTAACGACTTTAGATAAATGGGTAGTCGATTGAGTGCCCAATGAGGGGTTTTTTCAAGGAAGTCGGTTGGAAGAAGTCGATCAATTTCATGATCCAAATCGGGGGGAAGGTCTTTTTTGACCTTCAGTTCTTGACGAGTAATCAGGATCTTTTGCAACAGGTCAATCAGCTTGTATACGAGGCCTCGAGATTGGGATTTCGCGGATTCAATTTTATTCTTAATATCAGCGACAGAGATGGTATTTATATTGTGGTTGCATAGGTGCTTCTCGATATGTGAATATGCCTGTTCCTTGAGCTTGTCGAGAGGAGCGAATGAGATAGCGGTGGATCCTAATTTGGAAAAGTCCTTTAAATCTTCGCGAGTCCAGGCGAGCTCTTTACGCAGTTCATGTTTGATGAGCTGTTCGATTCCTAATGAATTTGCAGTCTTTGATTCCTCAAATGACTTTAGGAGGGTGAGCTTTACGACATCACCTTGCCGACGCAAAGTGGGATAAGCGAATAGTGGTAGGCCATTGATTTCACCAATCTTCCTTTTTTCTGGTTGTGATTCAAGATCGTCAACTGATTCGATGGTACGAGACCATTTTCTTAAAGCGGCTTCCCAAAGTGAGGTGTTTCTGTTCGAATTATGATGCGTCGTAGACGATTCGCGGGATCTGATTTTCTTTCGAATGGATTCGGCTGAACGATCTTCCAGGACCGTTTCGCCTTTGCTGTCGTGCACTCGAATTCGCACCCGTAGATGTTCCGGAATACCATCTTCTTTCCAATCGCTGTAATACGTTTCGATACCGTATGAAGAGCTAAGATGGGAAGATAGGCACTCACATAGACTTTGCTCATTCGGCACTAGACTCCTAGAAATGTCTTTTGCGGTTTTCGCTAGTGGTTGTAACCTTCTCCTCAGATCCTTGGGGAGTCCCTTCAATAGATAGTAGACTTTGGATTCTAAATGACCAGGAACGAGCCAGTCGAGCAGTGGACTGTTTAGGTTATCAGCTTTGGAGTAGGGGATATTGAGTGTAACACCGTCACCTTTTTCGCCAGGCTGGTAGTTATACTCTATTGGTAAAGCAGTGTTCCCAAACTCAACGGATTCGGGGAAAGCAGACAGGTCGATCGTGTCTTCAGATTGTGGAGTCAAATCGGACTCCGTCATCTCAAGACGGTTCGAACCGTTGATCTTTAGGTAGCCATTGAGATCGCCAATTGAAGCTATATTTTTTAACCGGCTCGAATAGAATTGAAATGCTGCTTCCTCGATACCGATCCAGCTCTGTATTTTAGTGATGGTTTGGGCGTTCTGGATCCGGTTCTTCAATTTTCGATTTACTTCGAGAAAATTGAGGTTCTGAGAAATCTCAACATTCTCGTTCAACAAACCTTCACGGATAAAGATCTCTGTTGCTCTAGTGGGATCCACCTTGAGATAGGAGACCGTTTTGCACTGCAATTCCAAACCATGGATTCGAATACTCTCCCGACATACGACTCTTCCTTTGTCGGTCTCAAAGCTGGGCTGGCTATAACTGTACTTGAGAATATGCTCGCCCATGAGAACGAGCCAGGTCGGATCGATCACCGCAACTGTGCGTGCGTAGAGGCGATTGGTTTCCACGATTTCCCCAGCAAGAATCCAATCTGGAGAGGATACCTTTTCTTCGATTACTTGTTTTTGCTTTTTCGATTTCGCGAATTGGGCCTTTTTGTTAAATAGTCCTGAGCCAGGAAAGATCATAATTTTCCTGTTACCTGTAGATCGATAAAAGTTGGGTTCATCTTTGCGGGCAGGATTTGCGAGGAGACCGGCCGCTAGGCATTGATGAATGGAGCGGTACTCAATACCGCCATACTCCCTCAATCGTTGTTTCTCATTTTCGTTTTTGTAGTGGGTCGATTGGGTTTTGCTTTTACCAGTACGATCAAGTTCACGAAGCGCCTGGGCTAGTTGGTCTTTGACATCTTTCCACTCTCGAATTCGCAAATAGGAAATATAGTGCGATCTGCAAAACTTGCGAAGTTTACTCTGTGATATTCTATCGGAGCCTGAGTGGAGAGCCTCCCAAATATTTAGAAGCGTCAGGAAGTCTGATTGCTTGTGGATAAATTCACTTTGAGCGATTCTAGCCTGCTCTTCTTCCCCAAGTGGCCGTTCCCGGGGATCGGGGATTGTGAGCGCAGATGTGATGATAAGAATTTGCTCAAGCACTCCCTCCTTTTCTGCCTGTAACAACATGCGACCCGCCGTGGGGTCGACTGGAATCTTTGCCAGCTTACCGCCCAAATTAGTAAGTTTGTGCTCGGAGTCAATTGCACCCAACTCTTCGAGTAGGGCAAAGCCGGACCGAATGGCAGCGATGCTCGGAGGATCGATAAAGGGGAATGACTCGATTTCCCCAAGTCGAGAGGCCATCATCTTTAGGATCACCTCGGCCAGATTCGATCTTTGGATTTCCGGAGTTGAAAACTCGGACCGTTTTATGAAGTCAGTTTCTGAATACAGCCGGATACAGATCCCGTCTCGAACGCGTCCACAACGCCCTGCTCGCTGGTTGGCACTGCTTTGCGAGACCTTTTCAATCGGCAGTCGTTTGGTCCGGGCTCGCGGGTTGTAGCGACTGATCCGAGCTAGTCCGGTATCTATGACAAAACGAATACCCGGAATGGTCAGTGACGTTTCGGCGATATTGGTCGCCAGAACGATTTTCCGACGGGGTAGTTGGGTGAATATCTGTTGCTGGTCGGTATTGGAGAGTTGTCCATAGCAAGGAAGGACGGAACAGCGATTTCCCAGCCGTCCCTCTAAGCGTCGCTTGGTCTCCCTAATATCCTTCTCGGTCGGGAGGAATGCGAGGATGTCGCCGTGGCCGAATTCCTCTATGATTCGATCAACCGATTCTGTAATTCCGTTGAGGAACGTGTATTCTTCCTCACCATCCAAAAGCTCTTCCAAGGGAGCATATATGATATCGACTGGATAAACCCGTCCAGAGACTTCAATGATCGGAGCGTTTTCGAAGATCTGAGAAAACTTGTCGGTATCGATCGTTGCGGAAGTAATAATTATTTTGAGATCCGGACGCTTCGTTCGCAGGCGATTGAGATGCCCAAGTAGAAAATCGATATTCAAGCTTCGTTCATGAGCTTCGTCGATGATGATGGTATCGTATTCACGCATCAGGGGATCTGATTGAATCTCTGCCAGCAGCATGCCATCGGTCATAAACTTGATTCGAGTTTGAGGACTTGTTTTGTCTGCGAATCGAATTTTACAACCAACCTCCCCCCCGTATTCGACATCTAATTCTTCTGAAACACGTTTGGCGATTGATAGGGCAGCGACGCGACGCGGTTGAGTACACGCAATCCGTTTGATTCGACCTCTACCCGCATCGATACACATCTTAGGAATCTGAGTTGTCTTGCCAGAACCGGTTTCACCTGATATAATAATGACAGGATGGGTTTTGACGGCAGCGATAATTTCCAACCGTCTCTTGCAAATGGGCAGATCTTGTTGATAGAGGATCTTGCTGGGATTCCAGGAAGATCGTTTCGCCATGTTACGTCTTGGTTGCCGTCTTTCTTTCATTTTTTTATCTCTTACGAGTGCGCTTGAAAATCTTCAGAGCCTGAATCCAGTCTTCGTCGTTCGGATAGTAAAGGCTGCACCAGATAATATTGAAGTTAGAGTCAACTATTGAAAGTAAGGGAGCATCTGATGGGTTTTTTTCGAGAATAGTGGAGTGGCTCTTTAAGAAACCGCTTTTGAGAAACGCACTCGCAACGTTTCGCTTGGCGTAGCTACTTCCAGGCCATGCGAAGTCAAGGAGCCAAGGTCTAGATTCCAGGGCACTCACTAATGAGGCGCATCTTAATGCCTCATTGAGATCTTCTTGCGACCTAGAAGTGATGAGGAAGATTGGCCATTCATTAATGGTTAAGTATTCACCATCGAGTGTCTTGCAGGTGAATTCTTGTGCACCTGTCTCTTTGGTGAAAAGACCAAGCATCAGTGCGAAAAGTATTCCGAACGTCGATCTCATGGTTGATGGGTTTTAGTTTGGGTTAAAAAGCAGGCCATTGTAGATCAGAGAGAGTCCACTCTTTTGGATACATTTCCGGAATTAATATTCGAGCCTCTAATGCACGCCTTCTCCGAATTGAGGTCCGGGCAAAGGGCTAGGACACTATCAATCAATGCCAGAGCAAGGGGATAGAGACTGCTAAACAGATGGAGAATGGAGTGGCGATGAGGTTAGTTAGTAGGATGCTAATGTGTATTCCTCTGGGCGGATTGGCCAACAGGACGTCGGAAGCGGATGCTCCTACTAACCCAGTGAGCAGGAAGCCGACTAACAAAGAAACGGCAATGTCGTCAGAAAGGGTAATCGGTCCATTGTGCAGGCTTAGATGTCGTTCAATCCATTGCTGACGAATCCATTTGTAGAATAGGCCCGTTACCAAAAAGCCCAATAGCAAGTAGGGGCCCATTCCGGTAATTAGGCCCCACGTTTCTATCAAGTAAGTCCGTATTGGATTCATGAGTTCGGAAAAACATTTTGCTCCGGATTGACCTTGTCGAGGGATCAACTTGCGTCCTGAGAAGGAGCTTAGTTGGTTTTGTCGCTGTCCCGAATTGAAACCGGAATCCGGACTCTAGCAATCAGACCACTGGGAGAGGTGGGTACCATATCCAAATGGCCACCCTTGAGGGCCAATTGAGTACGGATCTGAAAAAGGCCGATTTTGTTTAGGGGCGCGTTGACGCTCTCTAGTTTCTCGTCAAGACCGACTCCGTTGTCCTCAATCTGAAGTACCCATCCATCTTCGTCTCTAAACAGAGTGATGATACAGAGGTTCGCTTTTGAGTGGTTAACGACGTTGGTGATGAGCTCGCGAAGTATTTCGAAAAGAAGGTCTTTCTTCTGTTCGAGTTCTATGGACTGTTGATCCGCAATAGATATACTGATGTCGATTCCATATTCTTTTCGCGTCATGGCTACCATGCGTTTAGCAGCACCGACAAAGCCCTCTTTCGCTGGATTGGGAGGATTGAAGTCCGCAATGGGCTCCTGAGCGAAGTCGAAGAGTAGTGATTCCTGTTCGGGAGCTGCAGCCTTTTTTCGAGCGACCGACTTCAATATCTCTTGATATGCTGCCTTTTTGTCGATCGAGAGGGATTGATCCTGCTTGGAAGTATCGGGGCTCGATTCTGCGAGCTTCTTGCCCTTTACCTCCTTTGGTCTCGGGCTGTTGTCTGATTTTTCGGTTACGATCGGTGGAACTAGCTCGCTCACTTGATTCTCGGGGATTTCTGAATCTGGTACTGAAAACGGAGCTTGGGGTTGAGGCTGCATCGTGGGGCCCCCGCTGTGAGCAATCTCGCCGGCTAGGGTCTTCAATTTCTGGTCTGCCTTTCGCAAGGCTTCCTCCTTAGCCTGAAATGCATCCTGGATTGCTGTGTTTGCTTCGGCGAGACGCTCGTACAATTCGTTCGTCTTCGGAGTTTCGCGAATGACACCGATTATGGCGGTCTCGTCGAAGGCATTCCCTTTCCAAATTTTGCCGCGTAGTTCCAGTCCTAGAAGAGGCATTTCGTCGCCATTGACCCGAAAATGGCTGGAAACGGTGTCGTTCTTGAGTGGAAATCGATCGAGACTCTCGAAAACGGCTGAGCGGTCCTCCGGAAAAACTTGCCCGACGATTTCGTCCAGGCTCCTCTCTACCGGGCTAGGAGGGAAGTGGAGCATCGCTAGAGCGATTGAATCAAGGACAAACTTATCCTGTTTAGGATAGTAGGTCCAAGCACCCATCAGCCCCATTTCGAGAGCCAGGTTTAGACGGGACTCGAGTATGGATTTCTCGGAGGCGAGGGTGTGGTGCAGGATGGTGGAACGAATCGCTTGCTCAACCAATGAAGGAGAAAGGTCTTCCTTACACAGTAACTCATCTATCCCGCTCGGGCGAACAAATTCAGGATTGTTTAGATTGCGGCGGTCGGTGAGTCCGAGAATGGGATTGTCGAAACCGGCAATGCGAAGTCGATCAATCTCGTTTTCAGGCTGCTCAAGTGAGTCACAGTCCAGGAACAGCAAATCGAACCCGCGGGTTCTTAACATGTTTCTGGCATCCTCGATGGAAGTATAGCGTTGGAGTTTGTAATTGTTGAGCTGAGACCGTCTCAAATCAGCCCTCAGTGGTGCCGCATTGTCTTCATCGCTTATTATCGCTAGCGAAAATAAAGTTCCACGAATTTCCCTGATCAGGGGTGAAGGTACCTTCGATCGGTCTTTGCTGAATGGAGACTGCGATTGGGACATTGTTTTGATAGAGGAGGAAACGGAATCAGTTTCTGATACGAGGGATCAAGGACGTAAGGATACTATTTTGGTGCAATTACGAGATCGTTTTGAGAAAGTTGCTGGCGGATCACTGAATGACGCTTGAAATAGGAAAAGGAAGAAAAACTAGGGTCATGATTTCCAGCATCCTAAACGCGAAAAAAAGGGATTTGAGCAGTTGGAAATCATGCGATCAGTGTTCATTATTCGCTAAGTGGTCCAGAAGTTTCAGAAGGTGCAACATTTGTCTCTGCGTTTAACTTAGATGTAAGTAATAGCCTAAAAAGTTATTCACACGTTATTTACTGAGCAAGGTTTGTTCTGTTTCTAAACCAATGGTTGTAGGAATTCCCGTGTGAAGTAGTTGATGTTGTCTTACATGCTTTGATCGGGGAGTTGTTTGTGGGATAGTGACAAAGAATGGGGAAAACGGTGGTTTCAGGTTCTTTTTGTGTGGGATAGCGAATCAAAGTCGAAAATTCTACTTCAAATGCCCGAAGACCGTGTCAACAAATGACCAAGAGGCCCATTTTTAAACGATTATTTTGCGGTTTTTTAGAGCCCAAATATCGGGCGGAGGTGCTAGAATTGACTGGGCGATAACGTTTCGGAAAAGCCAGACGACGCGATGAACCGGGTTTGTGTCAATTTCGTTTGCACCCGCCATCATTACACAACTCAACATCATAAATAAGTGGATTGAACCTGCTGTCGACCACGTGAAAATTCCTGTGTCATCTTTCCACCCCTATCACTATTGCTTCCGTGCTTCTCCAAGCAAAAACGCCCCTAAAATCTTTGCTGGCAGAGAAACTGTTAATTCGCCGTTTTGCACTTCGAGGATCGCTTCGCTTCCAAACAAACCTTGTACCCCTTCTGCGGAATGAACTTCACCAATTGGTATTTGCACGAGCTGGTCCCGATCGCTGAAATTTCCGACTACAAGAACGTGTTGCGATTTTGTCTCGCGAACATACGCCAGCACATGATGGAAATGTACGGTTTTGTGATTTCGCATGACGGACTTTCAGTTGTCGAATGCCTGATTGAGTGTGTAGAGTTTTACAGGGCCGCTTTCGATGCCGCGATACCCCTTAAAGAAGTGGCATTCGAAGTGATTGATGAAGAAAAGCATGATGTAACCGATATGTCTGCTGCACTCACTTTAGCCGAGAAAGCTTGGCCAGGCAAATTTGGGGTGTATTATCACAAATCGGAACCCACCAAGAATGAGCTCAAGAAAGATTTGATCGACAAAGCCCAGCGACCAGACAGGGCTTTCGTATGTAACCAATCATCTAAGAAAGTTGGTGGTATGTGGTGCGTAGGTACGGCGAACTTTTTAGGTACTTGGCTGGTATTCCGGTATCATGACTTTGTTCAATTGGTCTTATTTCGGATCGCCTTAACCCGATTCTGTAGTATTTTTGGCGAGGCTTTTAGGATATGTGACAAGTAAATATGTCATTACTAATTGAATACTTATAGGGTTGAATTTATACGTTCTGCGATTGTATGGTTTTACGGGGGATTCAGCCCGAGTGGTCGCTCGAATCGAAAAATAGTTGAGTCTTCAGAGAAAGTTTCCTAAGAAACTGATGCATATGCCATTAACTTGCCGGAGTTCGGAAACCCTAACCAATCGTGGCGAATCCGAACCCTTAAATGCCCCTGAGTAAACAGGGATTTCTTGCCATAGTGTATGCGTTCTCCATTTTTTCACGTCGTGTGTATGAACTCGGATTAACCTCTACTTAGAAGCAAAATGAACCATCCAAAACACATTCGAGCAATTAGTTTGATCTGCCTTCTTCTGGTTTTGGTCTCTGGGTTTGCCGATCCTGCCCTTGGTCAGGAGGCGGTTGAGGGGAAAGAGAAGTCAGGCCAGAGCTCCGATGGCAGGCTCGAAGTGATTTTAGAGAATTCGACGCAAGAAGAGACCAAAAAGCAAAAACGGAAAAACCTGGTCAAATTGGAAGAACTGCCGCCCGAGGAACGGAGGCGCATGGAAATGCGAATGATGGGGGTGGACTTTCATAGCAAAGGCGGAGTGGGCTACCGGGGGAGCTGGGAGTTTAGATCGGGTGTAACGAATTTGTATCCACCTTATTATGACGGATGGGAAGATGGGAGGGAGATGAAGGGGCTTTACGAGGATTACGCGTGGAAAGGCGAGCCAGGATACACGCTATCAAGAATCATATACAACGACCGCTTTATTCAGCAAACGGGATCGGAATTTGTGAATTTTTTCTCTTTGTTTTGGATACCCGAAGCTTATGCGTTCTCGCTGTTCACTCCAAGTAGCTTCGAGAAAGTCAAAAACACGATTCGCGAGCGAATTATTGGAGCAAGGAAAGAATATGCGGAACGCGAAAAGTTCGATTCGTTTGAAGACTACATTGCCTTTAAGTTTGGAAACGATTTCGAAATGAAGGGTTTCGTTGATGGTTATTGGATCGAGGCCAATGAAGGTCCAGAACACATCACCTATTTCTACACCTCAGAATTCGTAGGCTACAGGCGGAGGAAAAAAGAGGCCTACGAGACTCCTTTGATCGCTACTGCGACTTACATGATCGTGAGGAACAAGATGGTGAAAATAGATGTTGTGAGGGAATACGTAGGTCGAGATGATATTCCGATTCTATTAGAATTTACCTCCAAACTTCGCGTGGACATGATAGTCGTAAATCGTTAAGGAAAATCGAACTGAAGTTTGAACGCGACGACCCTTAGGTATTGAGTTATTTGATTCGATTGTATTTAAGAATATGGTCATGAGTCTAAACCGCTACGAACAGATACTAATGAACTATTTGGAGTGCCATTCTGAAGAAAAGCGGTTCTGGGAAGCAAGAGTGACTGAAATCTCTCGGAGTGGAGGAAGGCTGGAATCTAGGGCTCTTGAGTTAAACGGAATTTTATGGGAATATTTTGAAGAGCGGGCACGCTTTGAGTCTCCATTTAGGGAAGTTCTGATTCATGAAGGTGACCCAAAGACAAGTATGCTCAACTTGTCGGAATACCTTCTCCGAATGTGGGCTCCACCTACACAAAAGAAAAGGAGTCTCTGTTAGGATGGGCCGCTTCGAGAACGGTCGGTTTTTCGTTTCGCTTCAAGTTTTTCTTCCCGCCAAGTCTCTCTCTCTCTTGGTGTCATGCCGATGTGCTTGCGAGAAAGTTTCTTGCTGATTTCAACTTGCTTTTGGCGCTGTGCGGCTCGTTCGCGCTGTTCGTTACTGAGAGATTCGTGACAGTAGGAACAGCTAACGCCTTCAACATAGTGTTCAGACTCTTTGTCTGCCTCGGAAATCGTATGCCGACAGGCATGGCACATGTCGTAATCGCCTGGCTCCAGATTATGATCAACAGTGACGCGATTGTCGAAGACGAAGCAGTCGCCTTCCCAAAGACTCTCAGAAGCGTCGACTTTCTCGAGATAGTTCAGGATCCCACCGTCCAGGTGGTACACTTTCTGAAACCCTTTTTTGAGCAAAAGCGATGTAGACTTCTCGCACCGAATGCCTCCGGTGCAGAACATGGCGATCGGTTTGTCTTTTTTTTCTGCGAGCTCTTTGTCGACGTATTCAGGAAAGTCACGGAAGCTTTTTGTTTCCGGATTCTGGGCTCCTTTGAAGGTGCCAATCTCGACCTCGTAGTCATTGCGGGTATCAATCAATGTGACATCGGGATCTAAGATAAGATTGTTCCAGTCCTCGGGCCTCACGTATTCCCCAACCTGGTCCCCTGGGTTGATGTCTGGTCTGCCTAAGCGTACGATCTCTTTCTTCAGGCGGACTTTCATCCGATAGAAAGGAAGCTCCGTTGCTTTCGAGTATTTCAACTTCAAGGGTCCGATCACGGGATCGGACTGGAGGGAATTCAAAACCGCATCAATACCCAATTGAGGGCCTGATATCGTTGCGTTGATTCCCTCGTGGGCTAGCAGAATTGTGCCCTTGACCCCGTTCCTCTCGCACAGATTGTATAAAGGAATTCGGCGCTTTTCAAAGTCGGGTAGCGGAACGAACTTATAGAATGAAACAATAACAACTGTGTCAGCTTCCATGAATCTAGATTTAATTGAGAACGCGAAACGAGTGTATAAATCAAGAAGTAAACGTCTAAGTGGCCGGTAGGCATTAGTGTTAGTGAAGAAGGATTGACCGGTTTTCGTCATTTAGGCAAATAACCTCGCTATGACAGCCCCGACGAGTAAAGAAAAAGCAATTCTGCGAAATATGGCTCAGAAATTGAAGCCGGCAATCCATATTGGAAAAAAGGGGGTTACACCCGCCTTACTGGCCGAATTTAGCAAAGCTCTGAAATTGGATCAGCTCGTAAAAGTGGCCTTCAAGGCAAGCCGGGACGGGATTTCTTCATTCGTTGGAGAGCTGGAGTCGAAAACGGATTCCCACTGCGTAGGTGGGGTGGGGAAGCGCCGGAGTTTTTACAAATTCAAAGATTAGGTTGTAATCCGGCAGACTTTATTGAGAATATCTGTATCGGGAGTACTCGTTCGATTGATTCGGGATATTGAATTCGTTTGCAGAGTAAAATTTGTGGTTGGATGTTCAAATGCCTGATTCGAAAAAGCTTCGGTCGGAGGTAGAGGAGGAAGTCGGGGAACGGTCGTAGGTGTTATGGGCGTTAACTCTCAGAAAACGAGATCTGGGAAGAAGACCGTCCACGCGAGCTCGAAGCGGTTTGGCGTTCCGAGCAAGAGTGTAAAGAATTATCCCTTACAGTATTTCAAGAGCCGTCAGCGTCGATTCGTTTTGAGCAGACCCACCTTGGAAATGAGCATCGACGACAAAAAGGGCATGCTCGGGTACGGCTTCTATTTCCTCCTGCCAGATTTCAGGAAGTCTTTTCGAGAATCCATTGATTCCTAGCATCTCTCCAGACTGGTTCTCTACCTCTTAGATACCGTCCGTTATGAAAACGATTCGGCCTTTGGACCAATATACGGCATGTTCCGTATATATTTATTTGGGATTCTTTGCATCTTTGGTGAGTCTTCTTTCTAGATCGGCCAAAAACCTTGATTCAAAAGCGGTATCTTCCTCTGAGTTCCAGATAAAATCAGCGTGTTTGAGGGAGGGTTCGACGTGCTCATGATGCATCGGAATGGTTTGCTGGCTCCAACTCGCACGAATTTGGTCCGCAGCATAGCCCCTGTCCTTAGTATCTCTTTTCAGTCTTCGCTCAAGGCGGGTCTTTGAATCTACATTGATATAGAGTTTGAAATCCAGGAGGTTGCGTATTTCTGGCCAGCGTAGAACAAACAGTCCTTCCAATATGATGAGCGGACTAGGGACGAGAACATTGCCAGATAGCAGCCGACGATAGTTGATATAAGAATAGTCAGGCGCCTCCACCTCGATACCTTGGTTAAGACAATTGAGGTGGTGATGAAGTAGTGTGTGTTCGACTGAGCTAGGGTGGTCGAAATTGGTGTTCTTGGCCTGTTCTATGTTAATACCTGAGAGATCACGGTAGTACCAATCTTGTTCAATAACAGTCGATTCCTCGGGAAACGCAGATTTAATACGCCGGGCAAATCGTGACTTCCCAGAGCCACTGCCGCCTGAAATACCGATTATGAAAGGCACTCTACACACTCTTTTCCTCTTATTTTCTCTCGCAGTGATTCAAGAATATTGGCCAAGATGTCGTAGGAAAAAAGAGGCTGAGCCTGCTGTAAGAAGGGCGAGCAACGAACAATCCCAAATTTATATAAATACGAGTACAGTAATTGATGGTTACCTGGACAACGGCATTTTGCGTACAAAATTAGATGTAAATGTATGGATGCCTTTTCCGCTCGCGATTTCAAGAAGCAAGTCGACCTGATTTGGTCAGAGGACATTAAACAGGTTGAATTGGATTTCAAGCAGGTCGGTTTCATCGACAGCTCTGGAGTTGTTGGCTGATTTTGATAATCTTGAAGTTGATTCTTAGAATCTGCTTCTGGCTTCTGTGGAATCGGTTATCGATGGATAAGATACGAATGAATTAGTTGAAAGTGTTCGAAAAGGGGCAGGGAATTCGAATTTGCCCGTGTTGTTTTCCTTTCCATTGGGGAGTCTTCATGCTGGCAGCGGTGTTTTTGGTAAGGTGTTGTCACAATTAAAGCCTTTTAAGCTTACGAATACAAAACGCAATCTAATGGAATCCATAGGGTCAGCGGAGGAGGCGGTAAAAAAGACTGAGAAAACTTATGGGAAGCTAGGAGAAAGAATGCCGATCTCTATCTTGCTTGCTGAGGATAATATCGTAAACTAGAAGGTCTCTATTAGGTTGTTTAGGGAATTGGTTACGAGATTGAAGTGGCGAGTAGCGGCCTTGAAGCAATAAAGGCTCTTGAGCAGAGTTCTTATGTCCTTGTATCATGGATGTTCAGATGCGGGAAATGGACGGTTTTGAAGCAACGAGGCAAATAATCGTCAAGTGGGGTGATGCGAGACCGAGAATTGTTGCGCTGACCGCAAACGCTATGCGAGGAGATAAAAGGGTTACGACGAAGCTGGGATGGACGGCTACCAGACTGAGCCATATAAGCCTATTGAGCTGGAACAAGCGATTGAGAGTACTTACGAAATGCTAGGATCAGAGGGCGGGTCAGCTGCAACATCTTAACTGTCAAAAGCTGATTTCCTTGTTCGAATACCCGATTCATTTACTCAGATTAATCTAGGCATTTGGCTTGCTCACGCAGATTCAATCTGTGACACCCGAGTTATTCAGTACCAAATGCTAGATTCTAGTCCAAAAGGAGATTCAGATTGCTACAAGCGAGCGAAGCGTTCGCTTGGTTTAATTCTGGAAATGGAAGAAGAACTGAAATTTGATCCTGTGTTGGAGCCAGAAGTAACCATAGTAATCGCTTCGCGTAACCCAGCTCCATTCCTATTTCGTTGCCTACAGGCACTGTGCTTCTCGGAATCCGTCCGGATGGAGGTTGTAGTTGTCGTTGAGTCGAGCTCTCGTGAGATGATTGCCCTTTTGCTTGATCGATTAAAGACCGTTGTGAAGGTGCGTTGTCCGAAAATCGTAAGCTACTCTGAAGCTTGGAATCAGGGTGCAAATGTAGCGCGAAGTGCAAATATCATTTTTTTGAAGGACGACGTGTGCGTGAGGAAGGATACTATTTGTGCGACATTGAACGTCTTGAATAATGATGGCGGGGTAGGGGCCGTTGGAGCCATGTTGCTGGATGGAGATGGGGTCCTCATCGAGTCGGGATCGCTTTTGAATTCGAGTGGAATTTGCCGATCAGTAGGAAGAGGCTGGAATCCGGACGACTATCGTGTGCAGTACAGAAGAGATGTAGCGTTTTGTTCAGGAGCCTATTTGGGAATTACAAAAGAGACTTTTCAGTCGATCGGAGGATTCGATGAGTCTTTCTTGGATGAGTACTACGAAGACGTTGACCTATGCTTGAGGCTCAATCGCGCTGGGAAGAGGACCGTTTATGATCCTTGCAGTGTAGCGACCAGAAATCTGGAGTACCGAGACTCTTGGGGGAAGGCGGCGAAATTGATGGCGGCGAATAGAAATAGGCTTTTGTCGATTCGCGAGTCAGAGCTCGCTAGTTTTCCCTCTCAAAGTGATTTCGAATTAGATACGATTCATGAGTCTGCGAGAGGACAGCGGATACTTTGGGTTGAAGACGCTCCTCCTTTCGGTCACATGGGAGCAGGGTTTCCTAGGACGAAGGAAATGCTGTGGACTCTGATTGAACTGGGGCACTCTGTAACTCTGCTTCCCACTTTTATTACGACTAGCGACTTTATGGACGTGTACAAAGATACACCGAGAGAAGTTGAAGTGGCCCTAGGAGTTGGGGTGGAAGGTTTCGAAAAATTTTGGCAAAAAAAATGGAAAGCGTATGATGCTGTCATCATTTCGCGACCCAATAATCTTAATTCTATTGGTCGTATAATTGAGGATACAAAAAGTAAAAGACCAGACTTGCGTTTGATATACGACGCCGAGGCCGTTTTCGCTAACCGAGAGATAAGTGAGGCACTATATAATGGGGAACCGTTTTCCGAGTCGGAAGAGAGACAACTGCTCGAAGCGGAATTGAAGCTGGCGGTAGTTGCGGATGTGATATTATCGACATCCGATTACGAACGAAAGCAATTTGCTTCACTGGGATTCTCCAAGGTGATCATGCTAAGGCATCACTCGACAATTGAGCCAGCGGTTAGGCCATTTGCAGAGAGAGAAGGGATACTTTTTGTGGGGGCGGTTCACTCGGATTCGGCCCCAAACGCGATAGGTTTGATTGACTTTATTGAAAATTCTCTGCCGTTAATTCGAGCCAAACTGGGGCAGGACATAAAGCTGTATTGTGCTGGCAGATACCATTCAGATGAATTGATGAAGTATGCCTCGGATTCAGAAGTCTTTTTAGGATTCGTGGAGGACCTCAGTGATTGGTATGAAAAATGCCGACTGTTCATTGCACCCGCTCGGTTTGCGGCGGGTATACCTCTAAAGATCATTGAAGCCGCTTCGAAGGGTATCCCCGTTGTGGCGACTACTCTTGCGAGGAACCAGCTTGGATGGTCCGAAGAGGAGTTAATCTCGGCACATACCGCAGAGGCCTTCGCGGCTGCTTGTGTTCGTGTTTATTCAGAAGGACCCTTGTGGCATCGGCTAAGAACGGGAGCATTGGCCAGAATACGGCAGGACTACAGCCGAGAACATATTGTCGAAGCCCTGCGTGGCGCCCTGGAGTAGTGGGTGAAGTCAGTCCAGTTCCTTGATGCATTCGTTGGGTAGTCGAGCCCTCTCGGCAACACACTAATTGCGAAAATACGAACCCAGTCCATGCCCATCATCTGGAGGGGCTTCCTCAGTGGTTTCCAATCGACCACCAATTCCGAGAAAAACGGTGCTGGTTATTTGAAGAATGGTAGCAACTACTGTCGGATGCTGCTGTATCACAGAAGCGAAATCATCGATTCCACAATTGGGATCATCGAAGGTTTTAAGAAGCTGCTGTATTGGCTCCGTTTTGACGTGGGGCTGTTTTGTGTCCCGAACGATTTCAATAACCTCTTCGCACCGAATTCTGAACTAAGTGTTTAAGACATGCTTGATCTCGGTTACTAGATCCTTTGGTGACATGGGTCTCTTGAACAGAGGTAAGCCAGATCCGTTCCTCTCTTTAACGATCCTTTGTCAGACTGGTCTTAAACTAGAAACCTAAGCTAATTTGGTTATTCCCGTTTTACGTTTGATAGAAGTATGTCGCCAAAGGTCTTGGGAAGGTTTAGGCTGCTGAGTACGATATCCGCTTGATTCGCAGCTAGGGAAGTGGCTGCCTCTTCTCGATCCTGTAGGGCACGCAGTTGTCATCTTTTCTGGATGATCGATGGAGTGTTGTTCATCGAATCGAGGTAAGAAGGGTTCTTGTCAGTAATCAGTATTTTGGTTCCTATCTTTGGTTCCGAACTCATTTGACTGTTTCTGTAGGTGATACGGGAATGAGTTTTGGAAAGCCTCCTCATTTTTTATAACGCGTGCCTCGGTGAGAAAGAGAGAAGAAAAGGCGAATTCAATGGAGGGAAGGTACCGTTCAAGCGACTTTCACTGATTTTCCGCAGCTCGCACTGACTGTTGGAAGCATGATCCCCATCAGTTCGTGTATTCGCCAAATTTTACCTTTTGAGACGTTCAGAAATCCATAGGGAAATCTTCTGTCCGAGTTGCCTTTTGCTTAGTGTCCCGAGTTCGACCGACCCTTCAGAAGTTACGAAGTAAGCAGTATTATCGTCCTGACCGAAAACGGAACCACCTGAGACATTGTTAGCGACAATTAAGTCGCAGCCTTTGATATCTAGCTTCGCTTGAGCGTTATCTATCAGTTCTTCTGTTTCTGCAGCGAATCCGACGACTACTGCAGGACGATCAGTAGGCCCCAGTTTGCCTACCGAACGGACGATGTCTGGGTTCTCGGCAAACTTGATATTCAATCCTTCGGACTTTTTGATTTTTCGATCGGAACGATTGACGACCTTAAAGTCACACACTGCGGCGCATCCAACGAAAATGTCTGCGGGAAGGGCTTTGCGGACCGATTCATGCATCTCTTCGGCTGATACGACTTCGAGAACATGTAGATTTGGGTGGCTTGCCGGACCGATACTGTTCTTGCCTAAGACCAGAGTTACCTTCGCACCTGACTGGGCAAGAGCAATTGCGATGGCATTGCCCTGCTTGCCGGAAGAGAAGTTGCTAATGTATCGCACGCTATCAATTCGTTCGATGGTGCCCCCAGATGTGACGATTGCACGTCTCCCTTCGATTGTTGATACAAACCGGAAATGATCGTCGATCACTTCCATTATCGAACTCGGCTCAGCCATCTTACCCATACCAATTTCTCCACATGCCAACATGTCAGCTTGCGGAGTAATGACTGTGGCTCCATCGGATTTCGCAATTTCAAGATTGCGTTGAAAAGCAGGGTTTTCCCACATTTCCACATTCATGCTAGGGGCGAGAATGACTGGCTTATTCTTCGCCAGCATTAGGGCGGAAGCAAGATCGTCTCCTTCGCCTCGTACCATTTTTGAAATGAAGTTAGCGGTTGCCGGAGCTACGACAATCAAATCCGCTCGACGGGAAAGTTCGATGTGGCTCATTTCGTAGGCGTGGGAATCCCACATTTCGACGTGTGCTTTTTTCCCGGTGAGGGTTTCGACGGAAAGGGGAGTTACGAATTGCCTTCCTCCCTCGGTCAATACTCCCTCAACCGAGGCACCGGCCTTTGTGAGCAGACGAATGAGGTCGAGCGATTTGTATGCCGCGATGCTGCCTGTCAGTATCAATAGAATGCGTTTTCCCTCAAGCATGACTTAAAACATGGAAAGGTAGATGTTCGTTGAAAAGATCTAGAGAGCAAGCCCTGAGAGTTGTCCGTTGAAGACGAAAGGAAAAGGCTAGTTTTGAAACTCGAACTCGAGCTGTTGTGATTGGCTCGCGTGATAGGTCGCGAGCCTAACGCCAATTCCGATAAGCCTTATAGGTAAAGCCTTACGGCCGAAGGCTTCTCGTAACAGGGTTTGGGCAGAAGACTCTTTGATAGCAAGACCCACTCGCTCGACGGTCGTTTTGGTAAAGTCGGAGAACTTCAACTTTAAAAAAAGCTTCGCTATCTTACGATCCACTTTGAGTCGGAACAATTCCTCTTCGAGTTCCAAGAAGAGAGACTGAACCTTCTCCGCACAAGCCTCGAGCGATTCGAGATTGGTAGAGAAAGTCCTTTCAACGCTGATGGACTTACGAACACGGTTGGAGACGAGGGGACGATGGTCGATCCCCCGACACAAGTCGTAAAGCTCACCGCCGAATTTACCGAATAAATGTGTAAGCTCTAGAGAACTGTAAGACTGAAGATCACCGCATGTCCGTATGTTTTTTGCTAGTAGCTTCTCTTCTGCCTTCTTTCCGATTCCCCAGATCTTAGATACAGGGAGGCTCGACATGAATTCGGATATTTCGTCTGCAGCGAGATGGAAAAGCCCATTGGGCTTCTTCCAGTCACTAGCGATTTTAGCGAGCATTTTGTTGGGAGCGACTCCTGCGGAAGCCGTCAGTCCAGTGACGCGTCTTATCTGTCTTCGGATATCGTTGGCGATTGAAACCGCGTTTCGTTTATCGCTCGATATGTCTAGGTAGGCTTCGTCGAGCGAAAGGGGCTCTACTAGATTAGTGTATTGATTGAGTATGGATCTAATGCGTTTGGACTCGAATCTATATACATCGAATCTTACGGGCAAAATAACGAGGTGGGGGCATTTCCGTACTGCGATAAAATTGGGCATTGCCGAGTGGATACCATATTTTCGAGCTTCATAGTTGCATGTAGTTAGTACCCCTCTCGAGCTTCTGCTACCTACGGCGATAGGCTCCCGCCTCAAGGATGGATTGTCTCGAGCCTCGATTGCTGCGTAGAAACAGTCCATATCCACATGCATTATCTGCCGCTCCATTTCCTTCCTTTTGAATGTGTAAATATCATTTCCAAGCGTAGCGACTCCAGCTTTTATATGGACAAGCGGAAGTGACAATGCTTGATGAGGATAAGATGGCAGAGCCGCTTTCAAAAGCCAAGCTTTCGATCTTTCGAAAGTTACACGGCAAGAAAAACAGGGAGATCGAAAACCGATTCATTATTGAAGGTTGGCACTTGCTGGAGGAGGCCATCAAATCCGGGGCCCATCTTAACGCAGTAGTATATGATGGATCCCGAAAGTTGAGTGATGAGGACCGAGTGATTCTAGCTAAAGCCACGCAGCATTCAGATAAGGTTTACTTGGCAAGCGAATCACAGTTGAAGGCTTTGGGAGAAACGAAGACAAACTCGGGAGTGATTGGGATTGCCGACCGCTTACATTATGATTGGGGAAGCGTTGAAGCCTCTCTCAGGACAAAAGTTGAGAGTTGTTTGGTAGTCTTGGATGCGGTTAGCGATCCAGGAAATTGCGGTGCAATTATTCGAGGGTGTGATTGGTTTGGGGCTGATGCGGTTCTCATGGGGAAGGGGTGTCCGGAAAAGGAAAACGGGAAACTCTTAAGAGCCACAATGGGTGGTCTCTTTCATTTGCCCATCTTTACGATTGAAAATTTAGCAGACGCTGTGGGTTCTTTAAAAAACGAAGGATTTAAAATTGTTGCGAGTGAAATTGGGGCGAGCGAGTCCCTTCAAAGTTTCTACTGGCCGGCTAAAACCGCACTGGTAATTGGAAATGAAGCGAGGGGAGTTTCGGAGGAGATTCTGGAGTTGGCGGACCATCGGATAGAAATCCCCTCTTTTGGGAATGGGGAATCTCTGAACGCTGCAATGTCATGCTCAGTCTTTTTAGGTCATTGGCGTATGCTTGATTGAACTACGCTCGGCTAAGGATAGTAGGAGCAGTTTGGCGGTGTAGGCATTCCATTTTGAGAAAGGAAACTCTTTTTCCTGAAAATGATGCATACGACCTTGCCAGGTATTGAAAGTTTTCTAGGGTTTGCGGACATAGATTGAAAATAGCGAATGAGAATCAGATGAATTGGTTGGCCGATATAGACGAAGCTCTTGAGCAAAGGAATTCCCAGCAGAGACGATTACTCATGATTTTTAAGGGGAATGGGGATTGGTGTCCTTGGTGCAACAAGTTGGACGCACTGCTCAAAGAGAGTTTAGCATTGGATGACTTTTTGGAGTCCGAAGAAATTTTAGGGGCAAAGATTGGGATTCCTCGTAAGCCAGAGGATGTGACAGGAATCAGGGAGCGTTTTGGAATTACCGGAATTCCATTCCTCGTTTTTTATGCTGAGGATGGGCGTGCCGAGGGAGCGACTGAGTATATCGACGATGGCAACGCTCAGAGTTACGTCGATTGGATCGAAAGCGTCGATTCAAGCGGGCTTTAATCGGCTCTTTTTGTTTTCGTTGCATACCTAGAACAGATAGAGCCTAGATACTTTTGAAACGGTTTTCGGTGGGATTACCTTCCCATAGGTGCATTTACGGAGACCTTGAGATAAGCGATAGTATCTATTCTCCTGGGGACAGGAAGCATTTTACCTTAGTTCGCTCCAGATAGGCAGACCGTGATCAAGACATAGGAGTCTCGATCTATGTTGTGGGTAGAGATTGTGGGAATACAGCAAATCGAGAGGAACTTCGTAGGCGTGTCCTGTTTGAAATGGCTCGTAGATTGAAATAGGGCTATTCATGTTTTGTGAGAAATGAAGGCACCTTACATCTACGACGGTCTCGAAGCGGCTTTTTTTGACCTCATCGACGAGCTTTCGGATTTCGACGATTACGCGTTCTATCGGTTGTTAATCGAGTCGAATCCAGGCCCGGTTCTAGATCTGGGATGCGGTACTGGGCGAATCTTAACTCCACTCGCTGAGGAAGGAATGGCCGTTGTTGGCATTGATACGTCCGAAGAAATGTTAGTTATTTGCCAAGAGAAGCTTGGAAAAGACTATCCGAATACCCGATTGATCCGAGACGACATGCGGAAATTCAAATTGAAAGAGCGTTTTGCGACAATTCTCATTCCTGGATTTTCAATCCAATTATTGCTTGAAGCCGAGGATATAGAGTCGTGCCTGAAGACCAGTTTAGAGCATTTGCAACCAGGGGGCCAAATTGTTATACCGATGTACATGCCGTGGGATATGCTGGAAAGCCGCTCCGATCAAGCTCCGTTGGAATTGCGCCGCGATAGCGAAGCGGACGAAAAGGGGCAGCGATTTTTAGCGTGGCAAGGTTGGAAATTGGATCGATTCGAACAACGTTTGACTTTAATCAATCGGTTTCAGAAGGTAGACTCTAGAGACACGGTAGTTGTCGAAGAGGACAGGGAAATGACCATTCACTGGAAATTACCTTTTGAGATGCATAGCCGATTAGCCCAGATTGGGTTTTCTGAAATCGATCTCTACGGAGATTTTGAGATGAAAGCCCCCACTCAAGAAAGCGAATCGATTATTTACGTTGCGAAGGCATGAGCTTCTAGGTAAGCGTCTTGAACCAAGCGTCGGAGACCTTTGGTTTGATCTCGTAAATGCGTTTCGGTTTTGCGGAAAGAAGACTCTCTCCAAGATCCACCTCGCTGTTGTCGTCTATCTATAAGAGAATGATATCTGATATTCTGCTTAGGCGAATTAGGTTATACGGATATATGGAGGTCTCGTCTACAGTGTCGAGTTCGAACCAAGGTATAATATCATTTCCTGAAAGAAGCGTGGTTTGAATCGTACTATCTTTAATTTTGAATTTTAAGCTTTGGAGAACAAATGAATCTTCGTAAATTTTTAAGTTTTTGTATAACTGCAGCTACTCGATTTTCGGAAGGCTCTTTCTTAAGATGCTGCTGATTTAGCTAAGCGACATCTCTCTATATAGTTAATCGTTCGAAATGAAGTCTTATGGCGACATTTGAGATATTATGCTCGTTAGCATCGTCCAAAAGAGTCGAAGTTGAGGAAAAGATTTAAAGAAAGTGGGCTTTTTTCAAATTTATAGAGTGTTTAGCAATTCTTACTTTTGACCTTCAGCAGAATAGCTAGATGAACCGCCTGCAACCTTTGGATGTGACAAATGGAGCGTTCCTTATGTTGCGGTCGTAACAGATGTACTGGCGTATTATTTGTTGACTTTCGAAATGTACGATTAAATCGGGGCACCAACTTCTCGAGTAACCGCCGTGATTGCTGGGGTAACAGTCGTAAATTTGTTTTCCAACATGTACTTTCGGGCAGCAGATGCGAGCTGACGAGCATCATTTTCCATAGCACTGCTACGTGAGCTTTCGAAAACCTTTTGGAACGCAGGTAAGGCTATAGCATCCATGAGGCCTATGATAACAAAAACGATCATGATTTCAACGAGGGTAAAACCCTTCTTGGATGTATTCTTATGCATAATATTGATTCCTTTTGATAATTTATTTGTGAATTAGAAAAAGGGAGTGAAAGCTCCACCGATCGGAGGTCCTCAGGAGCTCTTGAGCTGCTGCTCTTGTATTTGGTGTCAAGCATTTGTAAATACGAAAAGAGAGCAGCAATTTTGAAAAAATAGTCGTATTAGTATTGCTCTAATTGAGACGATTACGCATCCGCCTAGAGGTTAGTACAAACAGGGAATAGGTATTAGAATTTAAGATGAAGTTTTGGACGCGAAGTTATGTGAGAGTAGCCACCGTTTTTTTTGCCTGCCTGTCCATGCATTGGGTGGAGGCTGTTGAGGTTCGAATATCCTTAAGAAATGGTGACGTACTTAGGGGCAGGCTGATTAGCGAAGGTGACATTGTATTAATTGAGCATACAATTTTGGGTGATGTTGAGATCCCCAAAAGGAGTGTCAGGAGTATTATCCGCCCCAATCAGAATCGGAATGAAGGAGATACTCCTGAGGAACCTGAGAACGAGGAATCGCAAGCATCGCGATCCCGGATCAAAGATTTTTTACGAGTGATCAGCTTTGAGAATTGGTCCCGCCAGTTTGAGTTTGGAATGAACCTGCAGAGTGGCCGCCGGGATAAACTCGACTACAATGCTCGATTCAATGTGAGGCGAAGGATCGAGAAAAACGATTTCCGGTTTGAAGCCCGCAGATACTTTGGCGAGAGCGACCGAGGGAAGACAACTGACAGGCTGTATTCCAACTTAAGGTGGAGACGAGACTTATTGCCCGGTGTTTTCTACCAAACTGATACACTTTACAGTTCAGACGCGATAAAGGAAATCGATATCAATTTGGAGCAAACATTGGGATTGGGTTATCGCTTACTGAATCAGAAAGCTCTTAAAGTTTCGACAGGTGCGGGACTAAGTGGGCGGTATCGTGAAGACAACGTCGACAATGGGAACACGAACTACCTTTTTGACGTGTTTCAAGATCTTGACTATCGGTTAGGTAGTCGTCTGCGATTTACACAAGAGTTTAGAATCGCACTTCCCCCTGATGAGCGGAGCGAATACGAGTACGAGTTCCAGGCTGGAATTGTCAGCAAGGTAACCGACTCGTTGCACCTTTCTATCAGGTATCATTTAGAATACGATAGGTCGCTGCCAGAGGACCGGCGGGAGGACCAGCGAATAGTGAGTTCTGTCGGAATCGATTTCTGAGTGAGCTTATCGAACCGTTTTTAGACGCTTTCTTCAAGGTTTAACATTAGCGGTTCGGCGTCGATTGCTTGGGCGTCTTTCCAAAGAGTCTCTAAATCGTAATTTTCTCGCACTTCGTGAGTGAACAAATGGATCATAACATCGAAGGCATCAACGACGGACCAACCGCTGTGGTCACCCTCGTCCACGCCGATTATTCGTACATTGAGTTCCTTCAGAGTCTTGTCCAGATCGCGCTTCAACGCACGGAGATGAGGCTGTGAGTTGGCAGTCGCGAGTATCAGGTAGTTTGTGATAGTCGAAATTTTGCTCACATCGAGTATCGCGACATCCTCTGCCCTAGTACCATCCAACGCGTGGCAACAAGCTCCGAGAAGTTGCCTGTATTTGGAGGAAAGTTTAATTTCTTGGTTCATGGTTTGGTCAGTTCGTCTCGATAGAGATTTCGCGATTTGATGTAATGAAAGACCGACTCTGGCAAGAAGTACTTCGGGAGATCACCCGATTTCGCTCGGTTTCGAATCTCAGTGGAGCTCGTTGGGATGCGTTCCATCTGCAATGGATGGAGCTTTGCCAGAATTGAAACAACCTCTGATAGGCTAGCTTGATCATCCCGTTCGAGATAGATGAATTCTACCTTTTGTACTAAATCCTCAATATTTCTCCATCGGTCGAGCTGCTTCGCCTGATCTCCTCCAATTATCCAGAAAAGCTTCGCCCCTGGATTCTGGCAGGTTACTCGTTCAGCGGTTTCTATCGAGTAGCTAATTCCACCCCGTTCAATCTCAACGGTTGAAACTTCAAAGGATGGGTTGTCCCCAATAGCGAGGCGGATCATCTCGACCCGGTCTTTGTCTGACGCAGCAGGAGAATTCTCTTTAAGTGGAGATTGCGCTGCGGGAATAAAGAGGACACGATTCAGTCGAAATTGCTCGCTCGCTTTTTTGGCAATTGACAAATGCCCTTCGTGGATGGGGTCGAAGCTACCTCCAAATATCCCTATTCGCAGGGTTTGGTCAGGGAAGCTCATTTACGAAAGGAGAAAACATTCCCTCCAGCCTAGCCAAGGCACGTCTCCCTCGTAGGGTGACTTGCTGATAAAGATATTTCCAAGATCCGAAATAAGCGTGAGGAGTGGAGCGATCATTAATAATAGGAAGAACAAGAAAATTGGTAAAAGCAGTACAGCAGCTAATGGCGGGGCGATAAAAAGGGCAGCGACAAATGTTAAGGGATAAAAGGTTAAAATCGTTTATTGGTTATCCTCTACTTTCCTCCCAAGCGATGAATTTTTTCCTCCAATCGGAGGGATTATAGTCCGGACTTTCTATAAGTTCTTCTAGGTCTCTCGCGAGATCTTCATTTCTTTTGACAACGCTTATCTTCAGAAATTCCCAAAAGGGGAGTCTGTTTGCGGCTCTCTCCATGCTAAATCGATATGGCTGGTAGTCGATAAGCCCATTACTGTACTGGAAGTAGACGTCTTCCAGTCTATGGAAACGGGCTATTTCAAATTGGTACAGTTTTGCCTTATTTGTCCCCTTTAAAAGATCAAATTGCCCTTCAATGAAAACATCATAGTAAAGATCGGAAAGAACCCCGTCCCTAGCATTACTAGAGAATTGTTCAATCAATCCTGAAACTCGCTCCTGTCTGATCTGAGATTTTGCGATACTTGAATTCTGCCTTAGCTCAAAGATCAAGAAAACAAGTCCAGCGAGCAAAGCGGCATTACCGACAGCTGTTGTGATTGTGAGGACGGTGTTGGATTTCATAATTACACTAAACTGAGGAAATGAGTCTTAAGGACGACAACTTTTTCTGGGGGCAGTTGATGCATATAATTTGCGATCTGGCTGCCGCCCCCTCCCGATGCTTCGCTGGCGACTCACTGAAGATTCTATCTTTTGTTTTCAGCGAGATTGACAATGCAGGCGTCACCTCTAGACATCCCATTCGAGTTCGGTCAATCAGGTTTTAGTGTCGTTTTGGAGTCAATAATTCCATTATGAGCAAATTTTTTTGACTTCCTTAGATTACATAAAATGTTGATTAGCAACTTTAAGCCCAGGTGGCGGAATCGGTAGACGCAGCGGACTTAAAATCCGTTGTCCGTAAGGACGTGCGGGTTCAAGTCCCGCCCTGGGCACCAATCGCCGGTACGAAGTTGTATTTGTGCCGCCGAGTACGTGTCGAAGAGTAAGGCTTCTGGGACTTTCACCCTGCGAGTGGTACGGTTATGATTAGCATTATGGTCTTGTTGCACAAACCGCTGGTTGGTGTCCTGACCGATACCTTCAAGAGAGGAACGCTCAAGATGTGACAAAAAAAGTATTCTTGAGAGGATCGAAACAGTGGATCCGGATGCTAAATATTATAGATACGGCAAGCGTTCTGCCCCAGTATATTAAACTGCTCAGATTCGGATAGAGATTCGGTCATCGATAGAATTGTTTGATGCCATTGTGTATACTCTGCTCTTAAAAGGCAAACAGGCCAATCCGAGCCTGCTAATAGCCGGTTGGGACCAAACGCCTCGAGAACGGTATCGACGTAGGGCTTAAGGAGATTGGGGCTCCATCTGGAATCAATGACTTCGGTGACCATTCCTGACAGTTTGCAGGCTACGTTTGTCCTTTTGCCTAGTTCGAGAATGTTCTCTGCCCAGGTGCTATCGAACGTAGCGGAACAGATTTTTGGTTTTGCGATGTGGTCGACCACGAACTGAATATTTGGGTGTTGATCGACAAATTGGATGGTCTGGGGAAGATGCTTTTCGAAAATAAGAATATCGTAAACTAAATTTCGAGGTCCGAGCTGCCGAATCCCCTGATTGAAATCTTTCCTTAAAATGAAGTTGTTGTCTTTCTCGTCTTGGATCACGTGGCGCACGCCCACAAGCTTTGGGTTCTCATTCAACCGGTCGAGGGACGCATTGAGATTGGTATGGCAGAGCGGGAGCCAACCTATGACCCCCAAAACAGAGGGATTTGCGGCGGAAATTTTAATAAGCCATTCTGTTTCCTCGATGGTTTGCCTCGCTTGTACCGCAATGCATCCGTCTATGTTATTTTCCGCCATTAGTGGTTCTAAATCAACGGGAAGAAAGTCACGTTTTAAGACTGTGTGCTGCTCAGAGATCCAGCCATACTCATTCGGGTCGTATTTCCAGAAATGCTGATGGGAATCGATTTTCATAAGGGGTGGGACGTGCTATCCGTATTTATTGAAATGCTTTGCCACTGTTGCAAGTGGCTTTGTGTCTAGGAAATTTAGTTGAACTAGATGCAATGGCATTTCAATTGAACTCTGAACTTATGCCAATTTGGTATTTGAAATTCGGTATCGAGCGATCAATTTTCTCGAAATGCCTAATCAAGCGGTTTTTATACTTACGGATACACAGGGAACAGACGTCGTTGGATGCTATGGCCGACCCGAAATGAAGACGCCTTACATCGATAAGATGGCTGCAGAAGGAATTCGATTTAACCGCGCATATTCCACCCAACCGGTATGTGGACCGGCTCGGTCAGCGATCTTTACAGGGTTGTATCCACATTCCAACGGTGTACTTGGAAATGATATGGCACCGTGCTTAGACGCTAAGACGATTGGGCAGCGACTTTCGGGTTTGGGTGTCCGCACAGGCTATATCGGCAAATGGCATTTGGACGGGACAGACTATTTTGGAAATGGAGTTTGTCCTGAGGGTTGGGACCCAGATTACTGGTTCGATGGGCGTTGCTACCTCGATAGTTTGGGAAGCAAGGAGGAAAGGGACTTTTCTCGACTCGTTCCGACGGCAAAAGACATGCGAGACAATGGGTACGATGAAACGTTTACTATGGCCCATCGTAGTGTAGACAAAGCATTGGAATTTATTGAGCGCTATAAGGATGAAGACTTTTTTCTTGTCGTATCTATAGACGAGCCGCATCATCCCTTTATCTGTCCCGCAGAGTACTTGGAAGCTTTCGAAGGTTTTGAATACAAGATTGGCCCCAATGGGAAGGATACTTTGAAGGATAAGCCTCAGTCCCAGAAAGATTGGTCGAATCATGTTAAGTCGCACCTTGGAGACGGTGAGAAGCTTCGGATGGACGCCTTTTTCGCGTGCAATAGTTATTGTGACTATGAAATTGGGCGAATTAACAACGCCATAGATAAATGGATACCGAATGCTTTGTCAATTTATACATCTGATCACGGTGATATGTTGGGGTCGCACGCATTGCTGGGTAAAGGTCCAAATATGTACGAGGAAATCGCGAAAATTCCTTTCATCGTCCGATGGAATGGCCATTTGCCAGCTGGAGCAGTTGTGGACCGTCCCATTTCGCACATCGACCTTGTGCCCACGTTTTTGGAATTCTTTGACCAAGATTCACCAGAGATTCTGCATGGTGAAAGTCTGTTGAAGGTCTTTTCGAATCCGACTGTGTGCGAACGGGAAAGGGTGTTTTTGGAGTTCAATAGATTCGAGCTGGATCACGATGGGTTTGGAGCGTTTTCACCAACAAGGTGTGTCACGAATCGCAGATACAAACTAGCCATCAACCTTTCGGATAAGGACGAGTTGTACGATTTGGAAACCGACCCAGACGAGCTTAGGAATCTTATTGATGACGAAGTGCATGCGGAGGTCAGGGATCAGCTCCATGGAGAGATCGTTGAATGGATGAATCGTACGAGAGATCCCTTTAGGGGGCCGCAGTGGATTTCCAGAGATTGGAATGGGCGGGCAGCGAGTAGTTGGGGAGGACCGACTCGACCCCGTCCTGCAGATGGATTTAATCGGCACACCCTACTATACGACACCGCTGAACCCATCGATCGCCTGGTCTACGACAAGCATTGAGTTAGTTTTAGCGTAACTGGCAGAGGACAAACGCCACCAACAGAGAATGGTTTAGGTACCTAAAAGCGTTGAGATTCTTTTGCCATCTAGATCCCTCTTGAATGTATTTAAAATTATGAGGTTTATTTTTTTTGGTGCTAGGAATGGGAATGGCGGGAAATCTGTTGGTAGGAGAGGTGTTTCGGTTGGAGAGCGGACCCGAGTCGCCTCAGCTGATCGAGCTCTATACATCGTAAGGCTGTAGCAGTTTTCCTCCCCCTGAAAATAGTTAAGTGGATTCTTGAGGGATCCGGGATTATGGGTACATAGAGTTCCCGTAGCCTTCAATGTTGATTACTGGGATCGGCTTGGCAGGAAAGACAAGTGAAAACACGCTTCGCTAGTACCGGCCTAGGTATGAAAACTAAAGCTTTGATGCACATTAGAGAGCGAATTAAGAAAATGAAAAATTAAAAATTGGATACGGAAATAGTATATTAATTATGAATATATATCTTCCCTAGGTTCGGGTTTCTTTCTGAAAAAAACGAAATTGCCGTAGGGGAATTTATCTATGCAGGTATTTGGTCAAGGTCTATATCCGCTCAATCAAAACGCCCAGGATTTGAACATCATCGACTGGTTTATCGCCTGCTCCGGTTTCCACTTCCTGAATTGCGAGGGCTACATCCATTCCTTCGATGACTTTTCCGAAGACAGTGTGTTTGCCATTCAGCCAGCTCGCCCCGTCCGTATTCGTGACAATAAAAAACTGAGACCCATTGGTGCTAGGACCAGAATTGGCCATGCAAACTGTGCCGTATTCAACCTTGCCTGTGAGCGTGGGTTGCTCCACTGGTGTGTCGGTCCCGATGAGGGCTTGAAGTTCTTCAACGGTCTTACCGATTAAGGGTTGGACTGAGTTTGAGGCCTGAATTGCGGAGATAAGGGCAGCGACTACTGGTACAGGGCTTTCTCCTTCGTGTTCTTGCAAGTGGGGAGCGAAGAGAGCTTGGAATACTACATTAGCTGTATCTTCATCCTTGATCTCGCCCGTTAGCTGAGCCAGTTCTGGCTCGAATCGAGTCAATTTGTCGGTAGATCCCAACAAGGTTTGGAGCTCTTCCACAGTCTTTCCGATGAGTGGCTCGACGCTTTGAGTAGTTTGCATTTCCTGAAAAATTGTGGCGATTTCTGGGATAGGACTATTGCCTTGGTTCTCCATCAAATGGGGACGGAAGAGTGCCCCAAAAACTTCATTTGCGGTAGCGGTGTCGGCAATTTCACCTTCGAGTGGAACTACTTTACCGGCATAGCACTCATCTTGAAACTGGTAGCCCGGACCGCCTGTACCCGTTCCGAGTGGGCAACCTCCTTGGATCATAAAGTCCTTGATGACACGGTGAAAAATGAGGCCGTCGTAGAAGGGCTCGTTTTTCTCTTCTCCATCGGGAGCAATCCAGGTTTTGGAGCCGTCTGCGAGGCCGGCGAAATTTTCTACAGTAATCGGGGTCGTGTCTTCAAAAAGTTCTATCACGATCGTGCCCTTGTTCGTTTCCATACGAGCGACTAGAGTCGTTGGTTTTTTCGAACATCCTGCGAGAATGGTGAAAATCACAATCAGGCTGAGAGCGATGGACTTGGAGTAAGGAAGCTTCATTGTGGGCGAAGAAAGAGCGCACTCGATTAGTGAGGCAATCTCAATTTTAGATACTAGGCCAATATGGCTGATAATATAATTGGCTAAAGGTGCCTAATTGAAGATCTCCGCTAGCTTAGCCTCAAGCTTTGCTCCACGGAGATTTTGTGCGATAATGCGGCCTTCGGGATTGAGCAGGAAGCTCATTGGCAGAGCATTTACATTATAGGCGGCGGCCATTGGTGAATCCCAGCCTAGTGAGTCAGATATCTGTGGCCAGGTAACTCGATCACGTTTTGAGGCCTGTTCCCAAGCCGAACGGCTGTCATCTAAATTTATAGCAAAAATGGTAAAGTTGTCGTTGGAGTGCTTGTCGAGGAGTTTTACGTAGTGTCGATTTTCGACACGGCAAGGCACGCACCAGGATGCCCAGAAGTCCACGAGAACGTACTTGCCCTTGGAATCCTCGAGCCGATGGGATTTGCCGTCTAGGGATTGGCCGGCCAGGGAGGCTCCATTGGCACCGATAGCGGTGCGCCGAAATGATTGTAATTTCTCAATCATCCGCTTCGAGATAGCAGCCTGGGGGCGATTTTTGGAGAAAGCCTTAACCGCATCTTCTATTTCACTGAGTCTGTGGTCTGGATCCCACCTCTGTGAAGTTGCGTAGAGGGCAACGGATTTCCCTATATGCTCGATCGTAAAGTCATTCAACTCGCGGCGGTGGGCACCGTATGCTTCCACCTCTTGCTCAGAGAGTGCGGCCAACCGCTCGGCTGATACTCCGCGAGCGGTTGCTTCGTTAAGTGCGGCCCTTGGTGGGTATACGAGGCGAGCGAGCGATTCTCTGCGAAAGGATTCATAAGCGATGAGGGCATCTGTGTCGGGAGAGCCGGCTATTTTGAGTGCCCCGTGATCTTTTATGTCAGTTTGGATAACCACTCTCTGTCCCTCGTCGATCGCTAGTGAAATTTTATGGTCGCCGGGGAAAGCCAAGCTAAACAATCCCGGTTCGCCCTCGAAATGCTGATGAAAGTTGCCCTCTGAGTCGACTGAGAGCTTCCCCTCGAGAGTGCGGGCCCTGAGCTCGAGATTCTCCCGGAAGAGTTTTGGAACTTCGTCTGGGCTGACTTCTGGAAGCGATCCTGAAATCCAAAAATCACCCATGGCGATGGATTGGAAGAGAACGATCGTGCATAGTAGCGGCAAAAGTCCCTCGCAGACAAATTTTGGATTTAGTGTTATTACCATTAAAATCGGGTAGTGGTTTTAGGAAGAGTCCGACGCTTTGAATCGAAGTTTAATTTCAATGTAATTCCACTTTTCGGGTTTGGTAGAAGGCTTGGGTTAAAAATTGGCAGTAATTCGAGATCTTTGCTCGTAGAGAAGGGATTAAAAAGAAAGACTACATTCGTTTATATTTCCACCTCCTCACCATGCCAACTAAATCATCCCTGAGCCTTCTGATTTTCGTCGGTCTTAATCTAGTTGCGTTCGGCCAATCTATGAATTCGTCCGAAATACTGCACGAGTTGCAAAAACTGAAAAAAGTGGGTTCCGTCCTTTTTGTGGCGGCTCATCCAGATGACGAGAACACCACTTTGCTTTCGTATTTGGCACAGGAAGAGAAGCTAGACACGGCTTATCTCTCGTTAACGAGGGGCGGCGGCGGGCAAAACTTGATAGGCCCTGAATTGAACCAGGAACTGGGCCTGATCAGGGCAAACGAATTACTGCAAGCCCGCAAAATTGACGGAGCCATCCAGTTGTTCACGCGAGCCCGAGATTTTGGCTATTCAAAGAACCCGGAAGACACACTCGAGAACTGGGAGGAAGATGAAGTACTCGGTGACGTCGTATATGCGGTCCGCCAATTTAAACCGGATGTCATTATTACTCGTTTCAATCCCGCGGCAGGGCCGACTCATGGTCACCATACTGTGTCTGCCCAATTGGCCCTGAAGGCATTTAACCTAGCGGCCGATCCGCATGCCTTTACGGAGCAATTGAGCGAGCTTGAAACGCATCAGGCAAAAAGGATTTTATGGAACGGGTTTGGGCAGAGACGTAGAGCTGGAGGCGGGCCACCGCTTGCGAGCTCAGAAGATGAACCGCACGAAGTGGTGTCTTTGGAAGTGGGGCTTTACAATCCGTATCTAGGAACTTCCTACACGGAACTTTCGGCGAGAAGCCGTAGTATGCACAAGAGCCAAGGTTTCGGACGGGTGGGGCAGCGTGGATCTCAGTTTGAGCGAATGGTATTGCTGGCCGGCGAACCGTCTGAGGGCGATTTTCTAAAGGGTGTCGAAACCACTTGGCGCCGCTATTCCGGTAGCTCTCGACTGGATTCGCTCTTTGAAAGTGCCATAGTCGACTTTGATGCGGCGGCTCCCTGGAAATCAGTACGAGCATTGTTAGAGATAGACGGGTTATTAGAAAAACTTCCGGTCGATCGGCAAATTCGTTCCAAGCGGAGCTCGTTGCAAAAGCTCATTGCGGCCTGTATGGGACTTCATTTGCAAGCACGAGTGCCTCAGGCAGACTTGACGCCCGGTGAGCCTGTGAAGCTCGATGTGGAATTTATAAACCGGTCCCCGATCCAAGCGAGAGTTGTCAAATTGGGGGCAAATTTATTCGATAGCTCTCGTTGGCCGGAGGAGATTTCGCTAACCCTTAGAGAAGATTTGGACAAGGAACTGGATTCAAACGTAGTCGAGTTCGTTTCGCTGAACGTGAACTTGCCTATCGATTCTCCTCTAACGCGTCCCTACTGGCTCGAGGACGAAGCCAGCGTGGGTATCTACAGCCTTCGCAATCGGCGATTGCTGGAATTGGAGTCGATACCACCTTCGCTTTCTGTTTCTGCTGTTATTGAGATCCAAGGTCGCCCAGTTACCTTGAATGTTCCGGTGGTTCAGGTCATTAGTGATCCCGTGCAAGGTGAAGTGCACGAGCAGGTCGTGATACGTCCCGAGATTACTCTCTCGCCTGAGAACTCCATTTTGCTCTTTGAGAATTCGCAAGCTAAGGAGATCGAAGTGTTGGTCCAGAGCAATGTGGATGCTGCGATTGGAAAATTGACGGCGGAAGGTCCCAAGGGTTGGAAGATCAGTATTACCCAGCCCGAGTTTGATCTGGAGGACGTGCAAAGTTCACAGCGGATCCGGGTACAATTGACGCCTCCTGCTACCGCCTCCGAAGGAAAGATCGTTTTCAAAGCGATTAGCGAGTCGGGTAAAGAATTCGACTCGAGCTACAGAGAGATTTTCTATGAGCATATTGGCCGGCAGCCGATTCTCAATCGAGCGGTCACCAAGGTGACAAGATTGGATCTAGGGCGCGGAGGAAGCCGAATAGCCTATATCGAAGGGGTTGGGGATCCCGTTCCTGACACTCTGAGCAAGATCGGCTATGAAGTGGAGATAGTGTTGATTGGGGAATTGGAGAAAGGGCGTCTAGATAGTTACGACACGGTGATACTCGGAGCACGCGTGTTCGATGCTCATGCGGGATTGGACAAAAGATTTGATGTACTGCTAAACTACGTAGAGAATGGGGGGACTCTTGTATCCCAGTACAGCACGACAAGTTTTAGAGCGAAGTCACAGTTTACATCCCCTTACCCGATTCGATTGTCCAGAGATCGTGTTTCCGAGGAAAAAGTAGAGATGCGTTTGCTTCAACCAGATCACGTTGTATTTAACTACCCAAATAAGATTACTAAAATTGACTTTGATAATTGGATACAAGAGAGAGGGCTCTATTACGCTTCCTCATGGGATGATCACTTTGATGCTCTGGTCTCTGCAAACGACAGAGGGGAACCCCCGAGAGATGGAGGGCTCTTAGTGACAGAATACGGTAAGGGCTGGTACGTGTACACGGGACTTTCCTTTTTTAGGCAGTTGCCAAATGGGAATCCAGGTGCGATACGACTATTTGTGAATTTAATTTCTTTAGGCCATGGAGACTGAAACAGAGAATGAAATTGCTGCCTCCGTCAAAGACGAAAGCTCTAAAGGCTGGACCAAGCTTTACCTGGTTGTGGTAGCCGCATTGGCAGGGCAGATCGCGTTTTATGCGTGGCTGACTAAAACCTTCGAGTAGTTCGAGGCCCACTAAGCATGAGCGGAATCGATATTGTTGTTTTGGGGGTAACCCTCTTCGCCATCGTCTTTTTTGGGGTTTGGATGACCCGGAATGACCAAAAGCTGGACGAGTTTCTGAAGGGAAATTCTAATAGTTGGGGAACGATAGGTTTATCGGTAATGGCCACCCAGGCCAGTGCGATCACCTTCCTTTCGACTCCGGGCTTGGCCTACGATAGCGGAATGGCCTTTGTGCAAAACTACTTTGGAATGCCGCTGGCCCTCATCCTGATTGCCATCGTTTTTGTTCCCATCTATTACAAGCTTGGGCTGTGTTCGGTGTATGAATTCCTGGAGCATCGGTTCGACGCGAAAACACGCACTTTGGGAAGTGTTATTTTTCTTATCCAGCGGGGGTTTTCTGCGGGAATCACAATCTATGCCCCGTCGATTATTCTGACCAGCGTTCTTGGTTGGGACATGAATACTACGGTTATTGGGGTTGGCTTGGCCGTTGTAATTTACACGGTGACGGGAGGTTCCCATGCAGTGAGCCTTACTCACAAATACCAAATGACTGTGATTCTTTCTGGCATGGCAGTCGCGTTTGGAATTGTTGTATACAAAATATTAGGACATGCAGGATTTAGGGAAAATTTGAGTATTGCGGGAGCGCTCGGGCATCTCAACGTAGTCGACTTCTCATTTGATTTGGACAAACGTTACACACTATGGTCTGGATTGCTCGGCGGGTTCTTTCTCTCTTTGTCATACTTTGGGACGGACCAGTCTCAGGCACAGCGCTACATGTCAGGGCAATCGATTCGAGATAGCCGCCTGGGTTTGATGTTTAATGCCTTGTTGAAGGTTCCTATGCAGTTCATGATTCTGCTATTAGGAGTTCTCGTATTCATCTTCTATCAATGGGAAAAGCCACCCGCTACTTTCCTTCCTGAATCGATGACAGAGGCGGCGGCTGCTGCGGATGCGGAGACTTACCAAAACTATGAAAACGCGTTTATTAGTAATTTCAAAAGCCAGAAAAGTGCGATGCAGGAATTCGTTGGAGCCTTGCGAGCAGGAGATGAAGCGTTGGTGCTCTCCAGCGAAGAAAAATTGAAGGTAGCAGGAGAGGAAAGTCGGCAATCCCGAACCAACTTAAAGACGCATATCACGACGGTCACCGGAGCGGAGAGCATGAAAGAGACGGACTACGTTTTTATTCACTTCGTCTTGAATGAGCTGCCAATCGGATTAATTGGATTGCTAGTCGCCGTTATCCTGAGTGCCGCTATGTCGTCAACCGCTTCAGAATTGAGTGCATTGGCGACTATATCGACGGTAGATTTCTACCAAAGCCATTTCAGCAAAAACCAATCGGACGCCCATTATAAAAAAGTTTCGCGTGTCTTCACTGCAGTTTGGGGTGGGCTGGCGATTCTCTTTGCCCTTTTTGCGAGTATGGTAGAAAGTTTGATTGAAGCGGTTAACATTGTAGGTTCGCTGTTTTATGGAACGGTACTAGGTCTGTTTTTAGCGGCTTTCTTCATTATAAGAATCGGAGCCCACGCCGCTTTTATTGCCGCAATCCTTGCCCAACTGTCGGTTTTGTTTATCTACTTTTCAGATATCGTAACGATTGGCTACCTCTGGTATAATCTAATCGGCTGCGGTCTAGTAATTGTATTGAGCTTTATGATACAAGCTGTGATAGGAGGAAGGAAGGTCTAGTGTCTTCACCGGTTATCTGTTTTGGCCAGCAGCCCTGTGGGATTTTTCCCAATCGGTTTGTGTTTTCTAAAATAAAAACTGCTCGACGATTACATTCCGAAATTGGAGGAAAAATCGTATTCTTCTTGCATGATAGCGACCACGACTTTCGGGAAACTTGTGCTAGTTTAGTTAATCGCCATACCGGCAAAACTGAGCGAATCAACTTTGAGTTCGTAAACAAGATCCAGAAACTTCACTCCCCATTGTATTGTAAGTCGATAAAGCCTGGCTGGAAGGAGAAAACTCGACGCCGTCTACCAAATTTGGTCGCGCTGGAACTTGTCGAGATTTTCGATTCTGTTGATTCCTTAAATGTTGCAGAATTTTGTATAGAGATGTATCATAAAATGGGTCTGTTGGAGGGAATTGAGATCGTGCGTTCAAGCGACCCAGAGCTACGGGAAAAGGCGATTAAAGTGAATGACTACTTTTTGGATACACCGTATGAGGGAGAGATCGTTAGAGCACGTCATCATGAGAAAGGCTTTTGCCTCTTTAAAGGCGGTGGCAAATTTATCCCTATTGAAGTCCCTGTCACTCGGAAATCGATGATTAGCCCGGCCCGGGATACTCGCCTCCGTTGGATGCAATCTGTGGTGCATTGCACGCATTACATTGCAGGGGAAGGGGAAATTCAGTACTTGAATCAAAGTGATGCTCCTGAGATTGAATTTGTGAAACGTGACTTTATTGAAAGATCAGGAGATGCATACGCAGAGAGGAAAAATGACTGGTAGCCGCATTTTAGTTTTTGGGGCTCATCCGGACGATATAGAGTTCGGTTGCGGCGCTGTGCTGTTGGAAGCAGCAGCCCGTGGTGCTAAAATCGATCTAGTAGTGCTCTCCAGAGGCGAAGCGGGAACTCATGGAACTCGATCCATTCGTGAGAAGGAAGCCTTAAAGGCTGCTGAAATGATGGGGGCCGTGCTTCACTTCGCCTCAACCCCAGGGGACACCCGTCTCCAGGCTGACCTTGATATCAAGCTTCTTGCAGCGATAGAGATTCGTCGGCTCAAACCAGATTTGGTTTTTGCTCCCACAGGCCATCTGAATCAGCATCCTGACCACCGTGAGACTAGCCTCCTCGTTCGTGATGCGAATCGTCTAGCACGGTACGGGAAGACCCCGGGTCTTGAGAACTGGGAACCGCATGCAAGCAGGGCTCTTCTGTTTTACGATATTTCGAGTGAGTATTCGGGAATGGATGGATTAGTGCCTATTCTGGTCGATATTTCCTCCCAGGTGGGAAAGTGGATAGATTTGATGAAGTGCCACGAAAGTCAGACCGAGAGTCTAGAATATGTCGACTTGCAACTTTCGCGTGCACGTGCCCTAGGCGTACAGGCAGGCGTGAATTCCGCGCTCCGTCTGTATTCTGAAGGTCCCTTGCTTTGGAGTTCGATTGAGACGGTCCTCTCCTCTTGTGGACCCCGGTTGTAACTCGCTTTGAGCATGGAGGAACCGCTAAATATCGCCTTGCTTTGCCATCCTACCGTGGGCGGGAGCGGAATTTTGGCTACAGAGCTCGGGCATCGACTAGCGGATCGCGGGCACGAGATATATGTGATCTCCGAGCGCCCGCCGTTCCGATTGAGAGAGGACCGTCCTCGGATTCACTTTTGTGAATCAAATCTAGTGGAGTTCCCCCTTTTCAAAAGCCCTGACCACACGCTTCCACTAGCCACGCGGATCGCTGAGGTTTGCACGAATAATCAAATTGATCTCATTCATGCACACTATGCAATTCCGCATACCGCCGCTGCCTGGATTGCCAAAGAGTTAATCGGACAGGCCGCACCACCGATTATTACGACCCTGCATGGCACTGATATCATCTACCTTGGAGCGATGGCTGAGTATCGACCATTGCTTCAGCATGTTCTCGAAGCATCGAATTTGGTGACTTGTGTTTCCGAGAACTTAAAGAAGCGCACCGAGCAACTTTTTAACCTGGATGCTGAGATTGAAGTAGTACCGAATTTTTTCGAGCCCAAGCCCCCTACTCGATCGCGGGAGGACATTCGAGCCTCTTTAGATGTTGGGGATGGCGTTTTGGCAATTCATGCCTCGAATCTCCGTTCAATAAAACGAATTGATCTGATGCTGGATGCCTTCAAGGAAGCGGTATCCCGTTGCGATGCGAATCTCCTGATTATGGCGGGAGCAGAAGCATCACGTATTCAACCCGAGATCAAAAAGCGCTCCCTTGAGAACCATGTCCGAATCGTTGACGATGTGTATGAGATTGATAATTACTACGCAGCCTCGGACTTCACCCTGTATACTTCGGAATATGAGAGTTTCTGCCTTGGAATTCTAGAGGGGATGAGGCACGGTTTACCAAGTATAGCCTTTGAAGTTGGAGGCATCCCTGAAGTCGTGGTCAATGAAGAGTCAGGCATTCTGGTTCCATTTGGGGATATCGAAGCGTTAGGTGTCGCAATTGTGAGACTAGCTGGAGACGGAGATTGCCGAAAAGAGATGGGTGCTAGTGCGAGGGCGAGGGCAGAAAAAGAGTTTTCAGCAGGTGTGATTGTGGATTCCTATATGGGAGCTTATAGAAGGGTTCTCGCTAGCGAAAGCTCGATGTAAACGCAGCCAGATTGCTTGCTCCAGCTGGTCCCCAAATCAAATTTCAATACCTTTTGTTGCAATTGCCGCGAGTTTTCCCAAGCCTAGCTGTGCGAATCTTTTGTTGATCATAATTGCAATTTTGTCCCCCCTCACTCTTCTGGCCCAAGAATACCCGACGAAAGATTGGTAACTTTCAACGGCGGTTATGGCGGTGCCAGAGCTTGAGCGTGAAAACGCAACAATGTTCGCGTCATATCTAGGAAGGTGAATTGACCGTTATTTGGCAAGGTGCAAACGATTTTAACTGTCTTGCAGACGATCCGAGCCGGGAAGGGTTTAGCGTTGCCTGCTACCACAAGACCTTGGAGCTTTTCATGGCTCGTGGACGGGAACTGAAAAAACAAGGTAAGTCTACCGAGGAGATTTTCAGTATTCGTGAGGAAGAAGCGAAAGCGGGCACTCTGAAAACGCCCCAAAACGCATTGCTCAATGTGCCCACGGGACAAGTTAATAAGACGACTAAAGAAGTGGAGAAGACGAATTTGAGATATGTGTATTACATTCCCGTCGCCACGTCCAAAAGTACAGGTCTTCCTCTGGCTCCGATTTATCCAGGTGCACCTTGGATCATGAACCCCAGCACGCATCGGGGGCATATTATGATTACGCCACCGAAAGGCAGGTAGCGTCAGTCGTTTATCTCGCGGTTGATTATCTCCTCAAGTGCTTCCCTGCTTATCGTTCCTGAGTGCCGCCACTTTTCCTCGCCTTTGACGAAGAGAACGAACATTGGAACTCCTTGAACTTCGTATTGGTCGGCGATCTCGGGGTTCGCGTCCACATCGATTTTAAGGATCGCTGCCTTTCCTTTGAATTCCTTACCCATGGCGTCAATGATGGGTTCCATCTGTTTACAGGGGGCACACCATTGCGTTTGAAAGTCGACCAAGGCGAGGCGGCTTTGGGATAGGGTTTTGACAAAGTCTTTCGAACTGATTGATGGAGTGATCTTTTTGGATACGGACTTGGCCTTTTCCAGCGGAAGCTCAGCCTTGTTCCATGTGCCGATCCCTCCCAATAGGTTGTATACCTTGTTAAATCCGTTTTTGCTCATGGTCCTAGCTGCTTGGGAGCTGCGACCTCCCGAACGGCAGTAGACATAGATGGGTTTGTCTTTCTGCATGAAATTCAGCTTACGCTCAAAATTCTCGTCGTAGATGTTGAGTACACTGGCACCAGGGATTTTCCCTTGCGCCACTTCCTCGGGGGTTCTCACATCTAGCAAAATGCCTTCCCCGCTATCGACGAGCGCCTTGAATTCGTTCACCGAAAGGTCCTCGATTGGCGAGTCCGCAAAGGCGGTCATGGCTACGATTAGCAGAGTAATGATAAATCGGCTTAAAAAAGAATGCATGGTGCGATTGATTAAGAGATCTTGGAAGAAAAGGAGAATGGTGGCGAATCAAATTTAAGGGGTAGTTCCATTCAATTCTGGGTTGAAATGGAGGGGCAAGCAACTAAGGGTCAGTAGCTTGAGTCGTAGGTTTAAGGTAGTCTCTGTTTCGCTTGTGCTTTTTATAACCTCGCGTGATTCGGTCTATGCCTTTCGAATGACGATTTTAGTCCACCGGTTTCTAGGAAGGTGTTAGCGAATATTATGGAATACAGAAGAATGGGACGAACGGGACTGAAGGTTTCCGAGCTATGTTTGGGGACAATGACGTTCGGAAAGTACACGGATCTGAAAGAGGCAGAGCGATTGGTCGATTTTTCCCTCAATGCCGGTATAAACTTTATCGACACCGCCGACGCTTATGGGGCGGGAGAATCGGAGTCTTATCTCGGGAGAGTGTTAAAGGATCGTAGGGACGATGTAGTGCTCGCTACTAAGCTCTTCAACCCGATGGGCCCTGGAATTAATGATTCAGGAATGAGTCGAGTTCGTATCTTTAAAGCGCTCGAATCGAGCCTGCAAAGGCTGAAGACGGACTACATTGACATATATTATATCCATCATGTAGATACCGAAACGCCACTTGAGGAGATGCTGGAGGCCCTTAACGATCTTGTTCGATCCGGAAAAGTCCGCTATATCGCCTGCAGCAACTACGAAGCTTGGCGGTTGATGGAATCGCTTTGGATTAGCGATAGCCGTCACTGGGCACGCTTTGAATGCTACCAGCCTCAGTACAATCTTGTAATTCGGGACATTGAGGAAGAGCTCGTGCCGCTGTGTGAGTACAAGGGTTTGGGGATTGTGACGTGGAGTCCGCTTGCTAACGGTTTTCTGACGGGTAAATATCGAGGCAAAGGAAGCGTGCTTGAGGGAACGCGTTCGGAAGATAATTGGGTCTACAATCCCAGCTTCTTTGCGGACAATGCAGAAGAGACATTGGGCGTCGTTTTAAAGATTGCGAATGAGATGAACATGTCAGCTGCTCAAGTCGCAACTCGATGGATACTGGAGCAACCATCAATGACATCGGTCATTGTAGGGGCACGAAACTGTGAGCAGTTAAGAGACAACCTCGGAGCGACTCGCATCCGATTCAGTCCAGAGCAACTGGAGCAATTGAATAGGGTATCAAAACCTAAAGATCGCTATCCTAAGTCCTTGGAGTGGAAAATGAGAGAGAGACGGGCTAGCGCAGTAAAGATGCCTCAATCGGAGGGCTAATTTTTGATTAACAAGAGTAACGAAAATTATGAGTGTAGCAATTATCACTGGCGGTGGGTCTGGAATCGGTAAAAGCGTCGCTATGGTCTTAGGTAGGGCGGGGTATTCCGTATCACTAGCGGGAAGACGGCAGGAGGCTCTTGATGAGACGGTGTCAGTCATTCGGGATAACGGAGGCAGTGCAGTTGCGATCCAAACCGATATTACAGACCCTAAAGGAGTGGATGCGCTCTTCTTAAAAACAGTAGAGGCATTCGGTCGAGTGGATCTGCTTTTCAACAACGCTGGTTTATTTGGATCGGCGGCCCTTCTCGAAGATTTGACTTTCGAAGATTGGAAAGCAGTGGTCGATGTGAACCTGACTGGAGCCTTTCTCTGTACGCAGGCTGCTTTTCGGGTTATGAAAGAGCAGGATCCTCGCGGTGGCAGGATAATCAACAATGGATCGATTTCTTCCCAGACTCCGAGACCGAATTCGGCACCTTATACGGCGTCCAAGCATGCTATGACTGGACTAACAAAGTCCACCTCGCTCGATGGCAGAAAATACGATATTGCCTGTGGTCAAATCGATATAGGTAACGCGGCGACGGATATGACCGCCAAGATGAAGAAAGGCGTGCCCCAATCGGATCATTCCATTCAGGTTGAACCCACAATGTCAGTAGAAAACGTGGCAAATGCGGTGCTCTACATGGCGAGCCTGCCGCTAGATTCAAACGTCCTCACTATGACTGTGATGAGCACGAAGATGCCCTTCGTGGGGCGCGGTTAGACTAGTTGGTTCTTTTCAATCTCGGCAAATTCGCTGAAGAGGATTATTAGTGATTAACCTTGAAGCGTTTCGCTTCCAGCTTGGAGATGAATCGCATGTCTTTGTTTTCAAACCCCGGGGAAACGGTTTCACTGATGAGCCCAAACTCGCCAGACGTCAGCTAACTGGCTGTCCACCATCCCGAAGGGACGACAAGCTGCAGTCGTTGTTCCAGTTCTAGATTGGGTCCGAGGGTGGTCCGACTAATTTTTCCTTCGGGAGAGATTAGCGTGTATGTTATCGGAGAGCCTAGCTGGAAAATGTGAACGATGTCGGAACGATTTTCACGGAGCTACCCTAAAAGAAGATTATAAGTGAGCAGATAAAAGATGCGACTTAGCAGTTTTCGTTATGCGTTATGAGAGCCACGGCCGTTTTTAGTGCTGACTTCTAGGTATACTTGAAGAACCCTCAGGTAGGATGGGGTTCTAGATTTAGATAGTCAATAAGCTCTCTCGTTGAATTCATAGCAACGAAACTAGGCAAGGGTCAGTTTAATAAAGTGCGAATCTAGCTAACAAAAAAGAATAGCGTAAAAATCCGCGCTTCCAGTTCGCTTTAGGCCATTTTCAATTAGGCGGCCTGTGCTTCTGGAACTGCTTTAGTGGCCGACTGTCTCGTTTGATAATTTATTATCAGAATCAGTGCGATAGGCACTCCATAGTCTCCCCAGCGTTCGATGAATTCGAATATATTGATGATGCCACCTTCCGTGACGTACAGGAATTCGGTTATCACTTTCCAGGCGAAAACGAACCATATGAGGGGCAGTATAGGAAGTGCGAATACGACGACTCCTAGTATGATTTCGAACCAGCCAACTGTATTGATGAAGCCAACATCCGCTGGAATACCAATTGAAGAGAAATGATTTATAAGCATTTCTTTCTCAACAAATGCCCCAAAGCCGCCGTGTCCGATGAGAAGTAAAGCTATGGTTAACCTGCAGATGAAATGGAGTACACCGATCTTATCATCGTCCAGTTTCGGCTCAGTATAGCCCGAAAACCAGTCTTTCCACTTCATAGCGATGACACCTCCCAGAATGAGAAGCATCAATGGAGGCAAGAAGTTCCCTGCTCGTTCCCAAAATTCCCAGGTTCCTGGCGTGCCAGAAATCGGCCGAAGAATCGCTGTCCACAAAGCCCAGATAAGCATCCACATAGTGATGATCCGCCGTGGTTTCATGAGAAGCAGGATTGCCATAATGATGTCCAAGGCCCCAATGATAGGCATTAGTTTCCAGGCGACATCATCTGGAATGCCCTGAGATCGGAAAAAGGGTAGCCATCCTTCTTTGGTTATAACACCCCAAGCACCATGACCTATGAAGCAACAAGCTGCTGTGATGCGGAGGACCCAGTGAAGGCGTGTTTGAAGTTGTTCGAGATTCGTGGGTTTGAGGAATGTCCGTAACATAAAAGATTTGATTTTGGGAGATTTTAGACGCGTTGAGAAACTAAAAAAAGATACGGAAGGCTGAACTCGCAGTCCAGCCCTTAAAAACATTGATACTATTTGCTGTTTTAATATCGTCGTATTCGATTCCTGATACGACTTTCATATTGTCGCCACAAAAGTAGTAATTGACGCCTAGATAAAAATTGTGATGCACATCGCCACGTCCTCTTGTGAGAGACATGTCGGCTTCATCTCTCGCCCCTGCTGATCGAGCATAGCGACTATTGAGGCGGATGCCTTCAGGGGAATCCGCATTTTGATATTGATATCGCGAAACAAGCTTTATCTTGTCCTCGACCAGCCATTTCATGGGCATGATGGAAAGTCCCCAAAATCCTCCATCACGATCCGGATTGGTGTGCGGTCCATTTTCTCCAGTCCCAATCGTCGAGTGGATTTCCCAAGGGCCTTTGTGAAGGCGTAGAACGGCACTTCCTCCCCATTCGTTTCCCCTCGCCAACTGGTCGTCCGAAATGCCAGCGTTTTGCGTATAAGCACTGAATAAAAGTTCTTTCAAATCGAAGTTCGATTCCTCTGTCATGTTGTGTATCCATTGCGAATATAAGAGAGTGCCATCCTCCCATCCAGGGAATTCGTCAGCTTGAGTAGTGGAGTAGATGCCGAAGTCGATATCATTGTTGTCTTTCGCTACTCGGATCCACGCTCCGGCCGGGTGCGAGCCACCTTCGTCTGTGGGCCAGAGCTTGTTAGAAAAGGGAGATCTCTCGACCGGGTTGAATAGAAACGCGGATCTTTGCCATTCGTCAGCTAGCTTTAGGCTGCGTCTTCCATATCCAACTTCGAAACGTTTGTAGTGAGAATAAGAAGGGTTTCCTTTGGCGAAATCGTACGAGAGATAGAGATTACGAAAGTGCTGGAACTCGATATCCTGGTCTCCAGTCGCGGCGATTTTCCCCTGAGTGAGGCTTAGAACGGTCTTGAGGAAAAACCCATCTAGAAATTTGACGTCTCCCCCAAGCCAGATACGCCGGAATTCGGATTGGGAGTCGGAAAAACTGTTCCCTGCAGAATCCGTTCCATCTATGTGCCCTATTTGGTATTGGGCCATGCCGAAAAGCTTAATATGTTCGATGGGTCCTTCTTTGGAATCAAAGACGTAACCCATCGTTTGGAGCGTGTCGCAGGGTTCTTCGGACTGTACGGTCGTACCGAGTGCGATAAGCGTAAAAGCGATAGAATTAGAGATCTTTAGCATGAAAAAATTTTAGGATTAGGTGTATGCGACGAATCCAACCTTTTGGCGAACCATAAATTCAATGTGACAACAGAGGGCGATTAACGGAATGTGTAGTGGGTTTGGACATGCAGAACCCTGATAATTGCGATCGCTGCGATGGGTGGTGACTTGATTCACGCATCGACTACTGAGGGCTGAGCGACTTTATTATTATCGCTTACTAAATTTAAGGATGGGAAATATCCCGAGTCGGTCTATGGCCCCAAAAATCATGAAAACGCATCGGCCCAACCCTATGCTTCTATTCGTAGCGGCCACTCCACTAATTTTAGGCAAATCTCCGAAGCATGATTCATCTAGATCTCATGTTTGTGCCGTACCTGCACACGAGCGTTAAGCTATTAAATCTGCAGAACTAAGTCATTATCAACTTTGGAGACGACGAGGCCTGGTGGGCTAAGTTGATTGACAAGGCGATCAGGATACGAACGAAGTGCAATCTCTGGGAACTAGGTAAATTCGTCCACTCACACGACGCCTTTTTTGACCGGAATGGAGATATCTTCGTCGCCAAATAGGTCGTGACAGGCTTTGTGATTAATCTGGTCAAAATTGGGTAGCGAATCGATTTTAACTCTTAGTTTATGTGAGCTGATCCAGAAATAATCGATTACCATTTCACTCGCACCAGCTTCATAATACGACCGTCGATGTTCCAATCTTGGACGTAGAGGTTTCCGTCTTTGTCCCAATAAGATCCGTGCGTCCCAGAAAAGATGCCCTCTACCCAGTCTTCCTGTTTAACTTTGTACAAAGATACGCCGGGTTCTGCTTTGTATCCAAGAACCGATACTACAGAATTATTCTTGTCGAGTATATACAAGCGACCGTCCAAGCTGGGCACTGATACGTACTCGCCTTGGATCGCAACTGACGTAGGCATGTTTAGCCTAGTTGCGGCTTCCTCGATGAAGTTTCCGTTGAGATCATAGTGAACAAGCCTTCCGATTGGCAGGTGATTCCGGTCACAGATCAACAATCGTGGCGGATCGTAGCGCGTGTCTAGGGTCATGCCGTGTGGCGTGTGAAAATCTCGGAGTGCGTCTCCCTTCTTGCCGAAGTGGCTGAGGTATTCGCCCTTCTTGTTGTACTTGAAAATAATATTGCTTGCGTAGCCGTCGGACAGAAAAATATCCCCGTTGGGGGCAACTGTGATCGCGGTCGGTTTTAGGCCGGTCAGAGCGAGGCCTGATTCGTTCGTCAGACCGATAGTCAGAACAATCTTCCCAGAAATCGCTTCGAATTTTATTCCGACTCCACCTTTGTTTCGAGCACCATAAATGTATTCGACTCCATCTTCTTCGCGGATCTCCATGTCGTGAAGGGAACTGTACTGTTCATCGACAAAGGAACGGATGACTTTTCCGTCAGGGTTGAAAACGATAACTCCTTTAATTGCACTGGTGTAGATATTTCCTGCCTTGTCAATCACGACGGACCCATGGGTGGGTCCAAGAACGGATTTGCCATCTGGGCCAAGGCCCCAACCAGGAATAGTATCGAATGTCATAATACCGCTCCCCGTACGGACTGCACTAGTGGAGGACGCTAATATAAAAAAGGTTACGAAGATGCTGAGGTTTTTTTTCATATCGTGGTCATCTCAAGATAAGGGTAGGATGAGCCGGAATGAGTGGGGGGATCTTGTCCCTCGATATAGCTAAGGACCTGCGAGAAACCTGCCCAACAAAGGATTAAGGGTTAGGATTATGAGCACTTCGTTTTGAGCCAGTTCGCGACTGCTTCCACTTGTGCATGGCGGTGGTTGTTGAAGCTGTGGTCAGCACCTTCGATTAAGATGTTGTCTACACGATCGCCCAATCGCTCCTTTACGGCCACACTATCCTGCGGTAGAACGACATCGTCCGCGGTGCCATGGACGAGCAGCCAAGGCACCGATACTCGACTGGATTGCTCGATCACGGTCCCAACCGTTTGGCACAGATCGTCCATAAATGCCTGTGATAGCGGACAACTTTCTTCCTCCCACATGCACCCTTGATCTGGGATCTCGTCGCTAAATTCGGTTACCGCGAAAGCGTTGGTATCCACCATGCCGGCCAGAGAAACCAAACGTTGGATTTTACCGCTCTGGGCCGCCGTCAATACGCCAATGGCGGCACCCATGCTGTGACCGATATAAACAATCTTCTTGTCTCCCACTGCCTCGATCACTGCTTCGAGATCTTTAACACCTTTCGAGACACAGGAGTCCCTGAAATGCCCCTCCGACTCGCCGTTGCCTGAAAAAGAAAATGCCAGAGTGCTGAACCCGGCTTGATTGAGAGCGTGGGCCGTTTCGGCTATCACCGGGCGGTTTCGGTTGCCGGTCACACCGTGGCCCAGCAGCACAATCCAATCGGAATATTTGCCAACTCCGTTCAGGTGCTCAAAGTCAATCGCCTCGCCCAGATAGTTTCTAATGGAAGAAGTCATGCCTGGGATGTGCCTTTTCTACCTGGAAATGTCAGCTCTGCGACTCCCGACTTATCGTACTCGCCCAACCCGAGATCGATCATACGTTGGTATTGCGCCAAGGTTGTGGCTGCCAGAGGCATTTCGAGGCCATGCTTGGCCGCAATGTCCAAGGCGATTCCAGAATCCTTCGCCGCGTGTTCAGCCGAAAAATAGCATTCGTGATCACGACTCAGCATATCCTCGGCATCCGTTTCTAGCACGCGCGAATTGGCGCCGGTCTGACTGAACACCTTGCAAAGCATCTCAAGGTCTAACCCGATTGCTTCGCCTAATCCGAGCCCCTCTGCGAGTGCAGCGGTATTGATATTCATCACCATATTAACGAGGGCTTTAACTTCAGCCGCCTTGCCGGCGTCACCCACGAAACTCAAGTCTTTACTCATGTCTTCAAGCATAGGCTTGATGGCATTAAAGGTGCTCTGGCTCCCTCCTATCATCAGGTATAGACCACCGTTCCTAGCTTGGGGAATACTGGACGCCATACAAGCCTCCAGCGACTCAGCTCCTACCTTGGCCGCTTCGGTCTCGAGCTTACGATGAATGTCTGGCGACAGCGTCGCACAGTTGATGAAAAGGGTATCATTGGCATCGGTGAACAGATTGTCGTCCCCAAAGAAGATCGTATCCATGGCCGCGTCATTGGTGACCACGGTAAAAACGATATCCGAGCAAGCTGTAACAGCAGCGAGGCTCGCACAGACAGTAGCCCCAAGCTCACTGGCCAAGCCTTCTTTGAGTTCCTCATCAATATCGAATACACCGGAAATGGTGTATCCGCAATCTCTCAAGTGGCGGGCCATGTTCGCACCCATCCGACCTAATCCTACAAATCCAATTTTTTTATCTTTCATGATTAATCTGGGAAAAGTTTATTGTCAGGGTCATCTCACTGAAGCGGCGAAGACAAAAGGGGATTTGTCATATCGAAACCTTCAAACGAAGAATCGTTTATTCCCATCAAAAATCCCGATCTCTTTAAAAAGAATTCGGGACTTTATGAATACGAACTAGCGAGATTTCTAGGAGGAAAGAACTTCCTTATGAAAAGCGGTCCAGTCATCCAAATTATTGAGGTTTGGAGCATCGGCAATAGCAGCCGAATCTTCGAGACCCGCGGCGGCTAAAATTTCGGTTCTCGTGTTATCATTATGATGATACTGCGTAATCTGTCGATTGAGCTTTGCGATTCCTGGCTGGCTAGTATCGCCATTCTGGACCACCCAGTTCTCGCACTCGATGTAGGACGGTTTGTTTTCCTTCACAAACGAACGGAAGGCGTCTGCATCTATACCCAAAGTGCCCAAAACCATACTGTCGTATCCGGCTCCAATATCGGGATAGTCGTCGTGTAACTGTCCGGTTGCCTTAAGAGAGACTTTCTGCCACAGGCGTGGGAGGTGCAAGATGCCTAGTGGCCCTGTCAAACTGGAGGATATTAAAGGAATAAATTTACTCATATGATTTTGTTTCAAGGGATAAGGTTGATCCTAGCATACAGGAATAGCCCAGAGATAAAATTCGCCTGCTAGAACGCAAGCATTCAATTGAGTGAACGGGGGCGAACAATCAATTTACTTGTCCGAATCGCTTTTTCCTGGTTAATTATTAGCAATGGAGGTTCGAGTTCCACTAATGAGGTTGTTCCTGACAACCCTCGTTCTGTCTTCTACAGTATTGCTGCTGAATGCGGAGCGTCCAAATATCGTGATCATGCTCGCCGATGATGCTGGCTACTCCGACTTTGGCTGTTATGGCGGGGAAGCGGAAACGCCAAATATCGACCAACTAGCGGCTGAAGGGCTCAAGCTCACAGATTTCCATGCGGCCGCCCCAAATTGCTCTCCGAGCCGGACTGGACTTTTGACGGGCCGCTATCCTTCACGAGTAGGTGTGTACAGCTACATTCCGGAACAGAGGGAAGGATTGCACCCGATGCACATGCCGAGTTCGGAAGTGACGCTTGCAGAGTTGTTAAAAGAATCCGGGTACCAGACCGCCCATGCCGGCAAATGGCATGTTAGCGTTTTACGCTCGACGCAGCCTCAGCCGAGTGACCAAGGATTCGACTACTCGTTTGGAACAACGAATAATGCTATCCCTTCCCACTTGAATCCTGTTAATTTTGTACGCAATGGCGAACCCGTTGGAGATCTAGAAGGATACGCCTGCCAAATCGTAGTGGACGATGCGATACGATGGCTAAATCAAAAGGACGAAGCGGATCCTTTCTTTCTGTATGTCGCGTTTCACGAGCCTCACGAAAAGATCGCCTCGCCTCCGGAAATGGTGGCACAATATTCGGAAGGTAAAGAGCGGAATGAGTACTTGGCTAATATCCAGAATTTGGATGACGCAGCGGGGCGCTTGCTAGAGCGACTGGACGAGCTGGGCCATCGGGAAGATACGATTGTCCTTTTCGCTTCAGACAATGGATCACTTCATGATGCCAGCAATGGGGGGTTACGAGGTCAAAAGTCTATGCTGTATGAAGGAGGAATTCGAGAGCCGGGTATCATTCGTTGGCCGGCCATGATCGAAGCGGGAAGAACGAGCGACGCGACGCTGAATTTCGTGGATATTCTGCCAACCTTCTGTTCTCTAGCGGGAGTTGCGTCGCCGAAAGACCGTACGTTGGATGGCCTTGATTTCAGCCCCTTGCTTTTTGGCAATGAAAATTGGGAGAGGGATCAGCCACTGTTTTGGTATTTCTATCGTTCGATCGCGGGCTTCAGTCAGAGAGCACAGGGAATGACAGGCAAAATGCCAGCGGGAGCTTTCCGTAAAGACGACTGGCTGCTGATTGGATACCTCGAACATCCGAATATGCCAAGTAGTCATGCCATGGTTTCCTCCGATATGGACTTCATTCGAGAGTCCACCTGGGAAAAGTTTGAACTCTACAATCTCCGCATCGATCGAGCACAGAAAAAGAATCTATCCAACGTAAAACGGGCCCTCGTCAAACGGCTATCGAAAGAGATGGCGGCAATTCACGCAAATATGGTCGAGGAAGGACCCCTTTGGAAGTGGGAAGGCGAATAGATTTGCCGTATCGGATGGTCCCATGCGACATTGTTCAAAGGGGAATTTTTTGAATATGAATTACCTCAAGTAGTTTCAGCAACCAGTTTTCAAAGGTAGTTTAATAACCCAATTCCCAAAAATGATTGTACGAATTTTTTCTTTATTTGGAGGAGTTTTCCTGGTAATTCCCGCTGTATTCAGTGCCGGATCGGGTCCCGAGTGGACGGATGTTGCCGAAGCCGACAAAACGCTTATGGGAGATTACGTGGGCGAGTGGTCTAAAGCTCCCGAAAAGAGTTATCAGAAAATCAATCCTGGTCTGTGTGCTCAGGTAATCAACATAGACAAGGGTAGGTATCACCTCAAATTCACCCAGGACCACAATCTTCGTGCAGAGATCTACTACTCGGGTGAGGCGCGGCTCAGGGGTGATGCAATCGTGTTGAAGGATGGGGAGTGGAATGTGCGGGTCACAAAATCGGGTCTGACTGGGAAGGGGTCGATTGGAGGTAAGGTAGCCGAGATTTCCTTGAAGCGTGTCCAGCTGGGTTCTCCTACGATGGGTGCGAAACCTCCAAGGGGTTCTGTTGTCCTATTCGATGGAAAAAACGCTGATGAGTGGGAGCACGAGGATGGCCGGGTGGTGACTTGGACGATACTGGAAGATGGAGCGATGGAGATCAATCCGATGGCGGCTAACAAGGGCTCGAACCCAACTATTGGAGGAGGAATCCGGACCAAGCGTAAATTCAAGAATGTTCGTTACCACATGGAGTTCCGCTATCCAGTTGAACCGGGCAAGAGTGGTCAAAGTAGAGGAAACAGTGGATTGTTTTTCCAAGGATATGAAGCTCAGATTCTGAATAGCTATGGCTTGGATGGACTCTGGAACGAATTGGGAGCCCTTTACAAAATGTCTCCCCCAAAAGTGAATGCTGCTCGGCCGCCTATGGAATGGCAGACATACGATATCAATTACACCGCCCCCAAATTTGAAAATGGTAAACTCAAGGCAAATGCCCGGATAACCGTGCGGCTCAACGGAATTGTGGTCCAGAAAAATGAGGAGCTTCGTCATCAAACTGCCCATCGGCAAGCTGATCGGACGATACCCGCTCCGGACAAGGCGATGCCAATTTCACTGCAAGATCACTCCAACCGTATCCAGTTTCGCAATATCTGGGTTAAGGAGCTCTGAATCTGGGGAATTAATCAAATCCGTGTGGCGGAGCATGACCAGCCTTCGCCTTGCCGGTTACGACTGGCACGTGCTCTTGCTATGAGAAATGTGGCGCCTATCTATGCGACTTGACAAAAGACAAACGGCTACTCGCAATTTCTAGCAGTCCAGTTTAGCCATATAAGGCTTTTGTCTTGCTTTAATCAATCGTCAGCCGTTTCTGGCGATAGTTCTTTTTACTTTTAAGTCCGCAGTTTCCAGGAAACGCCGTGTGAATCGGCGACAGTCGCGCTGGGGTATGGAGCCCATTTTACTCTGAGTCCCATTGCTGGCTGCGGATAAGATACCGATTGAATCGAAATTCGATTCGTCAGACGCTTGTCGCGGAAACAAGTGGTATGGAATGATTCGTCTACGTTTATCACTAGTCGAATTCATCGCGTTTCTAACCGTCTCAGTAATTTGAGACGAGTAGATTAGCGTGTAGCCGTGGGTTGTCCTTATCTTAATTTTCGCGACAGAAATTTATATACGGAAAACATGACAACTCAAAATAGACTTAGAAAACGAGTCTTTGCGATCAAAGCGGGCTTACTAGGGTTAACTGTGGTTGTACTGAACGCTACAAATGCAAGGGAGCGTTACGAGCTAGGTCCTTACATTGTCGGTGCGACTCGAACCGAGCGTGATGCGAGTACCTTGGGAATCAGTGCAGACGTCTTGTTAGGAAGTGAGGTTGATCGTAAAATGCACCGTAATTTGCGGCACGTTTTATTCGACGTTAAAGGGGTTTATTCGCAAAGTGATGAGGCATTGGGCTCGACAGCGGAAGTTATGATTCGAGGGAATTCGGGCTCGCGGGTACTGACAATGGTTGACGGAGCAAAAACCAACACCTCCATTTTTTCCAATGGCCGCTTCATTACTGGGGCGAGTGGCTTTAATTTGGAGCGGGTGGAAATTGTTCGAGGAGCCCAAAGCACGCTCTATGGATCCAGTGCGATCGGTGGAGTAATCCTGCTAGAGACGAGGCAAGGTCGAGGAACGCCGCACTACACCTTGACGAATGAGCTGGGTTCCTTCAACAGCTCTCTGACTGCCTTTCAGGGCCAGGGTGAGGCAGGAGAACTTGATTTTTCGTTTCATGCGGCCAGTCAAGAAAGTGACAACGAGCTCAGTGATAATGAAGGCAAGATGAAGAGCTATTCTTTCCGATTGGACTACGACTTGTCTGAAAATACCACGGTCGGCATCTCGTCGCGGGGCGAGTTTACGGATTACAGTAATCCAGTGGGCGATCTGACACCTCCTCCTTCAACACGTGTGCAAAGTGATACGATAGCGGTAAGCGCTTTCGTAAAAACAAGTCGTGAAAATTGGACTCAGAAGTTTACTGCCTCTATGCTGGACGAGTATTATCGGCAAACAGGCTTTATTTATATCGGAGATGCAGCAAACTGGTCTCTAGATTGGCAGAATACTATTGATGCATCCGATTCACTAAGGCTGGTAGCAGGGTCAACTTGGGAGCGCCAGGAAGGAAACGATAATTCGTTTCCAGAAAGCGAGAGCGAAAACTGGGCTCTCTTTGTCCAAGCCGAGATCGAAGCGGGAGAAGGGGTTAACCTCGTTTTGGGAACTCGACACGATGATTATGATATCGCGGGATCGAAGACAACTTGGCGGGCTAATGGAGCCTGGGTGCTTCCCACCAGAACGAAACTTCGTGCGGCTATTGGAACCGCATTTAGAGCCCCCAATTTCTTTCGCCTCTTTTCCACTTCGAGCTTCGCTCTGGGTAATCTGAATTTGAAACCCGAAGAGAGTAAAAGCTGGGAAATCGGCTTCGACCAATTTTTCAAAAATGGAGCAATTCAACTAGGTGTTACCTGTTTTCAGAACGATATTGAGGATCTTGTAGTGTTCGTGCCCACCACAGGTTTTGATGGAACCTACGCCAATCGGGATATTGCCGAGAATTACGGATTAGAAGCTTATGTGAGCTATCAGATGAAGGAGAATTGGTCGGCAAATTTGGTACACACCTGGACGGAATCGAGCGCGACAGACCTAAGTTTAAATACGACGTCGCGCCTGCCCGGGGTTCCTCGGCATCAGATTAGTTTGAACAATGAATTTCGTATCGACGAAAAGTGGCTAGTCGGGTCGGGTGTGAATTACGTAATCGGTCGCGAGAGCTTTGGAAGTGTAGATATTGATAACTATCTTCTAGTGAGAGGTTATTCTCGATACAGATTCAGCGATGCCGTTTCTCTGACTACCCGTGTCGAAAACGCGTTTAACGAAGACTACACTGTCAGCTTTTCGAGTTTTTCTGGACGCGTGCCAGCGAGAGGATTCGCCGCATTTGCTGGAGTTGAGTGGCGGTTCTAATTGGGAGAAAGACTGAAGTATACGTGGGCAAGCGATCGCATTTCTCTACAATCCCTAAATGGGTCTATGTGGGCAAATGGGGGGAGTGTTCGAGGCAGTGCAGCAAGCATTTGGAAATCGTTCTTTGGATCGCATTGACCTTTGTATTGGGAAGTTCCCCCGTGTTAGGGAAAGGGGTAGAGATCACGTATGCCAAAAACTTCAGCATCGAGTATTTTGAAACACACAAGATCGTGACGGTTAGAAATATGTGGCGTGGTTCAGGGAACTTAACGTTTAACTATGCGTTAGTTCCTCGGACAGCAGCGGTCCCAGATTTACCGTCAGGAATGCGTATCATCCGGACACCGGTTCAGAGAATGTCGATTCTAGAGACGGTATATCTAGGGCATATTAAGTCTCTAGATCTGTACGACGAACTGGTCGGGCTCGCTAACGTCAGCTTAGCCCACGACCCAATGGCTCTGGAACAAGTAAAAGGTGGATACACCAAAGAAATTCAAGAGGGTAGTTCCCTGAACATAGAGACGTTGCTGATGCTTAAATCAGATCTGGTGCTTACCAGTGCCATGGGAAATCCACAATTTGATACTCATCCACAATTGGAAAGGGCGAAGCAGCCGGTCGTGATTACAGCAGGGTATATGGAAGTGCATCCACTGGGTCGCTCGGAGTGGCTGAAGTTTACGGCAGTTTTTTTCGACAAAGAAGAGAAGGCATCAAGAATCTTTGACAAAATAGCTAAGCGCTACAATGAGTTGAGTCATGTCGCTTCGAGCGCGGGACAGCGCCCAACTGTCCTTTCGAATGCTCCCCATGGGGGAACGTGGCATGTTCCAGGTGGGCGGAGTTACACAGCTCGCACATTTGAGGATGCAGGAGGCGACTATCTGTTCTCTGACGACTCATCGAGTGGCGGTCTACCGAAGGACTTTGAAAGCGTCTATCATAGGGCAGCAGAGGTTGATTTCTGGCTTCATCCCGGAGTGCATCGTGATTTAGAGGGGCTTAAGAGCCAGGATAGCCGGTTTGCTCGATTTAGAGCTTTTGAAATCGGCAATGTATACAACAATACGTTACGATCTAACGGAATTGGTGGCAACGACATTTGGGAAAACGGCGTACTCCATCCGGAGTGGGTCCTCGAGGACCTAATAGCGATTTTCCACCCCGAATTAATGCCTAACCACTCGTTCCGTTTCTACGAGAAGCTCAATTAGTCAAACTATGAGGAACTAGAGTTAATGGTTAGTACAAATTGGATGGGGAGGTTTCGAATGAATCGGACTTCCGGTTTGCTCATCGCTCTGATGTTCTTGAATCTGGTCGCTCTCGCTCTGAACATCGGTCTTGGTTCGGTATCCATTTCTATTTCAGACATTTTGGGATCTCTTTTCGGAAGCGAGAAAGTTGATAACGTATTATCTGGGATCGTACTTGAGTTTCGTTTGCCGCGGGGACTAACCGCGATGCTTGCGGGAGCGGCCTTGTCCGTTTCAGGACTAATGATGCAGACAGTATTCCGGAATCCACTCGCGGATCCATTTGTACTTGGGGTAAATGGGGGAGCTAGTTTGGGTGTTGCGATCGCACTGCTGGTATTGGCTCCTTCAGGAATAGCTTTGACTCAGAATTTGAAATTTTCGGGCCATATTCTTGTGGTAGTAGCGGCCTCCGTAGGAGCGGGGGCGGTTTTGATGATTCTTCTCGCGTTCGCAAGGCGGGTAGATGTAATATCATTACTGATACTTGGACTGATGATAAGTTATGGAGTGGGAGCGATCGTGAGCATACTCATCTTTTACAGTATGGCCGATCGGTTGCAGTCCTTTTTCAATTGGTCTTTTGGGAATTTCAGTAGTGTTACTTGGTCGCATTTTCTGGTTTTTGCTCCGTCGGTGGTGATTGGTTTGGTGGCAGTCGCTCCGCATGTTAAGTCCTTAGATGCGTTTCTCCTAGGTGAGCGATACGCATCGAGCATGGGTGTGAATGTCAGGCGATCGAGGATACTGATCCTGGGAAGCGCATCGCTCTTGGCGGGAGTAGTTACTGGATTCTGTGGGCCGATAGGCTTTGTTGGAATCGCTGCCCCGCATTTTTGCAGACTTCTCTTAAAGACTCCATCCCATCGCATTCTTGTTCCATCTGCGATCTTGTTTGGAAGCCTCATTTCCCTCATCGCGGATCTCATTGCCAAGGCTCCAGGAGTTGAGGCGACCTTACCTTTAAACGCAGTGACTGCTTTGATTGGTGCTCCGGTTGTAATTGCTGCTTTGCTAAAACAGCGAAACCTGAGGAGGGTGTTTGGTGGATGATTGAGGAGCGATACGTTTTAGAGGCCTCGGGATTGTCCATTGGCTATTTTCGAGGAAAAAATGGGCATTCGCTCGTTGCCGAAGATCTTAATCTCAAGCTTCGGCACGGAGAGCTTGTATGTCTATTGGGGCCCAATGGTGCGGGCAAGTCTACGTTGATTCGCACTCTTGCTGGACTGGACAAGCCTCTTGCGGGAAAGATTTTCATGGATGGAGCTGATGTCAGCACTTTAGTATCGAGAGAAAGGGCCCGATTCGGGAGCGTTGTATTGACGGATCAAGCACCGAGCGGTATGCTTACAGCCTACAGCATCGTTGCTCTGGGACGGTATCCGCATACTCGGTGGACGGGAATCTTGAGCGAATATGACCGGTCCCGTGTGGAATGGGCCTTGCGGGTTGTCGATGCGGAATCTTTGTCAGAGAGGCAAGTCGGCGAATTGAGTGACGGCGAGTGCCAAAAGGTGATGATCGCACGAGCTCTGGCACAGGACGCTAAAGTCCTTTTTCTTGATGAGCCAACGGCTTTCTTGGATCTCCCGAGAAGGGTAGAAATAATGAGGATACTTAGGGATCTAGCCCAGGAGGAAGGGCTCGCGGTCATACTTTCGTCTCATGACTTAGATTTGTCGGTGCGTTGTGCGGATGAACTTTGGCTAATGAATCCAGCTGGAATTGTGGTGCAGGGGTATCCAGAAGACCTAGCACTGAGGAGGATAATCGCTCAAACGTTCCAAAGCGATGAAGTCAATTGGGATACTGATGAAGGTTGCTTTCGACTTCACCGGATACCTAAACGGGTGGCCTCCATGGAAGGAAAGGGGAGTGTCGCTCTCTGGACTCGACGTGCTTTGGCTCGCAAGGGCTATCGATTAGGAAGGGTCGAAGACGCAGAACTAAAGGTGACTATTACCCATTTGAATGGGCATCCTACTTGGAGGGCGAGGATTTCAGACAGTTGGAGGTCTTTTGATTCCCTGCAGTCTATGTTTCGCTGGGTTGAATCGATCTCCTAGTTAAGGTTTGCTTGGCTTTAAACAAGTACTGAGGTTGAGCATAATGAATGGAAGTATTTCGACGAGGCAAGGAAACACGGTCAGAACTTGAATTGTAGGGGGGAGAGCGAGTGGACAAGGAGGATGCCCGAATCGAATGCCTGGGCGAAATGGACGAAGCAAATAGCTGGTTAGGCTGATTGAGATCAAAACTGGGAGCGATAGTTGCTCCCAGCCTTAGTTCACCTTGTTCAAAATCTCTTGTGATCCGCGGCCGAAACCGGAGCGGAATTCGAGGTTCAATTGGCGTAAGTCGCGAGTGGATGCCAACAGATCTTGCGCCTGTAGGATTTGATTAGCATTTGCGTCGTGGCCTCTCAGCAAAAACGCAGCTGCGTCTTTTTGCATCGGGGACAAGGTAGCGAGTCCGATGTCGGGATTTTCAGCGGCGATTAAACTCTCAGCTACCATCGACTCGCGGCGTTCGCGAATCGACTGATTACGGCGATTTTGATACGCTTGGTCCTCATTTTACTTATTCTCCTGTTGTTAATTGTCTTATTTTACAAGGGACCGAAGAAGTGTTCTTCGTTTTGTATGTTCCTAGTAAAATACGGGAAAACTACAGAAGGGGCTCGAGAGGATTGCTGGTTTGTAGTTTTTGAAATCTTGAATTTTTATTGAGTTAAAAAATACATTTAAGTCATTATAAATCAACGTATTAAGGCTTTTAAAGCGTTGCAAAATTTTTTGTCAGAAATTGGTAATTCGTACCAGTCTAAATCAGCTTGGCGTTTTGTTGGTGAATCTGAGGCCTTGGAATGCAAAAAAGCCGCACTATTCCGGTTCGGTTTCCCAACTTGTAATTCTACTACGGTCAGTTGCAGAGGAAGGCGATTTAAGATCTAGCGACGCGATCCTTGTGGCCGGCCTCCTCCTTGCCTGCCTGTGGTTCTTCGTTCCCGGGCTCTCGCTCTCTGTTCTGCGATTCGTTTTCCGATCGTCCCCACCTGTTTGATTTGCTCGGGAGAAAGGAAAGCGAGGAGGGCTTCCTCGTAGGCCTTTCCGTTGGCAACCTTGAGCCCATCCAGCTCTGCCTTGTCCGCTTTGATCTTTTCTATTATCGCAGGGTCCAGATTGGTCTGGCCGACGTATTTCTTATTCTTGTTTTGAAAGTTTCGGACTTTGATCGCCCATTTCTCAACGCGGCGTGTGTTAGCCGTAAAAGCCTTCTTGAAGGCGGCTTTGTTTTTACCTTCAAGCTTCATCTGATTGATATAGGGTGCAGTGGGGTCCTGTGGCCCTCTTGCACCGCCGCCACCCCCTACTCTTTGTTGAGCGAGTGACGTGGTGTTAAAAATGGTGATGATTGATAGTGAGAGAATTGAGAGCAGCTTTATTCCAATGGGTGGGTTCATAGGTTATTGGGATTGTGGGATATTTTTTGCCCAGACTGATAGTTGGTTTGTGCGGGGGAGACTCTCAAGATTGAAGCTAATCTAGCAAGCTCGAATGTTGGGCAGCGGTTGATGTGAACGCGAAGGTGGTTTTTGGATTTGCGGTGTACTTAGGTAGTTAGGATACTGAAAGTACCAAGTTTTACTATAATCTCCTCCAACTATGATGACTAAAATTTCAGCCCTACTTTTAGCCTTGATTTTCGGCTCCGCAGTGTTTGCGGAAACGTGTAACGTGATCGTGAAACGGTATGGGGAACTGCCGGGTGGTGAAGCCGTTCAAATCTACCGATTGAAAAATGCGAATGGGATGATCGCGGAGATTACCAACTACGGGGGCATCATTACGCGACTGACGACTCCGGACCGGAAGGGCCGCCAGGAAGACGTAGTGCTCGGTTACAGCAGATTGGAAGACTATCTTGCGGCAACTCCATATTTCGGAGCGATCGTCGGTCCATACGGTAACCGCATAGCTGATGGAAAGTTTGAGTTGGAGGGTGAGAGTTACCAGCTGACCAACAACAGCGAAGCCGGAGGGGTTCCGGTCCATCTTCACGGGGGAACCAAAGGTCTAGACAAGGTTCTCTGGAGTGGTCGCCCGTCAGTAGGAAAGGAGGCCGCCAATCTCGTTTTAAACTATGTGCATCCTGATGGGGCGGAAGGATATCCGGGGAACGTTCGTATCCGTGTGGTGTATCGGCTCACGAATGAAAACGAACTTGAAGTCTCCTACCGGGCGACGACTGACAAGGTCACTATCATCAATCTGACTCACCACTCGTACTTCAATTTGCACGGAGAAGGGAAAGGCACCCCGCTTGACCATTTGTTGATGATCAATGCGGACCACTTCACCCCGATCACTTCTAATATGGTTCCCACGGGTGAGTTGATGCCAGTAAAAGGCACCCCGTTGGACTTTACGAGTCCGGTCGCCCCCAGAGATCGTATTGACGAGGACCATCTGCAGTTGAAGCTTGGAGGCGGTTTTGATCACAACTGGGTGCTACGGAGGGAAAGTGAAGGCCTAGAATTAGCTGCGACTGTTTACGAGCCGATTAGTGGCCGATACATGGAGGTGCTGACCGAGGAGCCCGGGATTCAGTATTACAGTGGGAATTTCCTTGATGGGTCTTTAGTGGGGAAAAGCGGAGCGAATTACGAATATCGGAGCGGATTTTGCTTGGAAACCCAGCATTATCCGGATTCGCCGAACCATGCCAATTTTCCTAGTACGACGCTGAAGCCAGGTGAAATCTATAAGACTCGGACCGTCTATCGATTTAGCGTTCGATAGAACTGCTCCCACCAATTTCTCATAGATCTACATCTGGACCGGGGGAGTTTCGCATTAAATCCTTGCGGAAGGACCTTTGACACGCCGTTTTCGTTAGCACTCCCGAATTATACAATATGTTCTCCCTATTCTCTTTTATCGCCTTCACCGGACTCGTTGCCACCATCTCCTATTTCAAAACTCGTGACGACGATCATGCCCACGGCAGGAGCTACTTTCTAGCTGGCAACATGCTAACCGGATGGGTGATTGCAGGTTCGCTTATGCTGACCAACTTGTCAACGGAGCAGCTGATTGGGCTAAATGGTAACGCCTATACTCACGGAGCTCAGGTGATGGCCTGGGAAATTATCGCCGCGTTCGCGATGGTAGTAATGGCTTTGTTCTTTTTCCCGCGTTACTGGAAAGGCCAGATTACGACGGTTCCTGAATTTCTGGAACGCCGTTTCGACAAACAAACACGTCGTTTTCTCGGAGCAGTCTTTCTAATCTCGATTTTTACGAACTTCCTTCCGTTCGTACTATATTCAGGCGCGATCGGCATGAACACTCTATTCGGAGTTCCAGACTTACTTGGCGTAAGCGACGGCGCAGCGATCTGGATAATGGTATGGGCGATTGGTATCGCGGGAGGTATTTATGCTATTTTTGGTGGGTTGAAAGCGGTGGCCATTTCCGACTCGATCAATGGAATTGGCCTCATGATTGGCGGTTTGCTGATTCCGATTCTAGGTCTCGCCGCCTTGGGTGATGGAAACGTATTTTCGGGAGTCAGCACTATCGTGAACAATATTCCTGAGAAGCTGGATCCAGTGGGGAAGGAAGGGGAGAACATCCCGCTAAGCACGCTTTTTACGGGAATGATCCTCATCAATGTGTACTATTGGTGTACGAATCAATCGATCGTTCAGCGAACCTTCGGTGCGAAGTCTTTGAAAGAGGGTCAAAAAGGTATCCTTATCGCAGCCTGTCTGAAGCTAGCCGGTCCATTCTACCTAGTTTTACCCGGTATCATTGCTTTCCAAATGTTTGGGCCAGATTTAGCAAAGCAGGACATGGCCTATCCAATGCTCGTATCGAAAGTGCTCCCTCCGGCTTTGGTTGGCTTCTTCGGGGCCGTCATATTCGGGGCCATATTGAGTTCGTTCAATAGCGGACTCCACAGTTGTTCTACCTTGTATGGGCTGGATATTTACAGGGGAATTATGCGACCCGATGCCTCGGATGAGGAAACCGTTCGAGCAGGAAAGCGATTTGGGTTAATTCTAGCGATCATTGCGATGGCTCTGGCTCCATTGATCGGAGGCGCGGAAGGATTGTTTGATTTGATGAAGAAGCTAGCGGCGGTCACCAATGTGCCGATACTCGCGATCATTTTCATGGGTATGGTAACCACGAGTGTTTCAACGAAAGCGGCGAAGATCTCCCTCTTCTCTGGGATGGGTCTATTTGTATTATCCACCTTGATGCTAAATAATTCAATTTTTGGAGTGGAGTTGCATTGGCTGCATTTTACGGCAATCAACTTTGCGATTATGTGTGCTCTTATGATTGTTCTTAGCAAGGCATTCCCAGCATCGAATTCAGCGGAAACGATCTCGTTGTCTCCTGAAACCGAAGGCACATGGAGAATGGCCAAGGGACTCGGGTTCACGGTAATTGTATTGGTATTTCTGATATATGCATTCCTACATAACCTTGGCAGCCCCTAGAGAGTCTCCAATAATACAGTATCCTAGGGCTGGTTATTAAACTATGCCGACTGTATACTTAAGATGCACGACAATCATCCCGGTGGTGCTCGGGGATTACCCGCAACCATCATTCTCTTATCGTTTCATCTTGGCGATGACTGGCTCGGATAGTTTGCGCATGCGCTCGATGTCCTCGACTACTGCCGTGCCGTCCCCATAAACAGGAGAAATTCCTAAGTTCTCCATCTGTTTCTGGGTGTTAGGAGATTCGATTGCCGTCTTTAACGCCTGGCGCAGAACTTCCAGTTTTGCAGGATCGGTTCCTTTAGGTGCCAGCCAGATTCTGGATTCGTTTAGGACAATATCGATACCGCTTTCTTTTGCGGTAGGCGTATCGGGAAGGAGTGGAATGCGGGATTCGGAAAACGTAAGGAGTGGACGAATTCCGGAAACACTGAAGTTGATCAGAGCCTGAGAAGAGAAGATGCTAATGTCGGTATGCCCTCCCAGAATAGACGCTAGTCGCTTGGATCCGCCCCCAGCGTTGACGATACGGAATTCGAAATCCGCTTGATCCCCCAGGATCATGGGAATGATGTGTGTTGCCGTGCCGATTTCGGTTGCGAGCTTCATTGAGCCCGGCTTTGCTTGTGCCTGCTTGATGAGATCGGCGATAGAGGATATGCTTGAGTCTTCTTTGACTCCCATTCCTAAGCCCGTGTAGCCTGTCATGGCAAGGATCTCGTAGTCGCTGTGGTCGTAATTGGTTATGCCCATGAGCTTGGCTGAAATCAGGGCATTTGGATTCCAGATACCGATTGTGTATCCATCATTTGGGGAGTCTTTAATCTTTCGAGTTCCCACAGCACCACCCGCCCCTGGTATGTTTACGATAACCATTTTTTCCGGCAATATCGATTCCTCTTGTATCGTCCGCTGGAAGATGCGGGCCATCGTGTCATGGCCACCTCCCGCTGCGGTAGGTACAATAATCTTAATCGGCTGATCCGGATAGGAGGCGGAGAGCGAGGCAATCGTAAGAATTATGGAAAATAAATAGAGTAAAGTGGATTTCATCGGGTTGGTTTTCGCCTGTTTCGTAGGGCCATTTTTTGAGACAAGATTTGTGTGGCTGACTAGGGCTAAGACCCTTCCAAGACGGTGATGGTATCATCTCGACTCTGCTTTTATAAGATCCAAGTTTCCATTGTAAGCGGGATTCGGAGTCGGGATCCGTGCCGAGGTTTTTTTCTGAATAGAAACGAGCTTGGCCAATAGAGCTTTCAGCTTCTCAGGATGAGATTTGGCGAGATTGTTCCGTTCTCCAATGTCATTACTCAAATCGTATAGTTCAGCCTCTCCGTAATGATAAAACTGGACTGCTTTCCAGTTTCCCACTCGAATCGCGGCTCCGGGCTTCCACATGGACCCGTGGTAATGAGGGTAGTGCCAATATAGAGTATCCCGCTCGACGGTCTTGCCTTGAATCGGGTTGACCAAGCTGACCCCATCCTTGTGTAGTTCGGGCATTAATTTAAAGCCCGCTAGCTCAAGCATTGTAGGGAAATAATCCATACTAATTACCGGAATGTGAGAGACAAGGCCTGCCTTGCTAACTCCGGGAGCCCGAATGATCAGTGGAACCCGTATCCCGCCTTCGTAGCACCATCCTTTTCCGGCTCGTAATGGTAAAACTGAGGTGGGCCCTGGAGTCGTTTTCGTGGCAAGACCACCGTTGTCAGATGTGAAAATGATAACTGTGTTGTCATCGAGACCTTTGGCGTGAAGCGCGTCCAAGATGCGGCCAATATTTTCATCCATCGACTTTGCCATAGCGGCATATTTTGGATCATTTTGTCGAGAGCGTGTTTTACCGTCTCGCTCCACGATGGGGTTAGCGGATCCGGTTAGCGTTTTTGCTTTTTCTGTAAAATAGGCATCGTACTTATCGGCACCTTGTATGGGGGTGTGTACCGTGTAGAACGACAAATAGAGAAGAAATGGCTTGGAGGCGTCGCGGTAGTCGAGGAACTCGATCGACTCATCTGCGAGGCGGTCCGTCAGGTAATGATCGTCCGGTTTATCCTCAAGTCGTGGGTTGTTAAAAGGAGCGTAGTAACCTCCGGGGGGGCTGCCCTTGTGGTGGCCTCCTTTATTGAAATCGAAGCCTTGATCCTCGGGGAAGTGGCCTTCTTCTCCAAGGTGCCATTTGCCAGCGTAAAAGGTCTCGTAGCCTTTCTTTTTGAATGCCTCGCCCAAGGTGGTTTCTTTCAGGTCCAGATTGTCTCGATCTTCAGGAGCGATTAGCTTGGGATTTTTTGCGACCGCTCCGGGAATCCAATCGGTGATGTTAACTCTGGAAGGGTATTGACCGGTCATGATGGCGGCTCTAGTTGGAGAGCAAACGGGTGAGGCGGAATAGGCATTGGTAAAACGCACTCCTGACGCGGCCAGTGCGTCGATTCGCGGCGTCTCGTAGAATTCGCTTCCATAGCATCCAAGATCTGGCCATCCGAGATCGTCGATCAGAATAAAGAGAAAGTTTGGCTTGGAAGGCGAATCGGCTGCCTTAGCGACGTCGGTCGAGGCAATCGCCAATGACACTGTGGCCACTAGAAGAATCTGATTTTTTAGCGTTTTCATGGGCATAGGGTTAAAAAAATAAGTTCAGTGGGATCTAGTCGAAATTGCAGGGTTGATTTATCTTGGATGGATAATTGAGGGGCAATCGAATTTCTACAGCGACTAAAAGGGACTATTAGTTGATAGTACTAATCCCTAGAGGAATAAAGATATTCGGACAAGCAACCCTTGCAACTGTCTTGAGAAGGCTTCTACACTGCCTTTCGTCATCACTTGTATGCTATGCGACGTTTCTTTTTGATTAGTTTTATCGTTTCCGTGTTTTTTGGTTTCGTGGGAAGTGTTCAAGCCCGAGACCGGCCCAACATCGTCTACATTCTGGCGGATGATTTGGGTTGGGGGGATCTGAGCCTTTACGGCCAGAAGCACTTTGAAACCCCAAATATTGACAGAATTGCGGAGGACGGAATCCAGTTTATGCAGCACTATTCGGGCAGTACTGTATGCGCTCCCTCCCGCTCGTCTTTGATGACTGGATTACACACGGGCCGCACGCCGATTCGCGGCAACTTTGAAGTGCAGCCTGAGGGACAAATGGCGTTGCCGGCAGAATCGGTGACGATCGCAGAGATTCTCAAAGATGAGGGGTATGTAACGGGAGCCTTTGGAAAGTGGGGGCTAGGATTTCCTGGCTCGGAGGGTGATCCAGTAAATCAAGGGTTTGACGTATTTTTTGGGTACAACTGCCAACGTATCGCCCACAACTATTACCCTTACCATCTTTGGGACAATGACGAGCGCCTGATGCTAGAAGCCAATGAGGGTACGCATGAAGGCGTATATGCTCCGGAGCTTATACAGGAAAAGACACTCGACTTCATCGAAGAGAACAAGGACAAGCCCTTTTTCTGTTTCGTTCCACACGTCATCCCCCACGCGGAACTGTTCGTTCCTGAGCGATATATGTCCCGTTTTAGAGGAAAGCTGCTGCCGGAGAAACACTACGAAGGAACAGATCATGGACCCAATTATCGAGTGGGTGGATACGGCACGCAACCTGAGAGCCATGCGGCGTTTGCGGGAATGATTACGATGCTGGACGACCACATAGGGCAAATTCTGGATAAGCTTGGCAATCTTGGAATTGAGAAAAATACCTTAGTTATTTTCACATCGGACAACGGGGCACATAAAGAAGGAGGGGCGGACCCAGATTTCTTTAATAGCAACGGTCCTTACAAAGGTCTCAAGCGGGACCTTTATGAGGGGGGTATCCGCGTACCGATGCTGGCACGTTGGCCCGGAAAAATTGCCGCTGAATCAAAAACAAGACATGTTTCCGCTTTTTGGGATGTGCTACCCACGGTTTGCGATTTGACCGGAACCGAGACTCCAGATGGAGTAGACGGCATTTCCTTTGCACCCACGCTTCTTCAGTCAGGGAAGCAGCGGAAGCACTCGCATTTGTATTGGGCTTTCCATGAAAGGGGCGGCCGGGTTGCGATACGAAAAGGGGATTGGAAACTTGTGAAATACAACGTAGACAAGGATCCAGATGCTGATTGGGAATTGTATGATCTTTCTATCGACATCAGTGAGTCGCGAAATGTTGCTTCTCGGCATCCTGAATTGGTGCGAGAACTCGCGGAACTCGCGGAACAATCTGAAATTCCTTCACCCGTAGAAAAATTCAGATTTCAAAATCCAATCAACTAGCCTACAAAGAAATGCCATGAAGCATCTTTGTTTTGTGCCTCAAGCATCCCTCCAGCTATTCGTTGTAGCGCTTTTATTGGCCACAGGTTGCCAGTCTATGCACGATGGAGCGATTGAGAAAATGGGCACGGAAAAGCGTGATTTCCTAGTTGAATGAGTAGAGGAGGGGAGGGAAGCCTAGGAGGACACGAAAGCACAGTTTGCCAGCGTGTTCGAAGAGTTCGTCGCCGTATCCAATGTGGAACTATGATATTTGAAAACGGCCAATGAGCACTTGCAAGATTCTTTTGTCCTGAGCGAGAAACGAGTGAAAGGATCGTGGGATCGTATCGATTCGATCAAAGGCGTTTCGAAAGTGCTCTTCAAGGAATGGGAATCCAAGTTGGGGCAATACACTAATCAGGACCTGCGATAAGGCAGCCTAGATCAGATGAATCAAACCAAGATTCTGTATTTGAAGTTGTTTAGCGCGATGGAAGGGACTGCTGAGAAAATGGACCCAGTGAGCGTGACGCTTTGGGACTAGACGTTATTCCGCAAACACGATCTGAATTCGCAGGCAATCGTGGCCTTAAACAAGACAACTCTTGGAATGCGTAGTGAAGTGGACGCTTTGATATAACAAGTATCTCAATCGGTGGAAGAGGCGGACACATTCATCGCTAAGATGTGCACGGGCCAATAAGTCGATTCAGTTATGGCCGGATAGCCCCGCACTGGGTGGCGTTTAGCCCTAAGGCTCGCCTACTTCTCTTCTCGGCTGAAATTTAGAGCCGACCCCTCCATTATCTGCCTATTTCGGACGAAGGTAGCGATTAACCCTCGCTGGGGTGCGAATGCCCAAACAATCCCAAAAACGATTCCCGCGATTACCGTCATGCCGCCCGCAATCGAAGCGTTTAGCCAAGTGGCAAGGTGAAATCCGATTAATGAGTAAGCTCCAGAAATTACGGTGGAAAGCACGAGGGCGATGGGAAGTCGGTCAGTGAGCATCAACGCAGTGGCCCCGGGAAAGATGATCATCGCAATTACAAGTACCACTCCAACTGATTCGAATGAGCTCACGATCACAATGGATAGAAAAAGCGTGAGTCCGTACTGGTAGCGAGTGGGATTGATCCCCAGAGATGCGGCAAGACCGGAATCGAATGAGGTAACGATCATCTCCTTGAAGAAGGCAAATAGAAGGACGATCGCTATTAGGGTAATAATCGCCATTCGGACGATCGGTTCGGGCCCAATTACGATTTCACCGAAATAAGCAATATCCTGAAGTGGAATGAATCCAAGTTCTCCATACAAAACGCATTCAGCATCTAAATCCACTTCGTCTGCGAAAACGGAAATGAGTATGACTCCTATTGCGAAGAGACTGGAGAATACGATTCCGATAGCAGCGTCTGGTTTAATTCGAGAAGTGTAGCGGATCGCCTCGATTAGAGCGACTGTAACCACGCCAGCCACGACCGCGCCAAGCATCATTGGAAGGGTATCCCGTGAATTGGTGATGAGGAAAGCCAGAGTAATGCCTGGCAAAATGCTATGACTAATGGCATCCCCCACAAGTGCCATGCGTCGGAGAATTACGAAACAGCCAACAAGACCACAGGTTCCGGCTACAAGGAATCCCATTAGAACAATCCAAAACGAATTTACTGCGTACTCGCTCCAGGGCTGGATAAAGACTGTGTGCCAATCAAAGGCTGGGAAAAATTGTTCGCGCACGGTCTAAAGCTGAAGGTTTAAAAAATAAGGTATCCCCGTGGCAAGTCCGAGGCAGCTTAAGGTAGCAACGGTGGGGCTGCTCATCCCTAAGCAGTCGATACGATTGTGTTGGGTCTGTAGCGAAAACAACCCTGTAATGGATTCGACGGTGAAGCATTCTGTCATTGAATCACTTTAAGCAATTACCTGATCCCTTCTCGGAATGAGACGTCCGTGGGGGTCATGGATTGGATTTTGGAGTCGGTCTTCTAGGCGTTTGACGATACCCTCGCCGATGAGGTGCTCAATCTCTTCCGCGTCGTCATGAACGTGGTCGCTCTCGTAGCTAGCGGCACTGGTCAAGTAGAGTTCCCAAAGTCGATGGTTACGGACAATTTCGCAGGCGCGATACCAGCCTTCTTTGGATAGTCTGAATCGGGCCTGACCACTCATCGAAGGGGTGTTCGAATCGACGATCCACTCAGCCATATCTGCTTCCACGAGATTGAGGATTTCCCTTTCCGTTGCGGGCAAGTTTGAATTTCGTTCGACCGCCAGTTCGGCAACCACGAACTCCCTCCGCTCGAAGTCGGAATTTTCACAAAGGTAGAATATGGATTTGAGGGTATTCTCCAATGCAATACGCTGCCTTTGTCTTTTTCGCCGTAATGTCTTGGTGAGGAATCCGTGCCGTGGACCGAAGAAAAGAGCGAGGACGAAAATGAGCGTTGCCCCAAGGACGATGAGAGGCCCTGTTGGCAAGTTGTTCGATAGGTAGGAAATGAAAGCACCTAGAACGCCCGAGAGCATTCCAAATCCCGCGGCAAGAATCAGCATCCAATGCATTCGATCGGTTAAGAGGAAAGCGGCTGCGGCTGGAGTTATCAGTAATGCAGAAACGAGTACAACTCCGACTGCTTGAAGCGATACGACAACCGCGAATGTTAGCAATGCCATTAGTGCGTAGTGCAATACTTGGACGGGCATCCCAATGGCCTGTGCGAAGCCTGTGTCGAAACTTATGGCTATAAACTCCTTATAGAATATTAGAACCAATACGACTGTAATTAAAGAAATGATGCCCAGCAGTTGGATGTCCCCACTTGAGAGAGCGGCAGCTTGACCGAAGAAAAACTTGTCCAGGCCAGACTTGTTTCCCATCGCCATATTTTGGATCATAGTGGTCATGCAAATACCGAGTCCATAGAATCCGGCGAGCACCATTCCCATCGCGCTGTCTTCTTTTAAGTGAGTCGTCTGTTTGATCCAGCCAACAAGTGCCACTCCGAGGATTCCCGCTGCGGTCGCTCCAATAAAGATAGCCCACGGGTCCTTGGAGGCGTTCCAGAGAAAACCTAAAGCCACCCCGGGCAGAACCGCATGGGAAAGGGTATCGCCGAGCAGGGAAAGTTTTCTTACCACTAGGAAGCTGCCTAGGACGCCGCAGCAAAATCCGATGATAAGTGTTCCAAGAACGGCTGTTCGGACCACAGGTTCTTCTAACGACAAAAAATCGAGCGCTTGCTCGGTCCAGCTCGTTTCCGAGATTTTCCCGATCTGGGCGGCGTGAGCGATTGTGGAAGCAGTGAGGATTCCGAAGATGGAGAATGCAAGCCGTTGCTTGCTGCCATTGGAAACGGCGTGTGGCAATAGCTCTCTCATCGCAGCGAGTCCTCTGGTGTGTCGCCTTCCGCTTTTTTGCGAGCCCGGCTCAAGGCGACTTCTGAAAGGATACTCAATCGACCGCCGTAGGCGTTTTGGAGATTCTCAAAGGTGAAAACATCTTTGGTGTTTCCGTAGGCCACCACTCGCATATTCAAAAGTAGAATACGATCGAAATAGTCTGGGGCCGTTGTGAGGTCATGATGTACGACGATGAGTGTCTTACCCTGCGTCTGAAGTTCCCTTAGGATTTCAATTATCGCTGACTCTGTGGCCGCATCGACGCCCACGAAGGGTTCGTCCATCAAATAAAGGTCGCTCTCTTGAGCCAGTGCGCGTGCGAGGAATACCCTCTGCTGTTGTCCGCCAGAGAGGTTTGAAATTTGACGTTTAGCATAGGGAGCCATCCTCACTTTCTCGAGACAGGCCATAGCGATATTCTTGTCCGATTTGTTTGGACGTTTGAATGGGCCGAGGCGCCCGTATCGACCCATAAGCACGACGTCCAAGGCGTTCACAGGAAAATCCCAGTCGACGGATTCGCGTTGGGGCACGTAACCGACGCGCGTGACCGCTTGCTTGAAGGGCTTGCCGAAAACTTTGACCCAGCCGCTAGCTGAAGGGAGCAGGCCCATTACGGACTTTATGAGCGTGGATTTTCCCGCCCCGTTGGGTCCGACGATGCCGACGATGGAGCCTTTGGGAATCTCGAGGTCGATTCCGTACAGTACGGGCCGTTTCGTATACGCCACAGTGAGATCATGAATCTCGAGTGGGGGCGCAATCTTCTTCGACTCGGCGTCTGTTTGTGCAAGTGGCATTTAAATACGTTATTTCAGAGCTTCGACGATGGTTGTCATGTTGTGTCGGAACATGCCTTCGTAGGTTCCAACGTCGTATGAGGAATCGTCGGGACCGGTTTCCATGTGACCAGGTTCTCCTAAAGCGTCTGAAAATAGCTCGCCCCCGATTGAAACCCCCGAGTCGGCGCTGATTCGCTCGATGGTTGCGGGCGAGACGCTAGATTCCACAAAGATCGCTTTGATCCCGTTTTCTCTGATGAACTTGCTGACTTTGACGATATCGGCTAGGCCGGCTTCGCTTACGGTTGATATTCCTTGAACGCCGATTACTTGAAAGTCGAACGCTTGGCCGAAGTAGTTATAGGCGTCGTGACTCGTGACCAGGATCCGCTGTTTCCTAGGGATTTGCTGGGCGTATTCGTCGCCCCAGCGTTTCAGTTCTGTAAGCCTGGATACAAGATCAGTTCCTCGATTTTCGTAGGTGCCGGCACGGCTTGGATCGACTTTGCTCAGCGCGGATACAACGGTATCCACACAATGGATCCACAGATCAGGATCGAACCAGACATGTGGATCGTAGTGGCCTGCAAATTCTGCCGGCTCGAGCAATCTGGATTCAGGCACACTTTCGGTGATAGCATAGACAGGCGTTCCTTGTCTCCCTAGGCGAACGAGCACTTCTGTCATGCGGCCCTCCAAATGCAGCCCGTTGTAGAATATCACGTCTGCTGACTGGAGTTGGTTCACGTCGCCCGCGGTCGCTTTATAGAGGTGGGGATCCACGCCCGGACCCATAAGTCCTCTGACTTCGCCATCGTCCCCTAGAATGGAGCGGACCAAGTCTGCGACGAATGTCGTCGTTGCGACGGCCTTGATGCGCTCGTCGTTTGAATCATTCGAGGTTGGAGAGCAGGAGATGGATGCCATCGTCAACAGAGTAAGGAAGAATAACGCAGATCGCGGACATTTCATTTGAATACGGTTGGGAAAATTGAATTTCGAAAGCTCCTTATTGGCTATCTAGAGGCTTGTTCAGCCCTTGCTCGAATGCGACGGCTCTTCGGATGCGATCGATATAATCGTCTGCCGAGATTTGCGCGTATCCATGTCGCCATAACTCCTTTTTAGAGACAGGGTCGTAGAGAATGACGCTTGGGACTGCATCTACGTTCCATGCTTCCTTCAAAATGGCGTTTGCTCGTTGTCGTTTAGGCGGCAGAGCCCGGCTTTGAGGAAAGTCGATCCGGAGGGGAACGGCGACGGAAGCGAGGCTTCCTGAGAGGACGGTTTCGCGGAATGCTTCTTGTTCGAGTTTCTGGCACCAGATACACCAATCGGATCCGGTGAAAAAGAGAAGCAGTGCTTTGTCGCTCTCTCGGGCAGTCGTTTCCGCTGAGCTGTAGTCTTCATGCCATACGCTTTGCGGGAAATCCGAATCAGCCCTGCTGTAGCTAGCAAGGGCCAAGGCGAATAAGGCTAGTCCGCCATAATGTTGAGGCGCTACCATGCGAAGGTTGCCTTTGCAAAGACGCTGCGAGGGAAGCGAGGACCGTAGAAGTATGTCGTGTCGCGATTGGGGCCGCTGGTCAGATCCTTCTGGCGTTCGTCGAGCAGGTTCTTGAGACCGGCGATAATGTCGAAATGAATATCGCGAGCACCGAAGGAAAGATCCATGTGCTTGGTAAAAGTGAGGTCGATAGCAATGAAATCGTCAGTGTCCCGATTGAGAACGCCTTCAACCTCCTTGGGGGCGATCATCGATCCTGTGTACACGGCGCCGATAAAGAAATCGAAGAGGGCTTCGTTTTCGTATCTTAGCTGGGCGACTCCGGTCCATCGCGGCGTTTCCAAATATCGATCTTCATAGATATCGGGCAAGACTTCCTGCTTGTCGTCAAATCGAGCATCGACAAGCGTCGCCCCGATATCGGTCCGCCACCTCTTCGAGAATCGAAAACCTATGTTGGCCTCGATTCCCGACACACTTGAACCGCTTGCGTTCGTTCTTTCCTTATAGATATTGCCTAAGGCGCCTGTGTGTACAATATCGGATACATGAAAAGTATCGCTGATTGTTGTACTAAAGATTTCGACTTCAGCCTGCAATCGACTTTGGAGAGTGGAAGGAATCCAGACGAATCCGCCGGAATAGGATATTGAGGATTCCTCTTTGAGAGTAGGGCTATTCCGGGTACGGGTGGGATCTTCGAGAATCTCAATGTGAAAGTCCTCATCGAAGATCTTAGGGGCTCTGAATCCAGTGGATACCGAAGCTCTCCATGTCCAGTCCTCATTGGCGGAATAGCGAGCAGCGGCTCTTGGAGACACGATCCATTTTTCAAGCTTGGAGTGCTTGTCGGCCCGTAGGCCGCTTATGACTGTTAGTTTGCTGTGGGGTATCCATTCGTCTTGGAGAAAGATGCCGCCATTCGAATAGTTGTCTTTCGCTATCGGGTCTTCGCCGCGAAATGTCGCCAAGGATCCATCGCTCCTAAGAGAGTTGCCGCGCTCGTCTCTCTTCTCGTCGAATAGCTCGTCTATCTGGTATTGCAGTCCAATCGAAAGATAGTGCTCCCCGAATTGCTGGGTATGGAGAGCGTCAAGATAGTAGCACATCGTATCCGAGTATCCATACAGTAAACGAGAATAATCAATCGCCTGAGCATGGACCTTGGGGTTGTAGCCTGGGTGAGCCGGGAATGGGGTATCGCCGATGCCGCCGTAGTAACTATGACGATCGACGTATGAGAAAGAGGCCCCGAGCTTGAAGACGCCTCCTGCTCCATTTCCCTGTTCCCAGAGCATTCCCCCGCGATGCCAATTGTGTTCAACCTGTTCGGCGATTTGAGCTTCGTGGGGAACGAGATCGAAACGATCTCCTCCACGCCGTTTCTCCCAGCTGTAGGAGTAATTGTAGCTCAATTTCCCATTTTCAGTTGGATAGGTCCAGGCGTTGAGGCCTAGGGTGTGAAATCGCTTTTCCGTTATCTCCGAAAAGCCGTCGCCGTTGAGGTCTATAGATTCGTTGTCGTTGAATTGTCCATATAAGGAAAGAGCAAGATCGCTTTCAGCGTTCGACCAATTGTAGAGAGCTGACGAACTGAAGAAGACGCTGCCGTCGACGCTTTCGACGGAGGCGTCGTATTTGCCGCTGGACTTGACCGGTTCCTTTGGAAGGATGTTGATCACGCCCGCGACTGCTCCAGGCCCATAAAGCGAGGATGCCCCCCCCTTGATAACCTCAATGCGATCGATGAATGCGGTTGGAATCTGTTCGATCCCGTATACGGAGGCTAAGCCGGAGAAAAGCGGTTGACCGTCGAATAGCAGTTGATTGTAGCCCGAGCCTAGACCGAGCATCTTAATTTCGGCGGTTCCGCAGTTTTGGCAATTCGCTTCGCTGCGTACGCCTGGCAAGTACTCGATTGCAGAGCCTAGATCACGCGCCCCCGCAGAATGAAAGACGTTCGATGAAACGATTTCCGTTCTTATTGGCAGCTCCTTGACGAGGCGTTCGGTTCGGGTCGCGGTAGAAACGACCTGCAAAGGATCTAATTGAAGTGGTTGGTCTTCAGACGCTCCTGCGCAAACGCAAGTTCCGACACAGCAAGTGAGAGCAGCTGTCATCCAGAAAAAGCGGTTTTCGATAAAACGGGGTTCCATGGTATCGCGGATATAAAGATTTTTAGTCAATAAAGGTCCGATTTCGCGGCCCGTTTCCGTTCTTAAGAAGAGAAGCGACTGTGAATTGGTTTCCCGGATACTTCGACTATTGTCAATCGAAAAATTCACTATGCAAAAACATAATTTTGATTAATCAAAGTATGAGAACGGGAAAGATCCTCTGCCTACGAGAGTCAGGGTCGCCTATCGCTTGCGGGCGATATAAAGGTAGCTAACCCATGCGGGGCCAGCTGCTGGAAAGTCCTGATTATCTAGGACTTCAAGACCGCATTCCTCCTCGAGGAAGGGAAGGAGCACTTTTCGACGAATTGCGTTCATTTCGAAGAAGCTCTCGCTTTTCACGAATGGGATCCGCTGAGCGATCGCTTTCGTGAAGTAGTGGAAACGCTTTCTCAAAATTCGGAAGGGTTTCCGATTTCCTGGGAACTGCGGATTGAGATGACTGGGCAGCTGAAAGACTAGGAGGCCGCCAGGTTTGAGCTTTTGCGCGAAAGATTTTAGATACTGTCGCGTAAAGCGTGGAGCGATATGTTGAAATACGATCGCCGAGTATACGAAATCGACGGAAGCGTCGTCTATCGCTGGGAGGCTAGGGGACGCGTTGACTAGGAATTGGCAGTTGGGTCCTCGATTCGCTCGGGATTCGGCGAAATCGACCATGCTTTGAGAGATGTCGATGCCGCAGCATGATTTGAAACGGCGGCCTAAGGGGAAGGTCAGGCGGCCTACGCCGCATCCGAAATCGATTGCTCGGTGGCCCGCTAGGTCCAAGCCGAGCCCTTTGAGACGCGACTCCAGGTCATCGATGACGCCCTCGCCGGTTCGGTAGAATTCGGCCTCGTCCCACATGCCGTCGCGCTTCTCATTGTCCGAAAGAACGGTCCAAAGCGGATCGTCGGCGGCGAGCGCTTCGAAATTCGCTTCAAGCTGTTTTAGATTCATGGTTCGTCGCTCCGTTGGCGAACGGCCTCGAAGAGCGTCACGAGAGTGGCCATGGCGACATTGAGAGAATCCGCTTGGCGCGCCATGGGAATTCTCGTTTGGGCATCGCTCGCCTCAAGCCAGGTTTGCGATAGACCGAATTGTTCGCTGCCCATCACTATGGCGATTGGGCCCGTGAGCTCCGTTTGCGTATGAATGCCTTGAGCGTTGGGCGTGGTCGCTATCGAACGGATTTCGTTCTTCTTCAACCATTCGATCGTGCCCTCGGTAGAGGTCATGACGGTTGGCATCGAGAAAAGCACGCCTGTCGAGGAACGGACGACGTTCGGATTGAATAGATCAGTGACAGAGTCGCAGCAAATGACGGCGTCGACGCCTGCCGCGTCAGCTGAACGGAGAATCGTGCCTAGATTGCCTGGTTTTTCGATCGACTCGACGATCAGTAGGAAGGGCGGATTGCTGAGCTTCAAGTCATCTAACCCGTACGTCCATTGCTTTATTACGCTGAGAATCCCTTCAGGACGATCGCGGTAGGAAACTTTTTCGAAAGCCGCTTTGCTGACCTCGAAGAGATCGCAGCCCTTTTTCTGAAGCGTTTCGAGCAGAGATTCCTCGTTGTCGCCCAGAAAACACTCCGGGGAGTAGTAGGTCTCCTTGGGAACGACGCCTTTTTCCAAGGCCCGGCTCACTGCCCGGTATCCCTCTGCGATAAAAACGCCCTGGCGATCTCGAGCGCGGCGGTTGCGTAGCTTGACGAGGTTTTTGATTCGATCGTTTTGCAGACTGGAAATGACTTCAGCGTCTAGCATGGGTGTGTTGCCCCTACCGGTTTTGGGCAGAGTTGAGTTTATGCCCAAGTTTGGTTTGGGCATGAATTTAGAATCGAATCGAGTTGGATTCGTCAAGGGTTTGGTCAGACCGGCCGAGCAAAATGGTTTTAGGCGGATGACGCCATAGAGCATTGGGGTGTGTTTGTCAGAAAAGGATAAGCGCTTCGCGATCTGAAGGGGATAACCTCGATATTTTGAAAAAAGGGGTATAAGAAGGCGACCCCTTGCTAGCGAGTAAGGCCAAGGCTTTAGGTAGCGTCTGTACATTTGACATGGTAATGGCACTTCGACCCATTGCAGCGTTCTCGGTTTATTTCGCTCTGAATCAAAAGAATGAAACGCAGGAGCGTATTGGGACCGTTAAAGAGATCCTTAACAAGGAAGCGCTTTTCAAGGATTTCGATGATCGCCGATCCAGCGTGGTAAAGTTGTTTGGTTTGAAGATGGCCAGCGAAAGAGAAATGCTTGATGAGCAGATTTTCGATCTCCTTTACAATGAGGTGAAAGGAAAACGGATCCGGGTGAAACCCGTACGCTTGGACTCGGGGGAGATTCTAGTTTCGGAGATCTACTTGATGGCAGACGAATACCTGAACGAGATATTGATCCGCTAGGGATTCGCTCGTTGGAATCCGTCTGAAGCCGCAAATGACCGTCGACTGTCCGAAGCCCAGGAAATGACAAAGATGCATGATCAAGGCGTGTGGAACCCCACTGCTAAGCAGTTGGCAGTAGAAGAAAGTCGCGAAGCGGAATCTTATGAGCTAGAGATTGAGGGCGACTCTGCAGAAGAGGGCGATAGGGCTGAAAAAGAGTCTTTCGCATCGGCTTATTCGGAAGCCAATCGCGAGAGGATTGCAACTGGGGCTGAAGCGAAACCGCATCTCGAATAGTTTAAGATTTGCATTGATTGCCTCGATTAAGTCCCAATTTTTCCTGGGCTGACCTGTAGTTCAGCGGTTAGATAAGCCCCGACTGGTCGGGGTTGGTCTGGGGTTCAACTCTCTAGGTCGCTATAGAAAACGGATCACCAAAAGTGCCGAATGAAAACTTGCCAATGCGGTTTTGGGCAGTTTTATTCCTCTTTCTTTTTTTGAGCGGGCCTGTAGCTCAGCGGTTAGAGCAGGGGACTCATAATCCCTTGGTCGTGGGTTCAAATCCCTCCGGGCCCACCACCTCGCTATGTCGTTCGTTCACATACTACAAGGAACGAGCGGTCTCCACTAAATTGGCTCGACCCAAGATTTTGAGAAGCGACTCGAATGGCACAACTCAGGAATAGTCGACTCCACGAAGCGTATCGGACTTCCGCTGAAATTGGTCGCATATCGCATATTTGACTCCAACGCCGGATCTCGAGCCGGTGAAGTGATGCTCAAAGACTGGAGGAATTTAGCGAAAGCGATAGCTTTTCTTAATGAAACAATTTAGAGAAGCCTCAAATAGGAGGGTTTGGTCGTGGGTGTCAGGCCTTCTAGGCTGGTGCCTTGTGAGCAAACCCGTCCGGGCTTATCAGCTTTCGCGTGGTGCAATCCGAAGACGAGATCTGTCAAAGAGAATTCAGACTATTGGCACCTTTGAAGGTTGCTCCCTTCCAAGCTAACTTGTGAGCTTATCGTGTATTTGGCGATTTTTCGGTGCTTAGGTAAAGGTAAACCATAGTAGACTGGATTTCGTATCCTCTTTCAAAGAAGGCGGGGCGGGGTCGGCGGCACGAGGTAGAATCGAAATCCCGAATTCTGTCTATAGTTGGGAAATCGCCATCTTTCATCTACAAAATTGTTTGCTGGATGTCTTTTGTCTGACAGAGTGTGTCTAGTGATTGGAAATAAGACAATAAAAGCAATCGCGATTATTGCTCTCGGTTTGGCAACTCAGCTTATCGAAGCGAATCTTAAACTCGCATTTTGGGACGAGCAGAGAAAGGGAGCTAATGGCGGTGCAGAAGATGGATCGCCTGAATGGTTCGAAGCGGCACAAACGACAGGAATCGAGTACATCCGTTTGAGCCCTACCAGCATGAAGTCAGATAGCCGTGATTTTTTGATGGGAGATGCGGACGCGTTTTTTGGGATTCCGGAGCGAGATTTGGAAATGCTGGTCGAAGTGCTGGATAGGGCAGATGAAGCAGGTATTAAGATTGTGCTGACGACTTTCAGCTTGCCGGGCCGCCGCTGGCGGCAGCACAACGATTTGGAATTCGATTTTCGCTTGTGGAACGACCACGCGTTTCAGGACCAGGCGATGGCATTCTGGCAGGAGCTAGCGTTTGAACTAAGGGATCACCCGGCAATCGTTGGCTACAACATTGTCAACGAACCCCATCCGGAAAGAGAAGCCGGCTTTGAGGCCGATAAAGCGGATGGATTTGAGCATTGGTTGCAGAACAATGAAGGCGGCATCGCAGACTTGAACCGTTTCTACGTCCAAATGTTTGCTGCCATCCGAAGTGTTGATTCGCTTACGCCGATCATAGTCGACAGTCGGTTTCATGCGAATCCTGCCGGATTTGCCACCTTGAAGCCGATCGAGGATGAAGCGGTTTTGTATTCCTTTCACTACTATGAACCGTGGATTTTCACGACCCTTCGAGTGAATAAGGGTCGCTTTGCCTATCCAGACCGAATGCCGACTGGGCACGGTGATGAGACCGAATCTTGGACGATTGAGAATATCGCATTGCGGATGAAGCCTGTGCGCGATTGGGCGGATAAGCACGGGATTCCAGCCAACCGTATCCATTTTGCCGAATTCGGCTGCGGTCGAAAAGTGGAAGGGGCGAAGCAGTACCTTTCGGACGTTATCAGCCTGGCCAACCAAGAGAACTGGCACTGGTCCTTCTACTCCTTTCGGGCTGGCGGATGGGATAGTATGAACTACGAGCTAGGTATGCAAAAATTGAATTGGAATCAGAGAGAGGCTATCAAAGCAGGGACCCGAGAATACAGCGATTTTATTTTAGAGGAAGAGAACTCATTGTGGGAAGTGGTCGCCCGAGAGTTCAGAAAGTAAGCGCAACCCGTAGAATTCGCGGCGACCTTTGTGGAGGACTAACCAAGTTAGGGCGAGTGCCCCTCCGCTCCGATGGCAGATTTGAGGATTGGGAATGATTAGGCAGACGGGACTCGGGCTGCGGCTCGCTGGGCCGTCGCGCCCCCTGAGAGGCTAAAGAGTCTGAAAAATACAATAGTGTCTCTTTGGTGTGAAAATGTTCATCCTCAGTAGAGAGTTGTGGAAACTGATCGCTTGCCTGTAGATTCTCTTGGTCTAGTTTGCCGAATTATGTTTAATACTCTAATTAGAACGAGATTCGGCTCTTTTTTCGTGATCTTAATTGTCCTCACAGGAAGCGTTTGGGGCGAATCGGATAATAGGCCGAATGTTCTTTTGCTCCTAGTGGATGATTTGAAGCCTACTTTGGGGTGCTATGGCGACGAAGTAGCGGTCAGCCCGAACATCGACCGGCTGGCAGCGATGGGAATGCGATTCGATTTAGCTTACTGCAATCAATCGGTCTGCATGGCGTCGCGTTACAATTTGATGCTGGGTAGCCGGTCTTCATCGACAGGATTCTATTCGTTTGGGACCCAGTTTCGCGAGGTATACCCGGATGCGATTACGTTGCCCCAGCACTTCACCAATCATGGCTATGTGGCCCATTCCATGGGGAAGGTGTTTCATATCGGTCACGGCAACACAAACGATGATGCCTCTTGGAGTGTGCCGCATCTAAAGGACAAAGTGATCGAGTATTTGGTACCGGAGAGCAATCATCGTCAACTGACCAGGGAAGAGGCGCTCTTCACAAATGAGTTTAACAAACCGATCCGCAGCCTGCCGCGTGGAGCAGCCTGGGAAAGTCCTGACGTACTCGATGAAGCCTATGCCGATGGACGGATTGCCACTCATGCTATTGACCGTCTGCGTTCGCTATCTCAGGATTCGGATCAGCCCTTTTTCCTCGCCGTAGGATTCGTTCGTCCCCATCTGCCTTTTTCAGCACCCAAAAAGTATTGGGATATGTATGACAGGGATTCTTTGCCAATGCCGGAGTTTGAAGAGGCTCCGGAAGGAGCACCAGAGTTTGCCGTCAAAAGAGGAGGGGAGATAACGGCTTTCAAGCCCGTCCCAACGGATACGGCTGTTTTTCAGGATGATCTTAAGCGTGACTTGATACACGGCTACTATGCGAGTGTCAGCTACATGGACGCTCAGTTGGGTAGAGTGTTAGACGAACTTGAGAAGCTTGGGCTCGTTGATAATACGATCATCCTACTGTGGGGAGATCATGGATGGCACTTGGGAGATCATGGGTCTTGGACGAAACACTCGAATCATGAACAAGCGAACCGGATCCCCATCATCATCTACGCACCCGGTGTAACTAAATCGGGGACAAGAACGCGTCAATTAGTGGAAACCGTGGATATTTATCCGACATTGGCGTCCTTGGCCGGGCTTTCTAAACCGGCAGCTCCGCAGCCAATTGATGGAGTTGATTTGACCCCGGTTCTTGAAGAACCAAAAAAACGTATACGTGAGTATGCCTACCATGCGTACAAAAGAGGAGGCTACTTGGGAAGAGCGATACGAACGGAGCGTTATCGTCTGGTCCAATGGGAGCCTCATTCTGTCGGGAAGACCGAGTATGAGCTTTACGACTACGAGAAGGATCCCTTGGAGACCATAAATTTCGCAGATTCCAAACCGGATGTTCTCGCACGCATGATTAAGCTTTTAGACCAAGAGCCCAAGGCCAAGAAGCAAGTAGAGAAAAGACGGAGGTAGGGCCATTCGGGTAGTTTTTGATCGCTGCGAGCTAGGTCTCTCGTTTTATTGCTTTGATGCTTCGCTTTTTAGTTCTAATTCTCTTCGCCTCGTTCGTCTTCGATTGGGGTGGATCACTCTCGGCCTCTAGGCCGAATATCCTTTTTATCGTTAGCGACGACCTGACCACTTGCTTAGGATCTTACGGTAATGAGATTTGTCAAACGCCCAATTTGGATCGGCTCGCAAGTGAAGGCGTTCAGTTTGATAGGGCGTATTGTCAGTATCCGGTTTGCGGGGCGTCTAGAGCTTCCTTTATGAGTGGGCTTTATCCCAAGCGTAATGGGATGATGGGCAATAGCTACACGCTTGGCAGCTATCGAGCGATGAATCCTAAACTGGCGGATCACCCCAGTATTGGGGGCTTCTTGCGGCGCAATGGATATGTGTCTTTGCGAGTTTCAAAGATCTATCATATGGGTGTTCCCGGAGGTATTGAAGCGGGTGAGCCGGGGGGGGATGATCCAGATTCATGGGATCGGGCGATCGACGTAATGGCGCCTGAAACGGCCAGTCCGGGAGTCCTTGAATTACTTTCGCCCAAAAGAACTCACTACGGATCGAATTTTGCTCGAATCATCGTTCCGGATGACAAAATCGAAACTCAAGCAGACGCGCTCACCGCGACACAGGCAATTGCGATTCTAGATAGCCGGGCGCGTGGAGGAGAATTCTCTAAGTTCATTCGCCCTGAAGAACCCTTTTTTCTAGCAGTTGGATTTGTGCGCCCGCATGTACCGTTAGTCGCTCCGAAGTCGATGTTCGATCTGTACGATGAGGACAGTATCCCGCTGCCGTATGTCCCGGAAGGTGACTTGGACGATCTGCCGGAACCTGCAGCTGCCATGGCCAATGAGGGGCGTTATTGGCTGACTGAGAAACAGCAGAGACAATCGATTGCCGCTTACTACGCGAGTGTTACCTACATGGATCAGCAGGTGGGAAGGTTGCTCGATGCATTAGATCGATTGGGCCAGCGTGAAAATACTATCGTAATTTTCACCTCGGATCATGGATACAATTTGGGCGAACACACCATGTGGCAGAAATTGAGCCTGTTTGAAGAAAGTGCCCGGGTGCCTCTCCTGATCTCCGCCCCTGGCTTTGAGAAAGCGGCTGGGAAGAAAGCCCAAGGTCTGGTTGAGCTGGTGGACTTGTATCCAACTCTCTTGGATCTGACGGGGCTGAAGGATAAAGCTCCCGCCAATCTGGATGGGATCAGTCTTCGGCCACTGCTGGATAACCCAGATTCTAAAGGGAAGAAGAAGTTGGCGTATACGGTTACTCGAAGTTCTGGAGAATCAATCCGCACGGATCGCTATCGCTACAATCGCTGGGGAAATGAGGGTGAGGAGCTCTATGACCACCAGGCGGACCCAAAGGAGTTCACGAATCTGGTGGGAATGGAGCAGCACTCGGATACGCTCAAGCGTTTGAGAGCTTTGTTGGAAACAAAAAACGAGAAGTTTTGAATTAGCGGTTGAATTTATTTGCTTGCGGGATAGCTCTGTGGCGTGATCTTGGAGAGCGTATTCACTAAGAATGATTTTGCATTCGCTGAGGCATTTTAACCTCGGCCTGCTGGCCTAGTGCCCTCGCGTTGGGAGTTTAATGGGTTTCCGAGTGTCGGAAAATAGGTGTTTTCAGTTAAAAAAACAATGGCCCGAGGGGTCAACTATTTGCTCCGTAGAAGCAACTAGAGAAGCGGTGTTAATTTCAGCTTTTGGTCTCGCTTCTGCGAGGCCCCTTATTTCCGCAGATACTTTCGTATTTGGAATTCGGATTCGTCTCTAATTACGGAATCGAGTTGGAATTGGTCTTCGAAGTTCGGGAAGAAAGCATCACCTTTGAACTCTCGCTTGACTAGGGTCAGGTACAGCTCTCGGCAACGGGATAGCGCTTGTCGGTAGATCTCCGCACCGCCGCAAATCCAGATGGGATCAGGGTAGCCTCGTTCGTCAATTGCTTCAAGACCGTCAAGAAGGTCTACACCGTCGGGTAAACTGGGCTGAGATCGGCTAACAACCGCGGTCTTACGGCCAGGGAGAGGCCGGCCGATGCTGTCCCAAGTCTTACGTCCCATGATAAGGACGCCCCCCATGGTGGTTTCTTTGAACCACTTAAAGTCTTCAGGAATTCGCCATGGGATTTCGCTACCGTTTCCGATAACTCGGTTCTCGCTCATCGCGGCAATCGCTCTCCAAGTTTGGTTCTGGGACATGGATATCAGTCGAACCTAGGTCTTAAACGGAAATGGGGGCCTTGATACTGGGATAGGGATCGTAGTCTACCAACTTAAAGTCGTCGAAAGTGAAGTCCCCAATATTTTTGATATCCGGATTGATGCGCATGGTGGGCAGTTCTCTGGGATCGCGTTCAAGCTGGAGCTTGGCTTGGTCCAGATGATTCTTATATAGATGGAGGTCTCCGAATGTATGCACGAACTCTCCCGCTTTCAAATCACAAGCTTGGGCGACCATAAGTGTCAGTAGCGCGTAGCTAGCGATATTGAAAGGAACTCCCAGAAAAAGGTCGGCACTCCTTTGGTAGAGCTGGCAGGACAATTCGCCCCGTTCTGTATCAACATAGAATTGAAAAAGGCTGTGGCAGGGAGGGAGGGCCATCAAATGAAGTTCGCCAGGATTCCATGCACTGACCATGAGCCGTCGGCTTGTGGGATTGGTCTTTATCTGGTCTATGACCTGCTCGATCTGGTTGATGCTCCCCCCTTCAGGTGTCTTCCAGTCGGTCCATTGGGCCCCGTAGACCCGTCCCAAGTTTCCGTTCTCATTCGCCCACTCATCCCAAATGGTAACCTGGTTGTCGTTGAGATACTTCACGTTGGTATCACCTTTGAGGAACCAGAGTAATTCGTGGATGATTGACCTCAGGTGAAGTTTCTTGGTGGTTAGGCAAGGAAATCCGTTTCGCAGATCAAATCGAGCTTGAGCGCCAAAAACGGAGTAAGTTCCGGTTCCGGTCCGATCGTCGCGATAGTGCCCGTTGTTGAGGACGCGTTGCAGCAGGTCGAGGTATTGCTTCATGAATAGTGCAAAATTGTTTATGCTCTAGCTCTTAGCGTCGATGAAAATTCGATCCATCGCTGAAATTTGTTTGGCAGCTTCTACGAGGCGGTTGGCCCAGCGACCAAAAACGAGCTTCCTTGATATTCGATCGTGTCGCCGTGGGAGATCTTTCGACGTTTCCGAGTTTCGGTTTCTCCGTTTACTTTGACTAGCTTGTTTACGATGACCTGTTTGGCTTCGCCGCCGCTGGAAACCAGCCCTTCGAACTTTAGAATTTGGCAGAGTTCAATTACATCTGATTGAATCGTGATGGTGGTTGGCGAAAGGGAGGACATGCGAAAGACAGCAGAGACCTCGCGAGCGGTTCTGTCGATAGGAAACCTAATTGCGATCCGAAGATTCGAGAAAGAGCAAGTCCCGCTCTACGATAGCTGAATGCTCGTAGAGCTATCCAGTAGCTTGATTTTCGCTCAGAACGCGTATCTCAACTTCTGATCCCGGGGTGCAGCGAAGGAGTCCGAAGATATCCTGCATATTTCTACCGTAAAGGTTGTGTGGGTCTTTGTCGGAGTCCTGTGCTTGTACGATCAAATCTCCCTCTCGGAGATCGGTTGAAGCGAGTCCCCCTGTGGGCATGATGTCCGAGATTTTAGAAAAGTCGCTTTCCAATTTTAATAAAGCTCTGATTCCCTTTGGAGTGTTTTGGTATACGGCTTACATGCCCGTGTCTCTTTCCTCGACGTCGGCAAGACTCTCTACCCAATGGAGAGCCTGGTCGGTCCCCTGTTCCGCAAGGGACGCCGATATCGCCTCGATTGCTAAACGCCGGTCTTCAGGATCGGTGAATGTATCCAAAGATTGGGTCATAGCGTCCGAATCCTTTTGGACCCAGCTATTGAGAATTTGATACGCGGCGTTGGCGGAAAGTGTATCCGGGTTTTCGGAATACCAATCCCAGGCGCTTTTCGGATCCTGATTCGACCAATTTTTGACGAGGCTGTCAGCGAATCGGGACTTTTCCCAATCGGTCCATCCTTCGGCCATGGCTAATGTTTTGGTAGGATCGAAGTCGGGCATCAAGGGGGAAAGTGGTGCTACGATCTCGGTCCAGCTTGGATGGCGGGAAAAGGCTTCTATCCAAGCGGAGGCGGTTGTAGGATCGGTGGACGATTGGGCAAGGAACGAAGCGAGTTCGGCTTCCAGTCCGTAACGCCCTTCAGATAAGCCAAGCACCCGCCTCAGCCGTCTTTCTTGCTCGCCTCTCAGGACGACTCTGGTCCGCCGCCCATTCGCCCACCAGGGCCTTTAACGCGAATTTGCGAGTCGTGCCCGCTTGAGCGATTCCGATGGTTAAGGCATCCCGAGGTGAGCTGTTTTTTGTGATGAACTTGAATAGTCCAGCGAAGTAGAATCTCTGTTCTCGCGGACTCATGGACTCCGCCTTTGAGATAGCAGCATCGAAGTCGCTCTTTGCCTCCTCATAGCCGATATTCCTGAAGTCGCTCACCATCTCACTGACTCTATTGGATCGCTCGCCCGGAGCAAACAGGGAGTTATTCTGATCCGATACGCTGGGCGTAGATTTCGGAGAGATTGCTTCTTCTGGTTTCGGTAGGGCGATTGTAGAAGGAGATCCGGTTCCCGCACTAGCTATTTCTACCCGCCTATTTCCTTGTTGGTATCCGAGGTAGTAGAGACCGAATCCTAATGCGATAGTCAGCATGTTTAAACCGATAGCACGTAGCATAGATGAATGAAGATAGATCTCATGAGTACACGCTTTCTTTAAGCGATTCTTGGTTCAGTCAGTCCTTTTCAATATTTGCGCCGGAACACGGTTCAATTTCGGTGACAAGGTTTTCAATTGGCGCCTTGAAATATGAGTCAACTCCTGCTGAACTTCACTCTGTCCCAGCTTACAAATGAGTCGCGGAACCCTTTGAAATTTATGCTTAGACCAATAACCCTTCTTGCGAGCCTTGCGTTGGCTTCCCATTTATCAGCTCAAAAGCCAAACGTACTCTGGATTAGCTGTGAAGATATCAGTGCCCATTTGGGATGCTATGAGGACCCTCACGCCATCACTCCCAACCTGGACAAATTGGCTTCTGAAGGAGTGCGCTATACCCATGCATTTACGACAGCTGGTGTTTGCGCACCGTGTCGCAGCGGAATCATAACAGGGATGTATCAGACAACGCTCGGTACGCAGCACATGAGGGGTCACGCCCAGCTACCTCCGGAAGTTGTGCCTTTCCCCACCTATTTGCGAAAGGCCGGGTATTATTGCACGAACAACAGTAAAGAGGACTATCAGTTTGCAACGCCAAAGAATGTCTGGGATGACTCCAGTAGAAAAGGCCATTGGCGCAATCGGAAGAATCCTGACCAGCCATTCTTCTCCGTATTCAACTTTACAGGTTGCCACGAAAGCGGAATCGCTAGTGACAGCAAGTACCAAGATATAACAAAGGATTTAGACCCGAGTCAGCGGCAGGACGCTGATGGACTCACTACATTTCCTCCCTACTATCCGGAAACGCCTGATTCTCGCGAAGACTGGAAACGTAATTATGAGCTTATTACGGCTATGGACGCTTGGGCAGGTGACCTGATTAGGCAAATTAAAGAAGATGGGCTATATGAGAAAACGATCATTATGTATTGGTCTGACCACGGGGTGGGGTTGCCACGAGCCAAACGATGGCTCTATGATTCGGGTACAAGAGTTCCTTTAATTGTTAGGATTCCAGAAGCTCTGCGAGAAAATGGGCAGGGTAAGCCGGGAGATGTTACAGACCAACTGATAAGCTCGATCGACTACGGGCCATCGGTGCTAAATCTAGCTGGTGTTGAGATTCCTTCCCACGTACAGGGGAAGGCATTCCTAGGCAAAAATTTGGGAACTCCCCGCGAATTTGTGTTCGGAGCAAGAGATCGTATGGATGAGCGCTACGATATTATACGAATGGCGAGGAACAAGCGGTTCAAATACATAAGAAACTATGAGCCGCTAAAAACCTACTACCAATATATGAATACGCCTGAAAAGGGCAAGACGATGGCAGACTTGAGGCGACTTCATGAACAAGGGAAATTGCCACCCGCTGCGGAGTACTATTTCTCACCCAGCAAACCTGTGGAAGAGCTTTATGACACGTGGAATGATCCCCATGAGATAAACAATATTGCTGAAGATCCAAAGTACACCAAGACCTTGAAGAAGCTCCGCCAATCCCATTTGGACTGGGTAAAGAGTACTCGGGATACCGGATTAATCGCGGAACCCATACTGGTTGAGCGGGAAAAGAAGATTGGGCACCGTTACGGCGTCCTCAGGCAGATAAGTGACGCTAATTTTAACAACAGACTGGCGGATATTGCGGTTAAGGCCTCGGATGGGCCGAAAGCGCTCCCAGCTCTTATGACAGGACTACAGGATCCGGATGCCGCCATTCGATACTGGGGTGCAGTCGGAGTGGGAAATATTGGGCCAGCAGCGAGAAAAGCCGAGAGTGCCATTCGGATGGCTTTGTATGATGAATCATCCGTTGTCCGGACCGCGGCCGCAAGGGCGTTGTGTCGTTTGGGTCAGCCAAAGGATGCTCTTCCAGTGTTAGTGAAAGAACTGAATGGTGGAGAACAATGGGAGCGTCTTCATGCCGCCATCGTACTCGATGAAATCGACGAGATGGCTTGGCCTGTAGTTGCCAGTATGCATAAAGCGCTAGAGCCTCGAGAAGATTTGTATGCAAATGGTAAATACGTTGTACGAGTCATAAACAGAGCCCTGAATCAATTAGAGGGGACGGTTCGAAAGGTTAATTGAATCGAATACTCTCGCGAACAATTGTAAATTTGTGAAATGCATAGATTAGATTAGGCCCAAATGGTAAAAGCTATATTATTAGTTTGTGCAGCTCTTGGCGTTTCTACGTGTAGAGGAGATGAGCTTCAGTGGTATAAGGGGAATATCCATACGCACACGTTCTGGTCTGATGGAGATGACTTTCCAGAGATGGTGGTGGATTGGTATAAAAATCATGGATATGATTTCCTTGTATTGTCGGACCACAATATCCTCTCGCGAGGAGAGAAATGGAAAGCACTTCGGGCCGACCAGGCGAATGTCGCGATTGATAAGGCAGAAAAGCGTTGGGGTCGTGGACATGTGAGAACGCGGATCATGGACGGAGCCAATGAGGTTCGTCTGCTACCGCTTAATGAGGTGCGTGACCTGTTGGAAGAACCAGGTAAGTTCATCATGATAGAGGGACTCGAAATGACCACATCGATGGAGGGATTAGCCGCTTATACGAATTCCATGAATGTGAGCAAGCTGCTAAGTGTCGAGAGACAGAGTAAACGTAGCGTCGAACAAGAACTGGGGATTCACTCGCATTTGGTGAATAGGCACTCTCACGCAACGGGTAAGCCGGTGTTCTGGCAAGTGAATCACCCTAACTTCAAGTTTTCAATTACGGGCGAACAAATGGCTGATTTAGCACTTCTAGACGGTGTTGAGATAATGAACTCAAGCTCTAACTGTTACAATCCTGGTGATGGATCGCGACCCTCGGTCGAGCGAGTTTGGGATATTGCTAACACCATTCGACTTAAAAGCGATGGACTGCCGCCCATTTTTGGAACGGCGACTGACGATACGCACGACTATCACCGGGAAAATCCAGTAGTCAATGGACCAGGAACTGCTTGGGTTATGGTGAGGGCGAAATCGCTGACGGCTGACTCAATTACAGGAGCCATGAAAGAAGGGGATTTCTACTCGAGCACCGGAGTTGTACTTAAGAGACTGGATTTCAGCCCATTGTATAAAACCTTTACGGCAGAAGTGGATGCTGAGCCAGGGGTTCAATATGAAATTGAGTTCAAGGGGTCGTTGTCTAAGGTGTCAATGGCGCATGAGCACGCTCCTGATGTAGTTGACGAGAAGGGAATTGAACACCCAGTGACAGCCAACTATCTCGACCATAACATTGGCAAGACGTTCATGTCCAAAAAAGGAACTCGGGCTACCTACCTATTAAAGGGAAACGAACTCTTTGTTCGGGCCGTTGTGCACAGTAATGCATATCCATATTTTAAGTACGATGAATATAGCGATTTTGAGAAGAAGGCTTGGACTCAGCCAGTCGGTTGGAAAATTGACTAAATGGAGGGGATTGTTGTGAGAAGTTTGACATTTTGCTGCCTTTCGTTTCTTCTATTAGTGGTTCCGCGAGCGAACGCCGCTCCCGAGTTCAAGTCTCTCTTCGATGGAAAGACACTCAATGGGTGGGTAAATGTGAATACAGGGCTTGATACTTGGACCATTAAAAATGGGATTTTGGTTTGCAGTGGCGATCCGATCGGAGTGATGCGGTCGGAAAGGCAATACGAGAATTTCATACTAGAGATCGAATGGATGCACCTTGAGGCGGGTGGTAATTCTGGCGTTTTTGTGTGGAGTGAAGGGGAAGTGTACACAGCAAACCGACTACCGAGTGGAGTTGAAGTCCAGATGCTCGAAAATGACTATCCGATCATCCATAATCGGGTAAGAGAATATGTGAGTGGAGAGCTTTTCGGAGCGGGATCAGTAACGACAATTCCAGATCACCCAAGAGGGAAGCGAAGTTCGTCTGTGGAATATCGCTGCAAAGGAAAAGGAGAGTGGAATCACTACCTCGTCGTATGTGTAGATGGCGTTGTGAAACTCTCGATTAACGGAAAGTTTGTTAACGGTGTGAGAGAGTCCTCAATTAAAAAGGGTTACCTCTGTCTGGAATCGGAGGGCGCAGAGATTCACTTTCGGAACATCCGCATTATGGAGCTGCCTCCGGGGGTCATCCAGGAATCTGAGATTGCTCCGGTAGTTGGTGAGGAAAACCGATAGGCAAATTCCGCGAGTTTATTTCGGCTTGCGGCGATATTGAATCCAAGGTGTTCTTTAATTGTCACCGATTCGGTTTGTCTGGCTTTCGTTGATCTCTCCGTATGCGAGCGGTTTTCTTTTCGAATCGAAAGAAAACGTAATTGGATCTTAATTACGTGAAACGCGTAGCTTCACACTGTCTTCCCTCCATTGGTAAATGTCGATTTCGAGAAGGTTGCTTAAGACGCTTTCGAGTAGTTCTTCATCAACTTCATTACCGTATAGTTTTCAAAGTCTGCTTGGACGCTGATCTTCTCGATCCCTTGAGCGTAGTCATTTACTAGTTCGAAGACTAAAGTTTGAGGGGCCGAAAGGTAATCTAAAATCAAAAGGAACATCGTCACCAATGATGATTTTGCCGGAAGGTTCCTTCAAAGCAGGCTCTTTCAATATCCTTTTTTGGTCTCAATAGATAGCAGACTACCTGGATCGGTACCCTCAAGGATTGAGGGTTGAAGGTCACTCTGCTCCTGGATCTTGGAAATTTCCTAACTTATTCGGGCGAGTGGAAGCTCATTCAAATTTGATTCAAGTCTTCAGGAGAGATCGGTAATGAGAGTGATTGGCACTTAGATCTGCTGCAAAAGATTGGGTATCCAGATAGTGCGGGCAGATGCCCAGAAACCGCTCTCTCAACTTGGGATTAGCTTTCCTCTAATCTGCTTTGCCGTTTGGGTTTGGCTCAGCAAAGACAAACCATTTTTGACCAATAAAGTTCCAGCAAGCCCAAGCAAACGTCGCAGTAAGAAAGGCCGGTACAGAGGATTGGTCCAATGCGATGGTCGCGTCGTAGATAACGCTGTTTAATATCCATCCGGTTAGATATACGATCGCGAATCGAATGGGCTCGCTTGCAATAAAAACGCGGTGGCGAAAGGTGAAATGCTTGTGGGCGAAAAATCCCCAAATTGAAACGCAAGCAAAACTGATTCTTTTTGCCCACGATCCGTCGATATCTAGCTGATTAGAGAGAAATAAGTAGGCTCCGGCATCGATCGCAAACGCAATTCCACTGACTAAGATGAATCGCATGATTTGGGAAACTACATTGCGGCTGTTGGTCATCTGAATGTGGGATTAACTTCGGGTCGAGTAAGCAATAATGGGGGCTAAAATGAGGCAAATGTTTTTTCGTTTCTGGGCCTTGCTGAAGTAAATGGCTTCAATTCGCCTTAGTTGTGGACCCCGATCGCTCAGTGAATATAAACTTGCGGCTGTGAGGATCGAAGCGACAATCCGATGTGACTAGATTTCCGGATCGAATAAAACGAAACATGAGCGAGAAAATATTGATTATCACAGGCGACGGTGGAGAGAGTTACGAGGTCTTGTATGCATTACACCGATTTCAAGAAGCGAATTTCGTAACTGAGATTGCCGCTCCGCGTAAGCGAGCTTTGAACCTTGTGCTTCACGATTTTGCTCCAGGCTGGGATACCTACATTGAAAGGCCGGGCTACGGGGCAGACTCAGATCTTACTTTTCCTGAAGTTGTCGTCGATGATTACTTCGCAGTGATGCTAATCGGTGGAAGGGCTCCTGAGTATTTGAGAAATGATCCTACGGTACTCGAGATCGTAAACGAATTCCATGCTAAGGGGAAGTGGATCTACAGCATCTGCCACGGCATACAGATTCTCGCTGCGGCGGGGCTTCTCAATGAATTAAACATTACGTGTTACGAGCATTGCCGACCTGAAGCAGAAGCTGCGGGAGGAAAGTGGATCAAAGAAGAAGCGACCATAAACGGAAAAATAATCAGTGCTCAAACATGGCTGTCGCATCCGGATTTCTACCGCCTCATTTTTCAAAACATATAGGAGGGAGGAGGCATCTTTTTTGGAGCGAGGGTGCCTAATTTTCATTAGGATTGTCTTCGTTTGAGGTCTCGGATTCCTCCTCCGTTTCAAACGGCATGCTATCGAAGGAATGGCTTGAAGCGATTCGCTCGTAACGGCGGACCGGTTTGAAAAATCGTCCGGCAAGACTTCCAAAAACAGGGCCCAACGCGACGCCAAATCCTAGGCTTATGAATGGGTTTTCCTCTAACTTGGAGGCGGCCACCATACGAACTCCAATACCGATGATCATGCGAAAATTCATCCCGATCGCCGCAGCCATTCTGCGTCGTCTAGAAACAGGTAGCAGACGCCGTTTAAATCGCCAGTGAATCCGACGGATGCCGCGAACACTAGGCTGCTTCCATCTTTTTCTGGGTCCGCTTTGAGGCTAAGAGACTGAGTCCCTGAACACGATTCGAAACCTATTAATTCACACTTCGCACAAAACGTCGTTTTGAGGACCTTTGTGAGCGATTTGCTCACGAAATCGCGCAATTGTTCAGTGGTAACGGAATGGAACATGGAAAATGCGATATCGAACAGTTTTTAGCTACGAGCTCCTCGGGAAGCCTCCTTCAATCGAGGCACGGATTCCATCAAAGAGCTTAAGGTTCAAGAATTGGATGTCCGGATTTTTTGGAATTTAATCTGAAAATTTCGGGGCGAAGTTGGAATGGGAAAGTCCTAAATCGGCTGGACCGTGGTCTAGAGGCTGTAGGCGTTTATGGCGATTGTAGCGAAACTTAGGAATAAGAAAAAGCCGATTATATCGGTCGCGGTAGTAACCATTATGGAAGACGCGAGAGCAGGATCGACTTTTAAGGTACGCAGGCTAATCGGCACCATAACTCCGGCAACAGCGGAAGCGATCATATTGAGTAGCAACGCAGCGCATACAACCACCCCAAGGACTGGTTTCCCTATCCAGAGCCAAGATGCAAGTCCTGCGATACCACCAATGGCTAGGCCGTTGATGCAACCGGTGAAGAGTTCTTTGATGAGGAGTTGTCTCCATTCCTTATCCTCGATCTCGCCAAGTGCTAGAGACCGCACAACGATTGTCAGGGTTTGATTGCCCGCGTTGCCGCCAAGCAACCCGATTATTGGAAGAAAGAAAGCGAGTAGGGCGTACTTTTCTAGGGCGGGTTCGAAAAGGGAAACGACCCAGGCGATGCAAAATCCCGTACACAAATTGACGCAAAGCCAAGGGAGTCGATTGCGGACTGATTGAGGCCAAGCGGTGAATGCAGACTCTTCTCCAGAGATCCCTACCATGCGCTGCATGTCTTCGGTAGCCTCCTCTTGAACGACATCGAGCACATCGTCCGAAGTAACACGTCCAATGAGAATCCCCTCGTCGTCCACAACGGGAAGCGAACTGTAGTTATACTTCTGGAAAAGATTCGCGATTTCCTCTTGGTCTGCCGTGACTGGGACTGACCTGACTTCCCTTACCATGACTTGGTTAGCTTTCCGTCGGAGATCCCTGAACAGAAGGTCTCTCAAGCGGAGAACACCTTTTAGCTGACCCGATTCGTTAGTTACGTAGACATAAATAGCGCTGTCGTCCTCCTGATCCTCATCTTGTCGGATCGCTTCTCTTGCCTCTCCAAGGGTGAGGTTTTCGCCAATCGCATGGAGCTCCTTCTGCATGATTCCGCCAGCAGAGTCTTCCGGGTACTCCATCAGGTCGGAGATCTCCGCCACTTCCTCATCAGGAAGTTGCTCCATGATGTCGTGAAGCCGCTCTGGCGAAACATCGCTCAGTGCATCGGCAGCGTCGTCGGACAACATTTCGGGTATAATCTCACTTACCCGTTCGAGCCGCATGTTCTCCATCAGTTCTGTTTGGAGCTCCTGCGGAAGTTCGGTTATGACGTCGGCGGTGACCTCGTCGCTGAGGGAGCGGAAAATTTCTCTTATTTCGTCCAGCTCTAGATTCTCTATCTCAGCTGCGATATCGCTAGGATGCATGTCCTTCAGACGATTGGATCGGAGGGATGATGCCTCGGGCTCTGTCGTATTGTAGTCATCCCGTTCCGTCATTTGGATAGTTGTAGGGATTCACGGATCAGCTTCAAGTCGCCTGTTCCATAAAATGGAAAAAAGTCAACCGGGTGAGCGGTCCAGTGTAGAGACTATATCCGGGGAATTTGCTACTTGCGCCGCGTGGATGATCCTTCTCTTTTAATTGCCGTGCCGCTATTCGAAGCATCCACATACACGGCTCCTTGGTTTTTTCCCGGCGCTCATTGGCAGACGATTCTTCCCAATGTCACCAGGCGAAGAATACGGGTCGAGTATAGACGCGAGAGATTCGAATTGCCCGACTCCGATTTCATGGATCTGGATTGGTTAGAATCAAACCCAGCTCACAATGAGGCCCGTTGTTGCATAATTCTCCATGGTCTGGAAGGAGACAGCCATGCACCCTATGTAAAATCAATGGCCCGATCTTTTCAGAGATCAGGCTATGCGGTGGGAGCTTTGAATTTGAGGGGTTGTAGTGGGAAGCCTAATCGCCTGAAGCGGTTTTACCATAGTGGGGATACAGAAGGACTGTCTTTTGTTCTGGATCAAGTTAGCATGCGATACGAACGGATTTTTTTAGCAGGCTTCAGCCTCGGTGGGAATGTATTGCTAAAGTATTTAGGTGAAGACTCTGCCAGAGTCCCAAAATCTGTCCGTTCTGCCGCGGCCTTTAGCGTGCCGTGTGACTTAGCGGGGGCGGCCGACTGTTTAGCGGAATCGCGAAACGCTTTTTACATGAAACGATTTATTAAGCTTCTAGGGGAGAAACTAAGAGAAAAGGAAAAAACATATCAGGAATACGAATACGAAGAGGGGTATTCTGAGATGAAGTCGTTTCATGAATTCGACAACGTTTACACAGCACGTTTGAATGGATTTCGTGACGCGATCGACTATTGGAGCCAATCAAGTTGCAAGCAGTATTTGAATCGGCTGGATCGCCCGGCTTTACTAGTGAACGCTAGGAATGATCCGTTTCTCTCGGATTCCTGCTTCCCTCGCGAGATTGCACAATCTAGCTCTCTCTTCCATCTAGAAATTCCGGCATCTGGAGGGCACTGTGGGTTCCCGGGTCGCAAGGCACCCGAGGGGTACTGGCATGAACGCCGTGCACTATCTTTTTTCTCAGCCCAAGGGAACCGCTGATTCTAAAAACCCATATCGAGCTGGGTGCTTGCTTCAGCCCGGGGTCGCTCGATGCATTCGGGCGAATCGTTTTGGTTGTTGTTCACAATTGGATTGACCGGCCGGCATTGCATTCGGTCGGAACTGATCGCGGCGAACAAATTAAATCGAGACTCCGTTTCTATGGTTTCGGGATTTCCATCCAGCCACTCGTGGGCTCCCTCTTCCTGAAGTATGACCGGCATGCGATCATGAAGCTTTGAGGCGAGAGCATTGGCCTGGGTGGTTAGAATAGCAAAGCTATCAAAGGAATTACCGGCTGGATCGTGCGAAGTTTCCCAAACGCCAGCCATACAGAATAACTCCTCGTCCTTTAGCTGGAAATAGTAGGGCTGGTTAATGTGCCGTTGACGCTTCCACTCGTAGTACCCGTCAGCAGGCACAAGGCAACGCCGTCGCTGATAGGCCGCCTTGAAACTCGGTTTGTCTGCGATTGTTTCCGAACGGGCATTTATGAGGAGAGAAGTAGTCGAACCGGATTTTGACCAACTGGGAACAAGCCCCCAACGCATCTCGTTCGCGGTCAACGAACCCGCCTCTAAGTCTTTCCTAATGACAAGATTGTTTTGGGTTGGAGCGATATTGTAGCGGGCTTTGAATGAATATTCTTTGCTGCCACTCGGTGGAGGAAAACTTATTTTCCCCTTATTGTCCCTTCCGATCGAGATCGGTTTCTTGACCAATGTATAACGCCCGCACACCTTGAAAAAGATTGTATGAAACACTGGCCTTTGACAAGGCGTGTGTCGGAGGTTTCGGAATGTTTACCAATTAATTGAAACTAAGAACATCCTCATCATGGGAGCCATTTTTGCGGTGCTTCTTCCTATCGTCCATCGCCTGCTGGGACGTTCTAGATAGGCGATGCTGGCCTAGTACGAGATCATGGAGAAGCGTTTTCGGTTGCAGCGAAAGATCTATCCGAGCAAGTGGGGGAAGGGATCGGGGAGCGGTAGGCTTTATCAGGCGATTTTCATGGGTATCCGATTAGCTTGTACGACCATTATCGTGGGAGCGGCCAGTCCAAGGAGACCTGGACTTCTTTTACGCTAGAGATGCTTTTTGCAGGGGAGTTGGAGATTCTCCTTAAACTAGTCGAAGGTTATCGTGGAGCACGTTTTGCTACAGGTGACTTACTGATTCGAGTGGATGCTGGATCGGAAAACTTTGAAGTCTACACGAATTCAAATACGATTATCGAATTGTTACTCAACAAATCCACCTGCGAGCAAATCACTGAATTCAAAGGGGAGGGGTGCTTTCGGTTTTCGAAAGAATTTTTCGAAAACCGGGAGTGCGGTCAAAATGGAGGCACTGCGATGGGGATCCGCTTTCAGGAAGCATTCAAAATCCAAGAGGATCTCGGAGACCGCGTTTCTGAGCTTAAGTAAGTCCGAGACGATTAGAAAAATGCGTTCCCCAATTAGCGCAGCGCGTCGACCGCTTTTTCCATTCGTTCGAGCCCTTCCTTTAAGGTGGACTGGGGGCATCCGAAGTTGAGCCTAACGTGACCGGGACTATCGAAGAAAGCTCCGTCGGTAAGCCCAATTCCGTGCGATTCAAAATGGGCCACGGGATTACTTAAATCGAAGGCGGTGACGTCCAACCAAGAAAGATAAGTCGCCTCATGCTGGTAGACTCCAATTTCTGGAATGCGCTCTTTTACAAAAGAGTGTATACAATCCCGATTGGCTCCGAGATAGCGAAGGAGCTCTTCTCGCCAAGGACCCCCATCCCGATAAGCTGCTTCACAAGCAGTATAGCCAAGATTGTTGACCTCTGCCATGATCCCTCGAGTCGCAGAATTGAACCGATGGCGAAGATCCCTATCGGGGATAATGGCCAGCGAACAGCCCAGTCCCGCTAAATTGTAGGTCTTGCTCGGAGCGATTAGGGTAAAGGAGTTTTTCGAAACCTCCTCTGATAACGTGGCAATGGGTGTGTGGGACTTTCCATCGAGTAATAGCTCGCAATGGATTTCATCGGAACATAGGATTAAGTTGTGACGTTGGCAAAACGATGCGACCGCCTCTAGCTCTGACCGGTCGAATACCCGTGCACACGGGTTGTGTGGATTACAGAAAAAGAACATCCGGGTTTGCGAATCGACGGCCGCTTCCATCGCCTCCCAGTCAATCACCCACTTTTCTCCGTCCAGAGCCATTTTAGCTTTTTTAACGGATCGATTCTGGAAACGAGGGCCGAGGAGAAAGGGAGGGTAGATGGGGGTCGTCGTCAGGATGTTTTCGCCAGGTTCCGCAAAGGCCCGACTAGTAATGTTGAGCCCTACGACTAATCCGGGCAGCCAGACTAGCCATTCCTCTTCTACGGCCCAGTTATAGTTGTGCTGCAGCATCCCGATGACCGCTTCGATAGTACCTACCTCCGGGCAGGCGTAGCCGAAAATGCCGTGATCGATTCGTTCGTGCAAGGCTTGCAAGACGGGTTCTGGGGCCTTGAAGTCCATGTCAGCTACCCACATGGGCAAGATGTCCTGGCCTGCATACTTCTGCCATTTCTGGCTATCAGTGTGTCGGCGTTCGTGTACTTGGTCGAATATCGAGTCCATCGTGTGGGATCTGCGGCAAGAAAGAGCCATGCTTGCCAGAGTTCAATCTCTTTAAAGAGCAACTGTGCCATCAGTCCTACAAGCGGTAGCATTCTAGAAGCGTCTGGTTGCAAAATTAATTCGGAGGGATCCGGAGTACCCGATTGATGGACCAGACGTCCTTGCCAGCTGATGTGTCGAGGCACAATTACTTAGGGTAATAATGAGACATAGTGTCTCTATATCTTGTGTGTAATTGTGTTAAGTAATTGAATAACAACACCCTAATGATAATATAAATTGGTATCATTTATGCACAATAGATATTATCAATCCTATTAACAAAATCAAAATGAGGAGGTAAAAATGAAATACTTAAGTCCGTTTAATTCAAGATATGGAATCACCTCGCCTTCAGAACATTCGTTTACGAATCTGGAAAAGGAGTTCAAAAACCTTTTTGGCAGCTTGCCGAGTCTTTTCGATTTAGGCAGTGAATGGATCCCTGAAGCGGGATGCCGTTCGCTGAGCCCACGGTGGTACGAGAATGATGATTCGTTTGTCGTTCAACTCGAGCTTCCTGGAATCGAGCCCCAAGACGTATCTCTGGAGGTAGGCGACAACGCGCTCAGGCTTTCTGCGGCAAGGAAAACGCGGTCCAGCAAAGACGATTCGGAAAGTATTCTCGCTTATAAGCAGTCTTTTTCAATCCCAGAGGGTGTAGATACCGACAAGGTGGAAGCAGGCTATCAAGATGGGGTATTGAGCGTGACCTTCCCCAAAACGGAGGTGGTCAAACCGCGTCAGATCAAAATTAGTTAACAACAAAAACAGGAGGAAACTAAAATGACATTATTGAAGGTATTTAAACCATCCTCGGTTGCGGGTCGCCCCCGCCCGATTTCGAATGACGAATCTCAGGATATCACATACGTACGGCCTGGTTATGAAATCACAGAAGATTACCATGCTTTTTGTATCGAAGTAGACTTGCCCGGAGTGGGTAGGGAAGATATCGTGCTGACCCTGTGCGATGGAATATTGGAGCTCACCGGCGAGCGAAACTTGAAGGTGCCCAAAGACTGGAAGCCGATAAGCGGTGACCACGAGGCTTTCGCGTACCGTTTGAAGCTAATGGTCGGAGACGGCGTTGCCGAAGGAGGCATCTCGGCTGAAACTAGCAATGGTGTGCTTCGTCTTACTTTGCCAAAGGAGGAAGAGAAAAAGCCGCGCAAGATAGAGATTTCATAATCTCATTGAGTGCAAGGAATGGCGCCGGTTCCCGTGGAGGGGAGCCGGCGTTTTTTGTTTTAAGCTCCAGACGTAGTGGATCTGGTGTTGCTTTTGCTTTGAGGGGCTGTTTGAAGTTAGTCTTTCTTTAATCCATGAAAAACCATCACTTAGTTTGGCTTGCTCTTGCATCGCTTTGTTTTGGACAGTTCCTCTTGGGACAAGATGACGGAGGCGAAAATGAGGTTCAAGCGGCTGAATCGGTAAGTGCCTCCAGTTTTGGACAGAGTGAGTTTACGTCGATCCTAGGTGAGACGAGGACCATGCTGTCAGAAATTTTTCAAGAGGAAATGGGAGAGAATTCGTGGGGCCGGCTCTTAGTGAGCTTTATAATTATTTTCCTGACTTACATTACCCGGAAAATTGTAGGATACCTGTTTGAAAACTGGTTGCATCGAATAACGGAAAAGACGTCGTGGGAATTTGACGACAGAATGATCCCTGCGATGCGAGGACCTGTGGGGTGGATGGTTTTCGTCATTGGGTTGTTTGTCGCTCTCACTGTACTGAATCTGTCGCCGGAGTGGGATAAGGCGATCGTACTAGGCGTCAAGGCGGCAACGATGACAATTGTCTTCTGGGGAATTCTGCGAGGGATAGACGTATTTGCGGAAACGATGATGGGTTTGGCGAAGCGGCGCGATATGGCGGTTCACGGATTTATACCGCTAATACAGAAAGCGACTCGCACATTTTTGTTCATCGTTGCAGTTATTCTGGTGGTGCAGAACTTGGGCTATTCTGTCAGCTCGCTCCTTGCGGGCTTGGGAATCGGCGGACTGGCGGTGGCCTTGGCGGCTCAGGAGACGTTGGGCAATTTCTTTGGTTCGGTCTCGCTTGTGGCAGACCGCCCTTTCCGAGTCGGGGACTGGATTCAAGTCGGCAGCAAAGTCGATGGAGATGTTGAAGAGATCGGGCTCCGTTCCACGAAAGTAAGGACCTGGTCAAAATCTCTCATGTCGATTCCAAACAAGGTATTGGCCAACGAAATTATCGAGAACTGGAGCAAGATGCCCAAGCGGCGGGTAAAGCAGTACATTGGTGTCACTTACAGTACGCCGGCTGACGCAATGCACGATTTGGTTGAGGACATTAAGGAGTTACTGAGGGAAGACGAAGGCGTCCAACAGGACTTCATTCTCGTGAACTTTACCGATTTTGGTGATAGCTCGTTGCAAATCCTTGTCTATTACTTCACCAGCACCACGGCTTGGCTCGCCCACATGGACATTCGGCAGCGGATAAATATTAAGATCATGAAAGCGGTCGAAGCCCGCGGTGCATTGATGGCGTTTCCAACTCGTTCACTACAATTTGAAGGGGATATCGCCGAGCGAATAGCGGACGGATTGGTATCTAAGTCGGACTAAGTTAAGTTGTGTAGCAAGCGATGTACAATAGATTCGTCAGCATTCCCTTGGGAAGATAGCGGGATTCAAACGCGGATTTCTTGAGGGTGGACTCGATTTGTTCGTGATTAGACAATCCTAGCCGATGTGTCTCGCTGAAATCTAGTGTCTCAGCTGGAGTTTCGATATGGTAGTCAATTTGCAGGGCTGAAACGCCCCCATCGGTGCTGGCTTGCCTTGCCTGCAGAACTTTGACCTTGGATTTCTCGGCGAAGCTTTCGTTTGCTTCTACTAGCTCCGGCTTCCATCTATCGGGCTCGACCTAAGGTTCCAGGATGAGCCAGCCGCCGGGTTTTAGGTGTCATGCCATGTAAGAGGGGGCAGATTCTAATCCTGGGGTCGTTTCCGAAAAGCGGTTTGAACTGAAAAGGCAGGTGATGGCGTCGTATTGCTATGGAAGCGTAAAGGACCACATTTCGACACTGGTGAACTCCCCTCCTGGGTTCCTAGATTGGGCGATTTCGACGAAATTTGGTTCTAGGTCGATCCCATCGACCGAGTAGCCATAGGTTTTAGTCAGAATGCGAGCCCGTTCGCTAGTCCCACAAGCGACATCAAGGATGTCTTTTGGCTGAGTCTCGAATTTCTACAGAATGTAAGCGATCCGCTCTGCTTCGGCGGGGTAGTCTTTGATTGGCCAATAGTGGAAATCGTACTATCTCGCGAATTGAGCTTACATGCACAGGCCAAGAATTCCTTCGGGACAGGGTCCGAGCAATTCAATTTGGAAGAATGCTCAAACATGATCGCGTTTATCGAGCTTTTGATGCTCGTAATGAGTGATAATTTCACCTAAAAACGGTCTATTTTGATTAGGGTTCTATAGCGTTGAAACGGTTTGAAGAACTCAATCGTTATACCGATGTTCTGAATTTACTGAATCATGTTTGAAAATTCGATAATTAACCGGAGACTTTCTCGCTTGGCCACTTGCATAATAATGATGGGTCAGGTGTTTTTATTTTTATGCTCGAATGCGCTTGCCGCGGTTTACCCCGGTCCGAATTGGAAAGACGATTACGACCCAATCGCTAGTCCTGAAGCGATCATTGGCGGCAAGTTTAAGATGGTTTTGGGACCCTATCCAAGTAGCTTTAATTTGTATACGAACTACACTTCCCAGAGTCTGGCTGTATTCAGTTTGCTGTTCGATGGTTTGTTTGACGTGCATCCATTGACTCTGGATTGGTCTCCGCGTTTGGCTAGCGCGATTGAGGTTTCCGACGATCAGTTGACGTTTACGATCCATCTCGATTCGAATGCCGTTTGGAGTGATGGCGAGCCAATTACTTCGCAAGATTTCTTATTCACCTGGGAAACCATCCTAGACCCGAAAAGCCTCGCGGGTGTTCATAAGCATTCGTTGGAAAAATTCGAGATTCCTGAACTGATTGATGAAAAGACGATTCGGCTAAAAGCCGATAAAGTTGATTGGAGCAATATGGTATCACTCGCTTCCTTCGTCATTCTGCCTAAGCACCATTTCGAAGGGCTTGATTTCAATGACCAGGACTTTCAATTCCCGATTGTCTCTGGGCGGTACAAGATTTCTGAAATGAAGGAAGGGAGTTACCTTCGAATGGAACGCCGAAGTAACTGGTGGTTGGATGACCAGAAGCGATTTATAGGGACAGATAATTTTCAAACCATCGAGTTCCGGTTCTATGCGACGCGTGATCTAATGTGGGAGGCCTTTAGGACGGGCGACGTAGATACATTTGCCTACGCGACGGCTCAAATTTGGAATGAAGACGCGAAAGGCGAGCCATTCGACAAGCACTGGATTGCGAAGCACAAAATTTACAACAAGGCCCCAATTGGTATACAGGGTTTTCCCATGAATATGCGTAAGGCACCTTTCGATGATATCCGAGTGCGTAAAGCAATGGCCCATATGCTTGATCGCCGAACTATTAATAAGACGATGCTGTTTGGTGACTATTTCATGCAGAACTCAATATACCATGATCTTTATGGCGAAGATCATCCGAACACCAATTTACAGTACGAGTATGAGCCCGAAACAGCGAGGAAGCTCCTAGATGAGGCCGGTTGGAAAGCTAATCCGAACACGGGTATCTTGGAAAAAGATGGAGAGCCTTTTGTATTTACGTTTTTGGGACGAAGCCCTGATTTCAACAAATATTTAGTCATATACCAAGAGGCACTCAAAGATGTGGGCATCGAGATGAGAATTCAGGAAAAAGACTGGGCGGCTTGGACCAAAGACATGGACGAGTTCAACTATGAGATGACACTGGCGGCTTGGGGTGCTCCGATCTTTCGTTCGCCGGAGGGGATGTGGCATTCAAGAGAAGCAGATAGAAAGTCGAGCAATAACATTTATGGATTCAAAAATTCCAAGGTAGATCAGCTGATCGAAAAGCAGCTCAAGGAATTCGATATTGGCAAGCGAATGGAAATTCTTCGCGAGATTGATCACTTAATTCAACTCGAAGTTCCGATGGTGATGATATGGATGATCGACTTTCAGCGAATCATGTACTGGAACAAGTTTGGAACTCCGGAAACGGTCTATGACAAATTTAATGACGAGGCGTCTGCTCTGCATTATTGGTGGGTCGATCCAGATTTACAGGCAGACTTTGAGTCAGCTAAGGCGAATGTCGAGGGGCTACCACCAACGACGGATACGATCGTCTTCGACGAGATATTCTCTGAAAACTAGACCAGCGAGCCTCTCGTCACAATGACCGGTCGAACTGCCTACTTTACACGAAGAATTTTACTTATCATTCCGACGTTTATCGGGATTACGCTTACTTCCTTCTTGCTGTGCCAATTTGTACCGGGAGGGCCAGTGGAGCAGGCAATGCTCAAGATGCGTGGCGACTCAAGCGGCTCTGATGGAGCTCTCGGATCACAGGAGATTTCGGAGGCTCAAAGAGAAGCCCTTCGAGAGCACTTTGGCTTCGATAAACCCCTGATTCGGCGATATTGGGATTGGCTTGTCGTCAACAAGCTTGGCATGACTGTCGATTCTTACGTTTACAGCCATAAAACCGTTGGAAGCCTCATTTTTGAACGGTTTCCAGTTTCTCTCACATTCGGGATAACGGGGTTTATCCTTACCTATTTGATATGTATTCCTCTAGGAATCGCGAAGGCTCTTAGAGATGGCGGCGTGTTTGATTTGATATCGAGTTTCGTCGTATTTATCGGATACGCAATACCCTCATTCGCGTTTGGAATGTTGCTAAAAATGCTCTTTTCCGGAACAGTGGACAATTTCTGGGATATCTTTCCAATTGGTGGGTTTCGTTCAGACGGATGGGAAGAGTTTAGTTTCTGGGCGAAGGTGAAAGACCAGTTCATGCATATGTTTCTGCCCGTACTTTGCTATGTGATCGGCAATTTTGCGGTGCTCACGATGTTGATGAAGAACTCGCTAATGGAGCAGATTAGCCAAGATTACGTGAGAACAGTGGTGGCAAGAGGTGGAACGATGAGGACAGCAGTTTGGCGGCATGCGTTTCGTAATGCCATGATTCCAATTGCGACTGGATTTGGAGGAGTTTTATCCATACTGTTCGCAGGATCAGTATTGATCGAGCGCGTATTCAATATTCCAGGTATCGGATTGCTGAGCTTAGAGGCGATTGTAAGCCGCGACTACATGGTGTTCATGGGCGTCCTCGCTTTGACCTCAATCGTGGCTTTGCTAGGGCGAATCATGTCCGACTTCTGTTACGTGATCATCGACCCTAGGATTTCATTTTCAAGCGATTAAAGTCGTATGTGGAAACCCAAACTAAATCCGGTTACGGAAAGAAGACTGCGTCGTTTTAAGTCCATCAAACGGTCCTATTATTCTTTCTGGATCTTGATTGGCCTCTACGCGCTTAGTTTAATTTCGGAAGTTGTGAGCAACGAAAAGCCACTGGTGGTTCGGTCTGATGGTGAGTGGCGATTCCCGATTTTCTTTTTTTATCCAGATGATTTGTTTACTGACAGTGGCTTGTATACAAGACCAGACTACAAGCTGATAAAACAATCACCAAAGTTTGCAGAATCCGAGGAGAATTTTATGATTTTCCCTTTGATTCCCTATGGTCCCTATGAAACTATTTCGGCATCTAGTATAGAATTAGATGACGTCGTTTACGTTAGCGTTAACCGGAAACAACTTGTAGGTTCGCTCAATGTAGACTCTGAAATGAAAATTAGCCGATCTAATGCTGGAGCCGATTTTTTTGCCGTTGAAAGCGAGAGGGATCTAAGGAGCCGACCTGTGCAGAATGGTTTGAAGTTTTCATCAGAATTTCTGTCAGCTATCGACGCTCGGTTCGCGAACGAATCGGAATTAGCTTCACTTGATGAGGAAATAACTACTTTAGAAGGAATGGCTGTAAAGGCGAGTCTCTCGGCTTTCAGTCCTAGGTCTCGGCCTCCGGGCTCTGTCAGGATCACACTACGAGAAGAAATTGGAGATAGTGATCCCCTAAAATGGGTATTTGAAGGAGATGGGACTGAACCGACTAATAGAGACCGTTTTTGGGGCGAGCTCGATTCAGAAATAAAGGCTAAAATATCGGCTTCTGCCGCGAGAGTGGGGCGAGAGCGGGTCGATGATCAGGTATTTGAATGGGAAGGAAAAACCTACTCGGTCCGTTTCGATAAGGAGATCGTTCGCTTTCCTTTCCGCCCTGTAGGCAATCACTATCTTGGGCTAGATAGCAGTGGTAGAGATGTCTTGACTAGAATAGTCTATGGGCTGCGTATTTCACTGAACTTTGGGCTGGCTCTCGTCATCGGAACGATGATATTGGGGGTAATTATTGGAGGACTACAAGGGTATAAGGGAGGGCTTTTTGATTTGGGAGGTCAGAGACTCATTGAAATATGGGAATCCCTCCCTTTCCTTTATATCATGATCTTTATGGGGTCTGTTTTTGGAAGAGGCTTTATACTACTTCTAATTGTTTACGGGGTGTTCAATTGGATATCGATTTCCTACTACATTCGCGGCGAATTCTTAAAGCTTCGCAGACAACCCTTTGTTGAGGCTGCCCATTGCCTAGGCCTTCCGGGATGGAAGATCATGTCGAGACATATTTTGCCGAACTCTCTCGTTCCAATCATAACCTTCTTCCCCTTCTATTTGGTCGGAGCGATCTTCTCTTTGTCCGCTCTTGACTATCTTGGATTTGGGCTCCCTCCTCCAACCCCGAGTTGGGGCGAGTTGCTTTCACAGGCACAGGAATTTAGGACTGCGTGGTGGTTGGTTACCTACCCAACTGCAACACTCATCCTTGTAATCCTGTTGGGCGTCTTTATCGGCGAGGGTGTTCGAGCTGCCTTCGATCCGCGGGTAAACAGTCGTTTCGAATCATGATGTCTGAAACTAAAAATTTGCTAGAGGTCAGAAACCTGTCGGTCGAGTTCAAGACTGAGGACACGATCGTGCGTGCGGTCGACAATCTCAGTTTTGATTTAAAGCAAGGAGAGATACTCGGAATCGTTGGTGAGTCAGGTAGTGGAAAATCTGTTACCGGTATGAGTCTTGTACGACTGATTCCTGATCCAATTGGAAAAATTGTCTCAGGAACTGCTAACTTTAGTGGTACAGATTTACTCAAAATACCAATTGATGAATTAAAAAAAATCAGAGGAGAAGAGATAGGCATCATTTTTCAGGAGCCCATGACCGCTTTATCACCCTTGGTGAAAGTAGGAAAACAAATTGTAGAGACGTTACAATTGCATAGAGAAATTTCAAAGGAAGAAGCGTGGGGATCCGGGATAGAATGGCTCAAAAAAGTGGGTATTCCTGAACCCGAAGAAAGGATGCACTCTTTCCCCTTTGAGTTTTCGGGTGGGATGCGTCAAAGGGTAATGATTGCTCTCGTGCTCATGTTAGAGCCTTCGGTTATAATTGCTGACGAGCCCACCACTGCTCTGGACGTAACCACTCAGCATCAGATTTTCGAATTAATTCTCAGGGTCAGAAAAGAGGAAAGCTCCGTAATCTTTATTACCCACGATATGGGGGTCATCTGGCAGCTTTGTGATCGGGTGATGGTTATGGAGAAGGCTAAGAAAGTGGAAGAGGGAGCACTTCGGGATCTGTTCGCCTCACCGAAAGAGGAATACACAAAGGTCCTGCTAGCTTCAGTTCCCCGTCTGACAGATGAGGCGAAAGTATGTGATCTAGAAAAAAAACCCCCCTTGGTTGAAGTTCGAAATTTGAGGACATGGTTCCCTATCAAGAAAGGAATCTTTTCCAAAACCGTGGGTCATGTGAAGGCAGTTGACGATCTCTCTTTGGATATATTCCCGGGGGAAACACTGGCCGTAGTGGGCGAGTCTGGTAGTGGTAAAAGTACACTAGGACGAACCATTCTGGGGTTAGAGAGAGCGACTTCGGGTAATATTGCTTATCGCGGAGATTCACTGATTGGGCTGAACAGAAAAGAGTTTCTTCCATTCAGGAAAAATCTGCAGATCATTTTTCAAGATCCGTTTAGCTCACTTAATCCACGTATGACAATACTGGATATTCTAACCGAAGGGATGGAGGAGCATGGGATGCTGAATGGAGAGCCCAAGCAAGAATTGGCGGTGCGTTTATTGGAAGAAGTGCAGCTCGAAGCGGACCACATTTTTAGGTATCCCCATGAATTCAGTGGAGGACAACGGCAGCGTATCTGTATTGCGAGAGCGCTTTCTCTCAAACCAGAGCTGATTATTTGCGACGAAGCGGTGAGTGCTCTGGATGTTACTATTCAAGCGCAAGTGATTGAGCTTTTGATAAAGCTTCAGGAGAATTATGGCCTTTCATACATGTTCATCTCTCACGACTTGAGTGTGGTGAAAAAAATTTCTGATCGGACGGTGGTCATGAAGGCCGGAAGTATCCTTGAGCAAGGACAGACAGCGGAAGTGATTGGAAATCCAAAGCACGAATACACACAATCGCTACTCAACGCAGTCCCGGTCCCAGGCGAAGAGTCTTGTCGCCTGGTAGTGTAGACCTCAATCCGAAATCACTAGTTCAGCTCTTTGGCTTTGAGGGTTTATGAGCGGTAGCACTAGGGTTGAAGCTTAGTGGATTGGGTGAACTCGTTTTATCGTGAACGGTTAGGTTCGGAAAAGGATTTGCTCTCGCTGGAAAAAGGATGCGGCGAGCCTCATGGCGAGGAACGCGTAGAGAAACGAGGTTGCCAGTGAGATGCCAAAGTAGAGAGGGTCGAATAGGTCCCCCGAAATCTGCTTCATGGTGAGCGATATGTTCAATATCGGGACGAATGCGGTGTAGATATGGGATTCTGCTCCCAGCACAGTCGACAGCACAGCGGGAAGAATCACTACCGAAAAAAAAGGGAGAATGTAAGTTTGGGCCTCCTTTTGGTTTCGGGCGAAACTGGAAATAACCAAAAGTAGAGAGGAGGTGAATAGTGCAAGAGGTATGACAATCAGCATCATCCAGACTATCGAGGCAAAGTTGATTGAGATACTGTCTCCAACCAGTTTCTTAAAAAACTCGAGCCCGAAAGCGACAGGGGCGATGATTCCGGTAATGGCACAGCAGGATGCGATGAAGCTTATAGTCAGGATTGTCAGAAGCTTGCCTGTGACGATTTCGTATCGGGATGCGGGCGTCACTAGCAGTGTTTCCATTGTACCTCGCTCTTTTTCTCCGGCACAGAGATCGAACGCGGTTTGAATTCCGCCGAATGCTGCGCTCATAACTATGATGTAGGGCAGGAAAAGTCCGAGAACGAATGAACCCGCCGAGGAGCCTGCGGCGATGTTGGTTGTCTCCACTTTAGTTGGCTTTGCGAACTTTTCAGATAGACTGGCGGCTTCGATCCGATCCGCTAGGGCTTCTTTGTCGAATTTTCCAATAAAGTTCCTGAGCTGGACCTGGGCGAATTGCGAGTTCTCGTTGGCAAAGTTGTAGAGTATTTCTAGAGGAGCAGAATTGTTGGAGGAGAATTCGGTCTGGGCATTTTCACCAACAATGAGAGCCACTCTAATCGTCCGGTCTTTAATAGCTTGCTTGGCGGCCTCACGTGAATCGAATTGATGGGCGTTGAAACCTTCATCGGTTTTGAGCCGTTTGACGAGCGTGGGGAAGGCCGCGTGCCCCACGATTCCGACTTCAACGATAGAGGCTTGTTTTTCGATTTCCTTTTTGCCGGCAAAAAAGAGAACAGTGCCAATGAGAAGAGGCGTGACGAGTAGTGGTGAAACGATCACGCCTAGAATAACCCGTTTGTCACGAAGTGTTTCCCGTATTTCTTTCAAAAATACTGTAGATGTTAGAGACGGTCTAGACATTTTCGGTGTCCATTCCATTTACAATTTTCAGGAAGGCTTTCTCGATTGAGGGTTCGCTTGTCTGGGCGTACAAATCCCGAACACTTCCGTTGGCTGCAATAATTCCTTTGTGAACGATCGCGACGTGGTCGCAAAGACGCTCAACTTCACTCATGATGTGAGTGGAAAACACAACGGTCAGTGAATCATTTCGGCACTGTTCGATAAATGCCATGATTGTTTGCGAAGTCATCACATCGAGGCCGCTGGTGGGTTCGTCAAAGATCATGATGGGTGGACTGTGTACTATGGAGCGTGCTATGGAGACTCGCTGCTTCTGACCCGTAGAGAGTTTGTCACAACGGCCGTTCTGGAATTCGCCGATTTCGAGGCGCTCTACGAGGTCGTTGATCCGGCTAGTCAGTTCGGGGCCGCTCATTCCGTTGAGTTTGCCGAAATATTGGATCATCTCTCGAGCACTCAAGCGGCCATAAAGAGCGGTGCTCCCGGACAGGAAACCGATATTTCGTCGCACCTCCTGAGGATCATCCCGAATGCTGAAACCCGCGATGGTCGCGGTTCCTCTCGTTGGTTCGAGAAGTGTAGCTAGCATTCGGAGGGTAGTGGTCTTCCCGGCACCGTTTGCCCCGAGGAGGCCGAAGATTTTTCCAGGTTCGCAAGTTAGGCTGATATTTGAGACCGCTTTAACGAAGCCGCGTTTCCTATCACGAAAGGTTTTTGTGAGGTTTTCGGCGACTATCACGGTTTTCGGCGTGTTGCTTGCAGTGAGAAAGGTACGTTCAAGAAGAATTATCGAGAAAAAAGCGTTATTGAAGCTATCTCCGATAGAATTGTTTTCGTCTGATTTTGCTAGAGCTTTAAGTTGTTGGTAGATAATATGATAGTCTAATAAGCCCACGCTTGGATACCGATCTTTAGGGTGTGATTTGCTTGTTTGATGAGTGATTTCCGCAGAAAAACGAAAAAAAGTGAGTGCCTTTAGGCAAGGAAACAAGAATTTGCACCGACATACCGATCACGAAGAGTTTTGTAAGACGTTTTTGTATTTTTGATATTGTTCCTACAATTAGACGTATTGTTAAAAGGCAGGGCTTTGGGATGAGGCTCTGCTTTTTTATACCCGGATCACTTGCGGGAATCCAATGTATCGAGTTGTCATTGCTGAGAGTTGCGTTTCACTGATGTACAGAATGAGTCGGATCGAAGAAGAAATAGCGTTCGATAGTGTCGAGGAGGCAATTGAGGAAATTGCTGCGGGTAGGCCCGTTATCGTGACTGATGACGAGTCGCGAGAGAACGAGGGAGATCTCATCGTCGGGGCTTCAGAAGTGACTCCGGAGGTGGTGAACATGATGATCCAGCACGCTCGAGGGCTCATTTGCGCCCCTTGTACAGGCCACCACTTGCAGCGACTAGGAATAACCAGTATGGTGGATGAAAATCGGGAGTCTCACAAGACCGATTTTACGATATCCATCGATGCGGCGGATGGCATTACAACGGGAATCAGTGCTTATGACCGATTTCGCACGCTCCAGCTTTTGGGAAATCCTAATACCTCTCCCGATGAATTCGTCCAGCCTGGCCACATATTTCCGCTTAAAGCAAGGGATGGAGGTGTCCTTGAGCGAGCGGGTCATACAGAAGCGGCGATTGATCTGGCTTCACTTGCAGGACTCTTCCCTTGTGCGGCCATCTGCGAGATTCTGAACGACGACGGGTCGATGGCCCGGATTCCTGAGCTTTTTGTGTTCAAGGAGAAGTTTGGGCTCAAAATGATTTCGATCGCGGCCTTGATTGAGTATCGTCGCAAGCGCGACAAACTCGTGGATGAGGTAAGTGAATTGCCGTTTGAGAGTGAGTTTGGATCTTTTCGTCTTAAGGTTTTTCGGAGTAAGCTCGACCACATTGAGCACTATGCGTTGCTTTCTGGAGAGATTGGTCCTTCGCCGACCTTGGTGCGTGTGCATGCAGAGAATCTATTCACGGATCTGTTTCGAAAAACCGGAAGGGAGGGGAGCGACGGGCTGCAAAGGGCGCTTACCCGCATTGGCAAGGAGGGATGCGGAGCGGTTGTTTTTATTAGTCGTCCAGACAACGGACTTTCTCAAATCGACAATTCAGTCGGAAAGTCCGGGGACATGGGACTGCGTGACTATGGGATAGGAGCCCAAATTCTTGTGGCGCTGGGGCTAGAGAAAATCCGCCTCCTCTCAAATACCAGTCGTAATGTGGTCGGATTAGACGGTTACGGCCTCGAAATTGTGGAGCAGGTCTCATTGTAACAAAGGCCGTGCCGAGCGGCCGAATTTAGATTAATCAGAATTCCTACTTTACATGGCTGGGTAACGGGCTCATTCCCGTGTCTCTTCTCACCTTGTTCTCAATATGAGCCGCTTATCGCCAGAACCTTCCAATATTGACGGATCCGATTTTAGGGTCGCGATTGTTGCTGCTCGTTATAACCAGATTTATGTGGATGGTCTATTGTTTGGGGTTCAGGCGGCCTTGGCGAAAGCGGGTGTCTTAGAAGAGAAAATTATCATCGAACGGGTGCCGGGATCAAATGAGCTTCCTATCGCTGCACGAATCATGGCAGGCAAAGCAGATTTCGACGCGATCGTTGCTTTGGGTGTTATCATAGCGGGTGGCACACAACATTTTGAGTTGGTGGCGGAATCCTCGAATATCGGTTTGCAGCAAGTGGCTTTGGAGTTGGGTATTCCGGTCGTGAATGGCGTAATTGTTGGAGACAATGAGGATCTAGTGAAAGAACGTTGTGTGGGACGGATTCCCAAGGGAGCGGAGTTTGGGCAATGCGCTCTCGAAATGGCGCAGTTGCGTCGCGATTACAGGTAACAGCCATGTCAGAAGTCAAAAAACCGCAACGACGACTGTGCCGCATCGCTTGCATGCAGTACCTTTATTCGTGGTTGATCAACCATCCCGAAGACATTAATGAAGATCTCAGAGTTTTCTACGAAGACCAGGAGGAGGAACGAGATTACTACGCATTCGCTGACGAGCTGATCTTTGGCGTGATTGAAAATCTAGATGCGATCGACGATAAGATAAAAGAAATCGCGAACAATTGGGATTTCGATCGAATTGCCAAAATAGATCTATCGATATTGAGAATGGCGATCTACGAACTGCTTTTGCGAAAGGATATTCCTCCAGTGGTCACAATCAATGAGGCGATCGACCTGAGCAAAATATATTCTTCGGAGGAGTCGCGTCGATTCGTAAATGGAATACTCGACAAACTTCGTGGGCAGTTGAGCCGGCCGTCGAGACAGGCAAGTTGGGATTGAGCATCAATTTAGCTGAAATTCGGTATAGGCCGGCTAAGAAAAATCTCTAATTCGATTAGAATATGCGATCACTTTTCAAGAAATTCAAAGAGGGGCTCTCGAAATCCGCTAAGAATATCGCTGACAAGACAGGCGGGATCTTCCGTCGGGCGAAGCTAGATGCATCGACTATCGAGGAATTGGAAGAAGCACTCTATGGAGCAGATTTTGGATACGAGACGACAGAAGAAATCGTTGAAGAAACGAAAGAGGCTTACCGGAAAGACAAGGAACTGCGCGGTCAGGATGTAGCGAAAATCGGATCATCTGTCCTTAGGCGCGTTTTAGATGGCTCGGAGGGAACGATCGAGTTTAAAGATGACCGTCCCACGGTGATCTGCCTGGTTGGGGTGAATGGATCTGGAAAGACCACCACGACCGCGAAACTGGGGAGCCAATGCAAGGTTGAGGGAAGAAAAGTTTTGGTGGCGGCCTGCGACACGTTTCGAGCCGCAGCCATTGAGCAGTTGAAAGAGTGGACGAACCGATTGGATCTAGAGATCGTTTCCGGAGAACGTGGCGCAGATGCGGCGGCCGTTGCTTACGATGCGTGGCAGGCTGCCAAGAGCCGAAGAAAGGACACTCTGATCATCGACACGGCGGGTCGGTTGCATACGAAGAGCAATTTGATGGATGAGCTAGCCAAGATTAGGCGTGTATTGCAAAAACGCGATGAATCGGCACCGCATTATAGCCTTTTGGTGGTTGATGGAAGTTTAGGTTCAAACTCCATCGAGCAAGCTCGTGTTTTTCACGAGAAATTTGGTCTCGATGGACTGATTGTGACTAAGCTTGACGGGACGAGCAGGGGAGGATCTCTCGTAGGAATATACCGTGAGTTGAAATTGCCTATTTTCTTTTTGGGCTTTGGTGAGAAGGCTGAGGATTTACAGGCGTACCAGATCGAAAATTACGTCGATGCGGTGTTCGGATTGGAGGAGGAAGTCTCTGCCTGATTCTTTAGGGAAAGTTCTTGATATTAAAACTGCCTCGGCCGTGAAAAACGGAGGCGTTGGGAAAGAGGTGTTGATGCAACTACTGCCAGTTCAACACGAGGCGGATGTAGTAGGTGGTATCAAGTTCCTTCTTTGTGCTCAGATCCCAGTCACTGTCATAGTCATTAGCGAAACCTATTCGGACGCTGTATTGATCGGCCTTGAGAGGAAGATTGAGAGCGGTGTCATAGTAGATGCGGAAACTTCCAAAGTATTCGATTGTATTTGTAAACCTTATACGTTTGACCGACCTACCCCACGTGAGCTTTTCCTTTTGCTAGAGATCAAATTCTAGATTAGCGTTTAGCTGCTAGCGGATCCGGGTGGAGAAATCGCTGTATTCCTCAAACCGATAGCCGGCACCATTGGGAATGTTGAGGAATCTAGAATCGGTATTAGTTATCGTATGTCCGAAACCGCCTGCCGTTTTGACGAACAAATCTGTGTCCTTGATGACATCGTGTCCTAGTTCGCAGCTGTCATACCAGTTCCACTGGTCGTTGATCTGGTTAGATTAGTCTGCCCCTACCCGAGCGTCATCGGTGCCTTTAGTCCCGTCGATTTCTTCGAAATTTGCCCTTGTAAAGAAAGGCACCCTATCATCTGGTCCGTTTAGGGTGGCTAGGAAGCTGATCCCGAATCCAGTGCTGGATTTGTTCCCGCTTTTGCCTTTGAGGTCGAAAGCCCCTGGGTAAGCCCAACTGCGGGGCATTTTCCTTATGATGGGGCTCATGTTCCCGATCTGCCAGCTTTCCATGATATTGGAAACATAGGTAGTCATCCTGACGGATCCGGTCGAGAGTTTTGGAGATCCGTCATCAGAGCCGGTTATTTTTTTGAGAAAGAGGGAGCACCCTCAATCGAAACAAAAATCGGAGCGTCGGTTGTCATTTATTAGACTTGGGTTTTTGTCGACCAATATGTCTCCCACAAAGACGGTCGATATTTTTATCTTTCCGCCGTCGTTTTCCTGGATTTTACCTACGATTGTGACGCCAGATTTAGTGTCGATGACGTCGCCAATCGAAGATACCTCAAACAACACTAAGACCGCTATTGAAGCTAATAATTCATTTACACTTATCATATGGTTTTCAAGATTGAGTGATTCCATCCCATTTAGGGTTTCCGATTTGACACATCCGAATGGGTTAGAGGACACAATCTACTGTCACGAAAGCCTATTTTTTCCAATCCTATTAGTGGAAGTCCACTGACGATAGATTGAACCAGTGTTTTACAATAAAATATTGACGGGGAGAGTTTTCGAACAAAACAGTTTCTAAATTGATTTGCATTGTCGCTCGATGTTCCTGCGTATACGGTTCAAGGTCATGGTTGAGTCACAAACTATAATATGGACGCTCTAAGTAACACTATCTGGGAGTCTCTTTGCAAGGAGGCGGATCAATCGATGAAAGATGAGCGTCTTCTCGTCGCCTATCTCGAAGAAACGGTAATAGGGCAAAATTCATTTGAAGCCGCTCTCAGTTATACACTCGCCTCAAAAATGCGGGATGACATCCTCCCCAGTATTACTTTGAGGGATCTGTTTCTTCAAATCCTCGAATTGGAGGAGGGGCTTCGAGAGTGCATTCTCATAGATCTGCAAGCGGTAAAAGAGCGGGATCCAGCGGCAGGCGGATACCTCTCACCCTTCCTTTTCTTCAAGGGATTCCATGCTCTGTCTGCGTATCGCCTTGCTCACTACCTTTGGTCCGAGGATCGTAAAACTCTTGCTTTGTATCTACAAAGCTTGATTTCGAAAGTATTCGGAGTGGACATACATCCTGCAGCGACTATTGGTCATGGAATACTCATAGACCACGCAACAGGGGTGGTAATTGGTGAAACGGCCGTTGTAGGGAACAACGTTTCGTTGCTGCACGGAGTCACTTTAGGTGGAACGGGAAAAGAGAGAGGGGATCGGCACCCTAAGGTAGGTGACGGGGTCTTGATCGCTGCGGGAGCAAAAGTCCTTGGTAATATTAAAATTGGGGAGGGAGCGAAAATTGGGGCGGGTAGTGTGGTGCTTAGTAGCGTTAAAGCGCACTGCACCGTTGCTGGCGTTCCCGCCAAAAATATTGGGGCGTGCAAAGAGGCTACGCCTGCTCTGGGAATGAACCAGCAGTTCGGGAAGGGCGATGTTTCAAGTTTCGATCCTGGAATCTAGGTCTTTAAGGTTTCTGTCTGTAAATCTAGATTAAGATTTTCCTTTATTCGCCCGAGTCAGCTCGTAGGATCGTCGTTATGGCTAACACTTTCGGCAAACTATTTTCGATTAGCACCTGGGGTGAAAGCCATGGGGGAGCTGTGGGCGTTGTCGTGGATGGTTGTCCTCCCAACCTGTCGATAACGGCTGAGGAAATTCAGCTCGATTTAGACCGGAGACGGCCAGGCCAGAGTGATATCGTCACGCCTCGAAAAGAGTTGGACAAGGTTCAGCTACTATCTGGAGTGTATGCGGGCCGTACGACGGGAACCCCGATTTCCATGTTGGTCTTCAACAAAGATCATCGCCCAGAAGCGTATACTGAAATAGAGGAGAAGTTTAGGCCTTCCCACGCTGACTATACTTATCAAACGAAGTTTGGACATCGAGATCCGGCAGGAGGGGGCCGCTCTTCTGCCCGTGAGACAATCGGGCGGGTTGCCGCGGGAGCCATAGCGAAGAAGATTCTTGGTCTTGTGGGTGGAGTTGAAACGATTGCCTATGTGAAGCGGATTCAGGATATCGAGATGCCCGAAGATGCCGATGTATCCCCCGAACTGATAGAGGTAAATGCGGTTCGATGCCCACATGCAGGCACGGCCCAAGCGATGATCGACCGAATCCGTAAGGTGCGAAGCCAAGGCGATTCTGTGGGCGGCGTCATCGAATGTGTGATACGCAACCTGCCGGTTGGGCTCGGCGAACCGGTATTTGACCGATTTGAGGCGGATTTAGCAAAGGCGATGCTTTCCCTTCCTGCCACCAAAGGGTTTGAGGTGGGGAGTGGGTTCTCGGGGACAAGACTGTCGGGCTCCGAGCACAATGACCACTTCGAGATTCGAGACGGTCGAGTTCGAACAAAGACAAACCGTTCAGGGGGAGTTCAAGGTGGAATTACGAATGGGGAGGAGTTCCGTTTTCGCGTTGCTTTCAAACCAACGGCAACACTTCTTCAGTCGCAGCCGACAGTGGACAAAGATGGAAATGAGACCGAATTGAAGGCCAGAGGAAGACATGATCCGTGCGTCTTGCCGCGAGCCGTCCCGATTGTTGAAGCGATGGCTAATCTAGTGACGATTGATCATTGGATGCGTCAGCATGCACAAAATCGCTTGTTTTCATTTTAACCTTCCGAGAATATAGGGTCAGTATTTCGGGCATATGTCGGAACGGTTTGTCTATCTCCTTTTGGGTTCTCGTGGCGGTGACCGATCCACGGTTGTCTCAGATCTAGTAGATTTTGGACTGGATTCCTCTAACGAATCTCAGGTTTTCATTTCGGAAGATGATGCGGCTCAATGGGATTCAGGGCTCCCTATACGTCATGCCCTCTGTCAACAGAAGCGGTATTTGTGGAAGGGTGCTGACGAAGGCGTTATTGTGGAAGCTTCAAGTGAAACGGTTTTTGTTGTCGCAGATGGGATCTCGGATCCAGCGGATTTTATAGACGCTTTTTTCAACTGGCTGCAAGGATCGGATTACGCATTGGGTCGGATAATAACCATTGCCGATTGCAATCGGATAAAGCAGGAACGAAAGCTGCTTCAATGGTACGATTGTTGTATCCATTTTTCTGATGTAGTTTTGCTCAGCAATAGGAGTGGGGTTTCAAACAAGTGGATTGACGAGTTTCAAGATCGGTACCTAAAAGAGTACTACCCTTGCCTGTTTGTGCTTGTTAAGAAGGGCCGCCTTCCCAATCCGTCATTGGTTCTCGAGCCAGAAGCGCGACGGATTTCCAAACTCTTCGATGAAGCGGATGAGTATGTTTTCCTTGATGATGAGGATGAGGAAGATGTTGATGAGGAAAACGAACCTGCTGCGGGAGATCCTTCCAAGGACCCCTTTCTCGCTAAGCTTGGAAACGGACGAAGAATCCGGACTTTGCCGGATATCCGAAACCTGATTGTTTTGGAAGACGATACTCTAGCCGGGGATTGAAGAGGCTCAAAGAATGACTTTTTTGGAGTCGTTTTTCGCACTTTCGTAGATCGCATTAATGAGTGCAACGGCCTTGCGTGCTTCTGACGCATTAACGATTGGAGAACGGTTCTCCTGAATAGCTTTCACTATATCTTCAAAATTGAGTTGGTGACCCGAGAAATCGATGGCGTTCGGATCGTTCGCTCCAATTCCTTTGGTTCCAGTCTTAACCATGAGCTCAGAGCGAATACGATCGTCTTCAGCCGTTTCTTCTTTGAATTCCCAAACTCGAAATTTGTCATCGGCCAGGAAAGCAGATCCTTCGCTCCCGCAAATCTGCACCTCAGCGGAATGCCCGTCTTTCGACCAGCAGGCAGTCGAGCCTTGGATGACTCCGCAAGCACCGCTTTCGAATTCGAGCATGGCAACTGCAGTGTCTTCGACTTCAATCCGTTCGTGAGCTAATGTCGCTGTGGATGCAGTGACGGATTTAACCGGTCCTGCAACGTAGAGTAGTTGGTCGATTGCGTGAATTGACTGGTTCATGAGCGCTCCGCCACCATCTAGTGCCCAGGTGCCGCGCCATTGGCCGGAATCATAGTAGTTCTGGTCTCGATACCATTTGACATAGGCATCAGCTAGAGAAATCTGGCCGAATCTCCCTTTGTCGACGGCCTTTTTCAGTGCGACAAGCCCGGGGTTAAAACGCCGATTGAAAATACCGGATACAGTAACGCCATTCTCCTTTCCGGCAGCTGCCATCTCGTCAACGCGATCCGTTGTGATTTCCAATGGCTTTTCGCAAACAACATGTTTGCCCGCCCTCGCTACGGCTATCGCCGGTTCTAGATGTGCTCCGGACGGCGTGGCTATCGTGACGATCTCCAGTTCAGGGTCGGCTAGAAACGCATCCAAATCGATGCTGACGGCACAGCCGAACTCGTCAGCGATCGCCTTTGAGCTCTTCGGATTGCGACTGTAGACGGAATGCAGTTCGGAGCCCGCCATGGCCTCGATCGCCTTGGCGTGAAACTTCGCGATCATTCCAGATCCAATGATACCGAATTTCATGATTCGCGTTCGTTTTTGAGAAACGAGTAAATTCCTATGATGAACAGAATTGCGAGGAGGAGGAGACCTGCCGCAGGTATCATCCCGTGCCAGTCTCTCATGTGAGACTTCCCGTAGAGAACCCAGACGGAGCCGATAGTGGCGACGCCGGTGGCGAATCCCATAAGGACGTTCCAGATAATACGGGTGGTACCCTCCGGTCGGTTGTCACCTAGCACCTTCCTGGAATTCATCATTAGGAAGAAAGTGAAATAGGCGATTGGGATTAGCGAGCCGCCGATTACAGAGGTTGGGATAGCCAAGGCGGCCGCGGCCGCTCCAGTCCATACAAAGGGGCCAGCGAATCCGGCAATACCGGAAACGGCACACCCAATGTAGTGGGCGTTCTTATCGCCGCGTTTACCGAGCAGCTCTTGAAAAGCAATCCCGTTGATCAGCATCAGAATGATGATTGTAGATACAGCCATTCCGAGGACGCCGAGTCCGAAAATGGTTTGGGAGACCACCTTCCCTGCGAGCGGCTCGAGAGCGGTGGCTAACTGGAAATTGTCTCGTTTGACTAAGCTGAGTGCCAGCTCAAGGTCGGCGGTGTTGGTCGTTCCGGGATGGGCTTCCTGGAGTTCGGCGAGCGTTCCGGATGCGACGGGAGAGTTGGGGTCGACATCGCCGATTTTTGTGTGGAACTGGGAGGCAGCGGCGATGACGACGCAGCTGGTCGCTAGAAAGAAAGGAATAAAAAGGCCAATGGACAGGTCGAAGATCGAGAAGGAGCGATGGGTCTTCCCCCAGCTCTTTTTTAGCAGTGAGTAAGGTAGCAGCCAGGTCATGTTGATTCCGACGGCAGTACCGAAGGCGGCGATGATGATATCCCTTTGGTCAGTAATGATTTTGGTGGTCCACCAGTCGGGTTGGCTGGAAGCGGCAATAAGATCGGCGTAACCTGCCGCGGGAGAGATGAGTAGTTTGGGATTAGGGATTAAGCCGCCGAAAAGAGAGCCCCATTGAATGCCTCCCGTTGTTGCCAGGTTGATGACGACTAGAATGAAGGAGATAACAATCATGCCGACCATAACCTTGATGATTCGGTCGAAGGTTCTGGCACCCTTGCCTTTGGATTCGTAGAGGACGTTGATGGCGAATCCGATCGCTAGGAGAATTAGGCATATGATAGCGGTCGATGTGTTGCTGTCGCCCACGAAGGGCAGCAGGTTTTGCTGGATGGCGGCTCGGCCGAGGTTGAATTGGGGCATGCACCAGACGACATTGGCCATTATGGTGGCGATCATCCAGGCCCAGCCCAGGGCGGGAGAGAGGTGAGTGTTGACGAGCCCAAAGGGTGCTTTCTCGGTCGAGAGGGTGACGTAGGCGATGGCCGATAGCATTATGATGCCGCAGATCATCGCGAGAGGTTGCAGCCAGAGGAGCCCGAAGCCTGCGATTACACCTAGGTAGAGGGCTCCGGCGAGCGAGCCGCCGCCGAGGGTGATGGCACCTTGGAGCCAACCCGGACCGGATAGTTTGGTGAAAATTCCCAGCCGTTTGATTAGGGTGGAGGCTTCTGCTTCGGCGATTAAGGCGGCTTCGCGATTTGATTCTTCTGTGCTCATAGGGAGGGGGTGCTTTTGAATGCGTTTTTGAGGTTTTGTAGACTTTCCTTGGCAATATTCTCGGCACCAGGGGAGTAGTCAAAGACTTCGACGGATACCCACCGGTCGTAGCTGGCGTTTTCGAGGGCGTCTGCGATGGGTTGAAATTCTAGGTCGCCCATACCGGGACCCAGGAGATTCGGATCGTTGGCGTGGAAGTGAATCGTGTAGTCGCGGCTCGAATCGATGATTTCGGGAATCGACCCAGCCTCAGCGGACATGGCTTTAGCATCGAGATGCAGGCGGATGTTTGGGTGGTTGATCTTGTCTATCAACTTAATCGTCTCTGCTGCGGAAGTTAGGAAATTCGTCTCGTTCGGTCCAAGCGGTTCCATCGCGATGGATACGGCGAGCGTAGCACAATGCTCGCCAAGCGAGCGAAGCAGATCAGCGGCTCGGTTGGCCGCATCATCGTAGGAATCATTTGTATCCAAATTTCGTTGCTTGGGACTCCCCCAAACCATCACTTTACCGCCCATCTCAGCACAGAGGTCGGCGAGGTGCTTCCCGAAGTCGAGCGTCTTTTGGCGAACCGCTGAATCAGGGGTCGTCAAATGCATTCCTTCCGGTTTGACAAGGAGCCAGTGGAATCCGACGACTTCGAGGCCATGCTCTCGAACGATGTTACCCATGGACTTTGCCTCAAGTGTCGTCAGGTTACTTGGGTCCTCATTCAGCGTAAACGGAGCAATCTCGAGCCCTTGATACCCTGTGTCGAAAGCGCTGACACACGTGTCGCTCAGGCTCCAACCTTGGTAAGTTTCGTTGCAAATAGCGAATTTCATATTGGATAGCCTTGTATGGCTGGAGGGACTATTCAAAAAAGGTCTGAGTATTGGTTTTAGATTCTGGCGCCCATATCTTGATATTATCGACCCAACCGATGTCGTCGAAAGAGCCAAATCCGATGAATCCTTGCTCGAATGGCACGTCGTCAGCGATCATTATGGGAGTGAGCATATCATCGAAGTATAGAGCGACAGTGCTCTTCGCCGCATCGCGGACTATGCGAATCTTACGCCAAATATTGACTCCCCAGTCCACTCCCACGGTCCGGAAGTCTGTGATAGGAGTTCTGGGCGACTCGTTAACGACGAAAACATTGTGAGCGTTGTTGTCACCTGTCTTTGCTACGTGGATATACATGTAGTGAGCGGGATCTATGAAACCGAAGAAAAAGCAATGGTCTCTATGAGCGTACCCTCCCGCTTTGGTCGGGTCTGGATTTTCCTTCATGAACTGGGCGATTGGAGTGCCTTTGACGCCACTTTGGAGGATATCCACCTCGAGAACAAAGCTTCCAAAAGTCATCCCTTTGATTAGGGCGATATTCAGGGGCGAACGGTGTGGGGGCTCGTATTTGCTCTCACCCTCGAGGGCCAGAAACTGGTTACCCTTTTTCTTTTTTAGTACCCAAGCAGACGAGTCAGTCATCATGAAGTCGTCATACGAATTTTTGGAATTGAAGGATTGTTCGTATTGGAGGGCGTAGCCTTCAGGAAGCTCTAAAGCGGACAGGGATACAAGAGAGATGAGTCCGACGAAGATGCAGGTCGCCAGTTGAAGTTGATTAGTGGTGGGTGCGGTCATTAAGGGATAGAGATGGCAATGATGGGAGGGAATTTAGGACGGCTCGTCACCCGAATGCAAATGATAAACCCCAAAATCACACACCTGTAGGGTTTTTGTTGCGGAGGGGTCGTGTTGGGAGCCGAACCAACAGAGTTAATCGTTTGAGTGTGTCGCTCGACAGTTTCAGTTAATTTGAGCGGTATGAGGTTGCTGATTTTTGATTGGACGCCATTAAGGAAAGTCATGGATACAGAGTTGAAGGGCAAGATTGTGATCGTCACGGGAGGCAATAAGGGAATTGGCGAAGGAATATCCCGTTCGTTCGCGGCGGAGGGAGCCATCGTTGTGGTATTCGGTCGCAATCGGGAAGAGGGGGAGACCTTTTGCGAGGCTCTGCGATCGGAAGGGGCACAAGCGGCTTTCCGGTTGGTAGAATTGACCAGAGAGTCGGAGGTGGTCACGGCTGTCTCCCAGACGCTGGAGGAATTTGGACGGATCGATGTGCTGGTTAACAACGCCGGCGTGAATGACGGGGTGGATTTGGCGGCTGGTGTAGAGTCGTTTCGCGGTTCGCTGGAAAAGAACCTGACGCAGTGCTACTCCCTGGTACACCATTGTTTGGACGCTTTGAAGGCGAGCCGAGGCAATATTGTAAACATTGGTTCCAAGGTCGCGGAAACGGGGCAAGGAGAAACCTCGGGATACGCGGCGTCCAAGGGAGGCCTGAATGCGCTCACTCGGGAATGGGCTTTGGATTTGGCGGGCGACGGCATCCGCGTCAATTGCGTCATTCCCGCTGAGGTAATGACCCCGCTTTACGAGCGGTGGATAGCAAGGCAGTCGGATCCAGAAGGCGATTTGAAGGCGATCTGCGATTCGATCCCGTTAGAGAAGCGGATGACGACGACCGAGGAGATCGGAGACACGGTGGTTTTTGTAGCGTCAACTAAGTCCTCGCACACGACTGGGCAGATTTTGTATGTGGATGGGGGTTACACCCATTTCGACAGACGGTTCACAACTGATTAATCTGATATTGGTAAATGGGCACTGGGCCCAACGGCAGGCTCTGAGTGGTGAGCTCTGCCTAACCAAGATCGCGTGCTGCCTGAACCTTAAGCCAGTTCGTCAACAACGCGTTCGATCAGTCGCTTGGTCGCCAGGATACCTTTAACGGGGTCTACGCCATGACCTTCGAATTCGATCCCAATGGAGCCCTTGAATCCTGAGTCCAGGACAATCTTCATCATCCGCCTGTAGTCGACATTGGTTTCGTTGCCTTCGCTGTCGAATTCCTTGGACTTTGCGCAGACGATTTTGGCATAGGGCATGAGTTCTTCAACTCCCTTGTAGGGATCGTACCCATGAAAATTCTGAAAGTCGGGCAAGGTGCCGCAGTTTCGCTTCTTGACCTTGCTCATGACATCGGCGAGCCACTTTCCGTTGCTGGAGAATCCGCCGTGATTTTCGACTAGGATGTTCATCCCAAAAGGGGTTGCGACATCGCAAAGCTGTCGCAGACCATCTATCGCATACTTCTTTTGTTCCTCGAAGTCTCCGTCGGACCGGCAGTCGACGCGTATCGCACTTCCGCCGAGCAAGCGAACCGCCTCCATCCAAGGAATATAGCCCTCGACAGCACTGTAACGCGTTGATGAGTCTGGAGAATCGAGAGCAACATCCGACCGGCAAAGCATCATTGTACAAGTGGCTCCGACATCGTTGCTTCGTTTCTTCAATTCTCGGAAGAAACGAGTGTCTTTTACTTTGTCTAGAAGATGCCCATTGAAGTACTCCAAAGCGGTGACTCCAGTGCCCTCGACGACGGTTTTTGGAAAATCTAGGATGTCAAAGGTCCGGTCTCTGAGTTGCCGATTGAAGGAATACTGTTGGACTGCTAGGGTGAGTCCATTGGATGCGAGAGTGCCTTTAGCTTGAAGAAACTTGGGAAGGGCAAGGGCTCCTGCTCCAACGGCGAGCTGCTTTATCGTTTCGCGACGGTTGGGCAAATTTGGGGTGTGATTCTTGGACATGGATTAAAGACTGATCAAAATATAGATCTCAGCAATTCCTTTTCTAAGACGAACGGGAACATTCACATTGCCGGTGTTTTAGACGACATAGTCTCCTTCTGAGGAAATAGCTTCTCGATGGTCATGAGCGACAGGGTGAGAAAGGAAGGAAGAAAGATTAATGTGACGAAGGTTGAAAACATTAGGCCGAAAAGGACAATTGCACCAACCCCGCGGTAAAGTTCCGTTCCCGCTCCAGGGAAGACGACTAATGGGGCGATCCCGAACACGGTTGTTGTCGTGGACATCAAAATTGGACGGATTCTTGATAGAGTGGCAGAGTGAATGGATTCGGAGATGCTTATACCTGCCCTCAGGCTTTCGATCGTTTTGCTAACGATGAGTATTGGATTGTTAACTACGGTCCCTAGTAGTATAAGAAATCCAAGCATCGTTATCATGTCGAAAGGCTGCTGAATGGGTTTAAGTCCAAAGAAGTTGAATATGAATCCAGAAGCGTTTAAGAGCCACAGCCCGGCGATCCCTCCGGCGATCCCAATAGGCACAGTCGCCAGGATGATGAAGGGGAATCCCCAGTGGGAAAAGACTGCTGCAAGCAGGAGATAGGAGAGAACAACCGCGATTAGAAAGTTGCCAATCAAGGCCTCGCGGGTTTTTTGAAGTTGATCGCCCGCACCCGTAACATCAACTATGATGTTTGAATCGATTTCACCTTGGTCCCTCAAATGGTTGACGATTTCGTTTCGAACGATCTCGACGGCATCCTCCAGAGCGATTGACCGAGGAGGGATGATATTCAAGGTAACCGTTCGTTCTCCGTTCAGGCGACGAATAGACGAAGTATCCACTTTTTCTACAAGGTCCGCGACTGCATCGACCGAGACGATGCCTCCTGCAGGCGCGTATAATGGTAGATTAGCTAATGCATCTAGACTTCCTATTTCTCCTTCACGACTGTAAAGAAAAACGTCGATACGCTGTCCGTCTAGGAGAAACTCGTCGACATAGGCGCCGTCGGTGAGGGCAGATAAGGCGAAGCCAAACGACTGGTTCGTGAATCCCAGTTCGGCGGCTCGATCCCAATTGGGGCGAATCTCCACCATGGGTTGTTGTAGACTCAATGCGGAAGGCTCAGAGTTTACCTGAGGTGAATCGAGCACCTCGAATGCTCTCCGATAGGCGGCGTCGGCTACGGTGTAGATCTTGGATAAATCTGCTCCGCTAATATCTAGATTTACGCTACGTGATCCCCCGTCATTGCTGGAGATGATCGATCCTCGGCTATTGAAATTCCTTATGCCCGGAAATTTCTTAAAGTAGTTGGAAAATACGTCGCTGAGTTCATCTATGCGTGTAGGATCTTCGCATTCGGCCACGATCATTATCATCCCATTCCTCAAAATCATCAGCATTCTCGCAACCGGAGGAACGTCTCCCTTGCGGAGGACTTCGGCTTCGGGATTGAGCCGGGTAATGTGAGGAGCGAAATAACCATTCACCTCACGGGCAATTTCGTCCATCGTTTCAAGATTATATCCGGGAGGCATTATAAGCCGCGAGAAAATCTTAGCTTCTTCTCCTTCCGGAAGATACTCGGCAGAAGGGGTTAGCGTATAGATGATCAGAGAGCTTAGCCCTGCGGTCGCTAGAGCCCCTGCTAAAGCTCGTTTCCAGGAATAGGCGATTTTTCGGATAGATTGATCGAAGAATGTGAATACCTTAGAAGGTGACTTTCGATTCGATTCGCTCCGTCCCAAGCGTTCAAAGCGATTGGAAGCGGTTGGGATGATCGCAATTGCCACGAGCATCGAAGCGAAAATAGCTCCGGAAATGGCTATTGAAATATCGGAGAACAATTGGCCTGCCTCCTCTTTTATTAGCCAAATGGGGGCAAAGACAATTATGGTTGTCAGAGTAGAAGCGAGAATGGAGGACCAGACTTCACTGACTCCTTTGAGGGCCGCTTCGACGCGACCCATTCCTTTGCGTCGAAGCTTTTCGATACTCTCCAGCACGACGATTGCGTTGTCCACGGTCATCCCGATGGCGAAGGCAACTCCTGCCAGAGAAATGACGTTGATGGTACGGTCCGCGGCTAGCAAACTGATAAAGGCTGAAATCGTGCAAACCGGAATTCCCAGTACGCAGAGTAGAGTGCCGGGTATGGAGCGAAGGAAAAGCCACAATATAAGGGTTGCTGCGAGAGCACCGACGATCAAGTTTCTCCATACGTTTTGGATGGATGCTTCAACATAGCGAACATCGTCGCTAGTCTTGTAAATCAAAAGTCCCTCGGGTCCTAGGACGTCGCGATTGATTTCCTCAATGGCGAGTTCCATAGCGTCTCGTATTTCGATTACGTTGGTGCCGATTTCTCGAGATACGGATACGAATATGCTGGGCCGACCCTCCTGGTAGCTCAAGGTTCTCGCTTCGTAGAGGCCCAGCTCAATCTCAGCGACATCTCCAAGTGTTGTCACGGAATCGCCACGACGCATTAGGATGATCGACGAAAGCTCATCGGGGGTATCGAGTCTTCCAATCGTTCTAACCAGATAAGAACGTTTCCCGCTACTGATGTCTCCTGCGGAAATGTCCCGGTTGCGATCGCGAATAGAGTTTCTCAATTCTTGAATCGTAAGACCCACGGAAGCTAGACGGGCGAGGTCAACCGTAACTCGGATCTGCTGTTCGGGTGCTCCTTGCATGCGCACTTGCGATACCCCGGGAACCCGTTCCATACGTGGCTTTACCCTCTCCTCAATAAAATCAAACATTCGCAAAACTTCTTCCGGCGTTCGCTTTCCAGAAATGTCCTGAATGGAGTAAAACATGAACGCATTAGAGGAGAAGGAAGTGGCGAGGACGCGCGGTTCGTCCACATTCTCAGGATAGTTGGGAACTTGGCTTAAAGCATTGAGAACCCGGATCAGGGCGTCGTTCGTGTCAACGGTCGCGGGAAACTCGAGTTCAATCGAGGCGGAACCAGTGGATGACGAGGAAATCATTCGCTGTAGACCAGCGACGTTTTGCAAATAGTCCTCCTGCTGGATAAGAATTTCCTTTTCCACGTCTTGGGGCGTGGCTCCGGGCCAGCTGGTTACGACGGAAATTGTACGGACATCTAAGTCAGGAATCATCTGGACGGGTATTCGCATCGCTGCGACAATTCCCAAGACGAAAATGAGCAGTGCAATCACTGCTACCTGCACGCCGTGTTTGATGCACCAGCCGAACATTCTAGCGGGGCTCCTTTCTTTTGCCAGAAGCATCAATTATTTGGACAGGCTGCTCCCGCTGTAGGGATTCGTTCCCTCGAACAACGACGAGCTCAGAATCCTCCAGGCCTGAGACGACCTCGATTCGATTGCCGCGAGTACTGCCCAGTTCGACCTCTCGCAGTTTTGCTCGATATTCGCCGTTTGCATTTTGAGCCACCCAGACAACGGTCCTACCATCGCCATAACGGATAATCGCGTCGCGAGATATTACGAGTTGGCTGGTCTTAGATGCTGGCCTGAAGCTCGCTTCTGCGGACATGCCTGGCTTAATGCTATTGGGAGGATTGTCTAGGGCAAGCCGCACCATGAAGGTGCGCGTTTGAGGGTTTACTTTAGGAGACTTCGCCTCTATCCGAGCGGCGATAGGTTGATCCTCTCTTCTCGAAAGATAGACCGATACCGATTGGGTTTGCAAAACGACATCCCGCTGTTCCTGAGGAACCTCTAAATCGAGTCGTAGTTCGCTGGTACCCACGAAGTGGAGTACAGGGTTTCCCGTTTGAACCCATTCGCCCACCTCGGCTCTTTTCGAAATGACTACGCCGTCGAATGGTGCGATGATCTGATGTCGTTGCACGATTTCTCGTTGGCGTTCTACGGCATTGGTTGCTTGTTGCACGGCAACCTCGGAAAGTCGAAAAGCGGTTTCTCTCGTTTCGCGCTCAGTGCGCGGAAAATTGGCGTCGCCGAGTTGCTTTGCCTCGTTGAGGCGACGTACCGCGTTTGCCTTCTCCGCCAGAGCTGCCTCGAGGGCGAGCTCCTTTTCTTTGAGCTCAATACCCGCTAGGGTGTCATCGAGACGGACGAGGACGTCGCCTCGTTTTGCGGTGAAGCCAGTTTCCGCATTGGCGACAGAGACCAGCCCCGCAACACGAGGTGAGAGATCGGCTTCGCGTTTGGACGTTATGGTTCCACTGAATCGGAAGACTGCGGGTTCGGCATTGGTTTCAGGCTTTTCCACTACAACCGGGGGAGCATTTTGTGCGAGTGCTATAGGGTGGGTAAGCGCAAGGAATCCCGCGAGGGCAAGCAAGGAGTAGCGGAGAGAGTGGTCTTTAATAAAGATCATGAGGAAATTTCTTTGTCTGAGCCCATTGGCAGCCAGGACCCACCCAGGGCCCTAAGTAGATTGACTGTATTTACAATTTGGGAACGCTGGACTTGTACAAATTGTTGTTCGATATCGAGAGCGGTACGCTCCGCATCTAGAGCTGTAATAAAGTCCACCAGTCCACGCTCGTATTGGATCGACGAAATTTCCCGAGCTCTCTGTGCGGCGTTGACTGCTAGGGTGAGTGAGTCGGATTGCTGCTCTAACAAGTGGGTGGATTGAAGTAAGTCATCGACTTCTGTGATTGCCTCAATGGCAACTTGCTTGAATTCCTCCAGCCGCTTTTCATACAGGGCTCTGTTTTGGGCTAGCCTCGCTCGGAGACGACCTGCTCTGAAAAAAGGAAGCGAGCCCTGACCCCCTAAGTTTTCTAGATAGGACGAGGGTTTAAAAAGTTCATCCAAATTGTAGCTGGCGTAGCCAATAGTGCCTGAAAGGGAAATTTGAGGAAAGAAGGACGCTTTAGCAATGCCAACTTGCTCACTCGCGGCCGCTAGGAGAAGCTCGGCCTGTTTGACGTCTGGTCTGCGTGTTAGAAGCGCTCCTGGCAGACCGGTCGGTATCTTGGGAAGGCTGTGTTCCAGTGGTTTGGGCTTAAAATCGAATGTGGATGGGGTTTCACCAACGAGCACGCCGAGTGCGTAGACGAAACTGCTCTGGATTCTCCTTAGTTCGAAAAGGCGGGCCTCGGCCGTGGCCAGGAGCGCCTCGGATTGGGCTACGTCTAGTTCGCTAACCGTTCCGGTGGTGAAGCGTTCCTGAACCAGCTCGAGGGACTTTTGTCGTGTGTCTCGGCTTTTTTCAAGAAGTTCGATTTCCGACTGAAGCGAGTTTGCCTGAAAGTAGAACAACGCTACGTCCGCTTGGAGAGTGAACAATATTTCGTAGTAGAGAGCCTCTTGAGCCGCAGCGTTTGCTTCGGAGGATCGGATGCTTTTCCGGATACGCCCAAACAGGTCGAGCTCCCAGCCTGCGGAAAGCACCGCATCAAAGCGTTCGCCGCTATCTGAAATTCGGTCGGGTGAGATGACGGCTGAATCTGAAAAGGAGTTTGCGGATAGGGAGCCGTTAATTTGCGGCCACGCATCGGAACGGAATTGGCGGGCGATCGCACGGGCCGACTGGACGGAATGGTACGCGGCTCTGAGATTGTGGTTTCGGGTTTGGGCGGCTTCGATAAGCTCCTGCAAAGGCTCAAATTCAAAAAGTGAAATCCAATCACGTGTCGCATTGGTCGAATTACCGGATTGGACCTCCGAATTGAGAAACTGGTCTGGGACGTCAAACTCCGGAACGGGAGGCGAAGTAACGATGGCGCAGCCCGATAAGATAGAAAGGAAGCAGATTGATATATAGACTATGCTCTTCCTGAGCGAACTCGTACCCTCATTTAAAGGGATCGAATCGACTAGGCGGGACAAATTGCTTCGTTGGGAGCAGTTCGAAGAAACAATTTTGAGGTGCGATGAATGCATAGTCTGTGGCAGAAGTGAAAGGGTGAGCACTTTGACATAGTTTGCGGTACTTCGGCTAAACCATCTACGTTTCTTCAGGGTCAAGGCAATCGTTTTATGGATGGATTGGAAATGCGCTTTGTAATTCGGCGTAACCCAAACAGGGATACGAGTTTTGTGCCTTCAAGTATCTTCCTGTGCGGTACTTTTTAGATTGCGGGCATTCGTGAGCATGGGATTCTTCAACTGGGCGTTTTCAGTGAAAAAGCTTCCAATCAAATTCTATCTCCAAACCGCACTCTGTGCGGCCCTCTGGGGAAGTGCGTTTCCAGTAATCAAGCTGAGTTACGCACACCTTGGCTTGGAGACTTACGGGGAGAAGCTGCTCTTTGCGGGGACACGGTTTACGCTTGCGGGTATGATGGTGATGCTTTTCTGCCGTCGAAGTGTTTGGAAAAGCTACGTCGATGCTCCTAAGGGGTTGCTATTCGGAGTCGTTCTGGGACAGACCTTCGGGCAGTACATATTTTTTTACTACGGATTGAGTGTATCGAGTGGTGCTTTGGGAGCATTGTTGAATGGTTCTGGTAGCATCATTTGGGTGCTCCTCGCTCCATTGGTGGTGAAGTCGGCGTTTCCGTCGGGGAAACAATGGTTGGCCCTGTTGACTTGCGTCATGGGGATTTCAATTGCTGTCTACGCTCCAGGCGTTGGGAGTGGAAACGTCACTTATGGAGTGGTCTCTTTCGCACTAGTAGGACTTTCAGGTGCTCTGGGCGCGATCGCGATGAAGCAAATTGCACCAACGGTTGGAAGCAGGACTGTGACGGCATTGTCACTTTTTATTGGGGGGCTTATGTTGTCGGTTGTCGGTTCTTTCGAATGGCGGGCGTTTGCCAGTGAGTATTCGTTAGCGACTTTTGTTGTAACGGTTTACCTGGCTCTTCTATCTGCGACCGCGTTTGCCCTTTGGAATCGGCTTATTGAGCTCTACAGTGTCAATGTGCTCTCTGCATTTCGATTCCTGATACCGCTATTTGGCGTGGTCGAATCGGCAATCATTCTCAAGAATGAAACGGTAGGAATCGGGATTGTAGTTGGAGGTTCGGTACTGATCGGGTCTCTTTATGCGATGAGTCGCTTGGAGGAAGGAACGCAAGATAAGTGATCATGAACCTTGTGTCTCTTGAATGAAACCCGTAAGTCCATAAATGTGAAAATTCTGCATCAACGTAATTCATCGTCGCACGAGAGGAAGAGATTAGGCCCCTATGAAATCGAATCCTTGATCACTCCGGATCAGGAGGGGCAGTTAACTGCTTATCGTGTAAGGATCGAAGCAGGCCAAGAAACGAGTGAGAGCTATCACAAAATCGCCGAGGAATGCTATTACGTAGTTAGCGGGGTCGGAAAGGCGATACTAGATGATTCTGAATACAATTTAAACCCCGGAGATTTTCTGCGTTTACCACCCGGGACGCGGCACAAGTTTGTCACTAGCGACGTCCCGCTCGAAATGCTGGACATCCATTCCCCGGGCTCACGGCCGGATTGTGATGTGTATTTTGTTGGTGAGATACCGGAAGGGTTTACTTCGAAAGAATAGATTGGAGGTCCTCAAGAGAATTTCTAGCCGCGAGCAATAGCTGTTTTGTGGGTCAAAGCCTCTCGTGGGTGGCAGCAGAGGTTACTGATTAGGATAGGGCCGAAGTCGCGCTGCCGACCGCAGGCTTCCTCTGAGGGCTCAGATATTGACCGCTCAGGAAGAAAGTTCATTGTCTATATAATTGAATTACTATTGGAGGACTGGGCCAGTCTTTCCTACCTAGATTCGGCATTCGTCAATTTGAAAATCCATGGGCTCGAAGAGACACCCATTTGTTCCGCAGGATCAATAAGCGAAGCGATGTTAAAATTTATTTCCTCATTACCAAGGCAATTTGTCGACTCAGAGGAACTTCAACACTTCGGGGGTGGGCTGTCGAACCTGGCTAGGGCTCGGTGCGAGTGCCGCTTTCAGAACAACCGACGCGGCGTAGTGTCAATGATAACCGTGCCGCACAAACACGGCTTGACGGTCATTAGGAACTAGTCTTTGCGAATTTCCAAAAGAAAAGTACTCTCGTTATCTTGGAGTCTGATTCTCCCGTTTTCTCAGTTCATTACTCTGGATGTCTCGGATACTGATAGTGTAGGTGGCGGACATATCGAAGACCTTTGGGGAGAGTATCTCCCCATATTTTACGGGTAGGGTGTATTCAATTTCACCTGTAGATTCGTTGATAAGCTGGATGTTGGTTGCCATATTAGGAGCCCTCAATTCGGCCAAGTACCCTGCGGCTTTCCGGCCGTATTGCTTTTCCACGCCGATGGTAACCGGCCATCCGAAATATTGTCCTCGATTATTCTGAGGGGCCCAGTTTTCATCAGGTCCCCAGTTTTCCACGACAACTTCGAGTTTATCTTTCTTGAATCGAATGATTCCATAACCGCTCCCGGTTCCCCGAAGCCTCTCGATCATGGTGTTGTCAAATGGCTGAAATTCGGGGTTGTAGGTATCAGGGCGATTATTGACCGCCCAGACATTGACTTTATTGCGGAAGCCGTCGAGAAACTCACCGGTGTAATCAGGAAATCCTGGCTGACGATTCATGCCAGGTTGGAGTGGGTCCCAAAGCCGCTTGTATCCATTGGCAATGCCAGGGGGAGCGAAAGACCAGCCGGAGTCGTTCCAGTCGTCGATGCCATGGTGAGTCAGAGTGCCCACATGCTGGTCTCCGTGAATCATGATGGCGTGGGCTCTGCGAATGATTTCCAGAGCCCGGTTACGCCCACTTTGAGGCCAGCCATTAGAGTCGAGATCTGCAGCAAGACGGCTATTGGGCCCACCATGTGTAGTGGCGACGGAGCCGAAAGGCGATTGGGATAGGACCGCCTTCATCTTGTCATTTTTCCAGTCATTGGCCCAATGCTCGAGGAACGTTAATTGGCGTTCTCCAAGAAGTTTAAGTCCCGGCTTGTCCAGTTGAGTCGTATCGTAGTCTGGGTCCATGACATGGTCGAGGCGGGAACTGCCGCCGACCGGTTCGTCGAGAACATCGCCAGGAGACGATTTAAACTTGCGGTCTTCCAATATGGCGAAGCTTACGCCTCCCACATTGAGTTCCGTATAGTAAACGGTTATCCCTTGTTTGACAGGAGTCGGGTTAAACGGGTCTGGCAAGTGGGAAACCTGTGTTCGTTGAACCATGTTCACGAATTTCGGGTGCATGTTGTAGCCCCCGAAGCTGCTAGTCGACTTGGCTTCCTTCGGCATTGCGGCACCCCCTTGGCCCCATATGTTACCATGGTAAACGTCGTGGTCGTCCGGAATGATGACCGAGGGGCGGTTTTTCAGAACATCACGAAAGCTCCAGCCGAAGAGCCAGTATTTCTGCAGGTAGTTAAGCGAGGCTCGAGGAATATCTGCATCGGAGTGAGTCCGCACGACGTTGTAGCCGGCAACACTTTCGTATATCTGGTCGCCGGCGAAAAAGACGAGATCCGGATTTTGGGCTTTGACACTCTCGAAGATGTACTGATTCGGGAAAGCGTAGTCGACCATACACGATAGGGCGGCGAGCTTAATTTCCAGCTGGTCGGTAGGATTTTTGCGGATACGACCTTCCCAATAATCGGTTTTCGAACCGTTCGCAGTTTCGTATTCAAAACTCAATCGATAGTCCGTATCTTTTGTACTATCCCAAGATTCAATGCGAAAATGGGAGGTGCGAGAAAGCGGGTCGTATGCACTTCTTCCAACCGGCTTCCACTGGCCATTCTGTTTTAGAGATAGAATGACCGTTTTGTTTTCGCCACTGCCGACGGGAGCGACGTGAGCGGTCATTTTTAGGATATTTTCATGGAGGGTGTACTGGGACCACAGGAGCGGCCCGAAACGCTGCTCCTCTCTGTTAGTGATTTTGTCCCCTGCGACTTCCCAATCTGTGAACCAGAAGCGGTAGTCGCCGTTAGAACCGGCACGCCGGGAGGCGTTGGACTGGCCGCTGTTGTCAATGGGGCCCGCGAACAAGCCGATATTGCCAATGAGAGGATCGCTTTTTATCGTAGCGGAAAAACGGCCAACAACCCGGTTTGGGTGCTTTCCAGATGCTGCTAGCAGAGTTGCAGTGGCATTTGATCCAACGCAATCGATTTTGATATCGAGCTGGAGATCGTCGAGCAATTTGGGATCAATAGCTCCGGGTGAAAATTTGTTTCCAATGAAAAGTTTTCCTTCTGTTGTGACGCCCGCGTTGACGCCGCTACTACCGAACAGGTTAGAGCGGTATTCTTCAGGCATTGCCCCGACTACCGCGAAACGAAATCCCACCGCTCCTAGGCCTTCTTCCTTGGATTGGTCGCGAAGGGAACCGGCACGTACTTTCATGTTGAAGCGGCCGTTGCCGGGCTTCATCTGGTGGGTAAGGAGTTGAAGATCATGCCCCCGGCCCCCTTGAATGATCTCGATGCGTCCTTCGGAAAGTTGCCAATCCATCATTGGCGTGGTCCAGATTTCCGGAGCGATCCAGGGCCGAGTCACGTTGTAGGGAAGATCGAGAGAGTAGTCAGCCGCTTGGAGAGTAGTTGAGAATGTTAGCGCAATTGCAGCAAAAACAGTCAGGGATTTCGGCTTCATTATTAGTGATTCGATTTACAGTAAGAAATTTGGCTGAGAAGGTATTGGGGGTTTTTAGCAACGTTTCGTTGTCGCATGATTGTCTACAGAAACTAGCCATAGGAATTTAGCTTCGCTGTGAAGGATAAGTAAGGAGGGGTGAATCATTCATTATGGTATGGCTGACTACCCTTAGTTGGCTGTTTTGTTCGCTAGTATTGTGGCTACGTAGGACAAGCAGCCCTGCCATAAGACACCGCGATTTTTTGAGAATTATCATTGTTTCGGGGAGTTTCGACTATGGCGGAGGTCTGCCTCGAGCTCGGTTTGCTGACCTTGGTCACCGTTGGCCTCCATCCAGGCGAGGAGTTCGGACCGAAGTCTTTTCTTGATGTCAGCGTATTCAGGGTTTGAAGCGAGGCTATTCCATTCGTGATAGTCCTCCTCGATAAAGTAGAGTTCTTCTTCCGGACGAAAGTGGTATCGCCTTACTTTTTCCGCGGCGTCGGGATCATACTCTGCTTTCCTTTTCCACGAGTTGAAGACCTGAGCTTCCCCCCATTTGGTGTCCTCAGGAATGGTGACTACATTCTCGAATTTCACCTCGGGAGTGAAGTTCCAGATGTACTTGTATTTTAATGACCGGATAGAACGAATTCCAAAATGGTCGGGTGCGTTGATGATGCCACGGGTCGTCATTTCTGAGAAAACGTATTTCTTGTGCACGACTGTTTGGCGGGCAAAGAGCGGCAAGAGGCTTTTGCCGTCAAGAACGGGTGCTGGTACGCCGCCGGCAGCCTCAATGAACGTAGGCACAACATCAGCGTATTCTATCAGCGCTTTGCAAACGGAGCCGGGTTCGATTTTTCCGGGCCATCGAGCGATGAAGCCAGTACGTAGCCCGGCGTCGTAGAGGGTCCATTTGGCGAAAGGCAGGCTGGAACCTTGCTCGGTAGTGGCTATGAAAAGCGTATCGTCGACGAGGTCATAATTGGAAATCAAATCGAGGGCTTGCCCTACCTGTCCATCGAAGTAAGTCGTTTCGGCGAAATAGCGGACCATGGCGTCTCGCGTTTCAGGCGTATCTACAAAAGTATAGGGTAGCTGGATGTCCGAGGCCGAGTATTGACTGGGGTCTCCTTTGTCCCACGGAGCGTGGGGTTCGTTGGAAGTCACGAAGAGGCAGAAGGGGGTGCCCTCCTGCTGGCACGATTTTATGAATGTTTCGATGGCCTCAAAGTCTGGATTGGATCCTTGGTTCAAGTACTCGAAGGGGAAAGCTGACCTCGGCTTGATGTGTGTTTTGCCACTGAGCGCGACTCGATAGCCAAGTGGTTTGAGATAGTGAGCTATGCTTTGGGTCCCCGGGTTGACGAAAGTGTGATTCGGGTAGGCACCGGTTTTTACAGGAGACTGTCCAGTGTATAAGTTGTGGCGGGTGGGTGAGCAAGTGGGAGCAGCCTGGAAACAATTTGTGAATCGCATGCCTTGTTTAGCCAGTCCGTCCATCCGGGGGGTGATGGCCTGGCCTCCATAGCAACCTACATCGAAGTGGCTCAAATCATCTGCGAGTACGAAGACGAAATTGGGCTTATTCTTAGAGGCAACCAGGCCTGCGAAGATTTGAGAAACAAGGAAAAGGGCGAGTGCGGATCTCATGGTATTATCTAGAAAACGAAAACGGAGATGGTTAGCGATAAACGACTTATGATGGTTCTGTCTATCGAAACTAGTTTAACTTACCAAAAAAGGGCACTTGCGAGTGGCCGCAAAATCCCCAAATGTGCTATCCATCGTTGGTTCTTTTGCGGGAGCTGGTGACAACCTGGACAATTTTCTGTTTTATGAGCTCAAGCTGGACCTTTCGTCAAAACCCAAAAAGTGCAAGGCTCGCCCTTCTAGGTGCGGTGTCTGCCTGCTTTTTAGTGGTTAATATGAAGGGAGAAGCGATCGATTTCAATCGAGATATCCTTCCCGTCCTCTCTGACAAATGTTTTAAGTGTCACGGTCCCGATAAAGAGTTCCGCGAGGCAGACTTGAGGCTAGACACGAGGGATGGGGCGACTGCGGATCTTGGTGACGGTTACTTTGCTATTGTCCCCGGCAATCCGAGCAAGAGTGAGGTAGTTTGGAGGATCAATGCGGACAACGAGGAGGAATTGATGCCTCCTAGGGACTCAAATCTGTCACTCTCGCCTGAAGAGAAGGAGCGGATTAGCCAATGGATTGCTGAAGGAGCGGATTGGAAGAACCACTGGTCGTTCGAGCCAGTAGTGAGGCCGGAGCTTCCGGAGGTTGAGGATTCGGAATGGAGCCGTAACGGAATTGACCGATTTGTACTCGCCCGGCTGGAGGAAGAGGGAATTAAACCATCTCCAGAAGCGGAAAAGGAGACCCTAATCCGCCGATTGAGTCTCGATCTGACGGGCTTACCGCCGACCCCTGAAGAAGTGGACCAGTTCTTGGGCGAGGGCTCCCCTCATGCATACGAACGATTGGTGGACCGTTTATTGGCATCGCCTCGTTATGGAGAGACAATGGCGTTGCCCTGGTTGGACGCCGCCCGGTATGCCGATACCGATGGCTACCAGAATGATGGCCCGCGTGAAATGTGGCGCTGGCGGGACTGGGTGATTGATGCATACAATCAGAACAAGCCGTTCGATGAATTCACGATAGAGCAACTAGCGGGAGATTTGCTGCCGAACCCGAATCTGGATCAAGTCATAGCGACAGGGTTTAATCGAAATCACAGGTACAATTCTGAAGCTGGAATCGTTTTCGAGGAGTTCCGCTTGGAGAACGCCGTGGATCGGGTGGACACTGCCTCCACTGTTTGGATGGGGCTAACGATGGGCTGTGCACGTTGTCATGACCACAAGTATGACCCGATTAGCACCAAGGAGTACTATCAGCTCATTTCCTATTTCAATAGCATCCCTGAGTCGGGCCGGGCAAAAAAGTTCGGTAACTCGGAACCTTGGATCCTGTCTCCAACCAAGAGTCAGTTCGATGAATTGGCTCGTAAGGATGCGGCGATCGAGAGTGCTCGAGACGCGTTAGAAATACAGGAAAACGAATTGTCTAGAGCTCAAGCTCTATGGGAAGCGAATGGTTCCGAGGCGAGTCGTGAGACCGAGCTGCTGAAGCAAGGACGCAAGTTTGCCTATAGTTTCGATGGAAACGAAGCATCGGTATCTGTTATGAAAGGGCAGCCATGGTTCGGTAAGGGGATTTCCGGTACAGCGGCGACTTTCGATGGGGAAAGCAGTTTTGCCGTTGAGAGCGAGGGAACGTTTGCTAGTGAGCATCAATTTAGTGTGAGTTTCTGGGTCAAGCCGGATTCGGTCGATGAAGGCGTGATTTTATCGCGGCAAGACGACAACCAAAAGCGGCCGGGTATCACAGCGGAGTTTAAGGACGGCCATTTGCAGTTCTACATCATTACGCGATGGATCGCAGGTGTGGGTGCCATTGAAACTATTGAAAAGCATGTACCCGGAGAGTGGATACATGTTACTCTAGTTAATGACGGGACCAAGCGAGCGCAAGGCATGCAAATATTTGTAAATGGTGAACAAGCGGAAACTCGGATTCTGCATAATTCCAATAGTAACGATGGGCAGTACGCAAAGAAGGCTCAATTCCGTATTGGGGGGGGAGTGTTTGGGGCCGATTTTCAGGGACAGATCGATGAATTAAGGATCTATACGCGGGAGTTGTGGGACGACGAAATCGCGATTTTGGCTGAACCCCTTGGGGTTCGAGCGATCGCCTTGAAAAAGCAATTTCAGCGTTCTGTTTCAGAGAGTTCAAAACTACGTGCTTACTATTTGGAAAATGAAGCGCCACAGGAATTTCGAGATTTGTATTCAAGGCTTATTGACGTGCGAAGCGATAGATCGGTCTACTACGATTCACTTCCGACCACAATGATTATGCAGGAGTTGCCGGAGCCAAGAGAGACCTTTGTACGCAAGCGTGGGGTCTACAACCAATTTGGCGAAAAGGTAGAGCGGAAATTACCCGAGGCGATTTCGATTTCGAATCACGATTTTTTGCCGAATCGCTTGGGTCTGGCTCAGTGGCTTGTAAATGGCGAACATCCTCTGGCGGGGCGGGTAGCGGTCAATCGATATTGGCTCAAGTATTTTGGGAGAGGTTTGGTCAAAACGGCGGAAGACTTTGGGGTTCAGGGTGAGCGACCCAGCCATCCTGAGTTATTGGATTGGCTTGCGGATGAGTTTGTTCGCTTGAAATGGGATGTCAAAGCGATGCAAAAGCTGATCGTCACCAGCTCGACCTATCGACAGTCGTCTAGAATGGCTCCCGATTTGCGAGAGCGTGATCCCGAGAATACTCTACTGGCGAGAGGGCCTCGCGAGCGGCTTTCTTCTCACGCAACCCGAGATCAAGCCCTAGCGGTGAGCGGCTTGTTGGTTGAGAAAATAGGAGGTCCCTCGGTTAGTCCATACCAGCCGGACCGGCTTTGGGAATTATTGAGTAATATGAAATATAAGCAATCTTCGGGCGAGGATTTATACCGAAGAAGTTTGTACACAATCTGGAAGCGCACGATTCCTCCCCCTTCCATGGCTGTGCTGGACGCTGCGGACCGTGAGTCTTGCATCGTTGCGACCAAGAGAACGAATACCCCATTACAGGCTCTTGCCATGCTGAATGAAAAGGCGTTTGTCGAAGCGGCTCGAAACTTTGGGCAGCGAATTTTGCTAGAAGGAGGAAATTCTATTGAATCGCAAGTGGAGTTTGCCTTTCGTTCAGTGACGGGCCGTTTCCCGAGTGAGCGAGAACGTACACTGCTTCACGATGCGTATCGAGAGTATAAGGAGGAGTTCAATGGTGAGCCAGATGAGGCCAATAAGTTTATACGAATTGGGGAATCGGAAATCGACGATAGGCTGGACCCCACGCAACTTGCTGCGGCTACTACCTTTGCTAATGTGCTTTTGAATTTGGACGAGGTGATAACTAAGGAGTAGAACGAAATGGATAATCACGACAATCATTCCTACCGCTCGCTTGTTGATGGTGAGTGTCATAGCTATTCACGACTTTCTGATAATCCGCTTACGATGACTCGTCGCCAGTTTTTCGGGAAGTCGGCAAAGGGGTTGGGGGGTGTTGCCTTGGCCTCACTGCTGAATGAGAATCTCTTCTCCGCTCAGTCCCCTGTTGGTGGTCTTCCCGGATTTCCCAATTTCGCTCCGAAGGCCAAACGAATTATTTACCTGTTCCAATCCGGCGGCCCTTCGCAGATCGACATGTTCGATTATAAGCCGAACTTGAATGAGGTCCACGGTCAGGAGGTTCCTGATTCTGTCTTCAATGGGCAACGCCTCACCGGGATGACCGCCGGCCAAACGTCCTTTCCGGTGGCCCGATCTATCTACAATTTTGAGCAGGTTGGACAGAGTGGCAATTGGTTAAATACCGATCTCATGCCCCATATGGCGAAAGTGGCGGATGAGATGTGCATTATTAAATCGATGCACACGGAAGCCATTAACCACGATCCTGCGATCACATTTTTCCAATCAGGCTTCCAACTGGCAGGCCGCCCTAGCATTGGTGCTTGGCTATCCTATGGACTGGGTAGCATGAATGAGGATTTGCCAACATTTGTAGCCATGACCTCCAGTGGTTCGGGTACAGGGGGACAACCTCTTTACGACCGATTATGGGGTGCGGGGTTTTTGCCTTCCAAGCACCAAGGGGTGAAGTTTTCAGGGGGGAAGGATCCCGTTCTTTACTTGAATAATCCGGACGGAATGAGCTCGAAACTTCGCCGGAAGACTCTGGATCACATCGCAGCGATGAATCAGATGAAATTCGATGATTATGGTGATCCCGAGATTGAAACACGAATTTCGCAGTACGAGATGGCTTTTCGGATGCAGACGTCGGTGCCTGAGCTAACCGATGTTTCATCCGAACCGAGCAACACTTTCGAGCTCTACGGTGAAGATGCGCGGAAACCGGGAACGTATGCTAATAATTGCTTGCTGGCCCGTCGCTTAGCCGAGCGCGACGTCCGGTTTATACAACTGTTTCATAGAGGTTGGGATGCCCACAATAACCTCCCGAACGTAAAGAAACGCCAATGCGGTTCCACTGACCAGGCATCTGCCGGTTTGATCCAGGATCTCAAACAGCGAGGCCTACTCAAGGATACGCTTGTTATTTGGGGAGGTGAGTTTGGCCGGACGGTGTATTGCCAAGATGAATTGACTGACAAAACCTATGGTCGAGATCATCATCCTCGCTGTTTTAGCATGTTTATGGCAGGCGGTGGATCAAATCCGGGAGTGAGCTATGGGGAGACCGATGATTTCAGTTACAATATTGCCAAAGACCCAGTAAGCGTCCATGACCTTCATGCGACAATCCTTCACATGCTGGGGGTCGACCACAAGAAGCTCACCTATAAGTTCCAAGGCCGGCATTACAGGCTTACCGACGTTCACGGAAAAGTTATTAAGCCGTTGTTGGCGTGACTTTTCTGGAAATATCGGAACTACTTGCCGAGATTAATTAATCTATGAGACTCTCCAAACGATTCATCTTCGCCTTTCTCAGCTTCTTTTCCGTAGGCACGCTTTTGTCGGGAGCGGGCCCGAATATAGTGATCATCCTCGTAGATGATATGGGTTATGGCGATTTAGGGTGCTACAATCAGGATTCCAAAATCCCTACACCTCACATCGACCGTCTGGCAAGTGAGGGTATGCGCTTTCGCGACGCTCATGCTCCGGGACCCCTCTGCCACATGTCTCGCTATGGGCTTATGACCGGACGTTATCCATTTCGTATAGACGTGGGTATTTGGCCGCGGCTACCACTGATTGCCGAGGGGCGAATGACAATCGCTTCGTTACTTAAGGCTCGAGGGTACCGCACATCCATGGTGGGGAAATGGCATCTGGGCTTTAAGGAAAATGGTTATGAGAACCCGCTGCCAGGCGGACCGATAGACTGTGGATTCGATACGTACTTTGGGATTCGAGCTTCAACGGATATTCCCCCTTACTTCTACATTCGCGATGACATGGCGATCAGCCCTCCGACGGAATTTATCGAGCAGCGGCAAAGTGAAGGTTGGACCAATATTCAGGGTGAATTCTGGCGTGAAGGCGGAATTGCTCCGGGTCTAGAGTTAAAAGACGTTTTGCCCCGATTTACGAAAGAGGCGATTGAAGTGATTGAAGACCATGCTCGAATTGGAGGTCCAAACAAGGAACCACTGATGCTCTATCTTGCGTATCCAGCTCCTCATACGCCTTGGTTGCCCTCCCCCGAATTCGTGGGCAAGAGTGGAGCCTCAATGTACGGCGACTTCTTGATGATGGTTGATAGTGAAATTGGGCGAGTGCTGAGTTCTTTGGATCAAACAGAAATGGCGGAGGACACGATGGTTATTTTTACGTCTGACAATGGGCCAGTTTGGTACGATAGTGATGTGGAGCGCTTCGATCACGATTCTTCGGGAGGCTTGCGTGGGATGAAATCCGATGCTTGGGAAGCCGGCCACCGCATGCCTTTCATTGTTCGCTGGCCGGGTGAAGTGAAACGGGGGAGCGTTAGTGATCACCTAGTTTGCTTTACCGATTTGCTTGCGACGTTTGCGGACATTCACGATGTGAAACTTCCCAAGGCGATGGGTCCGGACAGTTTCAGTTTCCTGCCCGCCTTGAAGCAAATAAAACCGAGAAAGACGCCGATCAGAGAAACGTTCGTGATGAAGTCAGGAAGTGGAGGATTGATGACCATACGGTCCGGCGATTGGAAGTTTATTGAAGGTCAAGGATCTGGAGGATTCTCGGGTAGACCAAGGGGCTCGGATCCGCTCGCGGCAAAAGCCAAGGTGGGGGCGGCCCAAGAGCTCAAAAAGTCGGAACCTGAAGCCCAGCTTTACAATTTGAGCCAGGATATAGGAGAAACGGTTAATCTTTTCGACGACAATCCCGAGATCGTGTCAGAGCTTCGGAGAAAAATGAACTATATCATAACTTCGGGCAGCAGTCGGCAGCTGTAGTGTATCATGATTCATGCGACAGCGATTGTTGCTCCCGACGCTCGGATTGGAGAAAACGTGGAAATTGGTCCCTATGTTGTTGTTGAAGGCGATGTCGAAATTGGGGATGGTTCAAAGCTGGACAGTCATGCTATCGTTAAGAGCGGTTCCCGGATCGGGAAGGATGTTTCGGTTGGGAACTATGTAGTGATCGGAGGTTTGCCTCAAGACTTAGGATTTGATCCCGCTACGCCGACGTATGCGATTATTGGCGACGGAACAGAACTTAGAGAAGGAGCGACTGTGAATCGAGCGACGCAACGTGAGGGGGCAACTGTCATAGGTGAGAATTGCTACTTAATGGCCCAGTCGCATGTGGGGCATGACTGTATTCTGGGTGAGCGAGTGGTACTCGCAAATGTGGCCATGGTGGGTGGATTCGTGCAAATCGGACGATTCTCATTCATAGGAGGAGGAGCCGGTATCCACCAGCACAATCGTATTGGTGAAGGGGTGATGATTGGAGGGAATGCAGCCATAACCCTAGATATTGCGCCCTTCACGATCGTCGCGGATCGAAATGAGCTTTATGGTTTGAATCTGGTTGGACTTCGCCGACGCAAAGTTCCCCGTGATAGCATTCAGGCGTTGAAGAATTGCTATAAGGATGTCCTGGTGGAGTCGAGCAACGTAAAGGAAAGAGCTTCCGAAATGTTGCAGGGTGAATACAGTGATATCGAAGAAGCGAGACACTTCTTAGAATTTTTCCAATCAGGGAAGCGCGGATTCGCCAAAGCTACACGGAGCTAGGATCAAATTACTGAAATGCCAAGAGAACTTTACGAAATCCACACATCCTCATGAAAATTGGAATCATAGTGTTAGCAGTTTTATCGCTGTCCCTGTTTTGGGGCTGCTCCGAATCAAAAAACTCTTCAGTCTCGATGAACGAGGGAAGCGGTTGGATTTCCCTGTTTGACGGGACGACTCTCCAGGGTTGGCGAGGATACAACGGTATTGAGATTCAGGGATCTTGGACAGCTGAAAATGGTGTACTGCAGTTGGAGCCGATTTCTCAAGACGGGGTACAAGTGAACATTATTACGGAATCCCAATATGACGACTTCGATCTTAGATTCGAATGGAAATTGGAAGCGGGCACTAATTCAGGAGTCATGTTTCATGTTGGTGAGGGTCCACGAAAACCTTACCTCACTGGGCCTGAATACCAAATTTTGGACAATCTTGGGTTTCGTAACAGGAAGGGTTTACCTGTAACTCCCAAGGAACACACCGCATCACACTATTCGATTGAGGCTCCAGCGAGTGATGAAACTAAGCCAATTGGAGATTGGAACGCCAGTAGGATTGTGGTCAAGGGCAATCAGGTTGAATACTGGCTGAACGACGTAAAAACCGCTGCGTATGAGATGCATAGTCCGAAGTGGAAGAAGCAGGTGGCAAACTCGAAATTTAAGACCTGGGAGTACTACGCGTCCAATGGAAAGGGGCATATCGGACTTCAAGATCATGGGCATCGGGTCTGGTTTCGCAATCTGAAAATAAAGGTATTGTAGTTAAAATATGAATGCGTATAGCGATTTTTTAGGGCGAAGAAGAGCAAGCACCGAGAAGGGAAATTGTTGATGGTAACATTGATGTTTCCTGGTGACTGGTAGAGTAGTCATTGCTCTCCATGAACTCTCGAAATTATTGTTGGAGTGATAATTCAGATTCGAACTATATTCGGCGTTCAGATTCTTTAATGGAAAGGTGGGGATCGTGTCCAGCCAACGACCGTTAATGAACGTTTCCGGGAGGAATTAGTTTATAAATTAGGGTGTGATAAAAGGCTTTGAGCGTTAACCTTTAACAAGGTGAAGTTAATTATTTCGAAATTACTCATTCTGTCCCTCGTTGTGAGAGGGTCCGTCATGATAGCTATACTGATTCAAAGAAAGATGACTCAGGACGTTGAGAGGCTTAGGTAAGAAGAGCGAAAATTGGGCCAGCCGAAAAAACCGAAGAATCCGGAAATGATGCGCTAGTTTCCTCGGTCGTTACCTTGGGTAACTATTTGGCTGGTGCTGCCAAAATTATTTGATTTCATATTTGACATGTTCTCGATCCGATTCCTTCCCCTCGCTGTTTACTTTTTCAGCATCTTAAGTTATCCAGTGGCTAACGCTTGGGATCAAACTCGAGTCAACGTAGTCTTTATTCTCATCGATGATCAAGGATATTATGATCTGGGGTGCTACGGGGCGACTGAGATTGAAACGCCTCGGATTGACGAGATGGCCGAGGAAGGGATCCGTTTCACCGATTATTACGCAGCTGCTCCGATTTGCAGTCCATCTCGGGCTGGATTGTTGACTGGATGCTATCCACGGCGAATTGGGATGGAAACTTGGGTACAACGGGCCGACTCAAAACATGGATTGAACCCCGAAGAGCTAACTATAGCGGAGCTTTTCAAACAAAATAGATACGCCACTGCTTGCATCGGGAAATGGCATCTAGGGTTTCTCGAGCCTTTCCTCCCGCATCAGCAAGGGTTCGACGAATATTTTGGGCTTCTACACAATTTAGACCCGGTAGAAATTATTTATTTTGAGGGGAAGGGAGGCGTGCCGTTGATGCGAAATGACGAAATTCTAAAGCGACCCGCAGATCCAGCCGAATTGACCGAGCGTTATACGGACGAAGCGATCGCTTTTATGGAACGGGAGAAAAGCAATCCGTTTTTTCTCTACTTGCCTCACACGATGCTTCACGTTCCAATCGGCGTCAGCGATCGGTTCAAGGGAACGTCTCAATTTGGTGAATACGGAGATGCGATTCATGAACTAGATTACAATATCGGCCGCATTTTCGATGCTCTGGAGCGCTTGGGCATTAAAGACGAAACCGTCGTGATCTATGCGTCGGACAATGGACGTGGGCCTGGTCGTAACAGCTTTCAAAGGATTCAAGGCAGGAAGCTGTCCACGTATGAAGGCGGCATTCGCGTCCCCGGAATTGCCTGGGGACCTGGTTTACGGATTCGTTCGGGATATGAGTCTTCTAAATTGGTGACGGCTCTTGATTGGTATCCAACCTTGGCTACTATTGCGGGTATTCGTATTCCCGAGGGCAGGGTTATCGATGGTCGCGATATCAGCGCCTATCTTACAGGCAAGAGTAAAGGTATTCCCTCGCCGATGACCTCCGACACTCTCAATGCCGACGTCGTTTTGCGGCGCTCCTGGAATCCGGCGAGAGAGTGGGATCCGTTGTTCACGCGTGAAGAGTATATAAACGCCTTTTTCTACCATGGTAGCCAAGGGGCCCTAGCGGCGGTTCGCTGGGACAAATGGAAGCTTAGGTTGAATCCGACGCTTGAGCTCTTCGATCTGGAGGCCGATCTGGGAGAGTCGAAGCCGTTGAGAGATCGGGATATTTCCCGCAAAATCAGAGGGATGGCAGTAACCTTCCAGGAAGAAATGAAGATGGATGCTCGCCGTCCCGGGAGTGTTCAATAATAGATTTTGAACTCAGTCGAAGTAATGAACTTAGTTCGGTGGCCAATGGTTGGTGTTTTTTATATATATTGGTTCATGGGGTCACTCTGTTTTGCTCAGCCGGATACAATCTCAGAGTCAGATAGAGCGAACACCTTTTTCGATCGCGTTTTTGACGAGCGTGTAGCTCGATACCCTGAGCGGCAAACGTACTTGGGCATCAAAGATAATTACGGGGATTGGAACGATTCGTCTGACGCCATGGCTCGACAGGAGCTTGAGATCACGAAAGAGAATCTGGCTTGGCTAAATGAGACGATCGACTACGAGAAGCTCGATGTCCAAACGAAGATTAGTTATTTGATGTGGGTTCAGAGAGCAGAAGATCAGATACGGAATTTTAAGTATCGAAATTATAATTACCCAGTAAATCAGATGTTTGGCAGACACACGGGTGTGCCGTCATTTTTGATCAACATGCACCTTGCGGGTGATGACAGTGATGCCGGGAATTACGTCGAGCGATTGAAGGGGATCGGTGAGGTTTTCGATCAGCTAATCGACAATCTAAAAATGCGGGAGAAATTGGGGGTTCTCCCGCCGAAGTTCGTTTTCCCGCGAGCAATAGAGTCATGCAGGAATGTCATAACAGGCGCTCCTTTTGACGATTCAGCTGAAGATTCGGCATTGTGGGAGGATTTCCGGTCGAAGCTGCAGAAGCTCGATCTTGGGGAACCTAGGAAAGTACAGCTGCAGACAGAAGCTAGAGACGCGTTGGTGGATTTGGTGAAACCGGCTTACGAACGGCTCATCGCTTTTCTACAAGAACAGGGTTCGCGAGCAACGACGGATGATGGCGTTTGGAAATTCGAGGATGGCGATGCATTCTACAATGAAGCATTGCATTTAACGACGACGACCAAGCTAACGGCGGAAGAGATTCATCAAATTGGCCTTAACGAGGTGAAGCGTATCCATAATGAAATGCGATCGATCATGAAAACGGTAGAGTTCGAAGGCGATCTCCAGGATTTTTTCGAGTTCATGCGAACCGATGAGCAGTTCTATTATCCCAATACCGAGGAAGGGAAAGAGGCCTACATCAAACGAGCGGTGGAGGTAATCGATGATATGAAGGAACGCTTGCATACCTTATTTATTACCAAGCCCGAAGCGGATCTCATCGTTAAGCGTGTGGAAGCTTTTAGGGAGAAATCGGCGGGTACGGCATTTTACCAGCCACCTGCTCCTGATGGGAGTCGTCCGGGAATTTATTATGCGAATCTCTACGACACCGCCAATATGCCGAAATATAAGCTAGAGGCCTTGGCCTATCACGAAGGCGTTCCGGGTCATCACATGCAGTTGGCATTGGCTCAGCAACTGGAGGGGATCCCTAAATTCCGGAAATTTGGTGGGTACACTGCCTACATCGAAGGCTGGGGGTTGTATTGCGAGCTACTCCCCAAGGAAATGGGGCTGTACACGAATCCCTACTCCGATTTTGGGCGGTTATCAATGGAGTTGTGGCGAGCTTGTCGCCTTGTTGTGGACACAGGAATTCACCATAAGAAATGGACGCGAGAGCAGGGAATTTCTTACTATCAAAACAATACTCCGGATACCGAGCGAGACTGCATACGTATGGTGGAGAGACACATCGTTATGGCCTCCCAAGCGACGGCCTATAAAATAGGTATGCTCAAGATTCTCGAACTCAGGGCACGAGCGAAAGAGGCCTTAGGAGAGCGGTTTGACATTCGGGAGTTTCATGACGTTGTCCTTCGAGGTGGACCCGTCCCGCTTGCCGTCTTGGATAAGATGATCGATGAGTATATAGCTGAGCATTGAATGGGCTTGAAGGTCTGTGAAAGCGAATAATAGTAAGATAGGATTCCGGCATGTTTCGGAAAAGGCAAATTGCCTGTTCTACATTTTTAAGCAAACCCGCTCAACAATTGGATAGATCTAAAATTGGCTGCACCAATCGCACCTACAACATCTACCGGTTGTCGACTCTTAGTCGCTCGTAGTGTTCGGCGAACCAAGGATTGATTGGTCTGCTACCTACGATGGGATGGTAGGGCGCGTTGTCTTTTGGAAGGCCCTGCCGAAACGCGTCCAGTTCCCTAGCGTATTCAGAATTGTTTGCCAGGTTCGTCCACTCGTTGGAATCACGAAAGTGGTCATAGAGCTCTTCTGACCCATCCTCATAGCGAATATACCGGAATCGATCGGAACGGAGTGCATGGTTATTCATTGCGTAGGTGGTGATGATTGAGTGTCTCCAGGTCACTCCGCTGTTTTCGATCAGGGGAACCAGGCTGTGCCCTGCATTTTGCGGTCTTTTTGGAAGGCCACACATATCGACAAGCGTGGGATAGATGTCTATAAGTCCAACCGGTTGGTGACGCTTTTCAGATCCCCGGCCATTGGGAGTAGCAACGATAAAGGGTACCTTCGTCGACTCTTCCCAGAGTCCTTGTTTGGATACACGCTCCTTTTCGCCTAAATGGTATCCATGATCGCTGAATAGAATAATGATCGTGTTGTCAGCATGCGGCGATCGATCGAGAGCATCCAGCACGCGACCGACCTGAGCGTCCACGAATGTCGTGCAGGCTAGATAGGCTTGGACACATAGTCGCAACTGCTCTTCGTTATTTGCCCGCAGCCAGTCGATCTTCGGATAGCGGGGCAATTCGTGAATGAGCCGTCCGATCTCAGGAATATCCAAAAAGTCATCCTCTGGAATCTCAGGCACGATGACATTCTCAATAGGATGCATGTCAAACCATTCCTGCGGGGCATAAAAGGGGACGTGCGGGCGATGAAAACCTACAGCCATGAAAAAAGGCTTGTCATGCCACTTCTCGAGATGGGGGATTATCCATGATGCTGTTTGATGATCAGGCATCTGATCGTTGCGATCTGGGAAGGTTCCCCAATCCGTTTGCGTGCCGGTGTAGGGAAGATCGTAATTCGGACGATAGTGGAATCGAACATCGTTGGGTGCTTTGGGTCCCTCAGGTTTGGGCCCGGAATTGCCGCGTGAACCAGCGAATTGGAAGACAGCTTCCTGTTCGTACCCATGAGTGATCTTGCCGACTCCGTATGTACTGTATCCATTATGGGCAAAGTATTGTGGGAGTAGTTGGCCGTGGAACAAGACTGAGTCATTGGACAGGGCGTTTCCACTCTTTGGCTGATTGTAGACGCCGGTTTCGTGAGGGTAGCGCCCAGAAAGCAGCGAAGCCCGCGACGGTCCGCAGATCGGAGCCTGGCAATGGGCATTCGTAAAAAGGGTGCCGCGAGAAGCGAGCTTGTCGATGTTTGGCGTTAGCGACTGCGGGTGCCCATCCATGCATCCTATCCAGTCGTTGAGATCGTCGATCGCGATCAGGAGAACATTTGGCCGCTCGTTGGCGTAGGAGTTGGCGAGCAGAAAGGCTGCTAGGATAGCTGGGATTAAGCGATAGGTAGCCATAAGTTGTATTTAGGATTTCAGTAGACGCGGTCTTTAACCGCGTCTACAAATTAATATATCGAATGGTATTGAGCTTATCTGGAAAAACTTTCGCGTATATCTAATCCGATTTGGAGACTGTATCGATCATTGCTTGTAATTGGCGTTCCCAAACGCGTTCTAGTGCCTTAGCCTTCTCGGGTTGAGACTTTGAAAGGTCAACGGATTCGGCACGGTCGTTTTTCAGATCGTACAGCTCCCATGCCTCGCCTTCATCTGCAACCAGTTTCCAGTTGTCCACTCGCACAGCTCGGTGCCCGTCATGCATCCACCAGAGCAGATTGCGGTCAATGGCGACGTCTTTTTGGAATGAAGGTGCGAGGCTTTCCCCAGCCATTGGGGGAATGGATTTAGCTTTAGAGGAAGTTGGTGCTTTGGCCCCGATGATATCCATAATGGTTGGCACGAAGTCGATTACGTGTCCGGGCGTCCTCCTCAATTCCCCGCGAGCTTTTATCCCTTTCGACCAGTGCACGATGAAAGGGGTCGCGGTTCCTCCTTCATGGACCCATGTTTTATGACGGCGGAAAGGAGTGTTAGAGGCACTCGAAAATCCTGGCCCGAGACAAAGGTAGCTGGCCGCGCTTCCTGGAGGTGCACTGGGATCGTGTCCTCCGGAGCGAACCATGATTTCCGCACTCGCTCCATTGTCGGAGGCGAAGCAGATGATCGTATTTTCAAAGGCCCCCATCTGTTTAAGCTGATCGATAACCCGGCCAATCTCGACATCCATTCGATCGATCATGGCGGCGTGAATCGCCATTTTCGTGGCTTGAAAGCGCTTCTGTTCCTCTCCGAGGTTGTCATAGGGGAATGGGTGATAAACTTCTTCTGGTCCTAGCTTGTGAAGGTCTTTTTCAAAGTAGTAAGGAGGGCCAACTTTCGGTTCGAGTTCCGATAAGGTTGTGTTTAAAATTCCCAAACGTTTCTGTTTCGCGAATCTTTCTTTCCTGAGTTGGTCCCATCCGCCCAGATAGCGGTAGCGGTATTTTTCTATGTCTTCGGGTAAGGCGTGTAGTGGGAAATGAGGAGCGATGAAAGCGAGGTAATGAAAGAATGGCTGGTCCGCATAATTTGCTGCGTGATCTTGGAGGCAATCAATCGCGTGGTCCGCGGTAGCGGTTGTAACATAGAAATTACTTTCGTCTTCCTGGGTTTTAAGAGGAAGGTCGTCAACGAGTACTCCGTTCGAACTGAAAAAATTACCCTGGTTGGCAGTGTTGTAAGAGCGATCAAATCCGCCATCGAGAACTTTTCCATCGATGTGCCACTTCCCGCTATGGTAGCTGCGGTAGCCATGAGGCTGAAGGTACTCTGGCAAAAGCTTAGCCCAGCTTTGGCGCGTCCCTCGATTGCCACCTTTGACCCCAGGCAATTTATCTCTGTGTATCTCGTGTGGGTAGTAACCGGTTAGAAGGGCGGCTCGAGAGGGCCAGCATCGTCCTGTATTATAAAACTGTGTATACCGAAGGCCATTTTTCGCGAGAGCGTCGAGGTGGGGCGTTTCAATTTCGCCGCCATAGCATCCTAGATCGGAAAAGCCGAGGTCGTCGGCAAGAATGAAAAGGATGTTGGGCTTTTCGGTTGCTCCATTGGAAGTCCAGAGAATCGAGAATACGATGATTGAATTTAGATGTTTCATGATGATTGGAGCCGTTTATCCCAAAGCAGGGGGATTACTGCGGCTTTCTAGAGACCAGATTAAGCCAAAACTACGACCGACCTGTCAGCTAGCCCTGCGCTTATTGGCCCAGATGCAGTTCGCGATCTGCTTTGTCATGTGGAATAGGGTCATTTTTGCCAATCGTAATGCCCTCCCAGACAGGTTTCCTATCGTAGTAAGTCAAAACTCGAGATCGGCTACCTGCAACGGGACCTACATTCTTTTCGGGGAGCCATTTCCGGAGGTTGGAGACAACTTCTGGAAAGTGACTTACCATATTGTCCCATTCGTGAGGATCGCTTTTAATATCGTAAAGCTCTTCCTCGCCATCGACATAGTGAATGTAGCGCCACTTTTCCGTCACGATTGAAAAATTGCCTTGGTTGTGGGAAGTGATAGCGGGCCGTCTCCGAGGTGCGTCGGCGTCTTGCAATTGAGGCCAGAGACTGAGGCCTTCTAGATGGTCAAGTGGGGGGAGGTCACACAGATCGATGAGGGTGGGGTAGATGTCGAGCAGCTCGGCAGGTTTAGAGCTTTTTTGTCCAGCGGTAATCCCGGGGCCTGCAAAAATAAGCGGCACCCGAGTCGAATTCCTCCAAAGCGTGTTTTTCCCGGTGATCGACTTCTCACCCAAATGGTATCCGTGGTCACTCCATAGGACGACGATAGTATCGTCGGCGTGTCCTGATTCTTCAAGCGCGTCGAGGATACGGCCCACTTGGCTGTCCACGAAGCTGGTTGAGGCCAGGTAGGAGCGTACGAGGTTAATTTGTTGATCGTTATCGTCGATCCACTTCTTTCGAGGCTCGGGCAGGCTCCAGTGGATCCACCAAGAAGACCTTGGGGTATCGTCGCGATCCCCTTCCGGCATGGGTGGAAGAACCGAAGTGTCTTCCGGATACAGATCGAACCACTTTTGAGTTGCGTAGCAAGGCACGTGGGGAAGGAAGAATCCGGCTGCGAGGAAAAACGGTTTTCCGTCAGGCATTTCCTCAATCATTCGTACTGCATGGTCCGCGACATCATAGTCCCCCTTGGTTGAATCGTCGTTGTCGTCTGGCCAAACCCCCCAGTCCATTAGGGGGTGGTTTCCAAAGGGAGTCGTTGGGATTAACTTTTGGGAAGGTTTGGAGCCGACGCCTCCCTTAGAGCCCCAATGTTGAAATTCAGGATTTGGTTCGTTTGCGGGTTGGGAACGGATGCTATGGTAGATTTTACCATTACTGTAAGTTTGATACCCATTGGTCTCAAAATGTTGCGGCAACGAAATGAGATCGGCCCATTGAGGAACGTCCCGAAACCAGGGAGCGAGTCCGTGAATTCCCGTTGTGCTAGGACGGAGGCCCACCATCAGACTGGTTCGTGACGGGTTGCAGAGGGGTGCTTGGCAATGGGCGTTGGTCATAATCGTGCCGCGATCCGCAAGTCGGTCGATGTTAGGAGTCTGCACCATTGGGTGAGAATCCATACAACCAAGCCAGTCGTTTTGGTCATCGATTGCGATGAAGAGAACATTGGGTTTGTCGGCCGCGTTGGAAAGGACAGTGGCCAATACAAGAACGAGGTGGGGCAAGTAATGTTTCACAATAAAAGAGAAAGAGAGCCTTCGGAATGGGGCAACCCCAATTAGCACTGAGAAAGATTGAATGCCAAAATCTGCCGATTTTATACAATCCGATTAAGAGGGTTTTAAACGATACTGGAAATCTTGAAATTAGCGTCGGCTATTCGGTGACCATACAGGATCAATCATTTGGCGGTTCATCGCTTCCCAAGCAGCAATCATCTCAGATCGTTTTTCTGGGAGGGAAGCTGCCAGATCGTTGGTCTCACTGATGTCTTCGGTAAGATTGTAGAGTTCCCATTGGTCACCTTGCCCGCGGCGGGGGTTTCGAAGAAGTTTCCAGTCACCCACTCGGATGGCGGAGCGTTTGTCGATACGCCAAAACAACGTATTGTGAGGTCGGGAATTTTTCTCACCTTTCAGAAACGGAATCAGATTAACGCCATCGTAGACTTTTCTCTCATCAAGCTGTGCGTTCGACAACGCGGCAGCGGTTGCGAAAATATCCAGGGAAATCACCGGATTCTCGTAGACTCGGTTGGCGGGGAGCTGCCCTTTCCACTGAACGAGAAAGGGCACTCGATTACCGCCCTCGTATACACTCCCTTTGCCGTCCCGAAGTGGAAGGTTGCTGGATGTAAGTTCCCGGGTGGGACCCCCATTGTCGCTGATGAAAAAAATGAGGGTCTTGTCCTCGAGCCTTTCCTCACGCAGCTTCTTCAGAATGGCCCCGATGCTATCATCCATATTGGCGAGCATTGCCGCGAAGATACGTCGTTGGATATCTTCGATCTGAGCAAACTTTTCCATGTAAGCATCGGCCCCTTGAAGAGGGCTGTGTACGGCGTTGTAAGGAACAAAGAGGAAAAAGGGTTTATCAGCGTGTCTTTCGATAAAAGAAACCGATTCTCTCGTAATCGCATCGGTTAAGTATTCAGTTTCCTGTACGGGTTGGCCGTCATGGTAGATCGGGTTATCGGCATCATAGTCGGGCTCGGTGTTGCCCATGTGGGTGGTGTAGAGCCGCTTTTTGTCTTGGGAGATCCAAAGGCCTTCACCGCCGCCTGGAAGGACTTTCCGGCGTAGCCAAGTGGTGACACCTTTATAGGGCGGAGGCACAAAATAGTGTCCCTCGTGAAGGAAGCCGAAGAACTCGTCAAAACCGCGGCGGATCGGATTGTATTTGGCCGTCCCTCCGAGGTGCCACTTACCAATTAGCCCGGTTATGTATCCAGAATCTACCAAAATGTCAGCAATCGTTCTTTCACCCAAAGGAAGTCCGGCTTCGGGATCCTCGTTTTTTGCTCCGATCGGATTGAACTCATAGCCGAATCGAGTTTGGTAGCGCCCGGTCATGAGCCCGGCCCGCGAGGCACTACAAAAGGGAGCGGTGACATACCCTTGCGTGAAGCGAATGCCGTTCTCCGCGATGGAATCGATATGGGGGGTTGGAATCTCTTCGTTTCCCTGGCAACCGAGCTCGCCGTATCCAAGATCGTCAGCAACGAGGAGGACGATGTTGGGCTTATCTTGAGCTGAAGAGAGGGAGAGTCCGCTGGCTAAGAAGACTAGGCTAATGAGCTTTCTTGCCCATAAATCACTCGAATTAGATTTTTTAGTATCGGCTACTCTAGTGAAATTCATATTCAAATTCGCATGAAATATTGTATTTATTTAAAAATTACATTTTACAATTTCTTAAGGTAAACTTTCCGGAACCATGCATTATGGCCATGGTCCTGGAATCCGATGTGGCCGGTTCGTGGCAGATCTTTGAGAGCCGTTTTGAACTTGTTCTTACTGCCATCCGGGTTTTGCTCGGGAGTTGTCCATCGGTTGAGATTTGCAGAGACGATTTTATGCCCGTTAAGCGTAATCTCAATAATCGGGCCCTCACAGCGAATTTGAATTTGATTCCACTCGCCCGCTTTTTTGACCGCGTTCGCGCTCGGCACCACGGCATCATAGAGGGCACCGCAGTCATGTGTTCCGATGGATGTCTTCCCGTGAGAGTCCAATAGCTGAATTTCAAAGCCGCCTTGTACGGGGTTTTGAGGATCACTCCGGACAAAAATACCGCTGTTGCAGTTGCGGCTTAGCTTGAATTCCAGCTGTAGAATGAAATCTCCGTAGGTGTCATCGGTCCAAATAGCTCCATTTCTACCGACGCGACCGAGGGTGCCTTTTTTCGAATCAACCTTCCAGATAGGTTCGATTTCAGACGGAATGAAGTACCAGCCCTTGAGGCTTTGGCCATCAAAAAGACTCTTGAAACCTCTGGGAGGAGAGTCTTTGGCAGCGAGAGAGGAGAGGGCGAGAATGGAGGCAACGAATAAAGGGAAAATTTTTTTCATGATTTCGAGGGTTGTGGTGGGATCAATGGTTTCATTAAGATCGGTGTATGCGGATTGTGGGTGGGACCGATATTGAATAACAGTCTGAACAGAAGGATTGGGAACGGATGATCATGTCTGTTTAGTAATATTGTATTTCATTCCAACGCCTAAGTTAATTTAGTTTGGAGGATTCCCAACTCTTGCTTAAAACTTGGAGTGAAAACCCCAATTAAAAACCTACAGTCCGCTTTGATGTTACGGCAACACGTACCAGGCAGATGATAATTGAAAACTCAGAAGTTTGGTCAAAGGCGATAACTGGAGAACCTCTAACCGATGAAGAGGATATGATATGTGAACTTATCTCACACACATATTTCTTCACAATAGGTCAGTTATATGAGCAAGCAGTTCACCTAAATGACGACGAACTTATAGCAAGTCGGCTTAGTCTCCCAACCAGATTGAAAAAGAATTACAGTCCAGTTAAAAATTATTGGATTAGAGTTAGGCCTGAATTCATTTCAAAAGGCTATGGCCCATTGGCTGAATCTTTTGATCGAGCTTTTGCTAATCCGAAGCTTTAGGGTTAGCTGCCCTCAGGGCGACAATTTTTCTGGGGGCAGTGGATGAATACTAACGCAATTCCCAATTTACCTTTTGGGGGTGCTAGTGAAAGCCTGGTGTGCTTTTCTCGATCTCAGAAACGCCATCTTCACTGCACTTCATAACGCGTGAAGGGTCCTAGTATTCATGTGCTACTAGTCACTCAGCTCCACTGTATCTCTATTCAGCAACCTCATAGACCTCAACCAACACCTCGCCCACCCCTTCATCCGCCGAGCTAACCTGAACTGTATAAACCCCTACATCGAGCGTTACAAGGGCCGCAGCACTACTTGTATCATCAGTCATGAATGGGCGACCTTGGAAGGTTTCAGTGGGTTCAAGCGGGAACGCTCCTGCGGTAGCCATGGCAGCATTTATAGCGGCTACATCGGCCCCATCCGCCTTCCAGTCGTTGATAATAGCCACAACGTCGTTAGGTTGCCCGTCATATCTGGTCCTGTAGATCGTCATGGTTGGATCGGGTAGAGGCGACGGAACTCCGAGATCAGCTAACTTAGGGCCGACAGCACGAATGAGGAGCTGCTTGGATTCACCTAGAACGACGAAGCCTGGAATTACGGTCTCACCAGCTCCAATGTTCATGCGAGCGGAAACGTTGACTATGGTTCGAGCGGCGGCAGTAGCTTCGGCTAACTCGGTACTGGTATGCAGATCGTATACCGAGGGAGAGGCAGTGACATCCTGCTGTCCTAAAGTTCTGGATGCAGCCTCTGCAGCGGATACATCACCAACTGTGTATAAGCTGTAGGTTGCTGGATCGCTGGTCACATCAGATCGACCAGTAGTCCTAGCTGTCGCTTCAGCCGTACTAACGTCGGATGCTGTGTACAAGCTGTAGCTACTTGGATCGCTAGTGACGTCACTCCTGCCAGCGGTGCGAGCAGTGCTGACGTCAGTCGCCGTATAGAGACTGTAAGACGAAGGATCAGAGGTAACGTCGGATCGGCCAGCAGTCCTAGCAGAGGTTTCCGCAGTGCTGACATCGCTGGCTGTGTACAAGTTGTAAGTTGCTGGATCGCTGGTAACGTCGGATCGGCCAGCAGTCCTAGCAGAGGCTTCTGCCGTACTAACGTCGGATGATGTGTAGAGACTGTAAGACGAAGGATCAGCGGTTACGTCTGCTTGTCCAAGGGTTCTGCCAGCCGCAAGGTTATTGGAGAGCGGTACATCTCGTGCATTTGGACTCCCATACAGAAGGACTTGGTCGGATGACAAAGAGGAAAATGAAAAGCTATCTTTAAAGAGGATCGGCAGAGTTACGCTTGTAAGACTGGTGCAATTACTGAACGCAAACTCCCCAATACTGGTCACGCTATCGGGGATGGTGATGCTGGTAAGGCTGGTGCAGGAACGGAACGCATCATCCCCAATACTCGTCACGCTGTCGGGAATGGTGATGCTGGTAAGGCTGGTGCAAGAATCGAACGCACTATATCGAATACTCGTAACGCTGTTTCCAATGGTTACGCTGGCAAGGCTGGTGCAATTAGAGAACGCATTATACCCGATACTCGTCACGCTGTCGGGGATGGTGATGCTGGTAAGGCTGGTGCAAGAATCGAACGCATAATTCCAAATACTCGTCACGCTATTGGGGATAGTGATGCTGGTAAGGCTGGTGCAAAAACGGAACGCATAATTCCCAATACTCGTCACGCTATCGGGGATAGTGATGCTGGTAAGACTGGTGCAAGAATTGAACGTACCAGACCCAATACTCGTCACGCTGTCGGGGATGGTAATGCTGGTAAGGCTGGTGCAACTTTGGAACGCATTATACCCAATACTCGTCACGCTGTCGGGAATGGTGTAAGATTCATCTGATTTACCGCCTGAATATTGAATCAATAACGTCTGTAGTTTATTAAATAATACGTCATCTACAGAACTATAATTTAAGTTTCCAGTATCAACCGTGATGCTGGCAAGGCTGGTGCAACTTTGGAACGCACCATACGCGATACTCGTCACGCTCTCGGGGATGGTTACGCTGGTAAGGCTGGTGCAATAAAGGAACGCATACTCCCCAATACTCGTCACGCTGTCCGGGATGGTTACGCTGGTAAGGTTGGTGCAAGACTCGAACGCAGCTACCCCAATACTCGTTACGCTGTTTCCAATGGTTACGCTGGTAAGGTTGGTGCAATAATAGAACGCATCATCCCCAATACTCGTAACGCTGTCGGGGATGGTTATGCTGGCAAGGTTGGTGCAATAAGAGAACGCAACAGATCCAATATTCGTCACACTGTCGGGAATGGTGATGCTGGTTAGGCTGGTGCAATTATAGAACGCATAAACCCCAATACTCGTCACGCTGTCGGGGATGGTTACGCTGGTCACGGTGGTGTTCCCATTACCGAAGATGGGAGGATAACCATTCCCTACCTTAACGACAGAAATCCCATTCACCGCGGCTGGGATGTCCACCGCCCCGCCATCACCTGAATAGCCCGTGATGGTGGCTTGGCTGTCTAGGACCGAATATGTCCAATCCCCAGAAGTACCCACCCCATACAGAAGGACTTGGTCGGATGACAAAGAGAAAGATGAATAGCTATCTTTAAAGAGGATCGGCAGAGTTACGCTGGTAAGGTTGTTGCAAGAAAAGAACGCATACTCCCCAATACTCGTTACGCTATCGGGGATGGTGATGCTGGTAAGGCTTGAGCAATTATAGAACGCAGCATACCCAATACTCGTCACGCTGTTTCCAATAGTGATGCTGGCAAGGCTGGTGCAATAAGAGAACGTACGATCCCCAATACTCGTCACGCTGTCGGGGATTGTGATTCGGGAAAGGTTGGTGCAATTGTAGAACGCATAAGTCCCAATACTCGTCACGCTGTTTCCAATGGTTACGCTGGCAAGGCTGGAGCAATTATAGAACGCATACTCCCCAATACTCGTCACGCTGTCGGGAATGTTGACGCTGGTAAGGCTGGAGCAATTATAGAACGTAGCATCCCCAATACTCGTAACGCTGTCGGGGATGGTTATGCTGGCAAGGTTGGTGCAATAAGAGAACGCACCATACGCGATACTCGTCACGCTCTCGGGGATGGTTACGCTGGTAAGGCTGGTGCAATTATAGAACGCATAAACCCCAATACTCGTCACGCTGTCGGGGATGGTTACGCTGGTCACGGTCGTGTTCCCATCTCCGAAGATGGGAGTCCCATCATTCCCTACCTTAACGACAGAAATCCCATCCATCACGGCTGGGATGTCCACCGCTCCGCCAGCACCTGAATAGCCCGTGATGGTCGCTTGGCTGCCAGAGACTGAATATGTCCAATCCCCAGAAGTGGCTCCCAACAAAGTCTGACTGCCAGCAAATATAAGGCAACAAAGGGCGAGTATTGCAGGGAATGATTTCATGACCTAACTTGAACAGAGGTTGCCCCATAGGACGACAATTTTTTCTGGGTCTGTTGATGAATATACATTGCGATGCTGCCGCCCCCGCGACCCCCTCCCCGTTGGTGCGCTTCAGCAAGATCAGCTGTTGCAAAAGACCAACATCAGAGTGCTGGCATAATGTTTTTAGTGGCAGCTATAC
>DIHO01000007.1:0-28176 GCA_002420185.1 Opitutales bacterium UBA5694
CGGACCCACTTCCCGCATACGCTTCATGTTGTTGTAAATCATCCGCGTCGAACCCGCCGATGCGGTGTAGATCCCAGTTTCGCCATTTGATACGTCTAAATCAGAAAGAGACGCATCTTCAATGGCCTGCTTCATTGCACAATAAACGTAGACACCGTGCGGTGCTAGACCACGTAATTCTTCTCTCCGGATCTTATATCGATCAGGATAGGTCCAATCTTCAGAGTCTAACGAACCAACTTCAAATCCTTTTGGCGCCGAAACCAGTTTTACCGCGTTCCGAGGATCGTCTTCAAAAGGGGGATACACAGGAAAGGGGCTAAATCCATGCTTAAGCGTTCTAAGATTTTCAGAGACAACCCCAACGTCATTGCCGATGCCACTGATTACCCCAACACCTGTTATGAACACTCTCTTTAGTTCCATCCGTAAGAATCCTCACTTTATCCTCAGATCAAAAATAAAACAGGCCCAAGCGACAATGAAGTCCAGACTTTAAACAAAGCCTTCTCATACTAGATAGTCAAAATGCTATTCCAAAAACACCGGGGGTGGGGGGGGGAAATCCCTTGGAACGTTGGACCAACCTTTAAAGAGCTCCGTTGCTTGAGTAAGCGTTGTCGTTCAATTCTGATACCGGGGTAGCTCCATTGCCCGAGCCATTCGCCGCTAGCTCCGAAGGCTTGAACGCCAAAGTAATTTCCTCTGCGACAACCGCTTTTTCCCCATTCACCGAAATTTGCCCCGAAAAAACTGCCAAGGGCGTTCTTGCCCGTTTCACTTTGACGCTAAGATCGAGTATGTCACCCGGTTTGCACACCCGATAACAACGGACGCCGTCCGCTCCGGTAAAGTAAACTTCTGTAGAATCGATGGCAGACTGAATTTCTTCTGGAGCCTTCTTTAATAACACGAAGACGGCCAGCTGCCCTAACGACTCTAGCATTATGGAAGCTGGAAATACGGGGTTTTCTTTGAAGTGACCCTCAAGAAAGTGCTCTCGACCCGAAATTGTATACCGTCCAACCGCATCTTGATCTGACAAGTTTACTTGTTCCAAAAACAAAAAGGGCTCTTGCTGCGGCATCACTGCCGCGACCTGCTCGATCGAATAGAACTCGCCCTTGTCTCCGTTTGAAATTCCCGTTACCTTCTCATCGATGAACGATTTCAAATCACCAATCGATCTCAAATTCATCAGCTCCTCATTTTTGATCGATACACCGAGTGACTCTTCCACCATCATGATAGCTTCGATCATCGTCAGCGAATCCATCCCCAAATCTTCCATAAATTGGATTGAATCGTCGCCGCTTCTGAGCTTGCCCACGACTTCAGGATCAAGAAATCGCTCCACAATACCCAGAACGATCGTAGGCACAAGTGCACTGTCTCTCGTGGTTCGGTATCTCAAAGCGGCCTCCAACGTCTCTGGAGAGCACCGCTTTAGAGTCTCCCTCAGCAACGCTTCATTCCCGGAAGTTGGCGATCCTGCGATTTTTGCCCCTGTTTTTGTCTGGTCTGACATCTCTTGAGATAGCAAAGATCGCAGTGGCAGGTTTGTAAATCCTAAACATGGCTCTTTAAAATCGAAATTGGCCCAGCCATACTTTACTTTGCCATATCGGGCACATATCGCACATGGAGGTAGTCCATCTTAGCTAGGGTATACCAGCTAGGCTGGTGTATTTAGGTCTTGTGAACCGCTTATCCCTTCAATTGCCTACTCAGTGGTTGTTCGAATCCGCCTCACTGGCCTATGAGTATCGCTTCCAGTCCTCCCATCCTTATTATTTCGCACGAGTTTTTCCCGAAAAGGGGTGGAATAGCGACCTACACTGAGGAAATCGCGCGAGGGGCTGCAAGCAACGGACGCGAAATTGAAGTCTGGGCTCCGAAGTCTGAATCAATCGCCAAGCAGGACTTCCCGTTCCGCGTAAGGCAACTGGATTTAAAAGGATCGCAAGACTTGCTCTGCCAGCTAAAGCTCGCCCGAGAGTGGCAAAGAAACCGTGGAGCGATTCGGAACTCGATCGTCCATTTGACCGATCCTGGACCCATTCTAGCGACGCGCTACATACAGTATTTCAAATCCTTAAAGCCCCACCGACTTATACTCACCTTTCATGGTTCGGAAATCATCCGATTTGCAGGGAAGCCCTTCATTAAGGCACTCATAACCAAAAGTATAAAGAGGTGCGACCGCATTCATGTATTGTCCAGATATTCGAGATCCCTTCTCGAACGATACTTTCCCGAATCGAAAACCAAAATACTTGTAATCCCCGGAGCCCTAAAGTCCGACTTTCGCGTCCCCAAAGTTAAGCAACACAATATCACTGGCCCTCTCATCATACTAACAGTGGGTCGTCTCCACCCCCGAAAGGGGCAAGCTGATACAATGGATGCCCTCACGAGGTTACCCGAATCGACACGTCAGATAATCGAATTCTGGGTCGTTGGCTCGGGAGGAAAATACGGATACGGTGAAGAACTGAAAAGCAAAGCAAAAGAAGCGGGATTCCGAGTTAAGTTTTTTGGCGATGTTTCTGAAGAGAAACTGCAAGAGCTTTATGCAAGAGCCGATATTTTCGCCCTAAACAGCGTATATTTCCGGAAAAGCGTCGAGGGCTATGGTCTGGTCTATTTGGAAGCCGCTGCTTACGGCCTTCCAATTGTTGCCAATAGCGTTGGGGGCGTTTCCGAAGCTGTATCCCATATGAATAACGGTATTCTGGTGAAACCGCATGATCAGGAAGCCTTAACAGAGGCCTTCAATCGATTAGTTCAGGATCCGGCTCTTCGGGAAAACATGGGAAATCACGGAAGAATTTGGTCCCAACGCTTCAGCTGGAATCGAATTGCAAATGAGCTCTACAACACCATGGCTATGTAAAGCCAATTCCTAAATTCTCTAATCCGCACGGAATGAAAGCCCTATCCAATGATCACTAGTGTATCCACGGTTGAAGTTCGCTACTCGGAAACCGATATGATGGGGATTGTATACCACGCAAGCTACCTACCCTGGCTTGAGCTTGGGAGAACAAACCTCTTGAAAGAAACTGGCGTTTCCTATTCATCGATCGAACAATCCGGTTTTTTCCTACCCGTTGTCGAGATCCAAATGAAGTATCGGCGTCCTGCAACGTATGACGATACTATCACGATAAAGACAACCATGAAAGAAAAGGCGTGCACCAAAATCCGTCTAGAATACGAACTGTACATAAACGAAGTTCTGATCGCTACTGGCTACAGCATTCACGCTTTCACAAATAAGTCAGGACAACCAATCAAAGCCCCGCGGCAATTTACAGAAGCCTTCAACCAGGCTTTTTAAGGATAGCGGGCACGGAGCCAAGACGGTCACTTGACTAAATCTTTTTCAGCTGATTAAGGCTCGTTTCTCTTCCCACCAAGAATATTCCTCTAACGTCGCTTCATCGTCTTCTGATCGCCGCGAATCGTCTAGAATCTCGCTAGCTCGCTCGCCAAAAAGGCGATACAAAGCCCACACAGCATGCGGCCTGACTAAAACCTCCTCACATTGAGCGAGCGACCGTAATGCCACTTTCACTCGATTTAGCCAGTCTTGATCATCCACTTCGCCCCATTCCTTCGTCTCACGCAAATTCCCCGCGACAATACACGCATTCCTCAGAAGCCCTCTCAATTTCAGTCTTTTAATTGGAGTCTTTCTGAAAACTATACGAAACATTTCCCTATCCATATTAAGAATGTCCAGTAATCCCAGTTCCCCGATATCGTAGCGACTGCTTAACAAGAATTGTTTCCCGGACTTCGCAAATCGATTCCAGGGGCAGGCATCGAGACAAATGTCACACCCGAATATTCGGTTTCCGATTCCAGAACGTATGCCTCTAGGAATGACACCCTTATTCTCGATCGTATGATATGAAATGCATCTATTGGCATCCAGCAATCCAGGCTCTACAATCGCATCGGTAGGACACGAGTCTATGCAGCGCCGGCATTTCCCACACAGCAGCCCCATCTCAATGTCGTGAGCAGGTTCACTGTGTCTTTTCTTCAGAGGCTGATCTGGCTCTATTTCAAGTTTGGTGATCAATGTAGCAAGCAGAAGCCAATTGCCATGCGTCTTGGATATCAGCATTCCATTCTTTCCTTGCCAGCCCATACCAGAAGCTGCCGCCCAACCTCTTTCCATCACAGGACCAGTATCAACATAGTAACGATAATCACTGGAACTAAGCTCGTAGCGATCCTCCAGAAATACCCCTATTTTTTTTAAACCTTTCAAGATAGTGTCGTGATAATCATCATACAAACTATATTTTCCCCAACGCTTTTGACTCCGTGCTTCCAGCTCGGTCGGCAAGTAATTAACACCTAGCATAATCACAGAGCATGCATCTTTTACAACCAACTGGGGATCGAGGCGTTTCTCAATTGAGTTCTGCAGCCACTTCATGTCCGCGTGATATCCAAGCTCAATCCACTCCTCGAGCCGATTGGGGGCAATCGGGCTCAGATCGGTAAAGCGCACTTCATCAAAGCCAAGCTCCTCAAGTTCTCCCCTAAGCCCTTCTTTCTCCGCTTTTTCGATCATGAATCTAATTTCCAGAGTCGAGCTTCGCTTCGGTAAATACGGATAACATGGGAAGCTATATCAGAGATAGTGCGTCCATCCGTCAGAACTTCAGTGCCCGCTTTTTTGTAGATCGGTTCACGTTCATGCAGTAGTTCACAAATTCTGGACATCGGATCCTCGACATTCAGCAAAGGGCGTTTCTTATTTCCCTTAATTCGTTCGTAAACCGTCTCAGGCGAAGCTAGCAAGCAAACTACTGGACCCAGACTGCGTATCTTCTCCAGCATTCCTTGCTGGGCGATAAGTCCCCCACCGCAAGACACGACACACGACGCTTTAGGGTGGCCACGTTCAACGAAAGACTTTTCTAACCTACGAAAGAAAGCCTCACCCTCGATATCGAAAATCTGTCTGATTTCCCGTCCATCCTTTTCCTCGACCGCACGATCGCTATCAAGGAAGCGATAATTTAGACTCTCCGCAACCGACCTTCCAACCGAAGTCTTACCGGTCCCCATAAATCCTACTAGGTATAAATTTGGTTTTGCTTGATTACAATTGCTTATCATGGGATTACGCCAACTTTACACGAAAGGCTTGTTTCTCTATACGACCTGGAGAGATAGTCTAGGCGATTTATTAAACGTAGAAACCCGTTATGGTCACCAATACAGGAGAATACGATTGCCTCATATTTGGAGGAGGGTTGGCAGGGTCTGTTCTCGCGTGGACTTTGATAGAGAAAGGTAAACGGCCTCTCCTAATTGGCAATCCCGGAAAATCCCGATGTTCCCATGTGGCTGCAGGACTCATCAATCCAATCGGAGGCAAGCGGTTAAATCTAGTTTGGGAAGCAGAGAGACATATTCTATACGCTCGAAATTTTTACCTCCGACTCCAATCAAAATTCGATCGCCAATATTACGCCGAACGGAGAATCGCCCGGTTGTTTTCCTGCGACAAGGAGCAAAAACTGTGGAATGCGAAAAAAAAAATGGTCGCTTACAAAAAATGGACCTCGCCACTTACTAAAAAGGATATTCCATATGCTTGCAGTACGAAAGAGCTTTTTGGATTTGCCATAAAAGGGGCTGGAATTGTTAAAATTTCCGAGCTGATTGGAGACATACACGAGGAGCTCGCTCAAGGAGATGCTCTCGAAAATACTGACTTTGACTACCAAGATATCGAGTTTAAAGATGATCGCGTAACCTGGAGAAGTTCTAATGCTCCCATAGCAGTATTTACGGAAGGCCAACTCGCTACAGACAATCCGTGGTTTAAGTTCGTCCCATACCGACCAACCAAAGGAGTCATCGGCCGCATTAAGACCCATGTTCAGCTATCGGATACCATTATCCTTCAGGGAAAGTTCCTCATTCCCAGGGAAGATGGATCAGCGATTGTTGGAGCTACATACAACTGGGAAAACAGGAGTGACGAACCCGACAGTAATGGAATAGCCGAAATCGAATCCTTCCTTAGAAAGCACATGGGAAACCATTGGAGCTGGTTGGATATTTTCGCTGGCGTACGACCTACAATTCCGGGGGCGATGCCGGCAGTTGGGCCACACCCGGAACAACGAAACTTGTTTTCATTCAACGGATTCGGTAGTAAGGGTGCCACTCAAATTCCCATCCTCGCAGACGGACTTTATAGATTCATCTGGGAAGGTAAGCCACTTCCTGAAGAGATCTTGCCCGCCCGATTCAAAAAAAAACCAAATCCACTTTCCAAAAGGTGGATTGCAGTGGAGATCGCCCGTGATCGCGTAATGCGGCACCTTAAACCAGGTGACACTGCCATAGATGCGACAACGGGGAATGGTCACGACACACTCTGGCTTACCCAATCAGTAGGTCCTGATGGAATTGTATATGCATTCGACATACAAGAGTGTGCGATCGATATTGCTAGAAAAAAAATCGACAACTTAAGTATCGTAGCTCGAACTACATTTCTAAAAGTCTGCCATTCCCGAATGATAAGCCAACTACCCTTAAATATCAAGGCCAAGGCCATCCTCTTCAACCTCGGTTACCTACCCGAAGGAGACAAGTCAATCGTCACAAGAATTGAAACCACCATTTCAGCCTTGGACCAGTCCCTGACTATTCTTCATCCCAATGGAATCATCAGTATCGTCATCTATCCTGGACATCAAGGTGGCACTTCAGAAGCTGACGGAATATTGAATTGGACCAAATCAATCGACAACAGCTCATATGAAACGGAATTCGTATCCAACCCCTCAGGAAATCCGAAATCCCCCCGTCTCCTTTTTATTCAAAAACGTGCCTAGCCGTCCATTTCCTATTCAAACAGTTCTTTCTGATCTGTGTTCTTCACCAAATCTGGGTGAAAAGGGGCGTACCGCTTCCTCCAGTCATTCATTTTTTTAATGTAGTACTTCGGATCATACGGAGCTGTTTCTGCATCGAAAAAATCCACTGGATTAGCCCGTTGCCAGTCCGTGGTTTGACCCTTTTCCTTAGGAGAAATATAGTAGGATATACGATCTCCCATCCGAGCATTTTCTCCCAATTTCAACGCTACCTCCAAAGAAGCACGCCTAGGTTTCCCTCCGGAGACGATCTTCTTTCTATACGATTCTGGATCCTGGCTCAAAATCTCGGATTTCGCGAGACTCTTTACAGGGAAATCACTCTTTTCAATTTTGGCCTCTATCTCAAGTGCGAGCGTTACTGGATCTTCCTCAGAGGCGCCTAGTAGATAACGAATCAGCTTTTGTGTGAGTGATCTTAAAAAAGGCTCTACACCGCGAGATCTCATTGCCGAACCGCGGATGATGACTTTCGAACCATCGTAAAGCGCGTAATTCTTCGCCTTGTAGCAAAACATCGTCTCGTAGCGACCGTCATATTCCAACTCTATTCCTTCGGGTAAAACTTCTTGCGCCTTGCGAAGCAAACTTTCCGGATCGTCAAAGTATTCATTCGCCTCGACGTAAATACCATCTGTATCCGCTTCCAAGGGAGAGCACCCAACTCCTTCGAAAAAGGTTACGAGAGAGAGGAGGATCTCTCGACCTTTTGCCGTAACTTCAGCGGCAAGGTTCACATCACCAAACCGAGCTCCCGCAAAACCCAAATAGCCATAAAACGAGTTAATTAGAATCTTGTAGCTAATCTGCCGCGCATTATATTCTGATGCCAATACCGGATCCTTCGATTCCTGAGCCAATTTCTTAAATTTCATTCGATACTCACGTAACTGTCGTAACATGGGAATAAAGACCCCCTCTGTATCCGGCTCGGGATTACGGCCAATCAAAAGCAACAAACTGGGATAAAGAGAGGCGACATCGAAATGCAGCACTCGTTTGAAAACGCCATCTTTAAAACTCGCCGTATAACCTCCAGAAAATGTATGCGACTCGGCCGGAAACGGGCACGCTGCTTCCAAATGGAAGTACTTCTCCTGAAAAACGAGATCAACCTTACTTGCCGTACCCCTTAAATAAGCCTCTTGCAAGGTGGTGGGAAATGCTTTCGTTTGCTCAAAGTAAGTCGGGAGTAAACGGTCCGCGACCCCTTTGGTCTCCCTCAGATCGTCCATCAAATAGCCCAAGAAACGATCACGGTCATTCTCAAATATGTACTGAATATCTGAACCTTCAATGTAGACTCTATCTCCTCCATCATCAGGAGTCACTCCCATATATCGGGCTACTTCTTTCAGTCCGTATGACATTAATTCTCTGTTTGTTATATCATGTATTTGAATAAGGATAAACGTATCAACAACTGCACGACCAGGAAGGTCGCAGCGCGGATAGTCAATCCAACGTTCCGCTACCCTTAATCTACTGCTTCTAAAAACCGCCTTCTGCCCAAACCGACCCCATTGCATAGGGACTTTCAATCTCTGGCACCTACGCCTCAGATACTCAAAATCGAATTTGAATATATTATGCCCCTCGACCACATCGGGATCCCAATCTTGGAACCGTTCGTTCAACTGGCACAACAAATTCCGTTCTGCCTCGTCCGTTCTTTCTGTAAGAACGAGCGTTTCGAGTTTCTGACCACATTGAACTCCAATCGCGAGTACCCGATCCTCTTGCCGTTTCGGGTCACTGAAACCTCCCTTTTCTGAACAAGCAGTCTCGATATCCAGCTGCATTCGCCGCAATTCCAAAAACGGCATTTCTTCAAAAAGCCGTGTCTGATGGGATAGCAAATACTGCTGCTCCAATTGGCGTATCCAGTCTATGGAACCTGTTCGCCTCTTCTCTTTCACAAACTCGCGGTAACCCTCGATATCCTCGAACGCTACCAGTTGGTTAAAGGCCGCACTTCCGGACAACGAAGTAACGGACGCACCGACCACAAGATCGCCGAGAGCACTATCCATCGCCCACACGAAAGGCGAGAATTCGACAATTTCCGTTTTTCGAGCTCCCTCTCCGTGATCCCGAGCAAGATGAGTCTGTCCTTTAGGACTAATCCAAACGCCGCAAAACGCAGGTCCTGAATCCCCAACCGACATCAGAAAGGTCGAAAGTAGACCATGAACACCGCTATTCCAACCGAGATTACTAGGGCTGCTTGAATGAAGGACTTCACCTGCCTATGCTCCGTTCCACCGAGACCCGAGACAAACAGCAAAGCTAAAACTTTCACAATGACCCAACCTTGCCCGAACTTATCATTTTGCAACTTCGCAATTAACCCAAAAACTTCAACCAAGCCGATCAGGGCGAGGATCCTCGTAACGATCGCACTGACCTTTTTTTTGTGTTTTTGCGGGTTCTCTGCGAACGCAAAAGTGAATCCCATCAGATGGTTAAATGATGAAACGTGTAGGAAATAGTAGTTCTTCGGGACCATTTTGACGACTTGTAGCTGTGCTTTTCGTGTTGCGGCAAACTATAAAATGCCGTTTAACCGCCATTTTTTCGCCTGAGCAGTTTAAGACGAAAAAATCACGCGCCCCACCACAATGCCGTACGCCAAAAGGCTCTCTGTCCTTAGTAAGTCCAAGTGGGCAACATCAGAACAAATTTTGCGGTCCGGTTTACGGCTGAGCATCCTTCATCCCTCGCGTCTCCCGTCAAATTAAGGTAGGCAAAGAGCAGTTGATTGACGCCTCGAGCATGGCCGGGCGCGCGACATAAGAGAATCTAAGGAAGTCACTTCCGTGGTCAATAGGAATGCCTGTAAATCTTCACTTTTCCTTATTTTTTTTTGACGCTACCCATAAATAGTACACCCCTCTATACAAGCTTGTGCAAATCAATAAGTTAACAATTGCCAACCGAAATGAATAGCTAAACGCCATTTCCAATTCCGGCAAGGGCACTACCAGAATAAAAATTCCAGTTATTCCAACAACAAAGTCCCAGAAGCGCTTAGGGAAATGCGTTACCAATGCTGTTAACGCGAAGAGCAGCCACGCAGTACCCAACGCCAGAGAAGCAGTCAAAAATCTATCTCCAGCCCCAATCGTTTCTCGATTAGACTTAATCAAACCGGCAACCAAAAACAGAGCCTGATTAAAGAGGACAAAGCAGGAAACCAGTAAAACCGAAAGCTGCCACGAGGCAGGAAGAGCATCCTTCCCTGCTGGGATTTTTGCAGCAAGCATACATCCTGCAGAACAATGGCGATGTTCCAGTCTTAGAGTAGCCCCGCAAATCAGACAGACCTTTTTCTCTTTCGATTTCACGGATTCATCTTTCACGGGACCATTCGCGAAATTATCAGCTCTTGCAGACTCGCGAATAAAACATAGGTATGGTATCCGCTTTCTTGTTCATCGGTTAACTCAGACAGTTTCAATTCACCACTCTCAAGTAGCTCATCATCTATACTCGCTAGGATCGACTCCCTCAGCTTTAAACGGATAACAGTGCACCCTTTTAAAACCAAGTCCACGTCTTCAACATCGACGGTAGTTCTACCGGTTTCCATGAAATCGTCGTCAAAAAGTTCTGCTATTGCTGCAATGTCTTTTCTTTGAGAATCCAGAAGATCCCTCGACCAAATTTCGGACATGATTTCATCATCCCCCGGGACGCCGTTAGGGGCTGCCAATTCTTCTCCTAGTTCAAGTAAAAAAACTCGCACATGCTGAACAATCGGGCGAATTGCATTGATATCTAGTCTAAATTCAAGCTTACGAATCATTCTTCTCCAGTATCGCTGTTAAATGCCATTCCTGCAATTGATACAAATAGGTTTCCGCCTTCTCCCGCTCCCCTGTCCAGACGACTGAACGGCCAAGCTCGTGCACTTCCATCATATGCACTTCTGCATCACCACGGGACATTCCCAACACCTTTTTGAATACCATCGTTACATAGGACATCAAGTTGACTGGATCATTTAAGACGATTACACTCCATACACCCGATAGTTCGGTTTTACTATCAATGCTAGTTTCAGGGGCGAAAGAACCGCCACCACCAATGAGAGACGCCATCTTTATGAAGAATTTTTATCACGTATCGATGAAGTAACTACTTCTACGACCCGATCAATCGCTACTTTTCGGACATCACCTTCAATTCTCCATTTCACTTCGACAATGCCTTCTTTCAATCCACGCCCACCAATAGTGACTCTCAACGGAATACCAATTAGATCGGCATCCTTAAATTTAACTCCCGGACGCTCGTCCCTATCGTCCACCAACACATCAGCTCCTTCAGACTCGGCCGCGCGACCAATTTTTTCCGCCAAGTCTGCAGCCTCTTCCATTCCGGGATCAAGGACCGTGATGATAACCTGATAAGGAGACACACTCCAAGGCCAAACGATACCCCATTCATCGCGATACTGCTCGATTACCGCCTGAACCGTCCTAGAAACACCAATACCATAACACCCCATGACTGCCGGCTTTATTTGCTTTTCAGAACCATGAAATTTCGCACCCCAGAATTCGCTCTCACTAAATTTGGTGCCCAGCTTGAAAATGTGCCCTACCTCAATAGCCCGAGCGATTTTTAGCGGTTTCCCCGACTTGGGGCATGGCTCGCCGGGTTTTACCTGCCGAAAGTCACCAAAGCTGTCGATGTCTAAATCCCTTTCAATATTTACGTTTTTTACGTGAAATCCATCTTTGTTCGCTCCCGTAACTCCATTGCCAATAAGACGGATAGCATCATCAGCGAACACTCCATCCAATCTATCGCGCCGCTTGATCGTCCCATTTACCACTCCAAGACTACCCGGCTTCGCACCCATTACTGATTCAATTTCATCTGGAGTTGCCGGCCGGACAAACTCATATCCTAAACTCCCAAGCTTAGATTCCTGCAAGTCGTCACAACCACGAATTACAATCGCGAACAATTTGTCGTCACCCACATAGAGCAGCGTTTTGTACTGCTTTGCTGCGGCGACCTTATAAGGCTCCTTCGCGAGAGCACTAATCGTAGTCGCTCCAGGAGTCTCAAATTCTACTAAATCCCCTTCAGGAGCTTCGACAGCCAGACCGTCCATCAAAATCCCACTCTTCGCCTTCTCTACATTTGCAGCGTATCCACTTTCCTCACAATAAACGATGTCATCATCCCCCACTTCAGCCGGCACCATAAACTCGTGGGAGAATGTTCCACCCATGATACCCGTATCGGCTTCTACTGAGATGAATGTCAGTCCGCATCGAGCAAAAAATTTTTCATAAGCCGCCGCCATTTGGTGGTAGGTTTCCTCTGCCTTTTCATCACTCTCGTCGAAACTGTACCCGTCCTTCATGATGAATTCACGAGCTCGCATCAATCCGTAGCGAGGGCGAATTTCATTTCGGTACTTAGTCTGAATTTGATAGAATGTTTTACCCAAATCTCGATAACTTGAAATCTCCGATCCGATTAATGGAGTAATCACCTCTTCGTGCGTCGGACCCAAAACGTATTGCGGGTCCTCAGAAGTCTTAGCGTCAGCTCCAGCACTGCTAACCGAGTACATCACTTCGCGAACCGCATTCCAGCGAGGACCCGCCTTCCATTGCTCTGCGGGAAGTACCGCTGGCATAAGGAGTTCGATTGCCCCTGCAGCGTTCATTTCCTCACGACATATCTGCGAAACCTTATCCAAAACCCGCTTGCCGAGTGGAAGAAAAGCGTAGATGCCCCCTCCAATTTTCCGGACTAAACCCGCACGTAGCAGCAACTTATGCGATTCGATCTCCGCTTCGGCAGGACTTTCTCTTAGCGTAGGAATGTAGGTTTTGCTCCAATATTGCATCTTTCAAAAACTACCAAATGACCCCGCGTTTTTCGACGCGCAATGAAAAATGACCGCTATTTCAAACGATCGTGCTTTATCTCGAACTCAATTCGGTTTAAGTTTCCTTTATGAATAACGGCGACCAAAGGCCAAACTTAAAAAGATCACCCGTCATTAGCAAGCCTTGGCCGATGTGGCCGATCGCAGTTTCGATTCTTTCATTCATGGTCTTTTATACTTGGTTCCAGTTTACCTTCCGCAAAACGGAAAAGCCGTACGAACCTGGCAGAGTACAGGAAGGGGCCATACAAGCCGCAGAAAAGAATCTATACGAATGGTACAGTCTGGCCGTAACCCAAGTTTCTCCAAAATCAATTTCAGAAAGTGCCACAATCATCCCCAAAGTCCGGGGAGGTCTATTGGAGAATGAACTACCCTCTCAGATCGTTTACTACCTTCCGAGAAAGCCGATTCTAATTCCCATGACTACAGGATTGAATTCCGACTTGGCTTTCAGAACAGCCGAACCCCTTACCATCGCATTGGAAATGCCAGAAGCCTTCGCCGATAGCCCACTCTTTCGACTTACGGCACTTTATAAGGAAGGGGATCTTATTCTCCTCGCGGAAATGCGGGTCGAAAATGAGGCGAGCCTAGTGCAATTAAGTTCCGAGGGGGTACTGAAGACGCTCCATCTTTCAATAGACACACAACCGATCGCTACGGAAAAAATAGCCGTACAATTTTTCACTGCAGAAAAAACCTATCATTGGCAGGTAGAGCAATTGAGAAGAGGTATCCCCCTCTCTTCCGAATCTTAAAGGTGACGCCATCTGCCCAATCTTTCTTAGGCATTGTCATTATTAGTTTCATTCTCATAACCGATGATATCTGAAAGGTCACTATCGACACACATGCGTATTTAACTGATAGCGATTAACATGGTACAAGGAATATCCAATATCAACCCAACCGATTTGCGCGGCATTCTCAATTATGTCCCAAGATTCCTGGGACAAACCTTTGTTATTTCCTTAGACGGCGCGATTATCGACAATAACAATCTACCCAACCTTCTCCTAGACATAGCGGTTCTTCGAAGCTTGCAAATCAATGTCGTCATCGTGCACGGCATAAGCAAGCAACTGTCCGAGTTGTCTTTAAGTCGCGGCATCGCAATCACCAATGCAGATGGATCCGGCGTAACTGACCAATCCACATTGGATCTTGCAATTCGAGCATCGTCTCGAACATCTCACCAGATATTGGAAGCCCTCACTCAATCCGGCTTGAAATGTGCTATCACCAATTCAGTGCGATCGACTCCTATGGGAATCATCAAAGGGATCGATTTTCAAAGAAGTGGAAAGGTTGACCGAATTGATGCTGAGTTCCTCACACATCTAATATCAAAAAGCATCATACCCATTATCCAGCCGATTGGTTTCGATCGGAACGGACATACTTTTCGCATAAACAGTGACCTTCTCGCCATCGATGTTGCTTTCTCCATGAAGGCAACTAAAACGATTTTTATAACCGAAAAAGACGGTCTTGAAATAGACGACAGATTCGTGCGCCAACTTTCTGTAGACAGACTCGAGGCGAGCCTGAGCAGTAATTCTATCAAGGAGCCCTTTCTCAGTAAAGCGGAGCACGCCCTGCTCGGAGTTAAGGGGAGTATTGCTCGTATCCACATTTTGAATGGAAATATTCACGATGGACTTATCCGTGAGGTCTTTTCCAATGAAGGCGTCGGAACACTCGTACACGGAAATGAGTATAAGCAGATTAGACAAGCGACGCGATCCGACGTTCCCAGAATTTTCAATCTTACGAGCGGCTCTGTGGAAAAGGAAGAGCTCACTCGACGCTCCATTGAATCGATCGAAAAGGACATCAACAACTTCTATGTTTACGAGATCGATGGCAACTTGGTCGGATGCGTTCTCATAACGCGATTTGAGGAGGAATATACCGTCGCGGAAATAAACACTCTATTCGTTCACCCATTACACCAGCGGCAGGGCGTAGGCTCAAAACTTATGAGCTTCGCCTGCCTCAAACTTAAAGATCTCGGTGTCGAACGCGTATTTGCCCTCACGACGCAAAGCGCTGGCTTTTTCGAAACCGTTTATGGGTTCACCGAAACAAGTTCTGACGCTCTCCCGAAAGGTCGGCGAGTCCGCTACGATTCCCACAACCGTAATTCGAAGGTTTTCATGAAAAACCTACGAACCTCATCAGAGAAACAGGTATAAATCTAGACTAAATAGGGCCAACCAGCAACGATCTTCCCGGAAATCGCTGGAATTTCAAAGTAGCTTTCTAAACAATCGAAGACCTTCGGGCGGCAAGTAGCTTTTTTGCGAGATTATTAATCGATTTTAGCACTTTCTGAATCTGAAAAGTCGGCACTTCCACTTTTCTATAAGATGGAATGGATATGAATGGAGGCGAGTGTTGCGAACGATTTATAGATTGGAGAAGTTCCTTTATGAAACATGTGGCCTTGCGGTAAGAGTATTCGAAGAAACAAAGCTTTAGTTAGATTTTTCTTCAACATGAAGGGAGTGTAGAGCAGCTTCATCGATTTCGGTCTTCAAACTGAAGTCGGTCCCATTCAAGGGAACGCTATTAACCTTGTGTTACGATCAGGTTTTTAATCACCTCTACACATGTCTCTCACCATTAATGGATTCAAAGTTGGAAAGGACGCGATTTTGCAGGAGGCGCAACGCTTAGCCGAGGAAGTAAATCAGCAATTTCCATGGTTGGATCCGATTGCCAGGAAACTCCAGGCCGAGGACATGGCTAAAGATCGGATTATCGAGCACCGGCTTTTGTTCGAAGAGTCCCGAAAACAAATCCAGGAACTCACTAAAGATGAGGTTGAATCCGAGTTCAAACAGATCGCCAAACAGCATGGGGGAGAAAAAGGTTTCCTAAAGAAATTCAGCATCAGCCAAAGTGATTTGCCCAATGTCAAGCTAGAGATCGCTGACGATGTCAGGTTTCAACGTTTCATGGATGCTCTAAACCAGCAGGTGCCTTCTGTTCCTGACGAGGAAGTTGCCGCCATATTCCAGCACAACGAGCAGGCCTATCGAGCTGTTGATCAGTTCAAAGCATCTCACATTGTTTACCACACAAACAACGGACAGGATCGCAGTGAAGCTAAGAAAAAGGCTCAGGACGCTCTCATTCGATTACAATCAGGTGAGGCATTGGAGAAAATAGCCGACGAGGATTCCGACTGTCCCGGCCAAGGAGGAGATCTCGGTTGGTTCGCAGAAGGCTATATGGTTCAGGAGTTTGAAGATGTTTTAAACCAGCTCCAGATCGGGGCAACGAGCAAAGTTTTCGAGACGCCTTTTGGCTTTCACATCGCCAGACTGGATGACAAAAAAACGGGTGAACTTCAGCCGTTAGAACTGGTAGGCCCAACGATTCGAAAGGAACTTGAAAAACAGAAACGAGACGCCTTTTTCCGAGAGACGGTTGCGGCATTAAAGGAATCTGCTGATATCCAGTATAATTAGCTGAGCTAAGGGGACGCTTCCCTTGATTGCATCTACCTATTTTTGCCGTAACTAAGCGATCTCGACTGAATCCTGACTCTTTACGAGATCGTCTAGCTGTTTGAGTTGTTGTAGAAAAGACTCCACCTTATCGAGCGGCAACGCACAAGGTCCGTCACATTTAGCACTAACAGGATTCGGATGGGTCTCTAAAAATAGACCTGCTATACCAATCGCTAATCCAGCTTTAGCCAATTCGAACCCCTGATTCCTTCGCCCACCTGCGGATTCAGACTGTCCACCGGGAAATTGCAATGAGTGGGTGACGTCAAAAATAATTGGATACTCAAAATTTTTCATAACTCCAATACCCAGCATATCCACAACCAGATTATTGTACCCGAAGCTACTGCCACGTTCACACAACATTATTTTTTCATTTCCCGCTTCCTCTATCTTGCGAGCGATGTGCCCCATCTCTCGAGGCGAAAGAAACTGCCCTTTCTTTACATTAATGATCGCGCCCGTCTTCGCCATAGCCAACACCAGATCGGTCTGCCTACACAGAAACGCAGGAAGTTGTATGATGTCGCATACGTCCGCAACGGGTTGCGCCTGATGGGACTCATGTACATCTGTAATTATAGGCACACCAATTTCCTCTTTTAAATCCGCCAGTATTTCCAGCCCCTTGTCTAGTCCGGGACCCCGATAACTATTGATTGAGGATCGATTCGCCTTGTCAAAAGACGCCTTGAAAACGTACGGAATTCCCAGATTCGAGGTAACTCTTTTTAGTTCCGAAGCAATTTCGAAGGCCAAATCCCTTGACTCCAAAACGTTCATTCCAGCCAAAAGCACAAACGGACTTCCATTACCACAAGGAATTCCGGCAATATCAATCGTCTTGTTCATTCACCCTTCTTTCACCTAGTAAGACTTCGTGCAAAATAAAAATTCCTCAGTTACCAGCACATTTAAGGCCGGGAGAAATACCCTCCATTTTTGTTGCTGTTATTTCTGTGATTTCTCTGCTTGAATACCTCTTGAATGATGGACTTCCCAATCACAATATTCGGTATCCCCCGGAACGGGACAGAACTTAAGAAAGTAAATCCCTATGTCTAAACGCCGATTTTACTGGATAGATCTGGAAATGACAGGGCTGGATCCGGTTAACGACCGAATCCTTGAAGCTGCAGTCATTGTGACGAACAAGCGACTCGAGCCTATATTCGAATGGGAAACCCCCATTTTTCAGAAAGCTGAGGTACTAGGAAAAATGAACGACTGGTGCAAGCATCATCATGCGCTTAGCGGACTGATTGATCGTGTTCCGAACGGGATCACGGAGGCAGCACTCGACGAAAGGCTGTGTGAAATCGCGCAAGTGCATTTCAAGAAAAAGAACCCTGTTGTTATCTGTGGAAATTCGATTTCCCAAGACCGCAAATTTATTGACGCTTATCTCCCGCTTTTTGCTTCGAGACTTCACTATCGAATGCTCGATGTTTCCAGTTTCAAAATCGTATTCCGAGAAATGCTGGGAAGGGAGTTCAAGAAAAATAATACGCATCGGGCACTAGACGACATCCGTGAGTCAATCGCCGAGCTCAAATATTACATGAATTCCATCAACCCATCAGACTTGGCATTGATCAACAACGAAACCGAAGGACTCGTCACGGATTCGACGGGGGATTCTGCCTCCGCCTCGGGCAAAGCAAGTGCTTTGTAAAGCCACTCCATCGCTTCTTCGTATCGTTCCTAGTTAATCAGGGACCAAACAAGCAACTTGTAACTATCCACCTCCTGCGGATCTTTTTGGTTCGCTTCGATCAAATCGTTTAAAGTACTTCCGAAATTCCGAACAAACAGCTCTCTAGCTGAGATCTTTACGAACCGCCGCTTCCAGCTTCCCAATCGACTCACTTGCTATGTCAATCGTTTTGGCTTCGACAAGCAATCTTATCTTTGGCTCCGTTCCTGAATACCTAACTAATAATCTCCCGCCATCTCCGAACAACTTCTCAAGATCCTGCATAGTTGCTCGGATATTCGGACAATCGTCTAGGCACTTCTTTGAAGCTACTGCGATCGCTCTCGTTTCTTGCGGGAAAGCCCCATAAAAAGAGGTCAGATCCGCCAGCGAATCGCCCCTCTCCACTACTGTCTTAGCTACGCATAACGCTGAAAACAAGCCATCACCTTTCATCGAAAAATCCCCAATCACAACGTGCCCGGACTCCTCTCCCCCCAAGGAAAATCCTTTCGCGATCATCAATCGGGAAACAAATTTGTCCCCAATGTTCACTCTCTAAACCGAAATCCCATAATCCGACAAAGCAGAATCCAACCCTAGATTGCTTTGCAGCGTGGTAACCAGCGTATCATCCCTCAGCTGCCTCAACTCTTTAAGATGAATGGCTAACAGTCCTAGGACAGCTTCACCCGACAATTTCGCTCCCCGGTGATCAAACGCCGCCATCCGGTCTCCATCGCCGTCAAAGGAAAATCCCATATCATACTGATTGACAGTATACATTTCAGCCATTGCCTGCGGACACTCACTACCAACTCCTTCATTTATATTTGATCCGTTTGGACTGAATCCCACCGTATCCACTTCAGCTCCGAGAGACTCAAAGACTCCGGTAGCGATCTAGCTCAAAGCCCCATTCGCACAGTCAAGGGCAATTCTCTTTCCAGAGAGAAGCCCCGGGTCGAATGCACCCCTCACCCGAGATACGTACCAATCCGTCTTTCTAGTAAAACTATCTTCAATCGCAGGAAAATCAGTTTCTTTAGGGGTCGCCACCTCACCCACGCTACGGTCGAGAACCAACTCAAACGACTCCGAAGGCTTCGTTCCGTTGGATTGGAAAAACTTGATCCCATTATCCTTGCTCGGATTGTGGGAACCGGTAACCGCACAGCCGGCTACGGCGTTTCCAAGCTCCACCACCTTAGCGATTCCAGGAGTCGGTGCTACACCAATAGACTCAATGGCACCCCCTTCCGAACGGAATCCAGCTCCCAATGCTGCTATTAATTTCAGACCCGACGCTCGGGTGTCCCTACCTACAACCATGAGCGGATCCTCAATTTCATGCTGCTGTTTCAGCAGCCGTGCCATGGCTGTGCCCGCTCTAAAGGCAATGCCATCATTGAGGCTTGGGCCGCCGTACTCGCCGCGAATCCCATCCGTTCCAAAGTATTTAAGAGCCATTATGATTTGTAGAACTCCTGTGCCTGTCCGATTTTCTTTCGGACGCTGCCACCTATCAACAGGTCCCGGGCTTCCTCCACTCCTTCCGCAATACTCGCGTAACGCCCCGTTACGAAAAAAGCCGCAGCAGCATTAACGACGACTGAATTCTCCAAGGCTAAAGGGGCCTTGCCCTCCATCAGTCGATCCAATAGCTGCATATTCTCTTCGACATCGCCGCCTTCGAGATCTTCTAGCGGACCAGATTCAATCCCCATCTCGCTCGGAGCCCAGCAAACATCGATACCTCCTAGAGATCCAAAGCCTCGGGCTATATTTGTCCCCGCTGCGCTGAACTCATCCATTCCACCTCTCTCCCCCAAATCACAATGCACTATCAGACCGGCTTTGAGACCGAGAGAGTCTTGGGCGTTTGCCATCATATCGACAACAACGCTACTGAATACTCCCAGCAGTTGGTAGGCCGGTTTCGCTGGGTTGATCAATGGCCCCAGTATATTGAATACAGTGTGCTGCCCTTTTGCCGCCAATGCTTGTCGCACTGGCACAATTTCCTTGAAAGCTGGATGAAAAGCGGGAGCAAACATGAAGCAGAATCCCAACTCCTCCATCGATCGCTGCAAGTTAGCGTCATCGGAGGCGATATCAAACCCTAGGGCCTCTAGAAGGTTTGAACTTCCGCACTTTGATGTAATCGATCGATTTCCGTGCTTGAGAACAGGAATCCCGGCTGCCGCTAAGATAAACGTTACGGTGGTGCTAATGTTGAATGTATGCTGCTTATCCCCCCCAGTTCCGCAAACATCGATCGCCCGGGAGCTCCATTCGTCCAGTCCAGGATTTCGAGCAAGCTCCCTGTATCGTCTCGCAAGTCCCGCAACTTCTTGAAAAGTTTCTCCCTTACGAGCTAATTTTGTAAGAAAATCCGCTTTCTCGACTGGGTCCTCCTCCTCTGACGCTAAAAGATCAGCTACAACTGATGCCTGATACTCAGTCAGACTGGAACCCTCTGAAACGATGGCTGAAAACTCCGTAAGCTTCATATTCATAAAGAATTATCCTTCCCTATCGCAAAAACAATTATAATCGCTCTTAATCTAAATAGCCTTGTCCAAGCGGCTTAGGTCTATTCAGTTCGCTACACTCTCAATGTAGAATATGTTTTCCATCGAGTTGAATTACGGTTCGATACCAAACAATTACTTGACGGCCCACATAGCGACAGTTATCAACCGCTCCTTCTCTAAAACAACGCTCTAATCTACGCACAGAATTTATTACAAATGGCCAACCCAAAACGCAAGCAGTCCAAACGCCGTAGTCGTCTCCGCCGTGGAGCCAATCGCTTCGAGGAGCCACAGCTCGCGAAAGATCCAGTTGACGGTTCTGCGTTTCGTCCGCATCGCGTGAATCCAAACAACGGAATGTACCGCGGTCGCCAAGTGACCGATGTTTCCGTATGACTTCCTAGATGTGACGCGGAGCTCTCACGCCCAAGCTATCCGGATGTCCATGCAATAATGGAGATTCAGGCTAAAGCCTGCATCGCTGTCGATGCTATGGGTGCGGATAAAGGCCCTTCCGAGATAGTGGCTGCCATTAGGCTCGCCTTCGACGCTTTCCCAGATCTCTCTCCTCTCCTTCTCGTGGGCCAGGAGACAGTGCTCAACCCCATTTTAGAGGGAGCGGGACTAGCTTCTCACCCGAAGCTTCGCGTCGTCCATGCTTCTCAAATTGTCGATATGGACGACAAGCCTCTCCAAGCGATGAAGCAGAAGCGTGACTCAAGTATGGCCCGATCCATAGAACTTGTCAAGGACGGGGAGGCTGCAGTCGTCGTCAGCTGTGGCAATACCGGCACCTTGATGGCTAGCGGAACGATTCGACTGAGAACAATGGCTGGCGTAGAACGCCCCGCCCTCGCGACAGTCATGCCGCGCCAAAACGGTCACTTCGTCTTGATAGACGCCGGTGCCAACCCGCTAGCAAAAGCTGAGCATTTGGTCCACAACGCCGTGCTGGGAAGTGACTACTGCAAGCACGTGCTCGGCAATCAGAGTCCAAGGGTAGGTCTCATGACAATTGGTACCGAGGAAGGCAAAGGGAATGAAACCACCAATGCTGCAAACGAGCTTCTTAAAAAAATTTCTGGAATCATCAATTACCACGGCCCTGTTGAAGGGTTCCAGCTGTTTGAGGACGTGGTTGATGTTGTGGTCTGCGACGGCTTCACAGGGAACGTTATCCTAAAAACCTGCGAGTCCCTTTTCAAATGCCTTTTCAAGGACTTCCTCGGGGGCGAGATAAAGCGAAATCCGCTACGCCAATTTGGGTATCTGTGTTCTAAAGGAGCATACGATGCTATTAGAACGCAATTGAATCCAGACCGCTATGGTGGAGCGCCACTTCTTGGATTAAAAGGGAATATTCTGAAAGCCCACGGATCCAGCAACCGCGAGGCTGTCATGAATGCGATTCGTATCGCTAACGAAATTATTAGCAAAGACTTAAACTCCCAGATCACTGGGGACATCGAAAAAGCTAACCGCTTTATTTTTCCCGAAATAAACTGAGCCATCGCTCATTTGCGAGTTGCCTCGTCGACAAGTCTTGCCATTCAGTCTCAACGCATGAGCACTCTGCCAATGTCAGTTGTAATAAAGGGAACTGGTTCCTATACCCCTGCAACCATAAAGACAAACGACGACTTGGCAGAATTCGTAGATACTTCTGAGGAATGGATCTTTACGCGAACCGGTATCAAGGAGCGTCGTTTCGCGACTGAAGGAGAGAATACCTCCCACATGGGGACTGAAGCGTCCCGCCGGGCACTTGCTGATGCTGGAATCCTAGCAAGCGACGTGGATTTAGTGATCGTCGCTACGATTACCCCCGATATGCCATTCCCCTCTACAGCCTGTCTTATTCAAACCCAGCTGGGTGTTAGCAATGCGGTTTGCATGGACATTGAAGCGGCGTGCTCAGGTTTCCTCTACATAATGGAAGTCGCGGCTTCCCTGATCAAAACAGGTCGATACCAAAACGCCCTAATTGTCGGAACTGAAAAGCTGTCCAGCATATTAGATTGGGAAGACAGAACCACTTGCGTTCTCTTTGGCGATGGAGCGGGAGCAGCCGTCCTAGGCCCTTCTGAAAGTCCCCAGACCGGTTTGCTAGACTTCAAACTCGGAGCCGACGGAGCAAACGGTGAGGTGCTTTTCATGCCTGGAGGAGGTTCTGCCCACCCCGCAACAGGAGCGTCAGTCGACAACCGACTGCACTTCCTGAAAATGCGTGGCAAAGAGGTATTTAAACTGGCGGTCAAGGTAATGGAACAGGCGGCTAAGGAAATTCTTGAACAAAATGGCCTTAATTCGGACCAATTAGCGTGCGTCATTCCACACCAAGCCAATTTGAGAATCATAGAATTGCTTTCTTCCCGACTGAAGATTCCGATGGACCGCTTCTACCTCAATCTCGAAAAGTACGGTAACACTTCTGCGGCTTCGATCCCGATTGCGCTAGACGAGGCATTTCGGGAAGGTCGGATAAACTCGGGCGATCTCGTCCTCCTTGTCGCTTTCGGAGCCGGTCTGACCTGGGGAGCCACCTTGGTTCGCTGCCCATGAATACACTCAGAAACTTTAGCTTGATCCCCACTAATAGACTCGATTCCATTCTCGTGCTATGATTCGACTCCCCATTGTTACGTTTGCCCTACTGCTCTCGGCTCTTGGAGCCGGTGCGGCCAACCTCACGTGGGACCCAACCAACGGCTATCAATCGGACGAAGTCGAATTATCGGGCCTTCTGCCACAGGAAATACAGCGCGTTCTGGACTGGATGAACGCCGGTCGCAAAGCCGAGGAGAACAAAAACTACAGAAGAGCCCTCAGGAAATACAAAAAGGTCAATAAAAAGTATCCCAAGAGTCAATATTCCCCCGAATCCCTTTACCGGACCTCGCAAATTCGGCTAAAGCAAGACAAAATAGATCATGCATTCGACGCATTCGAGTTGATTGCCTATGTTTATCCGAGCTACGGAAGCTTCAACGACACGATCGGCGAAATGTACAAAATCGCAGTTCGCAGACAGGTTAGCTTTCGGCAGAAGATTTTTGGCGTTTTACCGGGATTTCTAAATTATGATCGAGCAGTACGGTATTTTGAACGACTCGTTTCGATCGCCCCCTATAGCGACTACGCTCCGCTTTCTTTGATGAATATAGCTCAAATTTGGTCGAAACGAAAGAATGATACCATGGCGATCTACTCGCTGGACCGTCTCATCACCCACTATCCCAAGAGCTTCCTGACTCCAGACGCCTATATCCAATTGGCCAGTACACATGCGAATTTGGTAGATGGACCGTACTATGACCAAAGCAGCACAGAAGATGCTATCACCTTCTTCGAAGACTTCCTAATACAGTTCCCCTCTAACAATAGGGTCGACGAAGCAGAGAAAGGCCTTTTCGAGACGCAGGACCTCATGGCCTTGAGCAAAGTGAAAATTGGAGACTTCTACTTTCACAAACGATCAGACTTCCATGCTGCCAGAGTTCTTTACAACGAGGCAATTACGATTGCTCCGAAGTCTGGAACCGCCGAAATTGCTCGAAAGAAGCTGAAAATGATTGAGGTGAAGGAGGAGAAACTCGGTATCGAAAACGAGCCTGAATCTGAAAGAGAGGCGCCTACCGTCGAAGAAATGGAGAAAAAGGCGGAAAAGCGGGCAAAAAGAAAAGTACTGGGCATATTCTAGATCCACCGAGGTCTTCCCTTCGTAAGTATTTTCTATGCGACCTTTTCTCCACACACTTTTGTGCATCGGCATAATCATCAGCCTTGCAAGCTGTGCTTCGTATCAGATGGGGCAGCCCGGCGAATCAGATTCCTACCGGAGCGTCTACGTTAAGCCAATAAGGAACGACTCGACCTATCCATTGCTGAAGGCGAGCTTGACCGCCTCTCTCCGAAAAGCGATCTCAGATACAGGATTTCTAGACGTCGCAACCTCTAAATCCGCTGATACTATTCTCGAGACCAGAGTAACCTCAGTCAACAGAGAGATAGCTGCAGTTTCGTCCATTGATGTAGGCCGAGGTAGAAAGTACGAGCTTGAGTTCGAAACGCTCTGTACCCTCTACCAGAAAGTTGGTGGCCAGCTTGAACCGGTTTTTGTGAATCGCAGAATAAACGTGAAGCAGGACATTTTTGCAGACAGCGGACAGGTAAACGCGGAGCACCAGGCAGGACCTGAAATCGCTCGCAAGATCGCCCAGCGAGTCACCGAATCTATTATAAGCACTTGGTAGGCTCTCTTCGCCTTACATTTTGGTATCGCAATTGGATCCGTCTTATCTCTAATCGGACACCTATGCAATCCCCACTACTTGTTCCTTCGATGCTTGCAGCCGACCATACGAGATTGGCGGAGGATATTGCTGCCATTGAAAGGCTCGGAATAAAGTGGATACACATTGACATAATGGACGGGCACTTTGTTCCGAATCTTTCTTTCGGACCGCAAACCGTTGCAGACCTTCGACCGAAATCAAAACTGTTTTTCGATGTACATCTCATGCTCGACAATCCGCAGGACTATGTTGAAGCATTTATTGCCGCCGGGGCTGACCAAGTCTCTATTCACGTCGAGCCCAGTTATGACATTGGCGTAACACTTGAAAAAGTCCGAAGCCTGGGTGCAAAGCCTGGCATCGTTTTGAACCCAAGAACCGACGCTAGTCACATTCGCCCCTATCTCCCTTATGTCGACATTGTGCTAGCGATGACTGTTCAACCCGGATTCGGCGGTCAATCATTCGATAATAGTGTTCTCGAAAAGACCAAGCAAATCGATGCTTACCGAAGCGAACACTCCCTGAACTTCAGACTCGAAGTAGATGGAGGGATCGATCTTGATAAAGCTCGTATTTGTCGTAATCATGGAGTGGATACATTTGTCGCCGGTACTGCATTTTTCAAGTCCGACGATCAGACAAAATTCCTGAGTGAAATCGAGTCGATGTTCTGACGTGGAAATTTCGCAGAAAAAGCCTACATATGGACTCGAGGATTTAGAGTCCGTTTTGCTATCCGAAACCCAAATTGCGAATCGTGTTTCGGAACTCGCAAAAGAAATTTTATCTCACTACGGCGACAGGGATATCACGATAATTTGCGTGCTTAGCGGTGCTATCGTTTTTACATCGGATCTTATTCGCAACCTCAAGCTTCCAACTCGACTAGATTGTCTTAGATCAGACAGCTACGGCAGTTCAACAAAGCCCAATGACCCTCCCCGCATATCAAGCCCGCTTAAAAATGATATTGAAAATCGACATGTGCTTCTGGTCGACGATATTCTGGATACTGGAAACACGCTCTCGGAGCTTATAGAGCACTTGGGCCAATCGAAGCCCGCCTCTCTCAGAACCTGCGTACTTCTCGACAAAAAGGAGCGACGCCAACTGAAAATAAAAGCGGACTATGTCGGGTTCAATGTTCCAGATGCCTTCGTTGTAGGCTACGGACTCGATTTCGCAGAGCACTACCGGTCACTTCCGTGCATAGGCGTACTCAAACCTGAATTCCAAAAAGGGTCTTATTTCCAGTGCTGATTTTAAAATTCGTCTATTGCTTAATCTTGATTGGCTCGCCTATGCACGCTTCGATATAACGCAATGATACTGGCTAAAACTTGGACAGACTACGAGATCCTGGAATGCGGTGAGGGCATGAAAAAAGAACGCTGGGGTGACATCATTTTAGTCCGACCCGATCCCCAGATCATATGGCCCTTAAAATCGAAAGACTGGGGAGAGTTCGATGCCTTTTACCATCGTAATAGAAAGGGCGGCGGGAACTGGGAATATCGTCGGAAGATACCTCCATCGTGGAATATTAAATATGACAGCTGCACTTTCAAGATCAGGCCCACCGATTTTAAGCACACCGGCCTTTTTCCCGAGCAGGCAGTCAACTGGGACTGGTGTCGCTCGAAGATCAAACTTTCACAAGGCAGTCCCAAAATTCTAAATTTATTTGGCTACACTGGTGCGGCAACGATTTCAGCTGCGAAAGCAGGTGCTCAGGTTTGTCACGTGGATGCGGCAAAAGGAATGGTCACCTGGTGCCGGGAAAACGCTTCATTCAGTGGGCTTCAAAACGCCCCTATTCGATTCATAGTCGACGACTGTATTAAATTTGTTGAACGAGAGATCCGCAGAGGAAGCCTATACGACGGAATTATTATGGACCCCCCATCATACGGTAGAGGTAGCAAGGGAGAGATATGGCAATTCGATCGCGACCTTTGGCAGCTTCTTCAAAAGTGCCGCAAAATCCTGTCCGCTTCACCCCTATTTTTCCTCGTAAATGCGTACACTGCGGGAATTTCTCCGACCATAGTCGGAAACTTGCTGAGGGAGGCTCTCTCGGATCTGGGAGGAGGTGTCACAAGCGGCGAGATTGGTCTACCGATCAGTGATAGCCTGAATGTACTGCCTTGCGGTCTTTTTGCCCGGTGGGATTCCCAACATTTTTCGCAATTCTAACGCAAATCGATGTGGTTAGACTTGCCCTAGAAGGAGCGTAGACAACTCTAACCCAGCTGTGCACCGTAATCGATCGGATATGAAATTTAACGACTTCGTCAGGAGAAATTTTTTCTCCTTCTACAACGACATAGACTTCAGTTCTTACCAAAAAGAAAAGAGACGTCTGCAAGCAGAGCTTCTCAAGCTACAACATTGGGTCATCAAGAATAACAAGAGGGTGGCTCTCGTTTTTGAGGGTCGAGATGCCGCTGGAAAGGGGGGATCCATAAAGCGATTCACCGAGTACATGATGCCGAGGCATTTCAACGTAGTTGAACTCGGTATACCGACACACAAAGAATCGAAAAATTGGTTTCGACGATACGAAAAATACTTTCCCTCAGAAGGGGAAATCACTTTCTTCGACCGGTCTTGGTACAACCGTGCACTTATCGAACCGACGATGGGCTATTGCACAAAGTCTCAGTACAAATACTTCATGAATAAAGTTCTGAAGTGGGAGGAATCCCATATAGACGATGGTCTGATCATGGTGAAAGTCTATTTGTCAATATCCAAGCACACCCAGTTTTTTCGTTTCAAAGAGAGACAAGTAGACCCATTGAAATACTGGAAATATTCGGAGAACGACCGATATGCCCGGAAGTATTGGGATCTATTCACAAAATATAAAGAGCAGATGTTTCGACGTGCTTCATCTGACAAGAGCCCTTGGGTGATTATCAACTCGAACAACAAATTGGAAACTAGGCTAAATTCAATGCTCTATTTTCTATCTCAGATTCCGTACACCAACAATTTCGATTATCGCCCCTTAAAAAAGGTAGACAAGCAACAGCGGTATTCAATAAATGAAGACGGTATATCCTTCAACAATCTAAACTACCGCCAATTCCCTCTACTAGAAACGCTACACGGACCGAAAGAGCAGTAATCGCTTCTTCAATGACGGACTCGAATCTGTCTAAACCAAAAGCACTTACCCTGTCAACGGCTAGACTCCACCTACCCCTAATTTTCATGGGAGGTTCGGTTCTTAAAATCAAATGGCACGCGGCGAGGGAGTCGAACCCCCAACCTCC
>DIHO01000007.1:28501-39469 GCA_002420185.1 Opitutales bacterium UBA5694
ATCCGTAGTCAGGTGCTCTATCCAATTGAGCTAGCCGCGCAAACCATCAAGACCGCCATAGATAATCGGAGGGTCAGGAGAAAAGAATCAATAGTTGCACATTTCAAGGCATTTTTTCCTAAAAACGAAAATGCCTGAAAATCACTGCCAAATTGCTCAAACTCGTAGACAATGCTCCGGATATGTATAAAAAATCTTCCAATGGGTCCCAGGCCATGAGCCGCCGATTAAAATGGAAATTTTGAATATCAGACTTTCGGAAAATTAGCTGGAATGTCGACTCCGTGAGTGTCCTTGCGTTTCACAAGTCTCAATCGAGAACGGCGCCTTAACATGCGGTCCAGCTTGTCAACCAGAAGATCTATAGCCTTGTGGCAATCCGCGTCGTGCACCGAAACATTCATAGAAGGGCCATTAATCTCAATATGCCCCTTTGCGGTAAACTCATACTCTTTCCCGCTTTTAGTATGATCGCACTCCAACTCCACTTTGACTCTTATTATTCTCTCCTCATGCCTAAAAAGTCTCTCCACTTTATCTTTGACGCTCTGTTTCAGAGATTCCGTCAAGTCCATGTGAATGCCAGTAATGATCAGATCGTGGTTGTTGGCTTGCATATGAATTTTACTCCTTTGTGTTGGTGTTTTATTAAATGATCCCAGGCCCAATAACGTACCGAAAGACCTCTAGATTCAGCGATCTCTCTCCTGCTTCACGGTTCACTTCTGAGATTTCAAAATTAATCATTCAACGATGGAAGAAAACAGGACGAACAGGCGGATTTAGCAATCTTTCTCCGACAAATACCCATTCTTTTTTATCTACGAAAACAGAGCTTTTCTTGAGCGATACAATCCTTTCAATTAAATCAACCTCCAACCTCAAAATACCAGATGCCACTTACTGAATGGGGCTGGGAAGTCACGGAAGCCGAACTCCGCTCTTGGATCATCCAAGATGACAGCGACATCATATTAATCAACAAACCGGCATTGGTCGTCTGCCATCCCTCCAAGCGAGGACCTTGGTCTTCGTTGGTCGGAGCGTGCAGAGAGTGCCTAGGCTATGAGCGAACCCATCTGATCGCTCGGCTAGATAGGGAAACGAGCGGAATCATCCTGCTAGCAAAGAATCGACTCGCTGCCCGGCACTTTCAAATGGCGATAGAGAGACGGGCAGTGACAAAGAGCTATCTCGCAATTCTAGAAGGTTCCCTCACAGAAGCAAGAGAGGTTGACGCAGCAATCGGGAAGGATCCGGACAGTATCATCCATTGCAAGTCAGCGGTCCGAACGAACGGAAAAAAGCAGACTGCCCAAACTCGATTTAAACCTATTCATTCCTCATCAGACTACACCCTCGCCGAAGTTGAGCCCCTTACCGGTAGAAAACACCAAATTCGCGTTCACTCCCAACACATCGGTCATTCTATCGTGGGAGATAAACTCTATGGACCCGACGAAAACTTTTTCCTCGATTTCATAGAATCAGGATGGACCGAAAAACTCGCTGGCACACTACCATTCAACCGCCAAGCCCTACACGCTTTCAAGACGAAGTTCGACTTGGAATCCGGACCGAGATCTTTTTCTGCCCCCCCAACCGAAGACTTTGTGAAGTTTTGCGAAAACCAATTGAATCTCCCAAAATCGGATCTCCTTAAGCTGATTTCCTCATCATAATAAGCTAGCATTCTAGTGTTTTCCCTTATGCGCAAATTAAACACTAATTAGCAATTGCTCGAATGATTCAGTTGAATTACGTTTAAACCGTGAGTTTCAACGCTTCTAAAATCGTTTCAATGCTGGTCTTTTCAATTTTCATTAGGACCTTCCTCATCAACACATATTGAATTGTTGCCCATGAGATCATAGCATTCATCTTTTAAAATTCTTTCTTCCAATAGGTTAAATTCATTCTAAGGAGATGGGTAATCCATCACGATCGATTAATAGCCGCCAAAACTCTTCCCAACAGGGCTCGATCGAATATGTCACAGAAAGCGAGTTTTCCCTTTGCTAGGCCTACTCAAGTCGGATTGTCTCCCGATTTGTGAGCGAAAAGTCAGATTCCAGTGTACTGCATCTCCCCAATATTCGTCGTTTCATTGCCTTCCGGATTTTCTTCAATGCTCGATTTTACTATCCGATATTCACCATTCTCTTCCTAGATTTTGGTCTGACACTGGAGCAATTCGCTATTCTTAACGCAGTATGGGCCGCTACCATCGTCTTGCTCGAGGTTCCCTCCGGAGCTTTGGCGGACACAGTTGGGCGACGCAACCTAGTGATCGCCTCAGCCGTCATAATGATTGTTGAGATGGCCTTACTCTGCCTGGCACCAATCGGTCAAATGCCGATAGTGTTCTACCTTTTTCTAATCAACCGCATACTGAGCGGTGCCGCCGAAGCGTCCGCTAGCGGAGCCGACGAAGCTCTTGCCTACGACACGCTGAAAGACCTGGGCCTTGAGAGGAGTTGGGGGAAAGTATTGGAGACGCAAATGCGTTTCCAATCGATCGCCTTCATTGTGGCAATGTCCGTTGGAGCGTTGCTTTACGATGCCGAACACCTCAACCAAATTTTCACCGCTTTGTCTTTTGATATAAAGGTTTCCAAAGCATTCGCCATACGGATTCCTCTAATACTAACCCTGTTACTCGGAATAGGTGCCCTTGTCACAGCATTAGGTCTAAAGGAGCCGAATTCTGAGAAGGTCACTCGCCGTAAAGCCCGCAAAGAGGATTGGTTCGCTACAATTAAGGAGGCGTTCGCAAAGACACTGGATACAGGTAAATGGATTCTAAATACCCCAGTCGCCATGATGATCATCCTGGGCGGATTCTTAATCGATCACATTGCTCGAATGATTCTCACCCTAAACAGCGAGTACTACCGGCGAATCGAATTGCCGGAAGCGAGTTTCGGAATTATAGGTGCCGTATTTGGATTAATGGGACTTTTCACACCCAGGCTTGGCAGATGGCTCTCTGAAAAAAAGACCAAAACGTTCAATTTCTCGCTTATTGGAATCGTTACGTTTTTTGGTCTTCTTGGCATGACGAATTTCGTTCCCTATTGGGGAGTCTTGCCAATGATTTTCATTTACGGACCTATTGGATTAACTCGCTTTCTCGTTAGTGCCTATATGAATGCGGAAACACCATCGAGTGGCAGAGCGACGGCACTGAGTTTTAAAGGTCTTTTCTACAACCTAGCTTATGGTGGGATCGGTCTCATTTATTCGCTTCTGGTGTATAAGTTACGCAGAACTGAATCGATGCAGGCTAATCCTGCAGAGCACGTAGACGCAGAACTATTCAAATCTGCCCTCAGTTACTTCCCAAGCTACTTTTCAGTCGCGTTTGTGCTCGTTCTGCTATTCGGCATAATTAACCGGCACTCGATCGACACTTCACCTTTGAAAAAGGACGACTCGACTTAACCTAAAACCATAGGGATCACTGGATTCGCTCTTCAACAAAAAAGCCGGCCCCAAACAGAGAGCCGGCTCGAAAATGATGAAAGGCTGAACAGGGCCTACTAAAGTGCAGTATCTCCACGCTCGTCGGTCCGAATCCGAATAGCCTCTTCGAGCGGTAAGACAAACACCTTGCCATCTCCAATCTTGCCGGTTTTGGCAGATTTTGCGATCGCCTCAGCAGCTTGTGATACCGCCTCGTCTTGTACGGCGATTTCGACCTTCACTTTCGGGAGAAAGTCTACTGTGTATTCACTTCCACGATATATTTCCGTGTGTCCTTTTTGGCGTCCGAAGCCTTTGACCTCGGTCACTGTCATTCCTTCGATACCGACCTCTGAAAGGGCCTCTTTGACCTCCTCCAATTTGAACGGCTTAATGATTGCTACAACAAGTTTCATTAAAATTTCCTTTGAGATTGATTTATAATGTAAATTTACCTCTTACCTAAATGCAAGTTAATGTGTCACTTAGCTTAGACAAGCGTTTTATCTACTATGAATTGGTGTTATAGGCCTCCTGCCCATGCTCAGAGATATCAAGCCCCTCGAATTCCTCTTCTTCAGAAACTCTCACGCCCATGATAACCTTGATAATTCCGAATAAGGCAAAAGAGAAGACGAAAGCGAATACGTAGACCCCTATCACACCGATGATTTGGGACATCAAATTTGCTCCTCCGAAGATCGCTACCGCAACCGTACCCCAGATACCACAAACACCGTGAACAGAAATCGCTCCGACAGGATCGTCGATCTGGATTTTATCGAAAAAGATGATAGCAAATACTACGATTGCTCCACCAACGGCACCCATTACAATCGAAGAAACGACGGATACCGAATCCGCACCTGCGGTGATACTAACCAATCCGGCTAAAAGTCCGTTCAAAGCCATTGATAGGTCTGGTTTCTTGAGAACAGCCCAGGATACGATTATAGAAGCAATACCTCCGGCAGCGGCTGCCAATGCGGTCGTGGTGAAGACCAGCCCCAATGGACCTGGATTTGCAGACAGGACCGAGCCACCATTGAATCCGAACCATCCGAAAAAAAGTAGGAATACACCAACAGCTGCCAGAGGCATACTATGACCCAAAATCGGCTTGATTCCACCATCTTTGGAATACTTACCCTTACGAGGGCCGAGAATCAAAACAGCTGCGAGGGCGGCCGCTCCACCAAATCCATGTACAACTGTGGAACCTGCGAAGTCGTAAAATCCGTCTTCACCTCCACCCAGTTGTGCGAGCCATCCTCCACCCCAGTGCCATGAACCTGCAATCGTATAACCAAAGGCTACCAGAATAGCGGAGTAGATCATGAATGATGACAGCTTTACACGCTCAGCAACGGCTCCCGAAACGATGGTTGCCGCAGTAGCCGCAAACATCGCTTGGAAAATGAAGTCGCCATAACCCGTCATCGCTAGACTCAATCCTCCGTAACCCCAGGTGTCTCCACCGTCGGCGTTCAGATCTCCGATCATGGATCCTATGCTAATCCAACCATTGAATTCTCCGGGATAGTGAGTGTTGAATCCCACAATTGCGTATGTGATTAATCCGATTGAAATAATCCATACGTTTTTGAACAGAATGTTTATGGTGTTTTTCGATTGAGTCAGCCCCGCCTCAAGAGTAGCGAACCCAAGGTGCATTATGAAGACGAGTGCCGCAGCAATCACAGTCCAGAGCATCGATACAGTAAAAAAGTCGAATGCCGGGGCATAATCGGCCCCTGATGCCTCAACAAGCTCGAGATACTCATCGACTGGGCCCGCTTCTTCTTGCGCGAAGGCTGGCGTTAAACCGGCCATCATTGCTGCTATCAAAGCAAAGAGCAATGGTCCGGGGAATTTAATGAGGAGTTTTATCATAACGTTCGTAATGTTTAGTTAATCAGGAATTATTGCTGTTCTTTCACAGCAAGTAATTATCCCCTCTGAGCAACTCGCATGCCATCTCTCTCAGCTTCGCCAGAAATCCAAACAATATGTACAAAACGGCTAAAAAGTAATGCTATTTGAAGAATGCGATCTCTCCTGCACGCTCAATTGTAACCTTTTGGGTACCTCCTACTAAAAAACCGCTCAAATTCGAGCGGATCATTCAGAACTTCCATTTTCTGAGGCAGTGGCTCCAATACCACCAATCTTACAACTGGATCATCACTGCTCTTTTTTTAGAAGCGTCGTTTCGATGCTTAGCTCCTTGAGTTGCTTTTCCGAAACGGGACTTGGGCTTTCCGTCATGAGACATTGGCCCTTCTGCGTTTTTGGAAATGCAATCACTTCCCGGATACTAGACGCTCCGCAAAGAATCATCACTAGCCTGTCCAATCCAAAAGCGATTCCTCCGTGCGGCGGAGCTCCATACTTGAATGCTTCAAGCATATAGCCAAATCGACTCTCCACCATATCGGCAGGAATCTGCAGCACGTTTTCAAAAATTTTCTTTTGTAGATCCGCCTGGTGGATACGAATGCTTCCACCTCCCAACTCGACTCCATTCAGTACTAGGTCGTAATGCTGCCCCCTGACCCTCTTCGGATCAGAATCCAGCAAATGGCTATCCTCTGGCACCGGCGCGGTAAACGGATGATGAGAAGCTACGTACCGACCATACTCTTCCTCATAAGTCATCAATGGGAAATCCACAACCCAAAGGAAATCAAATTGGTCCGATGGAATTTCGAGCTTCCCTCGCTTCTTGAGCAATTCGCTACATTCTAAACGGATGCGTCCTAGGATCGCGCATGCCTGTTCCCATTCAGACGCGGCAAAAAAGACGATATCACCTTCTTCAAGATCCAGCTTTTCCTGCAAGGCTGCTTTCTCCTCATCCGAAAAGAATTTGACGATGGGCGACTTCCATTCGCCGTCTTCGATCTTGATAAAAGCAAGCCCCTTCGCTCCAAGCGATTTGGCGACTTCTTCTAGATTTTTGAGCTCACCCTGCGTAACGTTGGCCAAGGTTGGAGCCTTGAACGCCTTCACTACTCCACCATTCTTGACAGTGGCCGAAAAGACCTTAAACGAGGAGCTCGCAAATGTCTTTGAGAAATCCGAGAGTTCGAGATGGAACCGTGTATCTGGCTTGTCGACCCCATAACGGTCCATCGCTTCCTGGAAAGGCATACGAGGAAATGGGGTTGGGATCTCAACGCCCAGTGTGTCTTTCCAAACGCGCCTCATCAGCCCTTCCATTATGGTGTACATCTCTTCGCGGTCGACAAACGAGAGCTCGATATCCAATTGGGTGAACTCCATTTGTCGGTCTGCCCGCAGATCTTCATCGCGATAGCAGCGGGCGATCTGGAAATAGCGCTCTACACCGCTTACCATAAGCATCTGCTTGAACTGCTGTGGCGACTGCGGCAACGCATAGAAGTGTCCCGGCTGAATGCGGCTGGGTACAAGGTATTCGCGAGCCCCCTCCGGGGTACTTTTGAAAAGCGTCGGGGTTTCGATATCGTAGAACCCTCTCTCATCCATGTAGTTGCGGATCGACTTGGTGGTCTCGTTACGTAATTTGAGCATTCGGCGCATCTTGCCACGACGAAGATCCAAATAACGATACGTCAGACGGAGATCCTCATTTACCCGTGCTCCTTTTTCGTCATCGATCGGAAACGGGGGCGTTTCAGAAATATTGTGGACCACGACCTCGCTAATTTCCACCTCGATTTCCCCCGTTGGAAGAGTCGCGTTAGCATTATCTCCATCACGAGCCTCTACAACTCCCTTGATCTCAATCACGGATTCGTCCCTCAGGCGATGCACCGTCGCATTGAAATCGCTATCATCGCTATTCGGATTAGCCTTAACTTGAGTAAGGCCCTCGCGGTCCCTCAGATCAATAAAGAGAATACCACCATGATCGCGAATGGAGTCGATCCATCCGATCAATGATACCAGTTTCCCAACATCGCTTCCGCGTAGTTGGCCACAATGATGCGTTCGTTTCATTTGTTCTTCGTTTCGATCGAGTTCGCCTTTGCGGCGAGGGCAAAGGTAAATGCGAACATTGGTAGGAAGATCCAAGAGAATGCAACTTCAATTCGGCGACTAAAGATGTCGTCCAATCACAGATCGCTAATATTGATGAAAATTGCCTAAATTTGCTCACTTATGGAGCGTATTTGTCCCCAAAAGCGTCGAGAATGCCGATATTTCAAAATACCCGTGTCCGTATGGTTCGATGGATGCTCAAAACGGTTATGGTCGTACTGATTTAACACGAACTGGTCAATCCACCCACTTGGTTCTCTTCTTTCCGCTACCCCACTCTCATCTGCAGCATAACGCCCTAAGCCAAATCGTAAACGAGCCTCAAGATACAAATCTCAACTAAGGGAAACCTCGCGGGGGAATAGATTTCGTCGCCGATTTTGTGTTAATCGGGCTGGAGGAGGGTGTTCGTATCGATACCGAGCCAAACTTCGATCCATCCATTGTCGGCAACCGAATAGTTCCTGAAAATACCCGTTTGCTCTGCAATCAGTTACAATTCGCCGCTACGCTGTGGGCGATTACCAAGTAGACTTATCGGTTTCCAGCGACCATTGCGAATCTCGCTAGCAAACCCTATTCGCAAGCGGTTTCTCCGACCTTGACACTTAAAGACCTATCGACAATATCCGCCCATTCTTCACCTTGGGCATGGCTGAAAACTATAAAGATACGCTCAAATTGCCGCAGACCTCCTTCCCTATGCGGGCGAATCTTGGCAAACGTGAACCCGCTCGAGTAGCCCACTGGGAAAACGTCAATTTGTACGGCAAAATCCAGCAGAAGAACCAACGTGGAGAGCTTTTTCTGCTCCATGACGGCCCCCCCTTTACCAATGGGGACCTTCACCTTGGCCACGCACTGAATAAGACACTCAAAGAAATCGTTCTTCGCTACAAAGCAGCCAAAGGATTCCGGACACCATATATTCCCGGGTGGGACTGTCATGGTCTACCCATCGAGCACAAGGTCTCCAAAGAGATCCGAGCAGTTGGCGAAAAGGTGACCACAGCTAAACTGAGGGAAAAGTGCGACGCTTTTTCGGAACATTGGATTTCCGTCCAGCGCAGACAATTTAAACGACTGGGCGTTTTGGGCGACTGGGACCATGAATATAAAACCAAGAGCCCCGCCTACGAAGCAGAGATCCTACGAACACTGGCTTCGTTCGTAGACCAGGGGCTGGTCTACCGCAGTAAAAAGCCCGTCTACTGGTCTATTCCTTTCGAAACCGCCTTAGCCGAAGCGGAAATTGAATACAAGGACCACACGAGCCCGTCCATTTGGGTTGCTTTCGACATTCCAGAAAACGCGAAATTTGCTGCCGAGAAACCTCTATCAATTGTGATTTGGACCACCACCCCGTGGACGATTCCTGCGAATCTGGCGGTCGCGGTGCATCCAAGACTTGAGTACGCGTTTGTCGAAGTAGGAAAACGCGTATTCATCGTTGCGAAAGAACTGGCTGAAACTTTTGCCGAAGACTGCGGCCTGGAAAATTGGCAAATCGTACAAACGGCCTCGGGCGAAAGCCTTGAAGGCATTGATTCACGTCACCCCTTTATTGACAGACCGAGCCCAATCGTTCTGGCGGACTACGTTACCACCGAATCGGGTACGGGTTGTGTTCACACTGCTCCCGGACACGGGCTTGATGATTATCTAACTGGGCTCAAGTACGGATTGGATATCTACTGCCCGGTAAACGACAAAGGCGAATACGACGACGATGGCCAAATTCCTGATTTTCTCGTTGGGGAATCCGTTCTGGAGTCAGATGGTTGGGTCCCTGCAAACGGGAAAGTTCTGAAGGCGCTGGCTGAAGCCGGCTCGCTTGTTAAGAAGCAGAAAATCACCCATAGCTACCCACATTGCTGGCGATCAAAAACACCTGTCATCTTTAGAGCGGTCGACCAATGGTTTGTCGCTTTGGACAAATGCGGAAAACGCGAGAAAGCTTTAGACTCGATCGAGTCCGTAAGGTGGATACCTGACTGGGGCAAAAACAGAATTCGCGGCGCTGTTGAATCACGACCCGACTGGTGCATCAGTCGCCAGAGATCTTGGGGGGTTCCAATACCTGCGTTTTACGACGAAGAGGGCACTGGCCACTTGGACGCAGGCGTCATACGTGCGATCGCTGGCAAGGTTGAAACCGACGGAACCAATCTTTGGTATACAAAAACCGCTGATGAGATTCTCGAGAGTGTCGAGCTACCCGCTTCTTGGCAGGGTAAAAAACTTACCTCCGGTACCGATACGCTTGATGTTTGGATCGATTCCGGCTCGAGCCACTTTGCCGTACTCAAAAACGACGAGAATTTGGCCTGGCCTTGCGATCTTTATCTAGAGGGAAGCGACCAACATCGTGGCTGGTTTCAATCCTCCCTCTGGACCGGAGTCATCCGCGAACGAGTTGCTCCCTACAAGACTATCCTAACTCATGGCTTTATAGTAAACCAGGATGGAACTAAGCTTTCAAAAAGCGAAGGGGCCATGACTTTAGAGCACTACCTAGACAAATTCGGCTCCGATATCGTTCGATTGTGGATCGCCTCTACAGACTTTCGGAACGACGTTCCGATGGGCGAAGAAATCTTAAAGACGATCGGCGAAGCCTACCGGCTTCTTAGAAACACTTACCGGTTTCAGATATCAAATCTCTTCGATTTCAAAATCGAGCAACACGGGATGCCCATTCAGGAACTCCACGAACTCGATCGCTGGGCATTGGACAAAACCTCTGTTCTGACCGAAGCCTGCGAACAGGCCTATGAGCGGTACGAGTTCCATCGCGTCTACCAGCTTTGTAATCAATTCTGCTCAGTGACCCTGTCTGCACTGTATCATGACATTCTTAAAGACCGCCTCTATACACTAGCAGAGGAACATAATCTTAGGCGCTCATCCCAAACGGCGATCTACCATATCTTTCGTACGCTCGTTCGGGTTCTCGGGCCAATTCTCCCTTTCACTTCCGATGAGGCCTGGAGCTATTTCATTTCCGATCATGATTTTGTTGATGAACCGCTGCCCCTTCAAGGATGGCCCACCGAATCTTCCAAATGGCGTAATTCGGAACTTGAAAGCGAATTCACCACCCTACTTGACTTCCGAAATTCCGTTAATGAAAAGCTGGAAGAACTCCGCAAGGAGGGTGCCATCGGCCGGTCGCTAGACGCGTTTATCGAACTATCGGGTCACGAATCCGATCCTACGTTCTCACTACTTAGCAAGTACCAAAACTTTCTCGAAGAACTTTTCATCGTTTCGCATGTAACACTCAAAACGAGTGGCAATGGCGGAATGAAAATCAAAGTAACCAAGGCTGATGGCGGTCGTTGTCCGCGTTGCTGGAGATGGTTTCCGAACCTTCAAAAAGCCGTCGATAACGATCAACTCTGTCCCAGATGTGCCGAAGCCATTCTTTAACCGTCTCAAATAATGCCCGCTAAAAAAGCCGTAGCCAAAAAAGCC
>DIHO01000007.1:39838-66658 GCA_002420185.1 Opitutales bacterium UBA5694
AGCCGTAGCCAAAAAAGCCGTAGCTAAAAAAGCCGTAGCTAAAAAAGCCAACAAGAGCACTACCAAGAAAGTAGCTGGAAAGGTAGCCGCCAAAAAATCGGCCTCGCCCTCAAAGGCACCCCCACCGAAGAAGACGTCCTCCAAACCAAAAGATTCTCCTTCGAAAAAGACGTCCGCTTCAAAAAAGGTTTCCGCTGAGAAAACTCCCGCAATTGCAGGATTTTCCCTTGAGGACGCACTTTCAATCGCCAATTCTCGCAAAGCCGAGGACGACGCAGTCGCCAACAAGAAGGCGGCTAAGGAGCGGGCCCAGAGGGAAGTAGAGGAAGCGGAACAAAAAGCGGAAGCACGCGTTCTTGGAGCAGCATCGCTCTCAGATATTCTCGGATTCAATCCAATGAGTTCTACGGAATCCCCCATCGAGACTCGGAAAGTACCGAAAAAGCACCAAGCTTTCCATAAACTTCTTATCGAACTCCGAGACCACGTAAAAACCGGTCTGAGCATGCACACGGAAGAGACGCTAAAGCGGTCCAGCAAAGATGACGCTGGCGATCTTTCTGGGTACAGCCAGCACATGGCCGACGCCGGTACTGATACCTTTGACCGCGACTTCGCGCTAAGTATGGTATCGAGTGAGCAGGACGCATTGACCGAAATTGAAGCAGCGATCGAACGCATTTTCAGCGGAAAATACGGTATTTGTGAAATGACTGGCCAACCCATCGACAGTGAACGTCTCATGGCAGTTCCCTTCACGCGTTACTCGGTCGAAACACAAAAGCAGCTAGAAAAGAATCAAACGCGCTCCGTACAACGAGGTGGCGTTTTTGCAGAAGCCTCATCCGAAGACGCGATAACCTTCTCTGACGGGGATTCTGAGTAGAATTCAGATTTTAGATGCAAGGTATCGCAGCGTACAAGCGAATCCATAGTTTGGCACTAATGGTTATCGTTTTAGACCAGGTCACGAAGGTTCTTATTGAGAAGACTTTACCCTACGGTAGCTTCTACCCACCTCACTGCATCGAAGTGATCCCAGGGTTCTTCCATCTAGTCCATGTGGGAAACACCGGTGCCGCCTGGAGTCTTTTTAGCGGTTATCCAAAAGTTCTAGCGGTTATCGGCCTACTTGCTCTCGTTCTGATTTATGTCGGTCGCAATTCACTACAACTCAAACTACCACAGTCTCAATGGGCCTTCGGCTTGATCATAGGCGGAATCATCGGAAATCTTATAGACCGATTTCGTCTAGGGCATGTAACTGACTTCCTGGACTTCCATATTAAAGACTGGTTCTGGCCCAGCTTCAATGTCGCCGATTCTGCCATAACCATTGGCGTCGGCCTCTACATCCTGTTTTCCTTTCTCCCGCCAAAAGGTGAGCCTTCCAAAAAAGTATCGTAACCGCTGACTAGGGAGGCTTTATTTTTCTCGACCAACAGAATCAGACACCGAATCGACGGGGGCGGCAAGACTTTGACCTCATTCTACATTAGCTACTTGTTCACGAATCCGCTCGAGTTCGTTCTTCAAGGACAATGCGGATTTGGAAACATTTATGGAACTCGACTTGCTTCCGATCGTGTTTATTTCCCTAGCTATTTCCTGAATAAGAAATTCCATGGATCGACCCACGGGCTCGGCTTTATCAAGCAAGTCAGAGAATTGGCCCAAATGACTGTACAGTCGCGTAATTTCTTCGGAAACGTCACACCGATCTGCAAACAAGGCCATTTCCCTAAGAACCCGCTCATCCTCAACATCAATCTCCAGTCCAGCCTGTTCCAAACGGCCCAACAGATTTTCGCGATGCTTCTTGACCATCTCCGGTGCCAATTTCTCCATCTCATTAAGTGTATTCATCATAACAATACACCGATTTCCTATGTCCTCACGCAGCGCTGCACCCTCCTTCTCACGCATCGAAATCAATTCATCCAAGGCGGCGTCCGCACATTTCATCAATAGCTGCTCAACGACTCCCACTGGCAAGACATTTGCCTCTGACTCTTGCAGCCTAGCTAGATCGACGACGACCTGAGGTGTTATTTCTATAGAACCATCATGGCGCTCGGTGATTCTCTTCAATCGCTCAATTCCTGCGTCGATTTGATCGTCAGACGGCAGCCCTGCCAACTCATTTCGCTCGTCCTTAATCTCGATTGAAAACTGTATTCTTCCCCTTCCGATCCGGTTCCTCGTTTTTTTAACAACTTGTCTTTCCAGTTGCTGAAACTCTTTTGGAAGAATGCACATGATATCCAGACTTTTCCGGTTAATTGAAGATATCTGTACATAAACAGTGACGCCCTCCTCAATTAGTTCCGACCTACCAAATCCGGTCATGCTCTTCATACAATTTGTCCCAAGAATTCTGCTACCTGGTTAACATCTTTATCTCCGCGACCACTCAGGTTAATAACGATAACTTTGTCCTTGGACAATTGCGGTGCTCGTTTGAGCGTGTAGGCTACAGCATGAGTCGATTCTAGAGCCGGTATTATTCCTTCCGTCCTACAAAGCATCTGGAAAGCCGATAGCACTTCGTCATCCGTTGCATAAGCATATTCAATTCGACCAATATCTCTGTAGTAGGCGTGCTCTGGCCCGATGGCAGCATAGTCAAGTCCTGCTGAGATCGAATGGGTCAGCTCTATTTGACCGTCAGTGTTTTGTAGTATATAGGTTTTGCAGCCCTGCAAGACTCCCAAACGACCTCCTTCAAAGCGTGCAGCGTGTTCACCGAGCTTTATTCCTCTTCCTCCCGCCTCTACGCCGACAAGCCTAATATCGGGTTCATTCAAAAACTCATAAAAAAGCCCGATAGCATTGGATCCGCCGCCAACACAAGCAATCATCTCGTCTGGAAGCCGTCCTTCTTTCTCCAAAATCTGCTCCCGAGTCTCTCGTCCGATTACACGGTGAAAATCGCGAACCATCATGGGATAAGGATGTGCCCCTAATGCCGATCCAAGAATGTAGTGAGTGTCGCGAACATTGGTCACCCAATCACGCATTGCCTCGTTAACCGCGTCTTTCAGGGTTCTCTGTCCTGAATCAACCCCCCTAACTTCCGCTCCGCACAACTCCATCCGGAAAACATTGAGCTTCTGCCGCTCCATATCCACCGCACCCATGTAAACTACACACTCTAGTCCCATCTTAGCACAGACAGCAGCTGTGGCAACCCCATGCTGACCAGCACCGGTTTCCGCGATAATACGACGTTTTCCCATGCGCTTCGCCAGCAATGCCTGGCCAATCGCATTGTTGATCTTATGGGCGCCTGTATGCAAAAGATCTTCCCGTTTAAAATAGATTTTTGCCCCACCAAGCTCTTCCGTCAGCCGTTCGGCAAAATACAGTCCCGTTGGACGTCCGGCAAACTCCTTCAATTGGTGAGCCAACTCCGCCTGAAACGCTGCGTCAACCTTAGCTCGATCATAATCTTCGCCGAGCTTTTTCAGGGCAGTCATCAGAGTCTCCGGCACATAGCAACCGCCGAAGTCTCCGAAGCGCCCTTGGCCATTCGGCAGCAATTCCTTGTCGATCATTTCAGTAGTGATACCACTCATAGGATGCATAATCATTCAGCACCCGATCGGTGGAAGCAATCGAAAAGCCGTGGGCAATAGACTAGGAGACGTATCCGAACAATAAAAGCACAACTATCCTTCTGAAATCCGGTTCTTCAAATAGCTTATCACATCCTGAAACTTCGTCTTATTGCCACAATTGGTTTCAACCAAATTTTCGTGTGCCTCAAGGCACAGCCGGGCGCTATCCAATTCGTCAAGTTGCCCGGCATCCAATGATTCTGTCACAGCCGAGGCATCGATCGCCTGATCGCCCAGATCCAACGTTGCGATGCGGTGAAGTCCTAAACCGCGGACAAGCGTTGTGTTACGCTCATTCAAATGCGCGAGAACCAGAGATCCTTTGGGCTCAAGCTTACGCAATTCTAGAGCACAGCCCGCCAGCACACCTAAAACCGTACTGTCCATGCCTGTGCAACAAGAGAAATCAAAAACGTAGCTGCGACTTCCCTTTTTCGTCGCAACTTTCAAGAAGTCCTGAAGAGGCATCACATTCTGGAACGAGGCCCTGCCAACAATCTTTACGGCAACAGGGTTTGAATTCGGATCGACTAAAAAAACCGGTACTTCTTCGGCCATAACAAGCTTTCTGCAATTAAGGACATCAAACCACGACTACCTCCTCCAATTTGGCGTCTTAAGACTCAGCCTCAAGACAAATGGTAAACTACTAAGGCAGCCAGCTTTTTCAGCCGAGTCCGATGTATCCTCGAGCATATTCCGAAGGCTTTACTACGTCATGGATAATCCACTACCACTCGCACCCTTAAAGAATTAGTCTATTTCTCATTAACCCCTGTTCATTATATATTTGCAAAAATCGAAATCAAGTAAAGCGGTCTCAATCAGGAGAGGATCCTATCAATCGCTGCCCTACAAATCAGAATCCATGTTCGCAATCATTACATACGCCTAATTTACATGGACTTAACAAAATTCAATTAACTCTTCTGAGGTTTGGCTAAAACCGATCGATTCACCAAACATTAAGGCGAGGATATCTGCAAATTCTTCTTGAAACCACCCCACATCAGAAGACATTTCTGAGAAGGCCATGAGTTTCTATTCCCAATACTTAGAAGAGATCGATAAACGGAAAGATCAGGGGTTGAACCCAAAGCCAATCGATAGCAGCGATTTGTTGTCCGAAATCATTGCGCAAATCAAAGATCTTGAGAGCGAGCACAGAAAACAATCACTCAACCTATTCATCTACAACACCTTGCCGGGCACCACTGGTGCAGCTAGGGTAAAGGCGATATTTCTGAAGGAGATCATTCTAGGCCAATCCACAGTCGAAGAAATCTCACCGACCTACGCCTTCGAGCTTCTCTCCCACATGAAGGGCGGTCCTTCAGTGGAAGTTCTTCTCGACCTTGCCTTCTCCGACAATGCTTCAATCGCTTCTGGCGCCGCTAAAGTTCTCAAAACTCAAGTTTTTCTCTATGATGCGGACACCGACCGCCTGGAAACGGCTTTCAAAAGTGGGAGCGTAATCGCCAAAGACATCCTCGAAAGTTACGCGAAAGCGGAATTTTTCACCAATCTCCCAGATGTAGATGAGAATATCGACGTCGTCACTTACATTGCTGGCGAGGGCGATATATCCACTGACCTGCTCTCTCCAGGCAACCAGGCCCACTCTCGCTCCGATCGTGAGCTTCACGGTAAGTGCCTGATTTCCGAATCGGCTCAAGCTGAAATAAAAGCTCTCCAGGAACAGCATTCGGACAAGCGAGTTATGCTCATCGCCGAAAAAGGGACTATGGGCGTCGGATCTTCCAGAATGTCCGGTGTCAACAACGTCGCTCTTTGGACGGGCAAACAAGCAAGCCCCTACGTTCCCTTCGTCAACATTGCCCCTATCGTTGCAGGCACGAACGGAATCTCGCCTATTTTCCTAACAACCGTGGATGTCACAGGCGGTATCGGTATTGACCTCAAGAACTGGGTCAAGAAGACCGATGAGTACGGCGAGATAATCCTCGACGACAACGATGAACCCGTACTTGAGCAGGTCTACTCTGTTGAGACCGGCACTATTCTAACCATCAGCCTAAGGGATAAGAAGCTCTACAACGGCGAAAAAGAGCTCATCGACATTTCCGATTCGCTCACCCCGCAAAAACTGGAGTTCATTAAAGCGGGCGGATCTTACGCGATCGTATTCGGTAAAAAACTGCAAAATTTTGCGGCTAGAACGCTCGGTATAGAGTGCGAACAAGTATTCGCTACCTCTAAGGAAATCTCTCGCCAAGGCCAAGGCCTCACCGCGGTTGAAAAGATCTTCAACAAGAACGCGGTAGGCATTGCCAGGGGAAAGACTTTGCACGCTGGTTCCGACGTCCGTGTTAATGTCAACATCGTCGGCTCTCAGGACACCACCGGATTAATGACTTCCCAAGAGTTGGAAGCCATGGCTGCAACCGTCATCTCTCCTACCGTCGACGGTGCTTACCAGTCCGGCTGTCACACCGCTTCGGTTTGGGACAAGAAGGCTCAGGCCAATATTCCGAAGCTTATGAATTTCATGCACAATTTCGGTCTCATCACTGGCCGCGACCCTAAGGACGTTTACCACCCTATGACCGACGTTATCCACAAGGTATTAAACGATCTCACTGTCGACGATTGGGACATAATTATCGGCGGCGATTCCCACACCCGCATGTCAAAGGGCGTGGCTTTTGGAGCTGACTCCGGTACCGTGGCCCTCGCACTCGCCACAGGTGAAGCCAACATGCCGATCCCAGAGTCCGTTAAGGTAACCTTCAAGGGCGACCTCCAAGAGCACATAGACTTCCGAGACGTCGTTCACGCTACCCAAGCTCAGATGCTCCAACAATTCGGAGACAACGTCTTCCAGGGCCGCATAATCGAAGTTCACATCGGCACCCTCCCAGCCGACCAAGCCTTCACATTCACCGACTGGACAGCAGAAATGAAGGCCAAGGCCTCCATTTGTATTTCTCGAAATGAGACGCTTATCAAGTCGCTCGAAATAGCGAAAAGTCGGATCCAAATAATGATCGACAAGGGCATGGATAATTATGCCCAAGTCCTCCAAGGTTTAATCGACAAGGCTAACAATCGCATCGCTGAGATCCGATCAGGTGAAAAGCCAGCTCTCACTCCTGACTCCGACGCCAAGTACTTCGCTGAATTTGTGGTAGACCTCGACCTCATCGTCGAGCCGATGATCGCGGACCCAGACGTAAACAACGAAGACGCGTCCAAGCGCTACACGCACGATACGATCAGAGACCTTACCTTCTACAGTGGAGACAAGAGCGTCGACCTCGGCTTCGTCGGCTCCTGCATGGTTCACAAGGGCGACATGAAGATCGTTGCCAAAATGCTCCGAAACCTCGAGGAGCAATACGGCAAGGTCGAATTCCAGGCGCCTCTGGTCGTAACAGCTCCAACCTACAACATCATCGAGGAGCTCAAAGAAGAGGGCGACTGGGAGATTCTCCAAAAGTATTCAGGTTTTGAGTTCAACGATGATGCTCCCAAGAATACAGCTCGCACCGAATACAAGAATATCCTCTATCTAGAGCGTCCCGGCTGCAATCTCTGCATGGGCAACCAAGAAAAGGCGGCCAATGGCGACACTGTTCTAGCAACCTCCACTCGCCTCTTCCAGGGCAGGGTCGTTGCCGATTCCGAACGAAAAAAGGGAGAATCGCTCCTCGCCTCAACGCCAGTAGTCGTCCTCTCCGCAAGCCTCGGCCGCATCCCCACAATAGAGGAATACAAAAAGTCAGTCGAAGGAATCAGCCTAACAAAATTTGCTCCGCCTCGCGAAGCGATGATAAGCTAGAAAAACTCTCAGAAAGGTGCGTGTTAGCGTGCATTTTTGCTATCTGACGCCAATATCGACCAAGCAACGACATCGTTTAATGATTTCGCATAGCTAATCTGTAGCAATTTCAATTACGAAACTACCTACTCGACACAAGAGTTGATTTCCACGCCGACAGGTAGCCTGAATCCAAAAACAAGCGGTCCTTTTCGTAACTTTGAGTACCATCGAGGAACTTCTGCAGCGGAACCTCGTTTAAAAAACAGTCGCCAACAAAGAACCTGACCGCAACGGGGAGAGAATAGGGACCAACTACAAAAACGGAGTACTTTTCAAGCACACAAGCACTCGAGACGCTTTGAAACTCGAATTCGTTTCACCCTTATTCGCTGAGTTTTAAAAAATCCCCTAAACGCGGGTACTTAACCGAGGGCCGCCTTGATTGCGTCGAAGTCAGGCCACTGCCCTAGATCCTCGCTCGACTCGCTGTAAATAACCTCTCCAACTTTGCTGATAACAACTGCCGATCGTTTGGCTACGCCTTTCATACCTAAAGCCTCCTCGAAAAGCACATCATAAGAAGCACTCACCTCCTTGTTGCAATCGCTTAGCAGCGGGAAATCAACATTTAGAGAGCTCGCAAAGGCCGCCAAAGCAAAAGGGAAATCAGTACTGATGCCGTAAACTTGAGCATCCAAATTTTTGTATTCGCTGATCGAATCTCTGATCGAACACAGTTCCTTTTCGCATGGACCCGAAAAGGCAAAAGGGAAAAATATCAGAACGGTCGCCGCTTTTCCAAAATTATCGCTTAACGTGACGTCGGAAAGACCGCTATCGTTTTTGTGTATCAAAGTGAAGTCCGGAGCTTTAGATCCTGTTGCAATTGCCATAACGGTTGGTGGCTTGAATTTATTTAATCCGTAAGAACCTCAGAGGATTGCGATTTAGGAATCCGAGGCAAATAGAAACCTTAAATATCTGCCGATTTAAGACCATCGCAAGAATCGTCGAGCAAAAATCAAAATGAGCGGACAAATGACCTGCCAACTTACCAGGAAACTATCTCCTCGCTATCGCCCAAACGCTGTCGTTTGTCGGCAGCCGATCGTAGAGATTCATTCTCCAAAGCTTGAGCCCTGATGTCTCGATCATACGCGTCAGAGTTCGTGGCGTGAAGTAATTCACATGGTCGGGATACCTGAAGCCACACCAATTCTTCTGCCTTACGTACCGATTCCAACAGCCAAAGTTGGGCACTTTAATAATGACGTATCCCCCTTTTTTCAATTTGCAGGTAGCGGTTCGTAACACTTCCAAAGGCTCTACTTCATGTTCCAGATAGGAACAAAAGATCGCTAGGTCTGCACTGTCATTCTCCAACCTCTTCAACCCTTCGAACGCTGAGGAGTGGACGCAACGCCCACCCAGCTGCGACAATTTCTCGCTAGTCTCTCTCGCTAGCTCAGCGGATATTTCGATACCGACCGGGCTCACAAGAATGCCCGTTTTCTCCTGAAAATAGCTGCTGATGCTGCATAGCTTTTCCCCAGTTCCGCAACCTACATCAATAATTGTTATCCTGTCTTTGATCCCTTTTTCGTTCACGAGTCGACTGAGAATGCGAAATGCCACTCGCTCAATCCGCTCTCGTTTCTGCATCTTCTGGCGCACGGACTTACTCAAATGACTGGTAAAAGCGACGACCGGCTCTTTCGCACGGCGCCGAATCCTCTCTTCCTCAAAAGTTTTCTCCCATGCAAACTCCTCAACCAGCTGCGAGTACTCCGGTGGATTCTCCAAGAACACCATCCCTGTTTCGAGGCATTCTACCAACTTCCATTCTCCGCTCGAATACGGCGTCTCTTTGACGGGAGTTTGGTTTCCCGTTAACGGGTTACTTCTAGGCATATTTCCGATTTGGATCATCTGCATTGAACAATAGTCGCTTTATTTGTCACTCCTCAATTCTCACAAGATAAAACCGGTAGATGTGCTCGAAGCCGCTCCCATAGACCGTATTCTACTAGTAGGACGACGAAGCCATAACCTACCATAAAAAGCATGGGCTCCAGACCGGTTTGGGTCTTGTCGAACGCTAAAATCAAAGGCAGTACGACCCCTTGCAGAAAACCCGATCCAACCAAACAACTTATCGAATCATGAAAGTAATCGCCTTTCCAACTATCACAGCTCTATTCGTCGCTGGCTCTGGCCAAGGCACTGCCAGCACCTATCAACTTTGCTCTTAAGAGGAGCAAATCGTAGTCGCAAGTCTCGTAATAGAGGCACCTGACCAGGATAAAAAGGGAATGGGGGGGCGGTGCTTCCGTTATCCTCAATCGGGCCGTCAGAAACTACTCCACAGTTATGCGGGTCGTCAAAAAACCTTCCTATACAGTACACCCAGTACGGCCAATACCGGTCGAAGGGATTCTCTAGCCACGTAAAAAAGACCTCGCACGACAGCTTGTGGCGATCCATACTGCAGAACGGCGACTATCTCTGTACTTCAAAACTGGTAAGACGGTGATCAGGGAGCCAACCACTAGGTGGTGGCTGGGATCCGCCCTCTTGGGTTAAATCTATGGCCAAGACTAACACCATTGGATCGCACGACCTTTAAACGACCTACCAATAGCGGATTTGGGGAGTCCAAGGATCAAATCCCCATCCGAGTCGACCTCGAGCATAATATAAGCGAACGCTATTGATCTTCCTCGAGGGAACCCTACCGTCCCGTCGTTTCCAAGACAATGACCGAATTCATCCTTACTCATCCAGGCAGTGCCCACAAAGACGAATTCCTCGCATGCTGCGTTCTCATTTCCCAGAATCCGGTATGGATTCAACGCCGTGAGCCAGAAAAAGCCGATCTAGATAACCCAGCAGTTTGTGTAGTTGACGTGGGCGACGACGACGATCCCTCAAAGTCTAACTTTGATCACCATCAATTCCCCCGCGAAGCGATTCCCACTTGCTCCCTATCTTTGGTCCTTAAGCATCTCGCCCTCTACGACGATGCCCGTGCTTTTTGCGGTTGGCTCGAGCCAGCTGAATGGTTCGACTGCCGCGGTGCCAATGGAACCGCTCGCTGGCTTGGCGTCGAGCGAGACATCATCGGAAAGCTCAGTTCCCCCATCGATATCACCCTGCTTCGGCGGTTCGCCGCTAAAACCCTTCACACTCCCGGGGAACCGCTTTGGGAAGTCATGAAAATGATTGGTGATGACCTCGTCGAATACTTGAAGTCCCTGCGCGAGCGACTCGATTTCATTGGGGCAAACGCGGAGACCTGGACGATCGAAAATGGCTCCTCCACTATTCAAGCCATATTCCTACCGCGCACCGAACCGCTCCCGGAAGAGCCTTCCATGGGCTTAACCCGCTTCATAGAAGAACAAGGGCTTGCCCAAACCGCTCATGCCATGATTTATCCTGATCGTCGTGGAGACGGGTACGGACTTTCTCGATACAATGATCATCCAAAAATAGATTTCACGCGAATCAAAGACGAATCCGATGTCCACTTCGCCCACGCAGCAGGGTTCGTGGCTAAGTCTTCTGCCAAGAGTCCTGACCGTCTCAAGGAACTCGTTGCCAAAAGCTTCGGTTAGGCTTCAATCGGCGATTCTTTACATTTTTTACCTTTGCGGTAAAGAGCGTAGACGATTCCAGGAATTCAATCTGCCTCATGGAGAGGCTGCCCAAATCAGCACCGTACACTCAGCAGCCCACTGAAATCGCTGAGACTTCTTCCCAGGTCTCAAAGCTGGCGCTGAGGAGCTCTTTGTTCGTACGTTTCAGCTGCCCTTTGAGAATGCCGTTCACGCCAAGCTCGTAGAACATGTCTGCACCATCGGCAGCAGCAGCCACCATACAGTCTTCCCAGTAAACGGGTGAAACGAGAGCGGCAACCAGCGACTTGCGTATGTCTTCCGGATCCGAGAGTTTGGCACCCGTTGTGGTTGAAAAGACGGTGTAATTAGGTTCCGAAAGTTTGATATTCGCGAGGAAATTTTTAAAGGGCTCATGGGCAGGGTGCATGAGCCGGCTGTGGTAAGCACCGGCGACATTCAATATCATGATCCGGCGAAATCCGGTGTTTTTTCCTGCCTCGACAGCGGCTTCAATTTTTGCCGTTTCCCCAGAAATGACGATCTGGCCAGGGCAGTTAAAGTTGGCAATCTCCACGTCGTGAGCTTCACAGAATGCGGTAACCGTTTCACGATCGACACCGATAATTGCGGCCATCGAACCGTCGCTCGCCTCACAAGCTTCCTGCATAAGACGGCCCCGCTCGGCTACAATCTTTAGACCCGTATCAAAATCGTATACACCGGCGGCGGCAAGGGCGGTAACTTCTCCAAGACTCAACCCCATCGCTATGGTTGCGTCACTGAGAAAGCCTTTCTCCTCCAGGAGCTTGTAGACTACGTAGCCATGAGTAAAGAGGGCTGGCTGGCAGATGCCTGTCTTGGTAAGCACCTCCTCTGGTCCTTCAAAGCTGAAGTCCGACAATTTCCAACCTAGCAGTTGGTCCGCGCGGTCGTAAATCTCGCGTGCACGGGGACTATTCTCACTCAAGTCCTTGCCCATACCAACCTTATGGGCGCCTTGGCCGGAAAACATTAACGCGATATTCATACCTCCATTTCGCATCCCATTTTCGCAATTTCTGCAAGCCTTTACAATTTAATAGCGGCGTCAAAACCATACAATGAGCCCTTCCCTCGAACGGCTCAGCCTCCCCCAGAGGCATAATCGTCGAGACGCTTTTTGAGCGTGTTTCGAGTGATACCGAGGATTTCTGCCGCGCGAGCCTGATTTCCGCCGGTATCCGAAACCGCCCGCTGAATCATCTGCTTTTCGATGTAGGAAAGGATACGCTTCCCCTCGCGCTCTTTCACCGTTTCATAAATCGTGTCAAAACTTGACTGGAGCGTTTCGCCTCTGATAAGCCCAGACCCCGGCGGATCGATCACGGGCACCGGCACATTCGAAACAACGGGCTCATGATTAGCGGTGACCAGATCTTCAGCCGGAAGCGGCTCGGGGGCGGTAAATAGCACCCCTTCTGCCTTGCTCAATGTGTCCGGGAGGTCCTTCATCAGGATGATGTCCCCCTGGGCGACAACCCCACTATGGTAGACAACGTTACCCAATTCTCGCACATTACCCGGCCACGGATATCGAACGAGGGACGCCATGGCTTCGTCTGACAGGCGAGTCGCTTTCGCCTTTCTCTCTTTGACGAGCTTCTGCAGCATGTAGTCAACGATATCAGGAATATCCTCGATGCGCTCCCTCAAAGATGGTACCCGAATTCTAAATACATTCAGCCGGTAATACAGGTCTTCACGAAACTCTTTTTCTTCGACCATTTTCTCCAAGACCTTGTTCGTGGCTGCGATCACACGCACATTGACCTTGATAGTTTCAGAACCCCCAACCCTCTGAATTTCGCCATCTTGAAGAACTCTTAGAATCTTAGTCTGGGTTGCCAGAGCCATGTCTCCGATTTCATCCAGGAATATCGTTCCCCTATCGCAATGCTCAAACTTGCCAATTCGCTGAGCCGTCGCCCCGGTAAAGCTTCCTTTCTCATGCCCAAACAATTCGCTCTCGATCAGATTGTCAGGAATCGCCGCACAATTAACTGCCATGAAGGGGCCACCTGATCGAAGGCTGTGCTGGTTGATGCAATTCGCGATCAGCTCCTTTCCAGTACCACTTTCGCCGGTAACCAAAACCGTTGCATCGCTAGCCGCTACCTGACCGATAACTTTGAATACCTCCTGCATAGCTGCGGAGTTTCCCACAATGCCTTCTTTGTAATCCTCGCTGTTTACCTTTTTGCTTGGCTTGGAGACTGACTTCAAATCTCTCGTGGCGTTGATCGCCGAGGCCGCTAGACTCAGAACCTTCTCAGGATCAAACGGCTTCATTACATAGTCGTGGGCTCCAAATTTCATTGCCTCGATAGCCGTTTGGGCAGTTCCAAATGCCGTCATGAGGATTATTTGCAAATTCGAATTGATTGAACGCATGTGCTGCAGGGTTTCCAGACCCGTGATACCACCCATCCGAATATCCATGAAGATCAAGTCGGGAGTTGGTCCGTTCTTTACTTTTTCGATTCCGGCCTCTCCGCTCGAAGCGGTATCAATCCGATAACCTCGACTTCCCAGGACGCGTCCCAAAGAGTAGCGAATCTCATCGTCGTCATCTACGATCAGCACGGTGAATTGACTGTTCTGCTGCTGTGAATCACTCATATTAAATTATCTGCACGCCCTTTCCGCGACCATACTCGAGCTTCCAGCGGGCACATCATAATTCCCTTTTGGAACTAATCTTGCTTCCAGCCGATCAAACGATGCGGAAAAGTCAAAAACGCATTCTCAGTACTCCATTGCCTTGAGGAAGCAATCGGAAACGGTCTTTCTACTATCAAATGCTCTCAATCCCGCTCGAAAAGCCGACCAAACACACTACCAAAGGGTCCATCAGGATCTCTTTTGCATTACTTTGTTCGGTCTGGTCGCTGAATTTCTCTTGTACTTCCGAAGCAGCGAAACTCGAACCCTACGCAAGAATCTCTGGAGTAGGGATTCGGGAGTGTAGCGGAATTGCCAAAAGCCGCCAGACCAACGACATCTACTGGGTTCACAATGATTCATTGAGCGGGTCGAGTATTTTCGCGATCCTAAAAGACGGCTCGCTTGTCGCAGCATTCCCGACTGGACTTACCAATATCGACTGGGAGGACGTCGCCACTGACAACTCAGGCAATCTTTACCTGGGTGACTTTGGAAACTTTTCAAACACCCGGCGAGACCTCGCCATACATCTTCTCAAGGAGCCCCTCAAACCAAAAGTCGGTACGCGAATCAAGGGAACTACCTATCGATTCGAGTATCCTGAGCAAAAGGAGTTTCCTCCCGAGCGCCGGATCTATGATTGCGAAGCGATTTTTTGGGCTCAGGAGGAGCTGTTTGTCCTAACCAAGAGCCTCGGTGACACCGCTACAAGACTCTACTGCTTTGAATCACTTAGAGCGGATGAAATTAACCGCCCCAAACTTGTGGGAGAGTTCGACATCGGGCCTCGAGTCACTGGGGCAGACGCCACTCCCGATGGAGAAAGGCTCGCGGTCCTCACGACTTCGAGCGTTTGGGTGTTTGACCGCCCAAAGAACTCTCGCAACTACCTCGAGGGGATCGCAACGACGCTTCGCATCACCGCGGGACAATGCGAAGCGATTTGCTGGGATGATCAGGAAACCCTCATCATTGCCAACGAGGACCGGGCATTGTTCGAGGTCAAGGTGGCTGACCTCGTCGACTACTAAAAGCGGGACGGCTTGGCGCTACAGTTCTCCAATTCGCCAGAAATCAATGTTATCACTAAGTAACACTCCCTACGGCTTCTATGGTTTCCTGTCTTCCAACGTCCACAAAAGGATAATCAGCATCCTAAAGTTCGCAACAAAGAACGCTGGTACCGCAATCGATATCTAACTCCATACCTCTAATATATACACGCTCATACGTAGACTAGCGGTAACAAATAAGGAAGCGATACGACCCCTCGTAACGATCCAGCATCGAGTTTTTGAAGTCTCCTGAGACCGATCGCAGGTGGTCGAACCATATCGAAATCCCACTATGCCTGGCTCGATCGACATCCGCCCCCAATCTAATTTAACGGGCTGCTTACTCGGACCGACTTTTCAGCTTCACCGATTGACCTGTCAAACTAAGCACCACCAATGCATGCCCGAGCTCATGAAACAAGACCCTCAGGTATATCCCATCCGAGAGCACAAAAGCAAACAGCAAGGCTTTGAGCACCAGAAAATCCATCACATGCCAGTATCGCCTCCATCTAGGAATTTGGCAACTCGCGAAACGAAGTCCTCTCGAAACTCGAAATGAGGATTATGCCCACTCTCCTCTATCGTTTCGACAACGCTATTCGGAAAATATCGATTCAATCCCGTATAGTCTGATGGCTCCGAGTATTTAGACTCCCCCCCCATTACAAAAAGCGTTTCACCTTCGAACCGATCCTCCGGCCCCAAGGGCGATCCTTCAATCTCTCGCTGATTCGCCTCTAGAGCTTTGATATTGACCACCCAGTAGAAACCGTGATCTTTCTTTCTCCGAGACAAATTGGTGAGCAGGAATTGCCGTTTCCCCCAATCAGGAACGGCTTTCTCAAGTAGCTTGTCCGCCTCTTTGCGCGAACACAGTTTCTCGAGGTCGATCGCATTCATTGCGTCATATTCCGAGTCTTGGGATCCCGGATACCGCTTTGGCAATATGTCTACAAGCACAAGGCGTCGCACTTTTTCTGGATTTTCACAGGCAATCTTCATGGCCAGTTTCCCACCCATAGAATGCCCGAGCAAATGACCACTTCCGATCTCTCGACCCTTCATCCATTCAATGACGTCATCTCTCATCGCATCGTAGGAATGCGGAAATGCGTGCGGCGACTTTCCGTGGTTTCTTAAATCCAAACAATGAACATGAAAATGCTTTCCTAAATCCGAACCTGCACCCTGCCAATTTCGAGAGGAGCCCAGCAAACCATGCAGCACCAGAAGGGGCGATTTAGTCGAGTCTCCAAACTCACGATGGAATAGATTCATACCACGATCAAGGAGCCGAGTCATTGGCACTAATCTCATTGAGTCAAGAAGACAACCATCAGAGGCAAGTACGACTCCGCTTGGTCGTAAAACTATGCTCGAACTATCCGCCTTTTTTCTTGCGACCGGATTGAGCCAGAGATTACTTACAAAGGTTCCCTCCGCTCGTCTGAATATGGCTAAAGGCAAGATAACTCCAATGATGCAGCAGTACTTCGAGGTTAAGCGTAACCTGCCCTCGAACACGCTGCTTCTGTTTCGTCTTGGTGACTTCTACGAAATGTTTCATGAGGACGCAGAAATCGGGTCTCAACTGCTGGGAATCACTCTTACAAAACGGAGCGACTACTTCATGGCGGGTATTCCTTATCACGCCGCGGAGCAGTATATCAGAAAAGCTCTCCAGGCCGGAAAAAAAGTGGCTATATGCGATCAGGTGGAAACTCCCCAACCGGGAAAACTCGTCAAGCGTTCGCTTACTCGAATCCTCACACCTGGCACAACAATCGAGGACAACCAGATCGAATCGAGTCGAAATCACTACCTAGCCGCATTCGAGCTGGAAAAGTCGGGTGCGTCCCTCTGCTGGCTCGACCTTTCCACAGCCGAATTCCAAATCGCCAACGGTAAATCGGTCGACGATCTCATGCCCGTGCTAACGTCGATCGATCCAGCTGAAATGCTTGTCATGGAAGGCGAAGAAAATCGCTGGAGAGCCATGGCCCATGATGGCTCTACTCACGATGAACTAATTCACTTCCTAACAACCCGATCCGTCACCGAGCTTCCTGGATACCACTTTGATATCGACGCCGGAGTCCAATCCGTAATGGACACACTTGGAGTTATCAATCTAGAGGGCTTTGGAATCGACAAGGAGCATCCTGCGTTGGGATGCGCCGGTGCAGTGCTTCATTATGTTACAGAGAATCTGCGGGCAAAGCCAGCCAACCTATCTTCCATTCGCGAATACAGTTGTGCAGCCTCCCTGCTTCTAGATCCCGCCACCTTGCGAAATCTCGAAATCTTCAAATCAACCCGTGGAACCCGCGAGGGTAGTCTCCTTCAGTCCATCAATAAAACGATCACTGCATCCGGTGCCCGTCAGCTAGAGCAATGGCTCATTTCCCCTGTCCGTCGACTGGACGAGCTACGACGACGGCAGGACAGTGTGGAGCAGTTCGTAAAATCCCCGCTGGCCGTAAGCGAAATCCAAGACCTTTTGCAGTCCGTTCGCGACATCAAGCGTATCTTGGGTCGCATGCAGAATCGGCTTCGCAATCCTCGTGAGCTCGGCGGCATTCGAGACACCCTCAACCAGTTACCAGAAATCCTCGATACACTGGCTCCGTTTAGGGGAACTCCAATCGACTCTATATCCTCCCAACTCAACACCCTTCCCCACTTGGCTGAGCTTCTCAACAAGGGACTCAAAGAGGAACTGCCCAACAATCTCTCCGGTGGGGGGTACATTGCCAAAGGCTATGACGATACCCTCGATAGCATGCTTTCACTGACCACAGACAACAAACTATGGTTATCAAACCTTGAGGCCAAGGAGAGAGAACGCACGGGAATCAAGAACTTGAGAATCAAGTTTAACAATGCGTTCGGCTATTTCATCGAAATCTCCAAGTCAAATCTCAGCCTCGTTCCCGACGACTACATACGCAAACAAACAATGGTCAACGGTGAGCGGTACGTCACCGAGAGTTTAAAGCAGAAGGAAAAGGAAATATTCCACGCAGAAGAAAACAGTAAACGAAGAGAGGAAGAGCTTTTCGCCAGTTTAGTCGCTGCCGTAATCGAGGAATCTGGGCCGCTAATCCAGACAGCCTCCGCGTTGGCCGAACTCGACGTGTTTTGCGGATGGGCTGAGATCGCTCGACTGTGGAACTACTGCAAGCCCGAGCTCGACGAGTCCGATACGATTGAAATTTTGCAAGGCCGCCACCCCGTCGTAGAACAAATGCTTAAACAAAATGCATCGGGACTCGCAAGCAGCCAGGCATTCGTTCCCAATGATTCACAAATCAGCGCATCCGAAAGTCAGATACATCTTATCACAGGGCCGAACATGGCCGGGAAAAGCACTTTTATTCGGCAAGTGGCTCTAATTACTCTCCTCGCCCAAGTCGGATGCTGGACTCCCTCTACTTCCGCGAAGATCGGACTAGTCGACAGAATTTTCTCGCGAGTCGGGGCGAGCGACGATCTCGCCCGCGGAAACTCTACCTTCATGGTAGAGATGAACGAGACAGCTAACATTCTCAATAACGCTACGCGACACAGCCTCATCATACTGGACGAAATTGGCCGCGGCACGAGTACCTATGATGGCCTCAGCATCGCTTGGTCTGTGGTTGAGCATCTGCATCGCGAATTGGGCGCAGGACCCAAAACGCTCTTTGCGACCCATTACCAAGAGCTGACCCAACTGGAGACCCATCTGGATAGACTCGAGAATTTCTCGGTCGCTGTGAAAGAGTGGGATGACGACATCGTGTTCGTTCGGCAGGTCGTAAAAGGAGCTGCTGACAGGAGCTACGGCATCCAAGTGGCCCGACTCGCAGGGCTTCCCCAACCGGTAATCGATCGGGCTAAGGAAATCCTGCAAAAGCTTGAATCCGACGATTCGACAGTAGCCTTGAGTTTGCCTATGCCAAAAGCAAAGCCGTCCAGAAAAATGTGCTTCGAACAAAACGGCGACCAGTTGAACCTGTTCAGCTAATACAGCCCTTCCAACGGTCCGGAGGGGAGTAAAATTCCTCTGAAATAGCTTCGCTAGTAATTTCTATCCTATTGGTTTGTACTCACTCATATAAAATTGAATACCACTTCTAAGCTTCGATCCGAAGCAGCCAACATTGAACCCTAATACGCTTAAAACTTACCAATCAATGAATAAACGGAGCATATTCTTTTTGTCAGGAGAAATAGAATCTACTTCAAAAACTTAAAACGATTGAAACGAAGCGGGAACGCGAATTACGATATTCCACCTCTAAGGCTGTAGGTAACTGGGAGAGTCCTCTCCATGATAAGGTAACCAAACGTCGCAAACTGAGCTTCCGAACTGAGGAATTAAAAGAGGTGTCGATCGCTAGACGCGGTCCCTTTGAGATTGGTCTGATTGACCGTAGTAGAGATTTTGACTAAATCGTCTAACACTCGACTTCTCTGTAAATGCATCGTTTCGAGAACATTCTCGATTCAGGGACTAACCAAGATTAAGACCAAGCTACAGAAAAACTAAGACGCCAGCCGTTTTATCGATTGAATGCAAAGGCGACTTAGCCTTCCAACTTGAATATCATTGTTGAGCAGGGAGGGAGCGTGAATTCTGCCGACTGGGGAAGCTCGTCAAACGGATGAGCTTCCGACGCTAATCCAGAGCCGTTACCCGAATTGCTTCCTCCATAAAAACTGGAGTTTGTGTTTAGGATCTCTCTCCAAAAGCCGGGGCGCGGCAGCCCAATCCGATAATTCGAACGCTCGATAGGCGTAAGGTGGGCTACAACCAAGACCATGTTGTGCCCGTCAGGAGCGGTTCGCGAATAGCTAATCACGCTTGCCTCGGAATCCCAGCAAGCGACCCATCGAAAGCTATTTGAGTCAAAATCGGTTTCAGCCAGTGCTGGCTCGCTCCGGTAAAGCTTGTTCAAGTCGCGAATCAGATCCGAGATCCCCGAATGGTCTTTGTAGTTGAACAGATGCCATTGGAGGCTGCCTGCATAGTTCCATTCCTCGGACTGCCCAAACTCCGAACCCATAAAAAGCAGCTTCTTTCCCGGATAGGCCCACATGTGGCCATAAAGCGCCCTAAGTGTCTGAGACTTCTCTACTATTGAATCTGCCCCCATCTTTAGCAGCATCGACTTTTTCCCGTGAGTGACCTCGTCATGCGAGAAAACCGTAATGAAGTTTTCGGCATACTGATAGAGCATGCCAAAGGTAAGATTCCCTTGATGATACCTTCGATGGATAGGGTCTTTTCCAAAATAAAGCAGATTATCGTGCATCCAGCCCATATTCCACTTAAGATCAAAACCCAAGCCACCTTCTTCCGTTGATTTTGTTACACCTGCGAAGGACGTCGACTCTTCCGCGATCATCAAGACCCCCGGGTGGTATTTATGGACCAGGTTGTTCGCTTCCTTAATGAAAGCGATCGCCTCCAAATTTTCATTACCACCATACTTATTCGGAATCCACTCTCCTTCCTCTCTGGAATAATCGAGATAGAGCATAGAGGCAACTGCGTCGACCCGGAGCCCGTCTATATGAAAGTATTCTAGCCAAGATAAAGCATTAGACACGAGAAAGCATCGCACTTCATGGCGTCCGTAGTTAAAAATCAATGTCCCCCAGTCCTGGTGAGCCCCTAGCCGCGGGTCCTCGTGCTCGTAAAGATGGGTTCCATCGAAGGTCGCTAAAGCGAAAGTGTCTCTCGGAAAGTGAGCGGGAACCCAATCCAATATAACCCCGATCCCTCGCTGATGCATATAGTCGATAAACGCCTTGAAGTCGTCTGGTGTGCCAAATCGTTGCGTTGGAGCGAAGTAACCAGTAACTTGATACCCCCAGCTCCCGTCAAAGGGATGCTCCGAAACGGGCATCAGTTCAATATGGGTAAAGCCTTGTTCTAGAATATATTCAGCCAATTCCTTGGCGAGTTCCTCATAAGTTAACGGTCGGTTATCCTCCTCCCATCTACGCTTCCACGAACCCAAATGGACTTCATAAACCGACATGGGTTTGTCCAGGGCTTGCCTTGACTGGCGTTCACCGAGCCACTCCTTGTCACCCCATTCATATTCGCCGTGATCATAAACGATGGTGGCATTAGTCGGCGGTGCCTCAAAGTGGGCACCGTACGGATCCGTTTTTAGGAAAAGTCCTCCCCCCTTGCCAACCAACTCATACTTGTACGTCTCACCGACCCGCAAACCGGGAATGAAGAGTTCCCAAACGCCACTGGAGCCCAAAATTCGCATGGGATGGTAGCGACCATCCCAGTTATTGAAGCTCCCCACAACTGAAACGCTAGTTGCATTTGGTGCCCATACAGCAAAGCTAACTCCTGGAACCCCATCAAACACTCTCGGCCGAGATCCTAGCTTTTCGAAAATTCGGTGCTCGTTGCCCTCGTTAAATAAATAGAGGTCCGATTCGCCCATCGTCGGCAGAAAGGAGTAGGGATCATAAAATTGGCGAATCTCCAAATCGCTCGTCTCCACTCTTAAGCGATATTCGAAAACCTCGTCGCTACCCTCGATGAATCCTTCAAAAAATCCGTCCTCACTCAATCGCTCCATTGGGTAGCGGTTAAGGGCCTCATTCTCGATGTCGACCACTTCGCAACTCTTGGCGTCGCTCACAAAAGCCCGCACCACGAGGCCTGGCTTCCCTTCAACTTTGGCAGGATGCATTCCCAGCACCCCATGGGGTGTGCTCATCTGGCCTTTCCGAAAGGCTTCAAGTTCTTTTTTAGCAATGATCATGGGCGATAGTCCCTGCCCGCAGACTGCAATTGAGGACAATTTTAGTTTCCGATGGCACTCCTACACTGCTGACTCAAGACAATAAGTCGCACTACTAGCGACAATTTCCTTGTCAGGCACAACTTTTTCTTAAGCAAGCGTTCAAATCATTTCCCTTCCGATTATCAGCCTTGCGTCGCCAAGACGCCGCCTCTAGTTCTTCCAAAAAACATGGCCAGAATCCTGAATCACAACGCTTGGCACCTCGTCGCGACAGGTCTAATCCTCTCCGCTTTTTGTGTCGCTGTGCGTGCTCAATCTGAAGGATTCGACGCTACACTAAGCACTCCGATCGTCATCGATACCAACACTGGGGACCTGGTTGCATCCGAGAACGCCCAGCTTTCCTACGGCGACTGGCTCGTGTCAGCGGATGAAATTCGGCTCAATCGCCAAACAAATCGGGCCATCGCGACCGGAAACGTCATATTCACCCGTTACGACATTCGGCTCGTCGCCGATCTTCTCGACTACCGTTTGGACGATCAGCAGGCCCGTGCAGAAAACTTTAGGGTCGGAAATGGAAAGTACTTCGTTTCCGGCAGCTTACTAGTTGGAAATCCAAACAACTTCAAATTTGAGAATATCAACTTCCATCCAGGTGAGCCTGGCACTTATTTGTTTAAAGCAAGGGCCAATGAGATTGCGATCGTGGATCAAAAGGAAATCCAGGGAAGACGCATCTCATTCAAGCTCGGGGTCGTTCCTTTTTTCATCATCCCCAACGTATCCCAACCAATCGATGCGGAACGGAATATTTTCAAAGCGAATCTCGACTACTCTGGCCATATCGGAGGTGCCATTGGCGGTGAGGTACGGGTTCCGATCAATTCCAACTTTCGAGCAGGGGGTAATCTGGCTTTAACGACTAAACGGGGAATTCTTGCGGGACCCGCTTTCGAATACAACTTTGGCGAAAATGAGAATACGAGTTTAGGATCATTTACCTCTGGATTCATTAACGATTCGCTCGAGGAAATCGCTCCTGATCTAATAACAGGGAATCCAATTGATGATGAACGCTTTTTCGCCGAGTGGCAACACAACCAAAACTGGGGCGACAGCGGAGCATTGACTGCCTATGGACGATGGTGGTCTGACAGCGAGGTCACTAGAGAATTCAACGAAGACTCGTTTGACGAGATGCAAGACCCTGACACGTTTATAGAAGCAAACTACAGCGGTGAAAACTGGCAGACGACTCTATTTTCCAGGATCAGCCCCAACCATTTCCAGACCTTCACGGAGAGACTTCCCGAACTGAGATTCGACTTCTTCACAACTCAAATCGCCAAAGGGCTCACCCACAGCGGTAGCATTTCCTTCGCCAAACTCCGCAACGACAAGCTCAATGAGTTCCCGATTAAGAGCGAGGCCGACCGGCTAGACGCTTATTACGGCTTTCGACACACTCGACCACTAAAACCAGGTGTCACTCTTACCACAAAAGCTGGGGTCAAAGCGATTCACTACTTCGACAACATGCTAGGGACCGAGGCCAGTGATTTTGGTCTATTCTCTCCATATCGTCTGACGCCCCTATCGATTTTTGACGACTACACGCATTCTCTTCCACGGCCATCAATCAAAGAGGGAACGCGTGGATATGGTGATCTCGGATTCGATTTGAAATTCACCGCCTACAGCCAGAGGGAATTTAAGAACGAGGTCTGGAATATCGACGGTATTCGGCATATCTTCGAACCCGTTATTTCCTACCGCTACGCCCCAGATCTCGATAGCAATACTGCGAATGCCACTTTTGACATCCCAGCCTTTTCCAATTACTTGACTCCGATCGATCTGGAGGATCGCCGAGATATCGACTCCATAGGCGAACACCACATAACGCGGGTAGAATTTCGCAATCGGATCCAGACCAAAGACGAGGAATACGGCTCTCGCGACCTAGCAAGACTCAACTTTGCGATCGACTACCTTGTGGACGACTTCAATCAAGGAAAGGATTTCTCCGATTTTGTGTCCGACATTGAAATCACACCAGCTCCCTGGCTTGAGCTAGACTTTTTCTCCCGGTACAACATCGAAGACAGCTTTACCCGGGAATTGAATACAAGTGTCGCCATTACGGATCCCGGCTATTGGAAGGTAGGATTCGGAAACCACTTTCTAAGGAGCCATATCGAACAATATTTTGCTTTATGCGAATACAGCCTAAACGAGAATTTAAAATTGTATGCCGTCGCAAAATTCGACCAGAAATCGGATACCTACTACGAGCAGCGCATTGGATTTATGCAGAGAGCCCTGGAAAAATACGGAATCAAATACGAACTGCGATTCTACGAAGGAAACCGTCGGGAGAGTGATTTTGGAGTGCGTATCGGAATCGACCTTTTCGACGAATAAGTTGCCAACACCAGTGACAACACCGGGATCGGATGGACCATGACGATATCCAAAACCGCCGTTCAGCTAATCAGCGACGGATACTGTTCGAACTCATTCAAGCGATTCCCGCCCTACAAAACCTAGGAAAGAATTTTCCTCGAAACCTCAATAAGTATTTTAGAGATCGCAGCCAATTCGGTTCGAGAGACCGGAGATTGTACCGCGAGTTGATATACACCTACCTAAGGTATCAGCCTTGGCTGGAAGCTCTAGCGGATTCAGCGAACGAATTTATGGATACACTGATATCATTGGCTACCTCAACTCCAGATATTGCAAAGCTGTATTCTACAATAGACCCATCCTCACCTTTTGAGTCCTCTGAAACAGCTCGTCATCGAATCATTGGAAGGTCCGACAATGAGCTCTCCTCGCTCATTCCAAGCTGGTTTTCAAGGCACTTGTTCCGTGAACTCGACATCGATGATTTACTTGCTCTATTTTCCCGTCCTCCCCTTTGGATACGCGTACAAAAGGGAGAACGCGAGTCCATCGCGACACATCTGAGTGCCGGGCTTCCCCAAAGTGCTCAACGTCCTGTCGTTCACGAAACAGTTCCTGATGCGATTCACTGCCCTCCCGACTTTCCAGTCCAAAACTGTGACGACTACAAGAGAGGAAATATAGAGATTCAGGATATCAGTTCTCAAATACTACTTCACCTCATCGATCCCAAACCGACTGGGGATTGGGTTGACACCTGCGCGGGTGCAGGTGGAAAATCACTACAGTTGGCACAGCTTTTAGGCTCGAAAGGCCGAGTGTTCGCCTACGATCCTCGCCCTAGAGCACTGGACGAACTGATCCAAAGGTCTAAGCGAGCGGGATTTCACAATATTTCTGTGGTTAGGCAATTACCGACCGGTAAACGCTTCAATGGAGTCCTTGTCGACGCTCCTTGCTCGGGTTCGGGAACCTGGCGCCGCCACCCGTACCTGATGCGCCAGACAAACGAGAAGGAGATAATGGACGCAGCGGAAAAGCAGTTTGCCCTGCTTAGCCAGTATGCGGCGTTTGTGAAGCCAAACGGCCAACTAGTTTATTGCACCTGTTCGCTTTCCCGATTTGAAAATCAAGAGGTGGCCCGACAATTCCTCGAAAACCATTCCGAATTCGAACACAACCGAATGGCCAGCAAGTTCGGCCTCTCCGAAAATGGACACGGCGTTACGGTCTTCCCGAAGGACTTTAATGGCGATGGCCTCTACGTCGCGTCTTTCAAGCGCTCATCTTCGCCGGGTGCATTCCGGCGAAAGAATAAGTGAAACAGCACTCAATCCGCTAACTTATTCACAATTCGACTTTTGTCATTGCCAGTGTGGTTCGATCAAAACTGAACTCATTTCGTGGTCGCAGAGATTGATCCTAGAATAAAGTTGTCCGTTTTTGAAGGTCCCCTAGACCTCCTGCTTTTTTTAATCCGAAAGCACGAGATAGACATCTACGACATCCCAATCGAAATCGTACTCGATCAGTACCTAGATGTCCTAAACAGTCTCCAAGAGGTGAAACTGGAGATAGCCGGTGATTTCTTCGTTATGGCTGCGACACTAATGGAGATCAAAAGCCGCCTTCTCTTGCCAAAACACCAGCGTTCAGTCTCAGACGACGATGATGATACGAATCTAGATCCTCGTTGGGAACTCGTCCACCAGCTACTCGAGTACAAGAAGTTCAAAGAGGCAGCGGACAAACTTGATAAACTTTCAGATCATGCCGCGCTGCGACTCACCCGAGACTACAATGCTGTGGGCAAGGCGGAAAGCCCAGTTCGACCTCTGAGGCCCGAGGACAAGATTTCCGTCTGGAACTCTTACAATATTGTTCTGAGAAGGCTTTCGGAAAAGCTCATTTTAGGGGAAATCCAAGACGACGCTCTCACTGTGGTGGATCAAATGGAGATGCTTATCGAGAAAATAGAATCCGAGCCCTCCTTCGAGTTTTCTGCCCTTTTTCCGGGTAAGTGCAGTCTGAAACTGCTCGTCGTCACTTTCATCGCGATTCTTGAGCTAGTTCGACTAAAGCGAATTACAATTGTCCAAAACCAGTCCTTTTCCGATTTTCAAGTAGACCGTATCCAATCACCGCAGTCCTAGCTGTCAGCTAATACCGGATTGGAAAACGAGCTTGAAACGAGCTCCAATTGAATCAAATTAAAATCGTGCAAAATAAAGATGTACAGAGTGCCCACCTTTTAGGATTCGGATTAGACAACGACGACGGCCATAAGAGAATCACTCAAGCCGAGGAGTTTTCCATCGTTGGGGGTTCGCAGGACACCCACGAACGAATGACCGAAACCGTCATTAAAACCTTCGAGGACATCAAGAACAAGGGAGAGACCCTCCGCACTATTGAACCCCAACACCTTTCGGATCTTATCCAGAAGAACAGTCCTGCCTAGGGCCCAAAAAAAGTTGATCCGATATGCCCGACCCAAACCAACCACCAGTTAGCGAAACGATTGAGCTTAAACTCACGCTAAATCACAGCCAGGCAAACGAAACGCTATTCATTGAGACCGAGGAAGTAAGCGACGAGGTTGTGCTCTCAAGCGGATCCGATTTCAGCTCATTGACATTGCTGGAGGAGTCCCCCATGAGTGACGTCAATAAAAGTAAGCTTTCGGCACTACTCGCTTTATTATGAATAGCTATTTCCATCAGTTTTGCGTTAACGGACTTCAAAACGTTTTAATACAATGTCAGCAATCACTACACTGAACGAACAAAATTTTAAAGACACGATCAGCTCTGCTGCCGTGCCGGTACTCGTCGATTTTTGGGCACCATGGTGCGGACC
>DIHO01000007.1:66950-83118 GCA_002420185.1 Opitutales bacterium UBA5694
GATTTTTGGGCACCATGGTGCGGACCATGCAAGGCAATCGCTCCCATACTAGAGGAACTCTCAGGAGAGCTGGATGGGAAAGTTCAAATCACAAAAGTTAATGTCGACGAGAACAGCACAATTGCAGCCGAATACAATATTCGTGCAATCCCTACGCTTCTATTGTTCAAGAACGGCTCACTCGCTGAACAGTTCGTCGGCATGGTGGGAAAAGATGATCTCAAGGCTAAGCTCGAAGCTCACGCATAAGCTATTTTTTTTAGGTTGTCTGTCTCAAGCCTTCCTGACTCAGGAGGGCTTTTTTCTATAGGCTAGTAGAGGATCTCATTGGCCAATGGCTGAAAGGAAGATCCCTCCTGCTAGAAGAATACTGAATAAAAGCAACAATTGGGCGGTTTTTTCCAAAAACTGATTCAATGCGACTCCTTCTGTCTTTCGAAAGGCAACCACCAATCCTGCTCCAACCGGAATCATCAAGAAGACAAGGGCTACCCAAAAATTCTGTGTCATACCCAAATAGATACTAACAGAGAGAAATGCAGTAACAAGCTGCAACAGATACTGTCTTCGAGCGAAACTTTTACCGAATCGCACTACGAGCGTACGCTTACCCGCAGTATCATCCGTTTCTAAGTCCCGGTAGTTATTAACAACGAGAATGTTGTTGGCCAGTAGCCCCAAAGGCAGTCCCAAGAGAAAAGCGGAAGACGTAACCTCTCCCACAATAACGTAATAGGTTCCAACCGTTGCCACGATTCCGAAAAAGAACACAACAAACACGTCACCCAGACCATGATACGCAAGCGGATAGGGACCTCCAGTGTAACCGTACCCAAATACAATTGCAACTATGCCAACAATCAGCATTTCACCACCTCGGTAGCTAACCATGGTAAGACCTACGAAAAACGCTAGGGCAAACAATCCAACCGCTACTCTAATCATCGCTTTGGGCAGGATTCTGCCACTGGAAACAAGCCTTTCCGGTCCTATCCTTTTTTCTGTATCCGCTCCTCGGATATAGTCAAAATAGTCGTTCGCCATATTGGTTGCTATTTGGATCAGTAACGCATAGACGAGGCAAATAAACACAGGCCAAGTCTCAATGTCGTTCTGGCGAGCGGCCTCCGCCGAACCTACCAACACCGGAGAAATCGCAGCTGGAAGCGTCTTCGGTCGTGATGCTGCGATCCAATTAGCTAATGGCCCCATATTGAGATTTCTGGAATCCTATATTGTGATACGCTACTGTATCCGGCGGGCTTCGAGATAGTACCGTTTCTCGTCCGCCTCTCCCATAGAGAAGGTCTTCCGGGGCAGAGCGCCGTCCAGAACCACCGTTTTAAACAAATCGCTTTTGCCGATCGTCGGCAGGAAAAAGCCAATGTTGCCAGGTTTCGACCCAAGATCGATGACTACGTCGTCACCATGAATATAATCCACAACAGATTCTTTGCCTTCGACAAAATTATCGATGAAGGCCTGTAGATTACCCACTTCTAAATTTCGCTTTGGATTGCTTAGCCGAATGAGGCCAAACCCCGACCTCGCCACGAAAGCAATTCGATGCTCTTGGTCCGATTCGCCCAAATTCGCAATCCGGTCCTCCACGGCTTCGAAAGTCTCGAGTTTTTCCAAAGCCATGGAGGATCCTTCCTCACCGAAAAAGGCCTCCAGCCCCTTCAGCAAATCTTCGACATCGATATTGAAAATTACGCGATGAATCGGCTCGAATTCCAATCCTTCATCGTGTACGTTTACTAGTTCGACTAGAGCATAGCGAGCAGGATGGTCCATTACGTCAGACGGATAGTCCGCCTGAGATTTTAAGTCTTCCCAAATATTCTTCGCCGTGGCTAAGGAATGATTTCCGTCTCCCATCGCAAATACCAGCACTCCTTTTCCTGATACGCCATACTTTTGGTCAAAAACCGTTTGCTCGCTAAGTAATCCCAAAGACTCGCACACCGATTCTATATCTTCTTTGGAATCCACTCGCCAACCTTTAAGGTGCCCTCCTCCATTGTTGAGCTCAAAATCGTAAAGAGATTCCAGCTCCTTTTCAAAAAGAGGCTCGATCACCGTTCGATCCGGATCGTCAATGAGGACCATAATGTGAGGCAGCTCTATTTTGGCACTCTTGCGAATCTTGACCCGTGGCGGGAGTCGATTCTCGATCGTTCCCTCAGTTGCCCTAATCAGGCTTTGCGAACCAATCTTGTAGTCGTATTTCTCCAAATCCAAGGCAACCACAAGACCCTTACGGGATACGACCTGGCTCGTCTTACGATCTAACAGCACAAAACCAGGACCCAAATCTTCTAGCACACCCTCTTCTAAGTAGGCATCCATTGTCCCATTAATGCTTTCAATACGCTCCTGCCCGCCACCCACTTCAAGATAAACCTCTGGAAATACGATGTTCAACGTGGAGGGACCCCCTTCGACTAGGTTTTTGAGGCTTTCCCAATACTTCGGCTGCGAGGTGTATTGGTCACAGGCAACCACCGCCCACTTTCTTAAGTCAACTCCCTTGGCCGGGAGTAAAATGTTCGGCACATTGAGGCCGATGTCTTCGTTTTCCATAGCTAACCGTGATGATGAAATTCTTTAGTTGTAAATAAAAAGGGCAAAACGAGCCAGTTGTACTCATTTTGCCCTAAAATTTACGCCATTCGAATATCTCCGATATTCAATGCAACCTGCCGTAGCTTGTACCGAGTTTTACGCCCGGCGGCGACGAAACTTGTTTTGGAACTTCTCTACGCGACCCGCAGTGTCAACAAATCGCTTTTCACCCGTGTAAACTGGGTGTGAGTCCATGGTTACATCGCGAATCACTTTGACGTGATCGACGCCGTCGATCGTTTCGGTTTGCCCAGTCTTAATAGTCGAACGAGTAAGGAATTTCTTCCCTGTTGATACGTCGATAAAAACAGTTGGGTGATAATCCGGATGTATGCCCTGTTTCACGATTTTAAATAAATTGGATTTAGCCTTGCCGCGCCTTGAAGCGAGGATTCGTTTTGCAGATCACGTAAACACGGCCCTTGCGACGTACCACTTGGCAGTTCGGATGGCGTGCTTTCGCGGACTTAAGCGATGAGACTACTTTCATAAGGGGCGATAAAAGATACTTCGCCGACACCCCTGTCAACAACACTTTCGCCAAAAAGTCATAAACATCTGCCCACCAAATCGCCTCAAATCTTCTAATTCTCCTCAGGGCAATCGGGGGCGAGCGACATCAGACCGAACTCAAGGTCAGCCTTCATGATAACATGACGCCACAGAGAATCCCCCTCTAATTCTAAAAGAGCAGCACCGTCCATTTCGGAAACAATCCAGGCATTGCCCGCAAGTTCACTCTCCAATTGACCCTCTCCCCAGCCTGCATAACCGCGAAACGCTCGAATGTGCAATAGGGGGTCTTCTTCCAGCTTAACCTTTGCTGACGCCGGATCTAGACCGAAAAACAGCTGAAACTCAGCAAAATTGTGAGCCGATTTCCATGCTGCCAATAATACTTGGTCGGCTGAAACGGGCCCCCCGATGTACAGAGGTACCTGTTCGAGCCCAAAATCCGCAAAGGCCGCGTCAATATCTCCCAGCACCATACCGGAAGCCTTGTTCATAACGATGCCTTGCGAGCCTTCCTCTTCATGGGCTGTCATCAGAATCACGCTTCGCATGAAATTAGGGTCTTTCAATTGCGGATGTGCTAAAATTAGCGACCCCGCGATACTACTAGACGACTCGTCTGAACCTTCAGGCAACATGAATTTTTTTTTAAAACCTTCTCAAGATTGGCTAAACTTCAATCCTAGATTGCCTAAAAGATCGACTATTGGCAATTCGCCAAAATTATTCCTCACATGGCTCAGCTCCAAGAGATTGTCTCGTTTTGCGATCAACGTGCCCGAACGCATGAGGTGGTCGACTTCAAAGAAGCCCTCAACGGCCTTCAGTTTACGAACAACGGCACCGTATCTAAAATCGGGGCTTCGGTAGACTCAGGACTTCTTCCCTTTCAATCAGCCATTGAAGCGGGCATCGAGTTTCTCATAGTCCACCACGGGATGTTCTGGAATGGGACATGCCGAATCGTTGGCCCAGAGTACGAAAAGTACAAATCGCTCATCGAGGGGAACCTAGCCGTCTACGCCTCCCACCTGCCTCTTGACGCTCATCTCGAAATTGGAAATGCTGCAGGACTGGCCCATGCAATTGGAGCCACTCAGCAGGGAACCTTTTTCCCCTACCAAGGAACCGATTTGGGGTTGGTCTGCGATTGGTCCAAAGATCGCGAAGCGCTGCGTAATTCGCTTAAAAGAACTTTTGGAGATCATATCGCATCCATTGAATACGGCTCCGCCAATCCGGATAAGATCTGTATTGTGACGGGTAGCGGAAGTAGTGTGGTTGACCAAATTAAGGCTACGGGTGCTGACACCTTGATCACGGGCGAACTCAAGCAACACTTTTTCACCATTGCCCAAGAAGCGAAACTCAACCTTTACGTTTGCGGTCATTACGCGACCGAAACCTTTGGCGTTGAATCGCTCGCCAAGGAGGCCGCTGCGAAATTCGACCTTCCCTATCAGTTCATAAAAACCAACTGTCCCCTCTAACTAGCTTCCGACTTTGACACCGAACTCGACCCTGTGAAAATTCGTGCAATTCGCGAGCAAGTAGCTAATAAATACATCTATGAAACGAATCGCTGTTTTGAATGGCCCGAATCTTGATCGCCTCGGGAAACGAGATCCCGAGATTTATGGCACCAATACATTGGACGACTTGGCTAATAACCTGAAGGATGCTTTTTCAAACGTTGAATTCGAATTCTATCAATCCAACCATGAGGGAGACCTCGTCGACAAGATTTCCACCCTAGCTGAAAACGGTATCGATGGAATCGTTTTTAATCCGGGTGCGTACTCGCACACCAGCATCGCCCTACGTGACGCCATTAGTGGCTCCAAGGTTCCAACCATCGAAGTTCACATCAGCAACATCCACGCTCGCGAGCGCTTTCGCCACCATTCCCATACAGGCGCGGTTTCGAAAGGTGTAATCGCTGGGCTTGGCCTCAGAGGCTACCATCTAGCCACTCAAGCACTGACTGACTGATCCGCTTTAAGATCTAGTTCACTTCGCGATAAGGAATCGCTTCCTGAAGGTCGGGAGCAGCCTCGATTTATTTGTGAAGTCTCCTCCCTCTTTTAAAAGGGTAAGGGCAGCCGTTGCACCTCCCTTTGGCGCTTTCACTTGCTGAATAGTTTTCCATTTAGAGATAGGAGCACACCTAAAAGGATCACGTTATTGAATATACGAAAGACTGCTTATAATTTTTCCTAGATTGATCAGCAACGTCACTTAAGATAGATTAATCTTAGCCCTGTAAGGATCGCTTTTTATTCCGCTAAGAGATATTGTGACAAGCTTATGATCATGATGACTTGTCCAGTCTTTTCCCGCTACAAAATCGTGGATTCTACCCGAGCGTCGGGTCCAGGAACGATAAAAAACCGGCAGTCCCACGTCCGCCCGGCTAAGCAACGACTCAGTTTTGGAACTAGAGTCAAATGGTGTTTTTCTCGCATTGCCTGATATTTGTTTATCGTTTTCTTGAGATCTCAACTATGCCCATACTTTATAAACTGCTCCAGTTTAAAACAATCCGTGATGCATACCGTACTTCACGCGAATCTCCGCAAGCTTCATGCGAGAAACACCCTATTTGGGCCTGGTTCCGTAAAATAGATTCGAAAGGCGAAAGCAACTTGGCGGTTTTCCTCGAAAATTGGTTCGACAGAGGGTGCCAGACCCTTTAAGGCCTCATAGTTATGTCAAAATTTGATAGCGGATACAAAGTAACTGTCCAATCTACCATCATTGATGCGGGGCTCACCTTCATCGCATGGTTTCTCTTCACGATATGGTTTCGCCCTCACGTAATGAGCTACGAACCAAAGACGGTATTCTTCTGGGCTGGCTTCACCGCCCTACCCGCGGCCGCTACCTTCTGGCTTTGCTTGCAGATGTTCAAGGTGACGCTCGCACACCAGAAGAAACTAAAGCAAGAAAAGGAAGAGAACAACTAGCTCATATTTCCTAAACCCATTTTTCACCTTACCTCAGCCTGACCGCTCGAGGGTTTTTTATTGTCCAAAACCAAGCATACCTTTCATTCTAGAAAGCAAACCCAATGGTAGCTGGGAACCTATCCGAAACCAAATTCACTTTGGTCGTCATTCGGATCTTCCTCGAGGATCTTGCGAAGAAAGTGCGAACGGTGGATTGGTGTGGGGCCTAGGCATTTAATCGCTTCCCGGTGCAACGGTGTCGCATAGCCTTTACTAGACCCGAAACCATATTGAGGGTATTCACAATCCAATGCCAGCATAGTCCGATCTCTAGCCACTTTAGCGATGATAGAGGCCATAGCGATACAGAGAGATCTCGAATCCCCTTGCACAAATGCCCGATGGGGGTAGCCCATCTTTTTCATCGGCTTACCATCCACAAATATCTCCCAGTGTGCCATTGTGCTTTCGTTTGTCTCGGCAACGGTAATAGCCTCGAAAAGTGGATCTGGCTCATGGGGCGAAATTCGAGCACTTGAAAAAACTTGCTCAACCGCTCGGCGCATCGCCACTTGAGTCGCTCCGAGAATATTGAGATCCTCAATTTCCTCCACTGTACCCCAGCCTACACCGATCCAAACACGCTGATTTCGCTCTAACCAACGTAACTTTTCATAGAGAGCCTCTCGGTTCTCTTTGCTTAACAGCTTGGAATCGTTGATACGCGAAGCATTCCGCTTACACCATTCTGTATCGTAAAAATCTCTACGGGCTGCAACTGCCGCCGCCACTACCGGCCCCGCAAGCGCACCGCGTCCCGCTTCATCAACTCCAATCAAGCCAGACAGCCCTTTCATTCGAGCTCTATCGAATGCTCTCAGTCGCTTCGATTTCATTGCCCTATCTCCCCTTCGCCGCAGCACATACGTTGAGCTATTTTCTCATTAAGCGTTCCATAAGCCGATACAGGAGCGGGTATGTTCCGCCATGGAGTAGACCTGAACCAGATAGAAAAGAAATCTCCCCCCCATATGTCGGGTCTCCATAGATCAACTAAAAACAGAAATATCCAATTACTAGGCACTCTCTATGATTTTCAAAGCCCGGCTATCCATAACTATTTTCGCCATTCCTTTTTGGCCGGCGGAGGCTTCAATGGCAACTTGTCCAACATCCCCGCATCAGACACCACTTCATAAGCCGTACGGAAATGGAGCTTAGCAAATTCGCAAAAAGAATCTGGACCAAACCGATCGAGAATTCGGTTAGCCTGTTTTTTCGTTTCCCCACTAGCTCCTTTGACCAGATCCTCTCCAAATCGCTTGGAAAGTGAACCCATGTAACGAACGTACTCCGCGCGAGCGACGACAGAGGCCGCCGCGACCACGGGGTCCTCTTCCGCCTTAGTCTGCATACGCAGATCAAATTTCGAGTCCTTAAAATAACGGCTCACAAGATCATGCTTGCTGAACTGGTCGAGCATACCCCAAGGTGCCCGTTTTCTTTTGAGAGCGGCGGTAAGGCTTTTCGCATGCTGCCAGGCGAGAAGCATGTTGAGGTTGGCCCGCGGCTTTCTCATGAGCTCGTTGTACTTACGCATTCCACAAAAGCAGGTTTCGACGGCAATGCCTCTGGTTTCCCGGATAACCTTATCCAATTTGAGGATACGACCGTCCGTAATTTTCTTAGAGTCCCTAATTCCTTCTTTCACCCATTCGTCGATTTGCGGTTTATCCGCGATAACACAAGCGGTAATGACCGGTCCGAACAAGTCCCCCTTGCCGCTCTCGTCCATCCCCGCGTGCAGTTCGAACCATTCCGGATGATATACCTCGTCATATCCGTAACGGGCTTCTCCAAGTACCTCAGGCTCGAGAATGTTGATGACAAAGTCCTCCATCTCCTTGCCCTGCACCACAAGCTTCCCGCTGTTGTAGGCGACCACGTTCACTTTTTCACCCTTGAACGCGAAACGGGCATAATCGACCTCATGCACCTCCCAGTTCTTCATCGCACAAACGCCTTCCAATTTTTCCATTTGCTCATCAGAGAGCTTTTTCGTGTAGAGCGTCTTCTTTTTCGGCTCTTCGGGAATATCGATTTTCTTTTTGCGTTTAGCCAAGGTGCATCAAACGCTAGCTTTTCCGTCCTTACTATCAACCAAAATAAAGACACATCCACATTTGACTAGATTCCCTCATAGGCTCTGTTTTCCCAGCAAATCGACATCCGCATGAACGACTCCTCCCTCGTAGCCAACGCCGCCGGCTTTCGGGCTCAACTAATCGATTGGTACGATCAAAGCGCTCGCGACCTGCCCTGGCGCTCGCAACCGAGCCTCTACAAAACAGTGGTTTCCGAGTTTATGCTACAGCAAACTCAGGTAAAAACGGTTTTGCCCTACTTTCACAACTGGCTCCAAGTCTTCCCCAGTTTCGAGGCGCTCGCATCCGCCAGCGAAGAGGCCGTTGTTAAGCAGTGGGAGGGACTCGGCTACTACTCGCGAGCCCGAAACCTTCACAAACTTGCCAGGATCATTTCGGATCTCGATTCGATTCCTACCGACGCTAAAAGCTGGCTCGCCCTCCCCGGCATCGGCCCTTACGCCGCTGCCGCAGTTTGCAGCATCGTCTTCTCCGATCCCAGTGCCGTAGTCGATGGCAACGTGGTCCGGATTCTATCGCGCCTGGTTGCGGACCGCTCCGAATACAAGACCACCACCGACGCCGCCAAAACCCACCAGTCGCTGGCAACAGCCCTTCTCAATCACGCTCGGCCAGGCGACCATAATCAAGCCATGATGGAACTCGGGGCTACAGTCTGCCAAAATCAAAAGCCGCAGTGCCTTTTGTGTCCCGTGCAGTCAATCTGCCAAGCCAAAGCCCAAGGCATCGAAACCAAAATTCCTCGATTCAACAAAACAAAAGCCGTAAAACAAACCGTTGAGCGTGCTTGGATCGTAAGTCCCAAAGGAGTTCTCCTATACCGAATTCCACAAACCGCGAGCCGCATGAAGGGCCTGCACGAGATGCCCTCGCTCGAAGTACTCAATCTAAAAACTCCTAAAACGAGCCCACTAATCGTACGAAAACGCTCCATCACCAAATACCGAATCACCGAGCGCTTCCACCAAATTTCCCCGGAAAAGGCTTTCAATGGCGACCTACCCGATCATTTCCTCTGGGCCAATACCGATTCAATCGCTTCACTTACCTTCACTGGCCCCCATCGCAAGTGGATCACTGAGCTGATAGATATTGTTTCGGAAAAGCAGCAGGGATCAAATACCCATGCCAACTCTGCTCCAGACACAAAAAACTCCCTCAATTTCAGAGGAAGTTCAAATCCCTAGGAGAGCTAATTTTCAGCCTCAATCCTTAAACCGTAAGCCTTCGCAGCTTAGCTGTCCCATTTGTGGCGAAGCATGTCGTTAAACTTCGCAACCTTGGTCTGGCGACGCTTCGTCGCCGAAGGCTTCTCAAAATAGCGGTTGCCCCGCACATCTTTAATGACGCCTTCGCGATCAAGCTTTTTCTTCAGTCGACGCAGTGCACGTTCTACAGGCTCGCCCTTCCGGATTTTTACTTCGATTGCCATCTGTTTTCAGAGAAAAACGCGTAAGAAGACGCCTATTTCCCCCTTCGTCAACTGTTTTCTGACACCCTTTTGCATATCGAAGCCTAAGCACACTCCCCTCCGAATCGGGACCAATCTATGTGAGCATCATTCTCTAACATAACCAACTATACTCTCGCCATACTCCGGTCGGAGAAGTTGGCTCGGATCTTCTGTTGACGTCACATACTGGGCATCCGCTTCTTCCAGAGCCTTTCCCATTGATCGCACCATCAACTGAAGCCGTTTCGGATCGCCGGACGCTCGGTTATACGATTCGTCCAAGTCGTATCCGAGGTTGAACAACTCATAACGCTCCTGCCCTATTTAATGATAATGGTAAACCAGTTTCCAGTCTCCCAAACGATACGAGGTTGAGTAGCTACTCCGGTGCTTATGCGGAAAGTGCATCAGAAACTCAGGTAATCGTCTGGATGGTTTTCCTCTAGGCATTGAGGGGCAGATCCACGCCACCTACCCACGAACCCTGCCTGATTCCCGCAACACTAGGAATTGTTGCGAATAGATCGTAGACCGTTCCTACTTGGTCGGAAAGCTTATCATTCGGAATCGCCAACTGCTTTTCCAACTTCCATTAAGAATTCCGCTTCACCCGTGATGCGATAAGAGGAACCCGCATCGCTCCTTCGCAGTGCGTCGCTTTCTTTTCCCGAAGCGGCGACGCACTCAAACCGGCGTGAGCCTCTCCAAATAGTGAATCTGGCCCATTGCCTCCCAAAAATAGAACGAGAGTGATCTCCGATACAGACTACACCTAAATTTTCCAGCTGATCGAGACTATGCCCCAACGACTTGTCCATCCCTTCAATCATTATGGCAAACGCTTTCGTGGGAGCCTTCAAATCCGAATCATCATAATGTACAGCGAACCGATCGCCGAACTGAAACGGACTATGAATAGCGTAGTGGGACATATAGGCAAAAACGGATCTTCATCTTCGACTGCCGCACTAACCGCCTTATTCATCTCTAGAGTCAGTACCTCAGTGCAATGAATCTCCCCTCCGTTTTACTTTTAATCCCGGAGCCGCTCTCGTGCCGTTCCCATTCTTGCTTCCAAAGTGATCCTTTCCATAGTAACTACCTAAGCACCCATCCGCACAGCCGTCGATGTTAACATCAAACCCGAAATTCTCGGGCAACGAGCCAAAAGAATCTACCGAGCCGAAATGTGCTTTACCCAAATGGATCGTCCGGCAGCTCCCTTCCTGTAGCAAGGCCGGAAGCGTTGTCACGCCCGGAACGATGTCTAGCCGAAGTTTGGCCTGTCATCAAAGAACCCCGCGAAGGCGAGCAAACGCTGTTAGCGTAAAACTGGCGAAACCAAATCCCCTGCCTCGCCAGGCGATCCATGTTCGGCATCCGGTAGAAACCGTTAAAACGATGCCGCTCTGTCCGACCCTTTTCATCCGCCAGAAACTCTGCCGACGTATCCATAACACCCATAACGTCCACAAGGAAAAAAGAATGTTGGGTTATTCCGAAGCGTCGACTTGGAAAAAAGCAAACCAGTAAACAGAAGCAGATAGGGAAAAACGGCCTCGCCCTAATAATACCGAATTCCTTCCTTCGAAACGCAAGGGTTGAATCGTATGACTTAAACATAAATGCCCTGCCATAAACCATGTTACTACCAATGCCCTAGACCCTGCACATCAAAATCGAAAAGTAATCTTTTAACTTTTAACAATTGCAAGTCACCTATGTGAACAACCGTCGAATAAGCCTCTAACAACTTGCGAACAAATCAGTACTTCTTTGCTTTGAATTGATGGGGAAACTCTCTTGACTGTCTAACCATGTCTGCGTCCGGTCCGTTTGTTCATCTTCACAATCACACGCACTACTCTCTCCTTGACGGATGCGCGAAGCCCGCTCGGGCGGCGGCTAGAGCGAAGGAGCTGGGTATGCCGGCCTTGGCCATGACTGACCACGGCAACCTTTTCGGGGCTATCGACTTCTACCGCTCCTGCAAGAAGGGGGATATCAAGCCGCTCATCGGATGCGAACTCTACTACGTCAACGACCACAAGCAAAACGAGCGGCCGCGTCGAGAACGTAAACGGACCGACGACATTGGCGACATTCCCGAGGACTACGTCCCCTCCCCTGAGGATTTTCCCAAATTCCAGATCCACCACAAAGGGGTCATCGCCAAGGATTTCGAAGGTTATCAAAACCTCTGCAACCTCGTCTCCGATGCCCACCTCAATGGCGTATACTACAAGCCCCGTACTGATATTGATAAGCTTGCTCAATACTCGAAAGGTCTGATCGGCTTCAGCGGCTGCATCAATGGAGTCGCGGCCCAGTATCTGATTTATGGCGACGAAGCGAATGCACGCCGCGTTACGGCTGACTTCGTAGATATTTTCGGGAAGGAGAACTATTTCATCGAGCTGCAGGACCACGGCATGCCGGTCCAGCGGCGCATTATTCCAGGACTTCTGAAACTCGCCAAAGAGTTCGACTTGAAAGTCATCTGCACCAACGACTCTCACTACGTTTACAAGGAAGACTCGGACCCACACGACGCCTTGCTCTGTATCCAGACTGGTAAGGTGATTTCCGATCCCAACCGTATGAAGTATCCCTCTCAAGAATTCTACATAAAGAGCCGAGAGGAGATGTACGAAATTTTCAAGGAAGTGCCTGAGACGCTTGAAAATACGGTCCACGTGGCCGAGATGTGCGATCTCAAGATACCCTTCGAAGAGAACCACTATCCGGTTTTCGAAGCACCCGTCGAACTGAGGTCATTCAAGCAAGACCCTGACAATTTTGACCGCATACTCGACATTTACGAAATCGAAAAGACGAAGGTCAACCAACAGGACGGTAAAGATGAAGTCTGCAAACTCAACAAAAAGCAGCGTAAGGAGCTCAAAGCAAACGGCACCCTCCTGTTGGAACTCTGCAAGCGTGGCCTCCTTGAACGCTACGGCGTCGACTACGACGATCGTGCTGCCTACACGCCCAAGAATGGTCTAAGGGAAGATTTCGCCGACTTCCTTTGTAATCAGCTCGACTATCAGATCGCAATCATCGCCGGTACCGGCTTCACCGACTACTTTTTGATTGTCTGGGACTTCATCAACTTCGCCCGTAACGAGGGCATTCCCGTAGGACCGGGTCGCGGATCGGGTGCAGGTTGTATCGTTGCCTACGTATTGAAAATTACTGACATCGATCCGTTAAGGTTCGGGCTTCTCTTCGAACGCATGCTCAATCTGGAACGGGTATCCCCTCCCGACTTCGATATCGACTTCTGCATGCGTCGCCGCGAAGACGTGGTCAATTTCGTGCGGGAAAAGTACGGGGCCGACAGCGTTGCGAATATCATTACCTACGGGACGTTCGGGGCCAAAATGGTCATTCGCGACATGGCCCGGGTGAACGACGTTCCTTTCGCCGAAGCCGACAAGCTCGCCAAGATGATCCCTGACGAGCTCAATATTTCTCTCGAAGATTCCGTCAAGAAATCGAAGGAGCTTCGCGAGGAGATCGGCCGGAACCCAGTCGCCAAGAAGATCGTCGAACAAGGCTACATTATCGAGGGAATGGTCCGCAACACGGGCAAACACGCATGCGGTATCATAATCGGTGACCAGCCCATCCAAAACCTCGTTCCCGTCACCCTGCAAGAAGGCGACCTCACCACGCAATACGCTAAGGGACCGGCGGAAGATCTCGGTTTGCTCAAGATGGACTTCCTCGGTCTCAAAACGCTTACTGTAATTTCAGATGCCGAGACCAGCGTACGGCGACTGGAAGAGATGGCCGATTTCGACATCGAGAAGATCACTCTCGAAGACGATAAGACCTTCGAGATTTTGAATCAGGGTAAAACAGTCGGAGTCTTCCAATTGGAGTCCACTGGCATGCAATCTTTGTGCAAACAGATTGGATTGTCATCCTTTGAAGAAATTATCGCTCTCGTGGCCCTCTATCGTCCCGGTCCGATGCAATTCATTCCTCAGTTCATTCGCGGTAAGAAAGACGCCAGCACGATCGAGATTCCGCACCCGCTACTCAAGGAACTGGTCGGCGAAACGTACGGCGTGATGGTCTACCAGGAACAGGTTATGGAAGCCGCCCGTATCATTGCAGGCTATACACTGGGGGGTGCCGATATTTTGCGACGAGCCATGGGTAAAAAGATCGCTTCGGTCATGGAAGCCCAAAAAGAAGTCTTCGTGGAGGGTGCTGAAAAAACGCACGGAATGAGCCGCAAAATGGCACTCGGCATTTTCACTATCCTCGAGAAATTCGCGGCCTACGGATTCAACAAATCCCACTCCGCGGCCTACGCTATGTTGTCTTATCGGACGGCGTATTTAAAGGCGAACTACCCGGTAGATTTCATGGCGGCGGTCCTCTCCAGCGAGCAAGGAAATGCCGATAAAGTCGCACACTTCATCGATGAATCTGAGGCGATGGACATCCGCGTGCTTTCGCCCGACATCAACACCTCACTCCGATCGTTCACCCCCGTGGTGGACGATCCCGTAGATGCAGCGGAAGGACGGCCCGGTTCGATCCGCTTCGGACTGGGAGCCATCAAAGGAGTAGGCGATGCCGCCGCGATCAAAATCATTGAAGAGCGAGAAGCCAACGGCAGCTTCCAGGACTTCGATGAATTCCTTGAACGCATGGATTCGAAGGCAGTCAATCGCCGCGTACTGGAATGCCTCGTAAAAACCGGAGCCTTCGACTTTTCGCTCGAGCCTCGTGGAGCCATCTTCCATCGGCTGGAAGAGGCGATCAACTACGCCGCCGCCCGCCAGCGGGACAAAGAGGCCGGACAGAACTCGTTTTTCGATATACTGCAGGAAGACACTGCGCAAAAAGGAAATAGGAATGCCGATGGACCACGAGAAATCGATATAAGCAAACAGTTTCCGCAGCAGGAGATGCTCAAATACGAAAAGGAGCTGCTCGGGTTTTACGTTTCCGGGCATCCACTCGACGACTACAAAGGAATTGCGGAAGCACTTACCAATTTCGAGATCGACAAGATGGACCAACTCGGCGACCGGGTTGAGTTTCAAATCTGCGGGGTGGCATCGGGCGTAACCAAAAAACTGGCCCGAAAGGACAATCGGCCTTGGGCCTTTTTCAATGTGGGAACCCTCAAGGGTACCGTCCTGATGAATTGCTACGCGGACGCATTCGGCGAGTACGGACACAATCTCGAGAATGAGAAACTCGTGCTCGTTAAGGGGAGTGTGTTTCGTAACGAAGAAGGCGTTCGCTTAAGCGTGTCGGAAATCTACCCGCTGGAAACCAGCTTAGCTGACCAGGTAAAACATATCACTTGGATCCTCGACCCAAAGGGTGACACCGAACGATTTTTCTACGAATATCGGGAGGCTTTGGACACAAATCGAGGCAGTACAACGAGCGATATCGCTTTCCGAATGGATTCGGAGTCGATCGTCGCTGCAACCACCGCTTCCTCTCTTCGCTGGAAGGTTAATCCGAAAGGATGGATTAAACTTCGCAGTTCAACTGCTGTCATTGGTTGCGTTATACAAACCGGGCCTGTCGAGCTAAAGAAAAAGGAAAGACGTTGGAAGCGGTGACCATGAAGCATCGCGGGGGTTCTCCGAATTGAGTCAGCCGACTATCACCGAACACAAACAAAACAATCGTAAAACAAGCAATATGCCAGTTCTATTTTAGAGTGGCAATCGGTTTGTGCCGCCGTAGCTTCAGCTAAGGATTGAGACCGCCCGCTTCCTCAAAAGACGGTGGAGATTTTGACTTGGCGACGCTCGTTCTCCGCGATTCGCCGAGCTGTCGAGCACTACCTTTGCGAATTTTCAAAAAATGCGTTATCTGGCTTTGAGTTGCCTGTGCAGCATGGGGCAAACAACAGCCCTAACGACTTAGAGGCTAACCACATCGGTCTAACCGTACGCCTCAATTAGTTATCACCGTTCACCTTACTTTTTAGACCTTTCAATAATCCGCCCAACCCCTTTTGAGAGCCCTCTCCAATGCTCTTCAGCTGATCGCGAATAACCCTCCCTGACTGGCCGATAGAGGAGACGATCACCCCATTAATCGCCCGGAATACAATCCTCATCGTCTCACCAAACGTAATCCCACCATCATCCGCTCCGATATCCTTTAATTCGATATCCGGCAATGGAATCATGAGAGCCTGTCCTCCGAATAACTTGTTCGACACCTTAAATTTGCCACCAGTGATGCGAAGCAAGTCAATCTGCACATTTTTAGAGGAAACTTTCCCATCAACGTCAGTTTCCGCTTCGCTTCCGCCCGTGAAAGCTTCGATATTCTCGAGAATCGTACTGATGTTACTGTTTGTTGGGTTCAATCCTGATTCAAATATGAACTCAGGTGCGTCGATGATAATCTCGTAAATCACAATCTTGTCTGACAAAACCGACATGGGTTGCAATTTCATGTTGAAA
>DIHO01000007.1:83422-299265 GCA_002420185.1 Opitutales bacterium UBA5694
GGGTTGCAATTTCATGTTGAAACCATCGAGTTTGATCGCATGCGGAGTATTAAAGCCTTCAGGATTTCCCACCACGAGGCCTTTTATCGAACCAACTCCCGAAAACGCAGACAACTCGACGGAACCCAGATTTATTGGCGTCTGAGTCACTTTCGGACCAAAGGTCTCAACCCCCGCCTTGATACCAGAACCTATGATTTCAGAAGAAACGAAAAGCAGAAAAAATCCCACACCCAACAACAATGCAAAAATAGAAACGAGCTTTTTCATTAAGAATTGGAATTGGTAGATGGAACTTAGCTCGCACACAGACCCAGGTCGGCAACAATAAATCACAAGCTTTTCAACTCCCTTTTATTGATGATTGTTAGGGGAGACCCTTGCAAATCAGAAAGCGTCGCGAAGGCAATATTCAAAATCGCCTGAGCAGGGCTTTCTCGGCTTAAAGTCCCCGGAACCAAGGACGCCCGAATCTTTTACTTCGTAAGACGCCCTCTCCCTCGATTTCTATACCACTAGTTGCTTTGCCACTTTCTGCCAGGATTTCGCCAATGGGGAAGTAAAACTGATTAATCAGGACTTCGTAGCCCTACTCTTCAGAGTTCTGTTCTGCCTCACCTTCATCGCCCTCGATAGTGAGTATCTCGTAGAGGATGATCTTATACAGAAACTCATGCCTAATTGGCTTCCCCTAACTGAAATGGTCTCCATTGGCTACGGTCTTATCTTAATCTTTGGCGGCGGGCTGATTGCTCTCGGCTATAATCTGAAGGTCACCGCTATTCTTCTTGGCGCCTTTCTTATAATCGACACCCCAATAATTCATGCTCCCGCCATCCTAAACAACCCTGATTTTAACAATCCATAAAGCGAATGGCTCTGGCAGATTCTACAGTGTAGCAACTATGTGAAGAATATTTGCCTTCACGACGTCTACCCCCTCCTGAATTACAAACCAGGAAAATTGAGTCTGAAGCGTGGCTGAGGCGAAAGTAACGGTAGCGATTAGCCGAGGCGGACTGCACTCCCCAAATCTAAACACTCACCGAAAATGTCCCAGGATCCGTCAAATTTCGAAATGCGAATCTGCCTGGCTTTGAAACGTGAGCCCCGATGATGGGCTTGGCATCAGACGCCTTTTCCAACAAAGAGCCGCTAGCGATTCATCGTAAAACAACAACGACTCAATACCTGGTCTTTAAGCGGCTCTAATATTCTCCCGCTTGCCATCAAAGTAAATCGCTCGCTAAGCCCCTGCATCATGTGCGCTAAGAACATATTCGAAAACCCGAGGTTCCGGTTTTCTCATTCCGATTTCATTTCAAAAATAAAGATGGTAGAATGAATCGATAAGCTCATCGTATCGACTTTTCTAAGACTCCCCATGAATCGCATTCGTATTATGAAGGGCGACTACAGTAACGCCAGCCTGCCGCATCAACTTGATGGTTTTTCGGCTTGGCTCGATCGTTTCTCCAAACATCGAATGCCATCCCTCTTTCCATTCCTCAAAGTCCAATGAGAGTTCGTTCAGCTTATAGAATTACTCCCCTTATGAACGCCCCGACATCGTGCCACTCTCGTAGTCTTGATATTGGTCATCTGCAGGAAAATCACGGAAAACCGACCCCCGCCCGGATCCCTGCCATGTCTTCTCATTCTAAATAGAACCGCTATGAGTGAGTTCTGAAACATACCTGTCCGAGATCGAAAATTGCTAATTTGAGGTCGTTACTGATCTTTTGTCCTCTTTTCTTATTGTGTGAGACTCCAATCTTTTGTTCTCTTCTTAATCTGTGCTCCACACAAAGGAAACAGGCACTACACTATAAATGTCGTTACGGCTCTGAGTCCCGTTTTCTTACAAGGTTGTCAGGAAAGTGCCTCTAATTTGCCTTTAAATAAGTTTTTGAAAACCAATCCAGAAACTGTCTCATCGCCTTTCCACGGTGGCTAATGGCCGCTTTTTCCGATGAATTCATCTCCGCGGTCGTTCTATTTCTACCCTTCGGCAAAAATACAGGATCATAGCCAAACCCAGCATTACCGCATGACTGTCGAAGAATTTCACCCAAGATCTCTCCTTCAAAGACATTTTCTTCTCCGTGAGGCGACACCACTGCCAAATGGCAAGTAAAACGCCCTCCACGACTGCCCTCAGGAACGGGCTCCATTTCCCGAATAAGCTTATCCAGATTTTCCTGGTCACTCGCCCCTTCTCCCGCATAGCGGGCTGAATATACGCCAGGAGCTCCATCAAAAGCGTCGATGCAAATTCCACTGTCATCCGCCAAAGCGAGCCCATCATCGGGCAAAAGGGCAGCCAAGGCTCTAGCCTTTTTGAGGGCGTTACCCGAAAACGTATCCTGATCCTCTATAACTTCGGGCATACCGCCGACCGCCAGAGGCGTGTGTACTTCGACATCAATTTTGGCCTCTCGCAGCATCTCGCTCAACTCCTCGATTTTATGGAGATTAGTCGTTGCTAAATACAGTTTCATCGACGTCCAAGCGAGATGGATAAGATACGTGACCCCTCACCATTTGATCATCCCCAAAGCTCTCATGCCGCACATTCTCTAACCGAATGGCTTGGGATAGTTTTTCAATTCTCATTCCTCTGTACACCGGCACTGCCTTGTCGTCACCAAGCAATAGAGGAGCCCGATAATTGAAGTGATAGTCCAGTTCCCTCATCTGGAGCATCTCACTCGTCAATTTGCTGCCACCTTCAAAGTAAATACCCGTGATGCCGACATCATAGCACTTTTTCCGGAAGTCGGGAAACGGAACCTTCATATTTGCGGTTGGAAGGACCCAAACATTGACCCCTTCCGTTTCCAAGCGGCGGATATAGCCAGTCCCAGCAGCATCCGTGGTGACAACAATAGTGTTGTCGCGAAAGTCGTCCGTGTAAATGGACGGAAGAAATCGCTCCATCGCTGTGCGCAAAAGTCCGTCCATAACGAATCGAACCCCGCACCACTCTTCCTCACCATCGATTCGACTAGTCAAACGAGGATCGTCTTCAATTAGTGTGCCCGCTCCCACTCCAATCGCTGGAAAAAGACGCCGCCAACACATGACATTTTGACGTGACGCCTCACCTGTAATCCATTTGGATTCGCCCGTTCGACAAGCAATTTTCCCATCCATGGTCGTGGCAGACTTCGCGGCCAAAACAGGAGACTGATGTTTGACCCAGTGATTGAAAATCAGATTCAAGTCTGTGCAATCCTCTATCAAAATCCGACGCTCAACCTTTAAACCTGCTTCTTTCAAGGCGTCCGCTCCCTTGTTCTCCTGCTCCAAAACCGGATCGCCCGCCCCGATGAAAACGTTCTTCAGTCCGGACTCGAGAATCGCTTTGACACCTGATTCTAAGCGATTGGAAGACGGACCTGGTTCCAAGGTCAGAAACAGGTTGGCTGTCTTTGACGGCAGGCGGCCAAGATTCTCTAAGAGTGTCGCTTCAGGGCTTCGTGCACCTGATCGGTCGACGTATTCGCTCGCCACTATCTTCCCTTTTTCAACTAGGACCACGCCGATCATCGGTTGGGGATGTGTCTTACCCCAACCTTTGCGAGCCTCGTCCAAGGCAGCTCTCATGAAGAATTCTTTTTCAGTTCGGGTCATGTGTACTCGTAACATGTTCAATTAGAACAGGTCTCGCTTATCATACAATCCCCAAAAAGAGGCTGTAGAAAGCAGTTTTCAATATCTTCTAAGCCTGAACAAACGGGTTGGTCGCCCTTTCTTGGCCCACTGTTGTTTGTGGTCCATGCCCCGGGTAGACAACCGTGTCGTGATCCAGCGTGTATATTTCACCTTTAATAGACTTCTCTAACGTGGGGAAATCGCCTCGGGGTAGGTCGGTTCGACCAATGCTTCCTGCAAACAAAGCATCACCCACGAATGCCGCCTTCAAATTTTTAAAGTAAAACAGTATGTTTCCAGGACAATGGCCGGGTACGTGCCTAATCTCAACGGGCTCCCAGAGCATTGGTAACACGTCACCCTGGTCCACCCAATGATCGATCATCACAGGCTCGAGCGTCATGTCGGGAGGATAGGAGTAGGATCGCATCACCTCTGGGGTCTCATAGAAAATCTTGTCGTCCTTGTGTCCATAAACAGGGACCCCCATCTTCTGAATACGAGCGGCGTCACCGATGTGATCATAGTGCCCATGGGTCAGGAAAAGAGCTTTGAGAGTACACCCATTTTCCGACAAAACAGGGTCTATCTCGTCCCAAACGAAGTGCGGGGCGTCGATAAGCACCGACTCTTTCGTATCGAGGTTGGATACCAAAAACGCGTTCGTTTGAATGTAGCCAGCCGGGAAAATCTTTAATTCGAGGGACACGACACCAGATTTTGAAAAGGAGCTAATCAACGCAAATGCAAAGTTTCATTTTGAGTTTTTGCTTTAAATCACCCACAAATCCGCCTCAATTCCTCATTTCCATGCAAAAGCTAAAATTCGCAGTTCTCCCCGGTGACGGAATCGGTCCCGAAGTAATGAAAGTCACACTCGAATTGCTCGAGGCCGCTACTGAACCCGCTGGCCTTACTCTCGATTTCGAAGAGGCCGATGTGGGTGGAATCGCCATCGACAACCAAGGGTCCGCCCTTCCTGAGTCCACGATCGGTGTTTGCGAAAGGTCAGACGCCATCCTTTTTGGCTCGGTGGGAGGGCCCAAATGGGAATCACTACCTCCTGCTGAACAGCCAGAACGTGCCGCCCTGCTCCCGATTCGCAAACATTTTTCTCTCTTCGCCAACCTCCGCCCGGGACTGCTCTACAAAGAGCTCACCGACGCGTCTCCCTTAAAGACTGAGAGAATCCCTGAGGGGATTGACATCGTCTGTGTCCGCGAGCTCACCGGTGGCATCTACTTCGGGCCCAAGGAGACCCATACGCTCGATGACGGCGACGTCGTCGCCAGCGACACGATGGTATACAAACGCAGTGAAATAGAGAGAATCCTCGATGTAGCGATTGCCTCCGCTAAGGCTCGGTCGGGCAAGATTTGCTCGGTTGACAAAGCCAATGTCCTCACGACTTCAGTCCTTTGGCGTAAAACGGCGACGGAGTATATCGCCAAAAATGCGCCCGAACTAGAGCTCAGCCATATGTACGTCGACAACGCTGCCATGCAGATGGCGCGCGATCCAAACCAATTTGATGTTCTCGTTACCGAGAACATGTTCGGCGACATCCTTTCGGATGAAATGGGGATTGTTTGCGGCAGTCTTGGCATGCTTTCCTCCGCAAGCCTGGGGACCCAAAACAACCAACATGGCCATCCCTTCGGGCTTTATGAACCCTCAGGAGGAACCGCTCCTGACATCGCTGGACAACGAATCGCCAATCCCTGTGCTCAAATTCTCAGTGCAGCTCTCATGCTGCGATACAGCTTTGGCCTGAACGATATCGCTGAAAAAATCGAATCCGCGGTCAAGCAGGCGGTCATGGACGGACATCGCACCGGAGACATCGCTTTCGGAACCAACCCAATCGGCACAGATGCCATGGCACAAGCTATAAGAGAGAGAATCTAAAGTTTGGACCCACGTATGAGCACGGATGCACAAAGATTTCTCGGGAAATTCAGCGATCCGATATACAAAGCTCTAGGTGCAGCGTTCGAGGTGTCAAATGAACTAGGAATCGGATTTCTCAGGAGACCCTTTGCCAACACTTTGTGTTTTCGATCTTTCCTCACCCGACATTTAAGTAAATCAGTAAAAACAGTTTCAAAATCATCTTTTAAGCCAAAGGGGTGGGTTTGCACATTCCCCAACCAATTTCAACCAACAATCCATCCGTGATCACCGTCGTCCATCCGTGTTTTCCTTCCGCACATGACCTCTGAACAAATTCGTCAGTCCTTCCTCGATTTTTTCGAGTCGAAGAAGCACTCTATCGTTCCTTCCGCTTCCTTGATGCCGGATGCTCCAAACTTGCTATTCACCAACGCAGGAATGAACCAGTTTGTCCCCTACTTTCTTGGGGAACGCGAGGCACCGTATTCGCGATCCACTGACACTCAGAAGTGTGTTCGAGCCGGAGGAAAGCACAATGATCTCGAAGACGTTGGTTTGGACACCTACCACCACACGTTCTTCGAGATGCTAGGTAACTGGTCATTCGGCGACTACTTTAAGCAAGAGGCGATCGGATGGGCATGGGAACTCATCACCGAAGTGTGGAAGTTCCCTAAGGAGCGACTGTACGCCTCCGTTTACAAACCCGGTGACGGCGAACCAGCTAACTTCGACCATGAAGCCTACGACTTCTGGAAAGCAATTTTCGAAAAGGCCGATCTCGATCCGGACATCCATATCGTTTACGGCAATAAGCAGGACAACTTCTGGATGATGGGTGACACCGGTCCCTGCGGCCCCTGCTCCGAACTGCACGTCGACCTCACTCCTGAGGGGAATACCAAAGGCAGCCTCGTCAACGCCGACTCTCCTTACTGCATCGAAATCTGGAACCTCGTCTTCATTCAGTTCAACGCTACCCCGGACGGTAATTTTGTACCTCTCAAATCCAAACACGTTGACACTGGCATGGGCTTGGAACGCGTCGCTGGTATCATCGCTACCTCGAAGAATTTCACCGACTTCTCAACTCCACCGAGCAACTACAACTCGGATCTTTTTACTTCCCTCTTTGACCAACTCACCTCGCTTTCCGGTCACGAGTACCAGTGCACGCTGCCTAAAGATCTGGACAATATCAGCGAGATTGAGATGAAGGATGTGATCTTCCGTGTCCTCGCCGACCACACACGCTGCCTATCCTGTTCAATCGCTGACGGCATCCTGCCCGGCAACGAAGGTCGCAACTATGTCCTGCGCCGCATTCTTCGTCGTGCGGTTATGTACGGTCGTAGGCTAGGGCTCGAGAACGGCTTTTTCGCTCAACTCGTTCCGACCGTAGTGAAACAACTAGGACAGGTATTTCCCGAGTTGGAGAAACAGCAGGGTATTATTCAAAAGATAATCCAGTCGGAAGAGGACAGTTTTTCGAAGACGCTTGACCGGGGAATTCAGCTGTTCGAGAGCACTTTAGCTAAAGACGGAAATATTTCAGGCGAAGAAGCGTTTCGCCTATTTGACACTTTCGGATTCCCCATCGATTTAACTCAGTTACTTGCCAAACAAAAAGGCATTTACGTAGATACTGAGGCATTTAATCGCGAAATGGAGAAACAACGCGATCGAGCTCGTGCATCCCAGAAAAAGATCGATATACTTATCGCCGATTCGGATTGCGATACCGAAGCCACGACCTTCCTTGGATTTGACACGCTGGCCGACGAAGCAGAGCTCGTCGATATCGTCAAAGCAGAAGATTCATCGTATCTCGTTTTCAACCACACACCCTTCTACGCTGAAATGGGTGGTCAGGTAGGTGACACGGGGGCGATCGAATTCGACGGGGCTCATTTCACTGTAATCGACACCATCAAGGATGGCCATGGGCGGTTCCTCCACAAGATTTCTGGTGATCTCGCGAGTATTTCCTCCGGGATCGAAGCGAATCTAATCGTAGACCACGATCGGCGTCGCTCTATCGAGCGCCATCACTCAGCAACGCATGTTCTACACTGGGCCTTACGAAAAGTGCTCGGCACCCATGTACGCCAATCCGGATCGTACGTAGACAATGAGCGACTACGCTTCGACTTCGTACACTTCGAACCAATAAAGCCAGAAGAGCTCGCAGAGATTGAAAAACTCTGTAACGAGCACTTGCTCGACAACAGTATGGTCAGATGGTTTGAAACTCCCTACGACCAAAAGCCCAAAGACGTCATCGCCTTCTTCGGCGAGAAGTATGGCGATGTCGTACGTGTGGTCGACATCGGCGGCTTTTCCAAGGAACTTTGTGGCGGTACACATGTTCGAGCTACGGGGGAAATCGGCTTGATTAAAGTTTCCAGTCAGTCCGCAATCGCGGCTGGTACGCGCCGAATCGAAGCGATCGTCGGCAATAGCCTATATTCCCACATAAACGAAATTGAACAATTAATCGCTACCGCTTCTAAGAGCCTTTCCGCTGCACCTACGGATCTGCTCAAAAAGATCGACTCTCTCATTACCCGAAATTCCGAGCTCGAAAAGCAACTCAAGAAACTCCAGCAAAAAGCGAGCGGTAATCTAGCAAATGACCTTGTCAAAACCGCGACGGAATCAGACGGTCTAAAAATCGTTAGAGCCGAGGTTCAAGCTTCCGACCCCAACGCTCTTCGTCAGTTGGGAGCCAACGTCCTCGGCAAGCTAGGTGAAGGTATCGTGGTACTCGGAGCCAAAGTGAAAGGCAAAGCCAGTGTCGTCGCTTTCTGTAGCAAAGGTGCCATTGGTGCAGGCCACAAAGCCGGAGACATCGTCAGAGAGCTTACTATCAAACTGGACGGAAAAGGCGGCGGCAAACCCGACTTCGCCATGGGGGGTGCAACCAATGTCATCAAGCTAGAAGAAGTGATAAACAGTTTCCAAAGGTAGGGCGTGACTGCCCAGTCCGAGTACCTTACCGTTCGCGTTCCGAGTTTAAAAACTCGATTGAACGAAACTGTCCGCGAGAAAGTTGAGAGCCTGTTTCGCATCCCCCAAAACGTATTCTATATCCTGATCTGGCAGATTTTTCGGACCAACCTCTTCACCCAATCGAGTAATGACCTCTGACAGGACCTCCATTGTATTCGAATCCATCGGACTTTCTATAATGTCATTTTTCAATAACTAATCCATACCATGCTCTGATTGAATCCCTTCAGACTTCGGATTCTAATTCCAATCAAAACTTGCCCTGGGTCGCCCGGACGGGGTAAGTGTTAGCCTTCCAATATGAAGGCTCCCCTCACTTACACTATCCCTCTTTTGATTTTCACCGCCTTGCTTTGCCAGATGAGCTTCTCTTCTGAGCACGGCCCGAAGCGCGTCCTTTTTATCGCTGGCGAACCCAGCCACGGATGGAACAAGCACGAATTCCCTGCGGGATGTGAGCTTCTCGCCAAATGCCTGGATGAAAGCGGTCTCAATGTTCAAACACAGGTAAGTCTGGGATGGCCAGAGGACGATAGCCTTATCAAAAATGCGGATACAATTGTCATCTACTCGGACGGGAACGAACTCCACGTTGCTCTCGGCAAAGACGGAATATTGCAAGAGGCCTACCAAAACGGGTCAGGCATCGTTATTCTTCACTACGCCCTCGAACCGGGAAACGAGCCGCTCAACGAGTTTTTGACCGATGCCATCGGAGGTTATTTTGAGGTCGATTGGTCTGTTAATCCAGTCTGGACTCTCAAAAACTCGGAAATCCATACCCATGAGATCACCCAAGGGATAGAGCCTTTTGATCTCGAAGACGAATGGTACTACCACATGCGGTTTCAAAATAATCGTGGACAAATCGCGTCTCTAATCGAGGCCGTCCCACCAGAATCTTCGCTAGGAGAAGACGGTCCCCGCACCGGAAATCCAGCGGTTCGAGACGCGCTCAAGAACAAACGGCCCCAGTCTCTCGCATGGGCTAAAGTGGACTCGGATGAGCGACGCGGATTCGGATTCACGGGGGGACACTTCCACCACAACTGGGGCAACGAAAGCCTCCGTAAGCTGGTACTAAACGGCATCGCTTGGACCGCTGGATTATCTATCCCAGAAAAAGGCATCGAGTCCGAGATTCTTCCGATCGTTAAGTACCAATCCATCGAGCAGGCCATCGCGATCGGCGATCTTGAGGACCTTCAGCGGCATATAGCAAACGATCCTGAAATCGTAAATCGGCCCGGCCGAGGCAGCTATACTCCCCTCCACCAAGCGATACTTCGCAAGAAAGTTGACATGGTATCGAGTCTCATAAAACACGGAGCCGACCCAAACGTCACCACGAAGAGTAAACAAACCGCCCTGCACGTCGCTGTGAGCCGAAGTGACGTAACCTCCTGTCTAGCGGTTATCGCTGCGGGAGCGAATCTGAGTTTGAAAGACGGAAATGGCTGGACCCCCCTTCACTTAGCAGCGGCAAAAAACAAGATCGATCTAGTAACCTTAATGCTCGAAAACGGAGCTGATATTTCTATACTTAGCGACGCCGGAGGTACTCCACTGCACGAGGCGTCAGTGAGCGGCAGCAAAGAACTCATCGAATTGCTCCTCACCAAAGGAGTCGATCCGACCGTAGTATCGATAACGGGAAAGACTGCCCTAGACCACGCGATCGAGTTCAAGAACGAAGAAGGAATAAGATTACTAACCGATCTCAAATAACCGGTCTAGCTTATAAAAATTCATGTTTGTTTACATTTGTATCAATGTCAGGCCGATCAATCCTTGGGCAAATACGATTAAAGTTCATTAATGCAGGTCGTCCTCGCCGAGAAACCTTCCGTCGCTCGCGACATTGCCAAGCACCTCAATGCAACATCTCGCCGAGACGGGTATTTGGAAGGGGGCGGCTGGGCAGTGACCTGGGCCTTTGGACACCTAGTCGAACTTCAGGAGCCAGAGGAATACAAGCCGGAATGGAAGTCGTGGCGCATCGATTCGCTCCCCATGATCCCCGAGAATTTTCAGTTGCGTTCGCGAGCGGAGAAATCGTTACAGGTTCAATTGAACATAATCGTACGGCTTTTCAAAGAGGCCGACGAAATCATTTGCGCTACAGATGCTGGCCGTGAAGGAGAGCTCATCTTTCGATATATTCTGACATGGGCCAAATGTGAAAAGAAGCCGTTCAAGCGCCTTTGGATCAGTTCGCTCACTAAAGAGGCCATCGCTAAGGGCTTCGAGGAACTAGAGGATGGTCACAAATTTGACCCCCTGTATCATGCAGCGAAATGCCGTAGTGAAGCGGATTGGATCGTCGGCCTCAACTCCACGCGCTTTTTCACGGTCGAATACGGCAAGCGAAACCTGCTTCTCAGTATCGGTCGCGTTCAAACTCCTATTCTCGCAATGATCGTAGGGAGAGACCGTGAAATCGAAACCTTCGACTCAAGTGACTACTGGGAAATTCATACAGTCGCCCAAGGTGCCAAGTTTCGCCATACCAAGGGTAAGCTCAAAGGGCTTAAAGAGGCGGAGACCATCATATCAAAAGTGGAGGGCCAGGATTTAATCATCGATTCAGTTGAGAAAAAACACGAACTCTCGAACCCCCCTTTGCTATACGATTTGACCGAGCTGCAACGCGACCTCAACAAGCGTTTCGGATTTACCGCTGACCAGACTTTGCGAATCGCCCAGAATCTTTACGAAAACAAACGCATCACCTACCCAAGAACAGATAGCCGCTACCTAACCTCCGATCTGAAACCTACTATCGCACCGTTACTAGAGCAATTTCGGCCATTCCGGAAAAAGGAAATCGGACAGCTGGATCTTCAAAATCTCAAATTCACCCAACGCATCGTAGACGACAAAAAGGTCTCGGACCACCACGCCATCATCCCGACCATTGACATTCCTTCGAAACTTAATGACAATGAAAAGATACTGTACAACGCAGTTCTTACCCGTCTAATTGCTACCTTCTATCCTACCTGTATCAAAACGGTAACCACAGTAGAAGCAAATGCTGCGGGAGAACTTTTTCGAGCGAGAGGTACTCTTCTCGTCGAAGCAGGCTGGCAGGTTCTCTACCCGACTGAAAACAAAAAGCCAGCTGCAAAGAAAAAGGTCTCTACCAAAGCCGAAAAAGCCGACCAGTCCCTACCGGAATTTCAAGCAGGCGAACGCTCTATCCACTCTCCCAGTATTGAAAATTTTAAGACATCCCCTCCAAAAAGATTTACTGAGGCAAGCCTGCTTCAGTTAATGGAAACCGCTGGAAAGATAGTAGATGACGAAGAGTTGAAGGAGGCTTTGAAGGAAAAAGGCGTTGGGACCCCTGCCACACGCGCGTCGATTATCGAGGTCCTTATCAATCGGGGATATATCGAACGTAGGCGGAAGAGCCTTCTTAGCACACCCAATGGGCGACAACTGATAGCTCTGGTACAAGACGATAGACTAAAGTCGCCAGAGCTTACTGGAGACTGGGAGTTTCGCCTTAAGCAAATGGAGCGTGGCAAATACGATTCAAGCAAGTTCATGAGGGAAGTGGGAGCCTACACTCGTGAAATTATTTCCGCAACCTCCGAAAAGACCATCGACCTAAAAAACCTGGGACCCTGCCCCCTATGCACCTCGTCTGTCATTCGCGGAAAGACCGGGTACGGGTGCTCCCAATGGCGTTCGGGCTGCAAATTCGCCATCAAGGAGGGTTCGCTTGGAATTCGGATCACACCTGTTCTCATGCGCGAACTTCTCCTCAACAAACGCAGTCTAACCGCTTACGGTATCCAAGACGGATCCAATCGCGTGCTCGCCACCTTATCCCTAAACAAAAAGGGGGAAATTGGATACAAGCTTGCAGAAATAGAACCCAAACCAACCCGAAAAGACGCCATTGGCCGGTGTCCATCCTGTGGCGGGGACATCCTCGGAGGACCGAAGAACTACGGATGCTCGAACTGGCGCGAAGGCTGCAAATTCGTTATTTGGAAGACGATCGCACACAAGGATATCTCAAAAGAAATCGTGCAAACCCTTCTAAAGAACGGAGTAACCGAATCGCTGGATGGATTTCTATCAAGAGCTGGCAAACCCTTTTCCGCTCAACTCGCTGTGACGAATGGAGAGGTGAAATTCAAATTCGAAGGCTAAAGAGTTCCTAAACAAGGAGGTTCGTTTCTATATGTAAATATACTCTTAGAATCGGGTCTCATCGAGTTCCCATTTCCAGGTAAAACGATGCCTTTTACACCCATTTTCTAATCAGATGATGAAACACTTGATCACTCCGAACGGCTAGTGATACGCCGCTTTTCCGATGATACATCCTTCTAAACCCGCGCGGCAGAATGCAAGGGCTAGCCCTATCGGTTCCAATTGAACTTTCCACCCATTCGACTTTGACTTCCCTAAAACATGCCATTCAATAACTTTGACCGTCTAGCTGTCGTCATCCCTACCTTTAATCGCGGTCGGTCAATTCGCCGCTGTCTCGATTCCGTCTATTCCCAGAATCGAATTCCAGAGGAGATCATCGTAGTCGACGACGGATCAACGGATGGATCGACATCTCACCTCGAGAAACAATATCCGGGAATCCGCATCCTATTTCAAAAAAACCAAGGAGTGAGTGCGGCCCGAAATACTGGAATTCGAGAAGCCAAATCGGAATGGATTGCCCTCCTCGACTCTGATGACGTATGGCTCAAATCAAAGTGCGACAAGCAACTAAAAGCTCTGCAGAATCATCCAAACTACGATATTTGCCACACCCAGGAAAAATGGATCTATAAGGGCCGGGAAAAACAAATACCCCAAAACTACCAAAAGAAGAGTGGATGGATATTCTCCGACTGCCTTCCGGTATGCGCCATCTCTCCTTCCACAGCAATTGTCAGTCGCAAGCTGCTAATCTCGATTGGCCTCTTCGACCAAACCCTGCCGGCCTGTGAAGACTATGATCTATGGTTGAGGATCGCTTCCCTCTATCCGGTTCTCCTAGTTGACGAGGCCCTCATCGAAAAGTACGGCGGCCACAGTGATCAACTCTCAAATCAACGCGGGCTGGACCTTTACCGAATTCAAGCGTTAGAAAAATTCCTAAATTGCTCCAATTCAAAAACTGAATACAAAAAGATGGCGAGAGATACTCTCATCAAGAAGTGCAACATCGTCATCCAAGGAGCAGAGAAGAGCAGAAACAGCGAATTAGAGAATAGAATAAGTGCGATACGAGACCGTGTTCTCCTCCAGGCATAGACATCAAAGGGTAGCGGGTGCCCTACGAGCACCCATCGATAGCCATCTCATCTGTGAAATCTCCGAAATCACCCGCTAGAAATATTTCCTGTTCAATCCAACCGCGTTAGCCGAATATTCCTGAACCAAACCTCCATGGGACCGCCACTGTGGAATTGGAGAGCAATTAAGCCCGAGGGTTGAATCTAAGAGCCAATGAGTAGATTGGATCGGCAGTTAAAGTACTCCTTTGATAGAGACATATCCGTTTCATCGAGGAAACTCAGCCTGGGTAATATCAAACATCAATTTCCACGAAAAAACGATCGGAGTCAATACGATGGGCGAAAGAGCAGAGAGAGGTGGGCTGGCCTTAAAGTAACTAGACTTTACTTCAAAAAAATCGATAGGGAAACATCAAAAGTGAAACGGAGAACCCTCCCCATCAAAAGGCCTTTCCTGCCACACGAGCATGAAGACAAAACCGCAAGAAAAACGATTGTTTGCCTCCACGCACACCCTTAGCATGAAAAAGACTTTCGTCGCCCCCTGATGTAACTTCAGAACGCCTCAGCCGTTATTGCGCAATGACGTCTTAGCGGAAAGCTCCCGGAAAGTTGCCACTTCCTGAGGTGTCAAGGCCTTTAGACCACGCGAATTGCTCATCGCCACTTGCTCCCCGTCTCCAGTGAACAAGTGCATCTGGAATTCCGCAGTTTCCTTGTCGAACTCACCCGTGGAAACACGAACACGTAATTCGACGATTTCTTCCGCTAATAGGTCGCCAATGTACTTTGCTCGAGCAAATCGGCCACGCCCTTCCTTCTCGCCTGTTTCCAAATGATGGATATCATAGTCGACAACGATAACGCAATAAGCTCTTGGCATATCTGTCTTCGGGATAATCGTCCCTTTAACATGAACCGTATCCACCAGCTCTTCAGCCTCGAAAGTGCCCATATCCAGGCTATCTTGCATGCTAGATTGGAAGTCCGAGTTGTTCTGCTGAACATCTTCGATTTGAGACTGAATAGCCATGTCGGCGGGGCTCGCATCGACCGAGAGTGGATCACCTTCCAACTGGGAGCTCAACATCGAAACTGCGATTTCCGACTGGACCGCAGAAAACTGCATGTCCGAGACCGCTTGTGCGGAGCGCTGCAAATTCGTCATCGACGTGGTCGTGAACTTCATCTCGAGCACATCTGCAAAGCTTTCCGACAGCATCAGCTCAGCCCTCACGTGGCAAGGCGCTCGCAGCGAGACTTTTTTTATATCAATGCCCGCGTCGACAAAAATATTCTTCTTATCCACGCCTACGATTGGGAAATGGGATTCACCAGCTTCTGCGCTGACACTAGTACCGAAGAAAAGATAGCCGCCAGGCTCCGATTCTTGCTGCCCGCTAGTGCAAGGAATGGTTATTAAGGCTAGAGCAGTCGAAACGGCGAGACATTCGGAAGAAAGGAGGGTTTTCATAATAATATTTGGGACCGTCGTCGTAAATCTTTACACACATTGCAGCGTTTCGGTTCCGATTTTCAATCTTTCTCGTCAAAATGGAGGCAAAACGTATCGGCAACGGCCTACAAACTCTCTATTTTCGATGCTTTCTTAACCCGGATCGTCAAATAATTCAATCCCACCCTCCTTGTTTGGCACAATACAGAGAAACTCGAATCTTTTTTTCCTCCGCTTCATACCAATTACGAACCCTCTCCGGAATCAGAACGGTATCCCCAATTTTTACCTCAAAAACCTTCTTACCAATTCCCACACGCACCTTTCCTTTCAGAAGATATTGTTCGTGCTCTGCAGCATTGGTATGCTTCGGCAATCCTCCGCCCGGCTCCAATAGTGAAGCGTCTAAGAGCGAAATTCGACCCTTCCTCGTCATTTGTTAACACTTGCCGCTTCGTTCCAGTTCCGGCGTAAACAACGTTCGCAGCAACGGATTCAGAAGACTTCACAACTGGCCCATCCGACATGCTTCGAAATAAAAAGCCAGCCCCCTAAAAGAGCGATCTCAGTCTGCCAAAAAAGGTCCGACCGACCTCGACGGACCCGCAATCGACCCTCAATGCGAATTATTGCGTTGCCAGACGCAGAACTTTGTATACGCGCGTATGGTTTCCTTGGGACTAGTCTCTGGATAGCAATCAAAATTAAGCACAATGGCAACAGACCTAACACTTTACAGAAATATCGGAATCTTCGCACACGTAGACGCAGGTAAGACGACCACTACTGAGCGTATTCTCAAGCTCACTGGCAAGATCCACAAGATCGGCGAGGTTCACGATGGAGCGGCAACGACAGACTTCATGGAGCAAGAGCAGGAGAGAGGCATCACGATCCAATCGGCTGCAACGACCTGTTTTTGGAACAACCATCGTTTTAACATTATCGATACGCCAGGCCACGTTGACTTCACGATCGAAGTTTATCGGTCCCTGAAGGTACTCGATGGAGGCGTCGGCGTTTTCTGCGGCTCTGGAGGGGTTGAGCCACAGTCCGAGACCAATTGGAGATACGCCAACGACTCTGAGGTTGCCCGCATAATTTACGTGAACAAGCTAGACCGCATCGGTGCTGACTTCCTACGCGTCGTCAACCAAGTTGAAACCGTGCTCGGAGCCAATGCACTTGTGATGGTTCTGCCTATCGGTCGCGAAAGTGAGCTCAAAGGCTGCGTCGACCTTCTGACACGCAAGGCTTGGATCTGGGACGATTCTGGAGACCCGTTGAACTTCACGATCGAGGATGTTCCTGAAGATATGAAGGACGACGTCGAGGAATGGCGCGAAAAACTCATCGAAACAGCGGTCGAGCAAAACGACGAGCTAATGGAAAAATACCTCGAGGGCGACGAACCCGCCATTGATGATATCAAGGCTTGCATCCGCAAAGGAACGATCAGTTTGGACTTTTTCCCAACTTACTGCGGCTCTTCTTTTAAGAACAAAGGGGTACAACTCATTTTGGACGCGGTAGTCGACTACTTGCCCTCTCCAACTGAGGTAAAGCCACAGCCAGAAATCGATCTGGAGGGCAACGAGACCGGAGCTGTCGCCACGGTTGATATCGACAAACCATTGCGAGCACTCGCGTTCAAAATTATGGACGACAAGTATGGTGCACTCACCTTTACCCGTATCTATTCGGGCAAGATGACAAAAGGCACCAGCGTTCTCAATACCTTTACGGGCAAGACGGAGCGTATTGGCCGTATCGTGGAAATGCACGCTGATTCTCGTGAAGAGGTTGATTCTGCCCAGGCGGGCGACATCGTTGCACTGCTTGGGATGAAAAATACCCAAACTGGTCACACGCTCTGCGATCCTGAGAATCCGGCAACTCTCGAGCCAATGGTCTTCCCAGATCCCGTTATCTCGATCGCCATCGCAACTCGCGACAAGGCGAATGCTGAAAAGCTCTCCACTGCCATTGGCAAAATGATCAAGGAGGATCCTTCCTTCCGCGTCGAGACCGACGAGGATTCTGGAGAAACAATTATCAAAGGAATGGGTGAGCTTCACTTGGATATCAAAGTAGACATCCTCAAGCGCACCTACGGCGTTGAAGTCGACGTCGGTCAGCCTCAGGTCGCCTACCGCGAGTCTATAACTCAGCGCATCGAAGACAGCTACACACACAAAAAGCAGTCTGGTGGTTCCGGTCAGTTTGGTAAGATCGATTACATCATCGAACCGCTTGATTCCGGCGATGGTTTCCAGTTCGAGTCGAAGGTTGTTGGCGGCAACGTTCCTAAGGAGTTCTGGCCAGCCATTGAAAAGGGCTTTGCAAAGTCAATCGCTAGAGGAGTCCTTGCGGGCTATCCCACAGTCGATTTCAAGGTTACGCTTACAGACGGGTCATACCACCCAGTCGACTCATCAGCGGTTGCGTTTGAAACAGCTGCTCGCGCTGGCTATCGCCAAACGATGCCGAAGGCGGGAGCACAAATCCTAGAGCCGATCATGAAACTCGACGTATTCGTTGGCGAAGATAATATCGGAGATGTCATTGGCGACCTCAATCGCCGTCGCGGTATGATCAAGTCTCAGGAGCCTACCGCCACTTCAATTCAGATCAAAGCGGACGCTCCTCTCGCCGAAATGTTCGGCTACATTGGCTCGCTCCGTACAATGACCTCGGGTCGAGGACAATTCTCAATGGAGTTCTCGCATTACGCACCTTGTCCGAAGATCGTGGCTGAGCAGGTAATCAAAGAAGCCCTCGAACGAGAAGAGGCGAAGAAGAAGTAGACTCCTTTCAGCTTCCCCTAATTGCAACGCTCGCACTCGAAAATGGGGCGAGCGTTTTTTGACTCTCTTTGCGGGCGTAAATTGATCTATCATTTGGAGATCTAGGCCCTCATTCTCCCATCACTTAGTAGGCGTAATTTCAGCTGATCTAAGATTCTTGCCAAATTGGAAATATTGATGAGTGTCAATTATCGGGAAAGTTTCAACGAGCGTTGGACCTAATACCTCCTCAAAACAGCTTAGAGAACCATGATCCGACGATCCGAAATTAAAACCCTGCGGATGGTCCTTCTTTTCGTCGCAGCCACGATTTACTGCCTCTCGATAAACGCTCAGGAAGGCACACCCGAAACTGAGGAAAACATCACGCCTAGTATTCTGAATCCAGAAGACATCTTTTCTGAAGAGCATAGAATGCTACGGCGACTCACTTCCGGCGACTATCCTTTCCGGCGCGGTATTTTTAAGGACGATATCCAGATTAAATCCAAACAGGTTCGTCTTGCATCAGGTAAGAAGATCAGCCTAGTATGGGGACGACCGAAGAGGGCAAAAATCGCCCCAGCTGTCTTTGTTATCGATGTGGAATCTGCCTCACTGAGCAACCAGTCCAGCCGACGTTTTTTTGGTAGATCTAAGAGTCGCCGTGCTCAAAAAGAGAATGAAGCACGCTACCTTCTCACCTCTCCATTCGGTAGTAACTTGCTCGGCCAAGGATTCGTGGTTGCCTATGCGGTCGCAAAAGATTTGGCATCGCTGCGTTCTGCGCGAACCTCTGACTGGGTCGAGATGTTCGACGAAATTCGTGATCAAAAAGTAGTCGATGAAAGCAGCTTCTTCCTGATGTCGACCAAGGAATATGCCAACTTGTCTATCTATCTCGCAAGTACGTATTCGTTTAGTGGATTTATCCTTGAGGAACCCCACTACATGCTTTTTACAAGGCAGACTCACAAAGACGTTATCGAAGAGAGCAAATGGCTGACCTCTGAACAGATTTGGAGACGCACCGATCCTTCTCGCAGGAAATTTTACCACAAGATTTTCAGTAGTATCTATTCGCCCATAATTATCATTCGTGCAGAGGCTTCACCGGCGTATGACTTTAACGAGAAGACGTTGCTTGATTCCCTAAGAGAATCCAACACTTACTTCGAAACAATCACTCTCAATCAGATTCCTCGTCGGCTAATGCCTTTGGGCGATGCGGACGGAGTCCTAAATACTGAACCGAGGGTGAGCTACAATCCTAACTCCGTTTCAACCTGGCTAGAGGGAATGATCAACTACTTGAAGGTCAATTCCGACACGACACCGACTGAATTGCAAAAACGGGCGATCATATATTAGAGCTGCAAGTACGTCGGTCAAAAAGGCCCACGAGTAGAGGTTGCCCGTAGGGCAAAGACGCTTGCCCTGTTCCCCTAGACGTGCCCTATTTGAGAAATGAAACGGGCCGTCTCATTTTTATCTATTCTCATGCTATTAAGCACATCGTTCGCGGCTGACTTCGAACGAGCGACCCTGGATCAAGTTCTCGTCGAGATCAAATCGCTCAACGAGAAGGTCTCTGCGTTGAAAGTGCGTCTCGCCAAATACGAAGAAGTTTCTGAAGTCCCCAACACCGTTCCGCGGGCAGCCGTCGCGCACGCCACCTCTAATCCTTCGCCTAAAGACGATAAAAACCAGTGGTACGAAAACTTGAGAATCGAGCTATGCAAAGCAGAAGTTCGAGCGAGCGGAGACTGGGTAAATCCCGATGCCTGGGACAAGCTTGCCTCAAAGATGAACCCTAGAGAATTCGTGGCTATTCTAGGCGAACCGATGGACAAGAAATTCTCCATTCGTAAAGACACGGACGAAGTTTTAATCTTCCGAGGTGATCTCGAAGGGAAAGGTTACACGGTCAAAGACGAAGTGAGAATCGGTAAAGGTAAGGTTAATCAAATCCTCGCCCCGGGTTTCTACGAATTCATTGAGACCAATTTCGAGTCCTTTATTTTTTAAAATTCAGCCTTAAGTCTGCAACCTTCAGCCTTAATCTCGACACTTCTCTCAATTCTCTCCAAAACCTTCCACCTTATGACGATTTTGGAAGATCTGCATTGGAGAGGACTCCTTAACGACTGCACGGCTGAAGAGGCTTTAGCTGAGCGACTTGCCGAAGGGCCCATATCATTGTATAGTGGCTTTGACCCTACTGCAGATAGCCTCCATGTCGGCAATCTCGTGCCTCTCATAGCTCTTAGGCGCTTCCAGGACTATGGTCACAAACCTATCGCTCTTGCCGGTGGAGCCACTGGAAGCATTGGTGACCCATCGGGCAAAAAGTCTGAGCGCCAATTACTCACTAAAGAAGTGCTCGACCACAATATCGAGTCAGTAAAAACACAGCTCGCCAGTATACTCGATTTCAACGAAGCCATCAAAAATACCGCCCGACTTGTCGACAATGCCACTTGGATGGCCCCGATCAGCTTTCTCGATTTTCTAAGAGATGTCGGCAAACATTTCACCGTAAACTCCATGGTTGCCAAAGAAAGCGTGCGTGCTCGCATGGACGACCGAGATGTAGGCATCAGCTACACAGAATTTTCCTACATGCTGCTGCAAGGGTACGACTTCTACCATCTCTACCAGTCAGAAAATTGCGAACTCCAAATCGGCGGCAGCGATCAATGGGGAAACATTACCATCGGAACCGAGCTGACACGCAAAAAGGCGGAGGCCACTGTCTACGGCCTCACCCTACCCCTCATCACTAACGCTGACGGGACCAAATTCGGCAAAAGCGAATCAGGCGCCATTTGGCTAGATCCTGCTCGCACCAGCGTGTATCGCTTCTACCAGTATTTCATCAATGTCGATGATCGTGACGTCATTCGCTACTTGAAATACTTTACTTTTCTCAACCAGGATGAAATCGCGGTACTCGAAAAACAGCACGAAGAAAATCCTGGCATAAGATTAGCCCATCGAGCTCTAGCCCGCGAAATGACGCAGCTCATCCACGGCGAAGAGGCCACCAACGATGCCATCAAAGCCAGCCAGATTCTTTTTGGGGGTGGTCTCGAAGACATTTCGGAGAACGCTTTGCAAGAAGTGGCCAACGAAATACCGAACGCAAAGGTATCCAGTGATACCCTTTCCGGTGAAGGACTCTCTCTACTGGAAGCTCTCGTCGAATCAGGTCTGTCCCCATCTCGTGGCCAGGCCAAAAAAGATATCCAAGGAGGAGGTGTAAACGTAAACAATAAAAGGATACAAAATATTCAATCAAAGCTCACCTCATCCGACATCCATTTCGATAAATATATCCTCCTCCGCCGTGGAAAGAAGAACTACGCAGCTCTGATTGTGGATTAGCTCAGTGCTTTAGCCTGAGCACATGTTCTCATACAATGCTCGGACTGAAGCACTGAGCTACTAGTGAAAATCATACGAGTTCGCAGCCGGCAGTTCCCCCACTACCAGCGGTTCTATTTTCTCGGCTTTCACATGGATTACGTTTTGTAAGTTCTGCAGCCTTCCTGAAACCAGGAGGAATCTTTCCTGTGTAATCACAAGCCGACTACGCTCGAATATCTGCGGCATCACCACAATATTGGATATCCCCGTCTCATCTTCTAGCGAAATAAACAAAAAACCCTTCGCTGTTCCCGGCCGTTGACGGCAAATTACCTGTCCCGCCACTCTAACCCGATTGCCATGCGGCGTGTGATCCAAGTCCACTGACGTCCAGACCTGCGACAGTCCATCCCGAACTGCAGCCATGGGGTGTGAGCCCACCGTCACGCCTACACCGCTATAATCCGCCTGCAGGCGCTCTACGTGCGTCATTAACTCCAACGGACTCAGTCCACGATTATCCTCCACCTCTGCATCCGCAAACAAGTCCCCTGGATCGTAGCTCGACTCCACCGACCACAAGGCGTGCCGCCGGCTCTTCTCGAAACAATTCAAAGCTCCTATTGAAGCCAGCGTTCGTAATTCGTCCCGGTCGAAACGAGTCCGCTTTCTAAAGTCCCGCAAATCAGTAAACCCATACTCCTCTCTAGCTCTCAGCATCGCTTCCGCATGAGAACGACTCACTCCATTTACCATGTTCAGACCCAATCGGATAGACTGTTCGCTCTCCACGATACACCGCCATCCAGAAACCGAAACATCCACCGCTCGAACCCGAATATTATGCCGCTTAGCATCTTGGATCAAGGTCGCCGGTGAATAGAAACCCATCGGCTGATTGTTCAATAATGCCACATAAAAATCCGCCTTATAGTGAGTCTTTAAGTACATACTAGCGTAAGCTAGCAAACCAAACGAAATCGCATGACTCTCCGGAAAACCATAATGGGCAAAACTGGAGACTAACCTAACTACCTGTTCAATTTTCTCTTCTGGAACCTTTCTTTCATGCATCGCTTTCACCAAGTCCTGCGTCACCTGGTTAATCCGGTAATCTATTCGATAAAAACTCACTGCCCGTCGTAGTTCCTCAGCCTGAGCACCAGAGAAATCAGCCATAACCATCGCCACTTTCAGAATTTGCTCCTGAAAAAGGGCCACCCCCAAAGTCCGTTCCAAAATCGGTTTCAGGCGATCGTCAATATACTCAATCTTTTGTCGACCTGCCCGTCGCTCCAGATAAGGGTTCACCATGTTTCCCTGAATGGGACCGGGTCGGATCATTCCAACCTCGATAACAACGTCGTAGAACTCCTTCGGCTTCATCCGCGGCAGAGTCGCCATCTGAGCTCGACTCTCAATCTGGAAAACCCCGATCGTATCGGCCTTCTGCATCATCTCATAGGTTGCCTTGTCGTCTTTGGGAATACTCGCGAGGTCGATACTCTTCCCCTTAGCCCTCACCGCTTCGAAAGCATCTTGCATTACCGCCATCATTCCTAGACCCAACAAATCCACCTTCACCATCCCCATATCCTCACAGTCCTCCTTGTCCCACTGAACCACAGTTCGCCCTGGCATGCTCGCTGGCTCTAACGGCACCACTGAGTCTAGTTCACCTTCACAAATAATCATACCTCCTGAATGCTGGCCCAAGTGCCGAGGTAAGCCCAAAATCATAGGAAACAACCGAGCCAAGGCAGACGCTCTCGGATGACTAGAAGCGATTCCCGACTTATCGAATTGCTCAGAAATCGAGATCTCGTGCGAGTAGTTATGGCTTCCATACAACGAGGAAAAACGTCCTAAAACCTCATCAGAAAAGCCAAAGACCTTGCCAATTTCCCGAGCCGCACTCCGCCCACGGTAGGTAATCACATTCGCAGTCATAGCTGCCCCATTTCGACCATAACGCCGGTACACTTCCTGGATCACCTGTTCCCGTCGGTCCCCGCTAGGCAAATCGATGTCTATATCCGGCCAACTCCGTCGCTCCTCATTCAAGAAGCGCTCGAAGAGCAATCGCCCTTCCACGGGATCCACCGGCGTAATCCCCAAGCTATAGCAAACCGCACTATTGGCCGCACTTCCTCGTCCTTGAGCCATGATGTTGTGTTCTCGGCAGTAGTTAATCAAATCCCAGACAATCAGAAAATAGCCGGAAAAGCCTAAACGGGCAATGATGCTAAGCTCATGACGCAGTTGACGCTTCACCACTGGACTCAGACTCCGATACCGCTGTTCTGCCCCAAACCAGACAATCTTCTCCAAAAAAGAATCCATAGATTCCCCTCGAGGCACAGGAAAACGAGGAAACTTGTATCCAAGATTCTCCAACGAAAATTCACAACGTTCCGCAATGCGAAGTGTGTTTTTAATAGCCTCGGGCATATCCCGAAACAAATACCCCATCTCTTTCGCTGGCTTGACAAAGCGCTGGGCATTCCGACTAAGCAACATTCCTGCCTTGTCCAAACGCGTCTTCTCTCTCAAGCAGGTAAAAACGTCCTGAGTCAGCCGGCCCGCTGGCGTCGCATAGCAGATTCCATTAGTCGCTACAAGCGGTAGATCCGAAGCGACTGCCAAGTCACGCATCGTCGCCACCCAACGCTCCTCTCCTCGAATCAAATGCCGCTGAACTTCGAGCCCCAAATCTTCATCGGCAAAAATCTCTCGAAGACGCTTTAAACTTCTATCAAGACCCGAAACTCCTTCCTCTCGCCACGCTTGGTAAAGCGGCCCATCCTCATCCCCTGTCAAAGCGACCATTCCTTCTGCAAACTCTGGTAGTTCATCCCACGTCACCTGCCCCTCACCCTTCTCCGAACGCAGCTGGGCCCGAGTCAGAAGCTTACACAAATTTCGATATCCCTGTCGCGATTTAATCAATAACGGTAAAGCACTCCCATCTTCCATCGCCAGTTCACAGCCCACGATGGGACGCACTCCCTGTGCACGTGCTTCCTTATAAAAACGCGGCGTCCCATAAACACCCCCTCGATCACAAACCGCCATCGCATCCAGCTCTGCATCCGCACAAGCCACCGCCAACTCCTTAGGATGCGACGCCCCTCGCAAGAAGCTAAACGCCGTCCGTGCATGCAGTTCGATGTAGCGATTAGCCATTAGCGTTCAGCCTTTCGAAAACATTCCATACCCAACCAACCGTCTTGAGCCTAGCCATGAGCGTTTCCAATAATTCGCCTTTGAGCGGACGACGTAGGATTCGAAACACAAATTCCGGCTTTCGACTTGAGGCATACCTGAAGGGTATTTCGAAATGAGAAAACGCAATTTGGGCTCGAATCCTGCTAGAACGCGAAAGAATTGGATTGATTGGATACCCTCAAAATCAGTCATACATCCCCTCGACCATCCACTGTGTCCGCTCCTTCACGAGGCGGTACACTCCACCAGCCTTCAGTTCCACATCCCATTCCAGCCGGTTCCATCCTCCCGACTCCCACCATTGCCCCGAATAGGCCCAAGGGCCTCGGCACTGGGCCACCATCCCGCCTGCCCGGGAACAGTGAAACCAAATGGGACGCCTTTCCCCTACCCTGACTTCAGCCTTCAAAGAGGGACGAAAACGGCGTAGGACCAATCCGAACTGCTCTTTCGTCCCCAGTCCTTTCATCGGAGGCGTTGTCGTTGGCAAACGCTCGAGCGTCATTCCCTCAGGCCGCCCACTCAGTTCCAGGCTGGGCCGGCCCACATTGTCCGCCCCGACAATCCCCGCCAACTGAGCCAAGGTTTGGGTAAACCGATGCGGATCTTTCAGACTCGTTTCGAATAAGCCTAGCTGGCTTTCATTTCGATCAATCGGATCTACTTTAAGATGGAGGCCCACCACTGCCGAATCAGTATCCATTTTATCCAGCCGAGTCGACAGCATCATGAACAATGCCTCCGAATCACTAGTAGGGTCTGGGACTTTGAGCGATGTCTCTATCGATTCGATCCGCTCTCCATCCTCCAAACGAATATCCGCCAGCTCTAGCTTCAAGTGGATGGACTCGGCCACCAGGGCGGAGACCTGCAGCCGCAGACAAAGTTGATCCAGAAAACGGCGAATAAGAAACAGCAAGGGCTCCAGCGTATCGACTTCGTATTCGAATTCTAGCGACTCTTGGTAAACTTCGGGTAGTTCCGAAATTCGCAATGGCCGCTCCTCCCGACCTGAAATCCGATCCCAGAAGGCCAAGCCCTCCGCACCTAGTCGCTTGCCCACCTCCTCTCGAGGCAGTTGGGCAAAGGCCCCCGCCCAATGAATTCCCCATTGATCCAAAATCGCCCCCAGCTCCTCCGAGGGTTCCACGGCCTCTATCGGAAGGGAGTTCAAGAATTCCTTTAACGAACGGTGAGGAAGACCGGTCCTTTCCGGCTCTGCGAACATCGCCGGCCACCCATCCTCCACCGCACCGGCTGACTGAGGACAGTCGGCCCTATCTTGTAAAGGGAGCTCCCCCACAACCATAACACCCTTTGATTTGCGGGCTACGAATAAGGCGATATCTGGCGTGGCCCCAACCCCTATGCGTCCTCTCAAGCCAAGTACCCTCAAAACAGATACGATTTCCTGACATGAATCTACAAGCGTCTTCCAGTTAACCCCGATCAGACTAATCGAACACACCCCAGGATAGGTCTCCTCCACTCGAGGCGACAGGGAATAGGCACAATCGAACAGGGCTCGCCCCGCCAGGGCTTCCGCTTTCTCCGAACAGTAGCGAACGACGACCTCCTCGCAGCGGGCGATCGCCTGTGGCAAGCTCAAGCCAGGAAGTGCCCCTGCCCTTTCCGCCGCTCGCGTACAGTCAATCACCAGTGGCTTAGCCAGCGATTCGTCCACCAGAACGACCGGCCTCCCCCGAAGCCCTTCTTCCAGCCGTAGGACCGCCTGCAATGCGAAACGCGGAATATCAATCACCGTGTACATGGTACCTTGCCTTTCATCCTGCTTGTATCAGTTTGGGGAAATCTCCCATTTCCTGTTTGCGAAGGCGAAGCACGTCGAACACGAGGCCCTTTGAGACATCGGCCAAATTCGCATCGCACTGCGCTACCGTCAGGCGTCCGGCTAGTGCTACCCGGATCTGGGCGCTCGGGATCATGGGGCGCGGCGTGAAAACGACTAAAGTCCCCTCCCATCGGCCCACTAGTCGCTGTAGGCGATACCAGACCGTCGAACGCGTCCGCTTCAAAGCCCACCCAGGGCAATCACGCAAATCTACAATCACCATTCCTAGGTTTTCGTCGCGCAGCAGTACATCCGCCGCCCGCAAAGCCTGCTCTACCGACCCACACCGCACCCACATAAGATGCTCGATTAAAGCAGGCGGCGCCGTTTGCGGGTCAAAGGCGTTCGCCCCATCGACCAACGCCGCAAAACGACGTTCCTTACGAGCCCCCTCCAACAAGTGGAGGAGCACAGTTTGCCCGCCCGAACTCGGATTGGAAGCGACGAACTCGCACAAAACGCCAGTCGACAGTCCTCCCCCCAAAGCCCGGTCGAAATGATCGATGCCAGTCCCTAAAGTGTCCCTATCAGTTCCAGCCGCCCAACGGACGCCTTCACCTATGATTTCCCTAAGGCTAACTGGCTCCAGTTGAACTGCTCGAGCAAGCGCCACATGCCCAGAAAAGCACCTCGATCCGAAACCTGTCAATCGTTTTAGTGTTCATGAACACTATTAATCTAACATTACTAAATCGAGTTCTTCGAAATTTCAAAAACCCTTGTCTAGAGTAACAAAGGAGTGCCCGCATGCTAAGGCAAATCCAGCAAGATAGGCATCCGCCACACGCTCCGTCGCCTTACCGAAAGCCATGCTGAATTTGAGCCAAATTGCCTACAAACCGCTCGGCTCATAACCAAAGTATACGCTAAACACTTGAAGGAATCGCCCGTAGAACGTCCATGTCTCACACATTGTCAACGCGTTCCGTTGCATCACCACATCCAAGGTAATTAGCCGGATCAAACCCAACTAAGCTACTCCGCATACGAGTAAGTTTGAGCCTCAGGAAGCAGATCGAACCAATGACAGACCTTGCGATACGACTTGTGCTGGGTACCAGCTAAAACCAACAGGCATTAACGTCAGCAAGAACGTCCATACCGCTTCGTGCCCTCAGCCATCAGCAAGGATTCAATCTCCTCATTGCTTAAATCTAAGCCTTTCTCCGCCTTTGGGGAAATTTCGGTAATCGGAAGGCGTCCGGCTTTTCCGCCGCTTCGCTCAGAACCTGCCTAAGCCCATGCATAACCAACTCCCTAAAAGTCGATCCTCTCTCTGCCGAAGCCATTTTAGCCGAGCGGGCAATGCATCCGGTAATTCAATTGCCGTGTGTATATTGCACATATATATCATTGTGCCTCTCAATCTTGAGATCCAAGACTCCTTATTATCATTAGGCTTGTCCGGCATGAGCTGCCTCAACTAAATTCCAACTATTATAGTTAGTTTGTTCAAAATACAGCTGCAGCCGACCCATGAGCAATTGGCAGACCAACCTAAGGCAGAAATCGTATAGCCAATCCTTTATCTGGAAGTCAGCTATCACTATTCTGCTGTGCGGGTTATGCATCGGGGCTCTAGTCGATTTGCTTACTGATTCAAAAGTAGGCCAGCTCCGCCAGCATATTACCCTCGAATTCTCGAATCCAAATTTTCCCTACTCGGACAACTCCCTCGTTAAAAGCAGCATCGCTCCGTCCGCCTTGATTACCCAATTGGAAAACGAAGGCATTACGATAGAGGAGTTCTTTATTATTGGGCCTTATCTTTACCCGTACTACCAAGGCGAATTGGCAAAGCGTATCGATGGACTATTGGGCGGTCAATTCGACACAGAGCTGGCATCGATGCTAGGAGACTATCTAGCCTCCTTTGCAGACCCGGAAGATCCTCGGAGAGAAAATCTGGAATCGAAAGCCTCTCAGGAATTCCCACCGCGATACGCGAACCGACTTCTTGGAGAGATTGAAGTGCGAAATGGCTATTATCACAGAGCCTACCCCTACTTTAAGCGAGAAGGCCAATTCCCCGATGCCCGACGATCCCGCGAACGCGCTGTCAATATGCTACTTCGCAATGACAAATTTGACGAGCTGCAAGTGCTTCTCAAAAACCCAGCTTATGAGGAGCTCATCAGTTTCCGCGTTCGACTCGATATTGCCACCCACCAGAAAGATTGGCTGGAGGTCGCTAAGCTACTCCCCTTTGAGCGTTTCTCAAATTTCCATGTGCCGATGGCCATCATCGCAGGAATCACCGCGATTGTTTGGGCGGCCCTCCTATTCCGACTCGGCCAGATAAGTCCTTGGCTAAGTCGAACCAGCTTCTTGTGCTTACTCGCGCTTTTCGCTGGAATGCTAAGCACGATCCCGACTGTTTTCCTTGTCATCGTCGAGGATACTTACGTTGGGTATCAGCCAGATGGAGACCTCATCCGGATGCTTGCTTTCTTCATTGGAGGAGTTGGTTTGAGAGAAGAGTTTTGCAAGCTGCTTTTCTTTCTGCCTTTTGCGATCCACTTCGCCAAGCAAGGCGAAGAGCGCGACGCATTCATCGTTGCCAGCTTTGTAGGCCTTGGCTTTGCAGCGGAAGAGAATATTGGTTACTTTTCGCAATCGCTCGCACTCGCAGCTCCAGCACGGTTTCTGACCGCAAACTTCTTCCACATCGCTCTGACCGGGATGGGAGGGCTGTATCTTTGCCGAGCTTTACGGCGTTCGAGCTACAACGATTTTTTCTACATCTTCGGGATCATGATCGTCGTGCACGGTCTCTACAACACTCTGCTATCCTTGCCTCAATCGGATGTCGGACCATTCTTCGCGATGACTGTCTTCATCCTACTTTCAATGCACTATTTTCGAGAACTCTACTCGATGAGCGTGCGGACGGTTCCAACCTACAGTCTAAGCTTTCTCTTCGTATCGGGTCTATGCCTTATTCTCTCCGGTCTCATCATTTTTCAAGCTTCCCAAATTGGCCTATCCGCAGGACTTTTACTGATTACCCCAGAAGTGATTGGAAGCGTCGTAATCGTCTTCATGTTCTTTCGAGAATTCAACGAAGCCTTAGTGCCTTGAGACGAATGATGACCCATTCGCAAGAATGAGAAAACGGACATATTATGGATGGTGAGGTAACCACCTCTTTTTAAGAGATGACGACAACGTGTTTTGGGTAGCCCAAATGTTATCGGGACGCTGATTTTACATGACACCTTCAATCACTACCCGCTTGTGGTCGCAGTGAAGACGAAAACGAACGCCAAGCACTTCCAAGAGTACATGATGACTCTGGCGGCTTCGTCATTGATGGTCTCAAAATAAATTAATCGAATCGGTTTGAAAGAATGGGTCAGGATACGCCAAATAAGCTCCAGTGCACGCTCAACATCTGGATTCTCCAGTGAAATATGAAAGATCACTGCTTTCCAACTACGTAGAACTTCTAAAAGGAGCTCGTCTCCACGATAAGCAAGTCTCGTAGACTTCAGTCGTGTGGGAAGTTTGCCTTTCAATGCCTCTAGTCCCAGTCCGCATAACGAAGAAGGACCGATGGCACTGAGCCAATAGGTCGCTTTTTCCCGGACTGTTGGCGTAACCTTTTCGAAGCATTATTGAAGCGAACTGGAGCCCTGGAATATCATCGAAAACTTGAATTCAATCGTAACCACTGAGCTTGGAAGGATTTCAAGTGTGGCTTTCTCTAAAATAGCGAACCTTGACAGACAAATACGGTCCAACAGTAAGGGTAAACTGGCGATAGTGCCATTATAGGCATGGTAGGCTGGTCGAAGAGCATGAGCCCAGTCGAAGGACCGGGCCGGTTTTTCCTGCCAAACCACAAGACTTGCAACGAGAGTCCCGCTTTGTATGAGAGCGGATTTCCCAACCAAATTGAGAACGAAATCTAGCCCTAGCCAAAGAATAGCGACTCAGCCAAAGCATCATCCGGATTGAGCAAATGAATCGCAGCGTTCATAGCACACTCGTCTCCACCAATATTTGCCCTCAAGTGCGCCACTCCTGATTTGAAATCCAGCACGCATTCGGCAGAGCTGCCGTTGCCATATAAAAATCTCAGTGTTGGAACAGACTGTGGATCAACAGATAAACTACAAGAAATGCTTTCTGCTGGTTTGGTTTTATCGACGCAGTTTCCACAATCCTCCAGAACACTTTGTATCCAATTACTTAAAACGACCATTTCTGCTTCATGATCCACGGAGGTGACGATTTCAATCCTATTCAATTCATCAACGATGTCCTCTGCAGAAAATACGCTGAAGAATTGCCCAATACTCTGTCTCGCTGAGAGTGTCCGGGCGAATGCCAAGTCATACACCTTTTCAGGCTCTGCGATATCCAGCATATGCGGCTGATATTTCTCAGAGGCGGTATCGATCACGACACGATTTACGTTTTTGAAAAAAGACTGGTAGTCCGAGAGATTTTCCGGCGAATCGAAACGATAGGGCCAGTAATACGTTGGGAGGTCGCTTTCTAGGAATATGGAAATTTGATCCTCAAGATACTTTTTCTCCTTGAGGGTGTAACCAAATACGATCGCTTCACAGCAACTCATATCTCCTTGACCTTCTCCAATGTAGCACTCCGAGAAAATCTTGCAGACAATACCCTGCCCCGTAGCATTCTTATCGCGAGAGGGACAAAGGGCGATGATTCGACAAGGGTACCGCCGAGAAAAACTAATTACCGACTGAAAGAGTTTTTTAGACTCCTCTGTGGAGGCTTCAAAACCAAAGTGAAGAATGAAGTTCATTCTGGATGCTCTGAACTCCGATGGAGCACGACTTCCCTCCGAAGCCGCAGGAGCATCCCACATGTTTGAGAGTGAGACCAAGGCTTCGCCCACGGGAACCTCCAATCCCGGAAGACCCCGATAGATCTCGTTATGTTCTGTTGCTAGGCATTCAACCATATATCAAACCGTTTAGGGCCTCCGCCATTCATGGGAATTATCCCAAAGAAGTCGGTCCGCTGCCAGCGGTCCCCAGGATCCAGATACATAATTTTCCATACCTCTCTGACCTTCACCAGCCCAAAAATCATGCAGGGGAGTAATCAGATTCCAGGACGCTTCTGTTTCATCACCCCGAATAAACAACGTTCCATCACCGAGCATAGCATCTAGTACCAGCCTTTCGTACGCCTCTGGCGTGTTGGAACCAAAAGTTGCACTATATTTAAAGTGCATCTTAACGGGCTGAGTGCGAGTCTGCAGCCCTGGTATTTTAGCGTTCAACAAAACGGTTGAACCTTCATCTGGCTGAATTTGAAAAACGAGGGAATTGGCTGCCAAATTAAACATTTCGTTTTCACTGAACAGCGTTGATGGTGGACGCTTAAACTGTATTGATATTTCCGTAACTCTTCGAGGCATCCGTTTTCCAGACCGCAAATAAAAGGGGACCCCTTCCCATCGCCAATTGCTAATATTCAACCTTAACGCCGCGTAAGTTTCAGTTTCCGAATCAGCCGAAACGCCCTCCTCTTGACAGTACCCTTGGACTTTCGCTCCATCGACAAGGCCTTCTTTGTATTGGGCTCGAACAACGTCGCTGTGAGCATAGTCCAGGTTGAGCGGCTTGATTGCCTTCAGCAGTTTCACCTTTTCATCTCGAATCGCTTCCGGATCTAGTGAGAGGGGGGGCTCCATAGCAGTAAGGGCAAGGAGCTGCATGGTGTGATTCTGAATCATATCCCGTGTGGCCCCGCTCTGCTCATAATACCCGCCTCGCGTTCCGACACCCAATGATTCGGATACCGTGATTTGGACATTATCCACATACTGGCGATTCCAGAGGGGCTCAAAAATCGAATTTGCAAAACGCTGTACCAGCAAGTCTTGTACTGTTTCCTTACCTAAGTAGTGGTCTATTCGATATACCTGTCGCTCCTGAAGCACCCCTTGGATCACTTTATTCAAATGTCGAGCCGACTCAAGGTCCTTGCCAAAGGGCTTTTCGATCACTACCTTGGTATGGCTGTCCGAGTCCTGGTACCGAGTCGCCAAACCGCTGGCACCAAGATTAACAATAATCGGTTCAAAGACCGATGGGGGCGTCGATATGTAAATGACGCTTTGGGCCTCACAACCCATTTCTTTCTCGATGGACTCAATCTTCGCTTCAAGAGCCTTGAACGCGTCGAGTTCATCATAGCCACCACAACAATAGTAAGTGTTGTCCTCGATCCGTTTCCAAATTTCTTCCTTCAGCGATCGACGCGAGAACTCTTTAATCGAATCTTGGGCCAGCTTACGAAACTCTTCATTCGGAATAGGTTTACGGCCGTAGCCTATAAGCGAGAATTCCGGTGGAAGGAGATTGTCCACCGCAAGATTGTAAATAGCGGGTACGAGTTTCCGCGCGCACAAGTCTCCAGAAGCACCAAAAATGGTTATAATTGTGGGCTGTGCTCCTCTGTGCTTACTGAGACTTTTCAAAAAGGGATGGCGCGAGTCTTGTGACATATCAAATCGATGGCGGTCAGTTGATGTAGGAAAGTCGAAACTGTCCCGTCCACAGAATCTTGTAAAGCCGATAGACACCGCTCTTTGCATTCCTCCAATGAAGAAGCGAATAGTGGATAGTGCTCGTGACCTCTTCCGACTTCCTTGCCAAAAAGAACCGCTTTTTCAAAATACCGGAAGCCCAGAATTTTTCCCTCTTCATATTTAATTTTAACCACATCGAGAGGGGAGAAATCTTTTTATATACAAAATTCGTGGGCGAAATGTCCGAACGATCGACGGACCGATTGACCGCAGAGGCGAAACGCATGAGAGCAAACTCGCTTGCGGAAACCCGATTCACCACCTCAATGGTTATGTCCGAAGCTGCGGAACACGCTGCTTAAGGTGCCGCTTTCAAAGTGAAAAACGTTGAAATGAAACCAGTTTCAGTCCGTCAAAGACTCTTATTACATCGGAACCGCCTCTTTCCCCAACTGCAGGCTTACGATATCTGGATCGTCGTGTTCGGAATTGAATTTCATCGATACCACCTTCGAAACGCCCTTTTCTTCCATCGTCACTCCGTAAATCGCTCTGGCTGCTTGGATCGTACGTTTGTTATGAGTTATAATGATAAACTGGGACTGGGACGTGAACTGCTTGAGCAGACCCGTAAAGCGCCCGATATTCGATTCATCTAGCGGAGCGTCCAGCTCGTCCAGTAGGCAGAAAGGACTGGGCTTCACCATGTAGATGGCAAAGAGCAATCCGACAGCAGTCATCGTCCTCTGTCCACCAGAGAGAAGGGTAATGTTCTTCAAGCGAGTACCCGGGGGTTGGGCTACGATATCAATACCGCTCTCCAATTCATCCCCAGCCTCAATCAGCTTTAGATCCGCTTTTCCACCTCCAAATAGAGTTTCAAACGTGTGCTTAAAATTGGCCTGAATCTGACTGAATGTTTCAGAGAACTGCTCTCGCGATTTCAGGTTGATTTCCTCAATTGCCGCAACCAGCTTGTCGCGTGATGTGATTAAATCATCACACTGCGTCTTAAGAAACAGGTGACGCTCCCGTAGCTCCCCATATTCCTCAATCGCATCCGTATTCACCGCTCCCATACCTTGGACACGTTCACGCAGTAATTTTATCTCTGCCTTCACCTTGCTCCAATTCGTCGCACTCAATTCTTCCAGCTCTCCCTCAGACGGCACTTTATGAGCCGCATCACCATGCACAGAAGTATCTTCCGCTTCGACATCTTTCGGTGCCTCTACTTTTGCGCGATCACCGCTTACCTCATTCTTGTGTGCCAGCTCGGTATCACCACCTTTGCTCTTTACGTCTCCGTCCGTCTCAGATTCTGAAGCATCCAGATTCAATTTAGGCAGGTTCTCAACTGGCTGCCTCGCTTTCCAAACCTCGAACTTCCAATCAACCAAGCGAAGATCAATTCCATACTCCCGCTCAATTTCCTCGTGGACGAACTCCAGTCGGGACCGTTTTTCCGCAATTTGAATATGCTGGTTGTTCAAATTCGAACGAAGTCCCTCTACCTTATCACGAGTATAAGACTGTTCCTTTTCCAGAATTTCAACCTTGTCCTCAATCGAGACCAGTGTTTCCCGGGTTTTCTCAACAACCTGCTTAGATTCCTCTAGCTCGCCATCTAAAGATTGTCGACGTTCAATTGCGTTCCCCTTGACTTGCTGCTGCTCTAGAATTTGTGCTTCCCACTGGTCAATGTCCGAGAACTTGGATTCTGTCAATCGAGTCAGCTCAGATCGACGTTGCTCAATTTCAACAAAGCCCTGCTCAAGCATATCCAGCCTTTGCTTCTTTTCCTGCAAATCGAATTTAGCCTGGGAAAGTGCCTCCCGCTTTTCATCTCGTTCGGCCCGAGTAGTTGCTAGACTGGTTTCCACCTTTTCAAGCTTCTCCCGGGATTCATCAAGCTGATCCTGTCCAATCGCTGATCGTGAACGGGCTGTATCCAGTTTTTCCAAAGCGCGAGAAAGAGTTTCATACAATAGCGACTTCTCTCGTTCAAGGTTTTCCGCCTTCTGCTTCTGATCGTTAAGCGCCTTTTCCGCGTTACGAACTTCTGCCTGCAGACGTGAAAGCTCCTGGCTTGTTTCACTCAAATCTTTGCGATACAACTCAACCGCCTCCTCAGATTTCTCTAAAATTTTGTTGATCTTTTCCGCTTCGTTGCGGGCCTTCTGCAGGGATCTCTGATCCGCCTTGAGCTCCTTCGAAGTTTTCTCTAGCTCGATCTCTCGCTGAAGAATGCTCGAAGTCTTAGCGTTCTTAAAGCCACCGGTAACGAGACCTCGACTATCTATTGACTCACCTTTTTTAGAAGCGATTTGCAGAAAGCGAAAATCGGGATGCGACTCCCACCACTTTAGGAACTTCGCGATATCTGCTACCACGTAACTCGCCGACAATACGGATTTAAGAGCGTCGTTTTCATCTTCAATGGAAATGAAACCCAAAGCGGGGGCTATCCACTCAGGTAAGTCGGAACCATCGACTGTCGATCCTCCAAAATTGAGCAGCTTCATACAAACCCGTCCAATTTTTCGCTCCTCTAGTTGACGGAAAACTTCAATAACAGTATCCGCATCGCAAACCGCGACAGCCTCTACAGCAGACCCAAGGAGCGCTTCAACCGCTTGACCATATCCATTCTTTACTGACAAATTGGACGCTATGGGCAAAAACGATTGCCCTCCCAAAGTGCCTCCCATCTTTCCCTTCAAAAGAGCCTTGGCTCCCTCTCCATAGCCTTCCAGCTTCTCTTGCAACTGCTGTAGCAGTTTAACCCGGGCAGTCTTTTGGGCAACCGTTCGATCCAGCTCCTGAATCCCGACTTGAGCTGCTCGAAACGTATCCCTTAATTCGAACACCTTTCCTCTGGCGACATCCAGAGCCGTTTCCAATTCGGAGCGCTTCGTCTCTGTTTCTAAAACTCCTTTATTGAACGTATCCAAATACCCCTGAGCCTGAGATTTTCCCTCGCTTTGCTCAGCAAGCTCTTTCTCGAGCTGCTTTAGACGGCTAGTGCTGGTTCCCGTCTCAACTTCGAGGCTGGATGTCTCGTCACGACTTTGATGCAAGACCTGCTCCGCCTCCTGAGCTTGAGTTCTAAGCACTTGGATTTCTCGCTCAGAAGATTCGAGCTTAGCCTCGATGTTCGCCAATTCGCGATTACGCTCTTGAAAGGTTTCATCCGAATTTCCAAGCACATCCAAATGAAGCTGTTTGTCGACCGAGTGCTCATCCAGCCGTGTCGCAAACTCCCCTATCTGCGAATCAAAAGACGCAATCTCCTGTTTGGCCTGCTCGATTCGCTCCTTCATGGAAATGATCCGAATGTCCGCCATGTGGGACTCGTTCGCAATTTGCTCCTTCATGGTACGAAGATCAAAAACCGCCTGCTGTGCATCTTGAACCTTCTGGATTAAGGACTGGCGCTCCTCTTTGTAGACAGTTAGACTCGAATCCTTGTTTTCCAAGTCCTTTTGAAGCTCGTCAACCTCTCCTTGCAAATTCCCAGCACTCTTGTCTATGTCGGCCAAAGCGGAGTTCAATGTGCCGTATTGGTAAGAGCTGTATCCAACATTTAGATGACGCAGCTTGTAGCTAATCTTCTTGTATCGAATCGCCTTAGTCGCTTGCCGTCGTAGACTCCCGATCTGGCGATTGATTTCGGATATTACGTCCGTGACGCGATCCAAATTCGTTTCTACATGGGCAAGCTTGTTGAGGGCCTCTTTTCGTTGGGCTTTGTACTTAGATATTCCCGCCGCCTCTTCAAATACTGCTCTGCGTTCCTCAGGTTTGGAAGATAGAATTTGGTCAATCTGACCTTGGGCCATGATCGAGTAGGAAGTCCGACCAACACCAGTATCCATGAAAAGCCGCTGGATGTCCTTTAACCGACAAGCCTTGCCGTTAAGATAGTAGTTGCTTCCTCCATCGCGATGCACCCGTCGCACAAGCTCGACCTCATTGAAACCCTGCCCCAACTCTTTCTCACAGTCCGTAAGAATGATCGATACTTCGCAAATATTCAGTGGTTTGCGTCTATCCGTTCCTTCGAAAATGACGTCCTGCATCTTCCCTCCTCGCAATGCCTTGGCACTTTGCTCACCCAAAACCCACCGGATTGCGTCCGCAATATTGCTTTTGCCACATCCATTGGGTCCGACCACAGCGGTCACGCCCGGTTCAAAATGAAGATGAGTAGAGTCGGCAAAACTTTTGAAGCCATTTGCTTTTAGAGAGCTCAGATACATGTAAGGGGACGAAGGTGAACGTCCAAATGGAAACCTGACAACCCCAAATACTCATTTGTGAATAAGTCGAAGAACAACCTAGGAATAATCTTCAACCTAATCCGTAACAGAACACGGTAGCATCGCCGCATCTTCCATCCCATGGATGATTTTTTTGTCGGGCGGACAAAAGGTTGCCAAGGCTCCCGCTAGTTCGACCTTGTCCCCATTGACGAAATAATAGGGATTCAATCTTAACCTGCCCAGAGCTTCGTACACCTCTCCATCCATGGAATAAAGCGGATGGCTCAAGCAAATTGACTTTCGAAATTCCTGTATCACATGGAGATGCGAATCGGCTCTATCGCAGGCTTCCGTCAAACTACTGGCCCACTCTTCTTTTGAAACATCATTTCCAATCACGACACTACGGGACCCCCAGGCCGTTTCGTGGAATCCGGAGATCTTTAATACGAGATTTCGCTCTTTCTGACTCGCCTTTGCCAAGTCCATCCAACTGTGCAGTTGTCTCCCTTGAGCCAGGGGTCCATCGATCGCCGCTCCGGGAGGAAGCGGTGATGGGTCGACGATCCATGACTGAGGAATCAGACTATCCAAAATCTTCCGCGACTTTTTTGAAATGCTCTCCCGCCAAAAATCTCTCAACAAGTGATGATGGAAGAGTGCAAGAGCCGACTTTTCCTCGAAAAAGGGTCGTAACGGCGGATCGAGGGCAATCTCCCCATTTTCCCAAGCTTCTATGATAAACTGCGAGGTCTCTATGTTCTCCAAATCGAACAATTCGAAGAACCGGTAGACAACGTCAATTTTCTCAGGATTGCCCTCGATATCAAAGTAAAGCCCCCCTCCAAGAGGAAAAACCTTATTTGTAAGCAAACTGAAAACTCGATGCCCCATAAGTTGTAGCCGATTCGCCAGCCAGTCCATCTCTGGCTTGTAAGTCGCTGACTCTTCACTCACCGCGATCACAATAACAGGATTGTCCTTTTTGGGAGCCAAGGAAGCGAGCCGACGGTAGAAGGCCTTTTCCATCGCCTTTTCTTCGCCGAGAATCGGAAACCGAGAATCCCTATCGTACAAGGCATTCAAATAGGCGGTCAATCCGATACCCCCCGGAACAGAGTCGAATTCAGTAATGGAGAAACCTTCTGCAGTTACGAGCAGGTCCGGGCGGATCACAGGGGGGATCCTCCCCTTGCAAGCTTTGCTGCGACTGATAGCGACCAACTCAGAGGGCTTGCCTCGATCCAAATACTCAGCGACCCAGGGGGCGTAGACTTCCTTGTTTCGCAAAAGCTTTTTTCCATCCGCAGAGCGCAAATACAAAACCTCAAGGGCCTTGTAGAAATCCAAACTCGCCTGACCTATCCCATCAAGGGTAGACACAATTTCAGCACTTAGCTTCCAAGGTTCAGGCGATGTCCGCCAAGTTTTCCCTTCGAACAATTCCTGTCGGGCAAACGCTTCCTGTAGGTCAGTGAAATCCATCTATTCTAATAACAACTGCAATTCGTTTTCATCGACGATTCGCATTCAGCAACTTCATTTACTGGGCTTATGTGGGCCGGAAAGTAGCAATCTCAATCCTCAACTTGTATATCCTTGTTCCGGTGCCTTGGAGAACCGGCCCGAAGCCAGGCATTTATGAACTTATCGATGTCGCCATCCATCACACCTTGCACGTTTCCCGTATCCACTCCAGTGCGCAGATCTTTTACCATTTGGTAGGGCTGAAAAACGTAGCTTCGGATCTGGTTGCCCCAACCGATCTCCCCCTTTTCCCCATAGACTTTTTCGAGCTCAGACCGTTTTTCGTCTTCTCGCTTCTCGTAAATGCGAGCTTTCAACATCTTCATGGCCGTTGCCCGGTTTTTATGCTGAGATCGCTCAGTCTGGCACGCGGCGACGATTCCCGTTGGGGTGTGGGTCAATCGAACCGCTGAGTCAGTCTTATTTACATGCTGCCCGCCTTTTCCACTGGCGCGGTAAGTGTCTTCCCGAAGATCTTTGTCCTCGATCTCGATTTCGATATCATCCTCAATTTCAGCGACCACGTCCACCGCGCAGAACGAAGTATGGCGTCGTGCATTGGAATCGAAAGGACTTATACGAACCAGTCGATGAACCCCTCGTTCCGCATTCGCGTAACCGTACGCATTGGTACCTTCAATACGGAGCGTAACTTTTGACAGGCCTGCTTCTTCACCTGGTAGGATGTCGATTATCTCCGTTTTGAATTCCCGGCGTTCAGCCCACCGATTGTACATTCTGCAAAGCATTTCCGCCCAATCGCACGATTCCGTGCCACCCGCACCCGCATTCACGCTTAGGATAGCATTACAATGATCGTGAGGCCCTTTCAAGTAGCTCTGAATCTCTAACTGATCCAACGCCACTTTTAATATCTCAGCAGATTGTTGGAGCTCGACTGCTTCCTCTGAATTCTCGTCAACGCCTTCCTCCTCGAGCAACTCTTCCATTGCTTTTGAATCCTCGAACTTGGCTTTAAAATCGGTCAATCCGTTGACCACTCGTTTCAGCTTGTTTGACTCGTTGATAACTTCCTGAGCTGCCTTCTGGTCATTCCAGAATCCCTTGGCAGCCATCTTTTCCTCAAACGCTGCGATTTCCTTCCGCTTGCCGTCGACGTCAAAGATACCTCCACAGGTAACCGGCTCGTTTTTCGATCTCTTCGTGCAAAGCTTTCGTCTCTGGCTTAATCATAAGAACAGAATGTTGGGAATATCTTTTGGAGAGATCAAGTACGGACGTTAATAGATTTTGTCCGGCTTTTATGCAGCGGCGTCGAGTTACTCCTTCACGTTTGTCTCGTGGTACTCTTCTGAGAAAGGCCGGATCATGCGATCAACTGTTTGGAGCATTGCCTAGGGACCATTGGCAACCCCGATTGACTCACGCTCCCGAGTACTCAACGCAATTGAACCCTTCGTGTTTTTGGGGCTTTCCAGCATCGCCATCTCACGTAGCTTCAATGTGAAAGTGACTAGGACCCTGAGCACGAGCAATATGAACACCGACCCTAAGGGAAGTTCGAACGGGAATCTTTTCCAGCTCTGCGGAAGACAGTACTTCAACCTGCAGTTCGTCCAGCTTCTGATGTGCATATTCCCTCACTCTAGACTGATCCAGATCGAGCCGATTCGAACGCATAATCACAGGTACGATCTCCAGACTGACCACTTTGATTCCCTGGAGCAGGCTTTCACTAAAATCCATCCCTGCACTGGAAAACCCGCTTAATAGAGCAAGCGAGACTGTTATGATCCATTCCATCACAATCGGGTTAAATGGCTAGAATACCCCATTATTGAGCATACCACTACCGATTCAAAACTACCTAAGATCAATTCGGCGCCAGCGGGGCTTGATATTCAGGGTCGGCCCGACCAGCGTTTCATCGATGGAAATCGACTCTGATTTAAAAGTAGCTACTATTGGTGTTGGCGAGTTCGCCCGATTTTCACCGTTTACTCAAAAGAGCGACCCCCTTGGATTTGGCAGTTGGCGTGCCGCGGCTGGTCAGCAGTGGCATAAGGAAATTCAGAATCGAGCAGACTCTGAGGGGTTCTCCAATGAACAGTCCATCAAAGGAGATTTGGAATGGCGGGGCTGGACGTTAAGGCTCAAAGGCCGGATCGATCAAATTCGCTCTTACAAAGATCGAACCCATCTACGCGAGATCAAAACCGTGACCACACACCTTCCTCTGAGACCCGACGAGGTTTCCTCTCGATTCAAAAGCTATTGCATTCAATTACTGACCTATCGCGAGCTCTTGAATCGGATTGAGGCACAGCCGACCAGTAGCGTTGACTTAGACCTCTTCTTGATTGAAATTGGTTCCGGCATTACCCAAAGCCTCTTGCTGGACGAGCGCTTTGAGACCCTAGTCGTCGATCAACTGGACGTCTTGACCGACTATCTCGACCGAAAGCTCGAACGCTTGTCTCGGCTCCGGGCTCTTCGATTCAAATCCGCCTACGAAACACCCCGACCGGGACAGGAAACCATCCAAGAGGATCTCAATGAAGCATTTGAACGTTCACCCATCGGTTGCCTTGAAGCACCAACTGGCTATGGAAAAACGGGCGTCGCCTGGGAATTCGCGTTGAATCGTCTCGCCACCGGAAAGGTTGAGCGAATCGTATATCTGACGAGTAAATCGACCGGGCAAATCGAAGCCGCAGAGAGGCTCGACGCCCTTCTGACCGATCAGTCAGCCGCTTCATATTGGCAAATCCGAAACAAGGCAGAACACTGTGTGAATGTGGAATTTCGATGCTCCACCAAAACCTGTTCCTACCTATCGGACCTTGAAGAGAAATGGGCGCGGTCTGCATTAGAGCCTATGTTCCTCTCTACGGCCAAACCGATTTCAATCGATGCACTTAAAGAAACAAGTGCTGCTGCCGGAATCTGCCCCTACGAAACCATGCGTACCGCCTTGGGCTACCGAGATATCTGGATAGGCGACTACAACTATCTCTTTTCAGCTAAAAGCAGCCGACTTCTCGCCGATCAGCCCGATTTCGATCCGGCCCGCACGTTCCTGATTATCGACGAAGCCCACAACCTTCCCTCCCGGATTGAAGCCAATTTAAGCAAAGAGCTTAGTGCACTATCCTTGAACGGACTAATCGAAGAGCTCTCCGAAATCGGAGCGGGCCAAAAAATCCACAAATCCCTCACCAATCTCGTTAACGAGTGCTTGGCCTACAGGAGGGGAGATATTCTCACACTGAGGCAACTCGACGACTTGGCGGATCTATTGCTCGAACTGATCAAACTGCTCTCCTCGGACCCCCTGCCCTACGAGTCGATCACTCCCGAAGCACTCGATACACTTTGGTCGCTTTCTTCTGGAACTACTGCGCTCAAAGAAAGTGCGAGTCGGTACATTGCATGGATCCCGAAAAACGGACTGATAAAGATCTCCTGTATTGATCCATCACAGGAAATCCGTGAAACGCTGACTCAGTTTAAAGAATGTCTCATGCTTTCGGCCACTTTCCAGCCGATCGACGGATTTTTAGAGCAATGTGGGCTCGCCGATCAACTCACTCCTCCCCAACAAGTCGCTCCCCCCGCGCCATGGCTCGCGGGCGCCTACAACATAGCGATCGACACACGCGTAGATACCCGATTCAAGAGTCGAAAAAATGGTGAGGCTCTTACGGCGGCGACCATTACTAAATTAGCCGAGAGGCATTCCCCCATCGTCGTCTTTTTCCCTTCCTTTGCGTACGCACAATCTCTCTATGAGGTGATCGCGATTCACTATCCGTTTTACCGTATCGCTATGCAAAGCAGAGGAAACGGGGAAAGCCTTTCAAGCCGTGCTGAATTCATCGACGAAGCCATGCGCTTCCATGATATTATTTTTCTAACACTAGGCTCTAGCTTCGCAGAGGGTATAGACATGATTGGCGGAAAAATCGACGCCGCCATCGTAGTCAGCCCAGCCTTTCCGGAAGTAAATGCCATTCAGCAGGCTAAGCGCGACTACTATCAAAGCAAAAAGCTTGACGGATTTGAACGAGCCTATTTGCAACCTGGTATCCAAAAAGTGAATCAAGCTCTTGGCCGCCTCGTCAGAGCTCCTGGACAAAAGGTGAAGGTTCTTCTGCATTGCCAGCGCTATGCGGAACGGAGAACAAAATCACTCCTGGCTGATCAATATCAAAACTGTCAATACATCTTCAAAGACGAGGACCTGGAGAGATGGATCGAAGAATAGCCCATTTTGAAAACCTAGCATTTGCTAACTTTTCAAGCTGAAATCGCGTAACATCATCAACTGCCAGTTGCGTATTCCATTTCAGTCCCACGATGAAAATCTTGGGACACGCGGGAACCATTGCCTTGCCAAAGAAGAAAAATGGCTACTGCATGGCGGTTCTGTTTTTTTTGGACACTCTCTAGGCAAAAATTCGAAAACTTGAATTTCATTCTCATTCGCCAAGTTTCATTAGTTAACACATCGTCGATCCCCTCTACAGCCACTTTCAGAAATACGAATTATCTCAAAATTCACCCCTCACTTCCCTTGGTTTTAAACAGCGGCCTCTTCCGTGCCCTGAATTATCAGGAATCGAATAGTCTGACTTCCGTGGAAGCGGAGAATTTTGCTTCTCATGCGCTCGACTCGGTCGAGTACTGGTACGTCATCCACGAATGCAATGCGGAACCCACCGTTCAGGACCGCGAACGAAATCATGCTGATCAAAGCAAAGTCGCAACGATCTCACGGTCAATCGCATTAGTTTTACCGAAGAGCAGATTGGCCGAGATCGTCGCTTTTCACTTTTTCCTATCCTTTTGCTTTACCTGCGACCATCCTTGCTCCTATCAAAGTTGCCGTGACGGTACGTAAAACCATCTCTTTCCAGGAAGTAGACGCGGCAATCGCCAAGATTGCTTCAGAAATCGCGGCTACTCACAAGTGGACGGACAACCTCGTTCTCGCAGCAATCGCCAATGGCGGCATCGGATTGACCGAGATCCTACATGATCGCCTTTCTTCCGATCACAATATCCAAACCTTCAAAGCCGTAGTGGATATTTCGTTCTATCGCGACGACATCGGGGTCAATCCAATCGCAAAGGAGGTCGAAGCGACTGAGCTCGCCCAAAACCCAGAGGATGCGACCATCATTCTGGTCGACGATGTCCTGTTCACCGGTAGAAGTGCTCGGGCCGCCCTTTCTGAGATTCATGCTCTCGGACGACCCAAAAAAATCGAGCTGACTACCTTGGTGGATAGAGGCAATCGAACTCTTCCCATACAGTCGGACTATATCGGTCTCATTGAGCCAACCACGCCCCATGAGAAGGTGGTGGTTCAACTTATCCCCAACAATCTTGCGAAGTCGCATATTGACATTCTCAATTCGTAGTTCTGGATAGGTTCTTCAGGTATGCCTTGGTTTCGGAAAGACCTGATCTCAACCGAAGAACTCTCCCCAGAAGAGATCCAAACGGTATTTAAAACCACTGCGGCATTTAAGAAAATTCTCAATAGAAAAACGGCTAAAACGCCGTCGCTCCGCGGAAAAACCGTTGTCAACCTCTTCTTCGAGAACAGCACTCGCACCCGAGTCGCGTTCGAAATGGCCGCCACTAAACTCAGTGCGGACGTCATGTCGCTAGACATGAAGACCAGCAGTACCTCCAAAGGGGAGACATTACGGGACACGGTGGAGAACATTCACGCACTCGCTGCAGACATGATAGTGATCCGCCATTCCGCTCCCGGATCCGCTGCCTACATTTCTAAAGTGCTCGACATTCCGGTACTTAACGCCGGGGACGGTGCCCATGAACATCCGACTCAAGCTCTGCTCGACTGTTATACGCTGCAGGAAAAGTTTGGATCACTGAAAGGACTGAAAATCGCCATTCTGGGTGACATCCTCTACAGTCGCGTCGCTCGATCCAACCTATGGGCCATGATTAAACTGGGAGCAGAGGTCACCCTCGTTGGGCCCGCTACTCTTGTGCCACGCGAGTTTGAGCAATTCGGTGCCACGGTTTCGCATGACTTGAAGTCAGCACTGGCTGACAAAGATGCCGTCATGCTCCTTCGTATACAGCATGAACGACAAAATGCATCCGCATTTCCTTCTATAACCGAGTACACTCGAATGTTTGGCCTCAACAAAACCCGTCTTTCCTGGCTCAAGGAAAACGCTGTCATCATGCATCCGGGTCCTATCAACCGCGGGGTCGAAATCGATTCTGAGCTAGCCGACTCGCCCCAATCAGTAATCCTCGAACAGGTCACCAACGGACTCGCTACTCGAATGGCATGCCTCTATCTCTGTTCGGGAGGCAAGGCGGAGGCCTTGACGGGATCGCAATGAATTATCCGCTTCCTAAAGTTAAACAATGAGCCAGGTCACGTGGATAAAAGGGAGCCGAGTCATCGACCCGAAAAGCGAACGAGATGAAATTTCCGACATTTTCATATCGAATGGCAAAATCATCGACCGGCCTACCCGTGAGACCCTAGCCAAGGCGGACACGATTGACGCAACTGGATTGGTGGCTTCTCCTGGACTGGTAGATCTTCATGTTCATTTTCGCGTCCCTGGAGAAACTCACAAGGAAACCATTTTCTCGGGTACTAGATCTGCCGCAGCTGGCGGCTTTACAAGCGTCGTATGCATGCCCAACACCAGTCCGCCTGCTGATACGGCAGGTACTATCCAATACATTAAGGACGCCGTTGACCGCGAGTCGATCGTCCACGTCTTCCCTACAGCCTGTATCACGGTCGGATCAGAGGGCAAACGCCTCGCTCCCACCGGATCGCTCCGCGATGCGGGAGCTATCGCCATTTCTGACGGCGGAAAATGCCTCCAAAATAGTGGACTCATGCGCCGTGCCGTTGAATACGCCAATATGTTCAACATGCCAGTTATCGACCATTGCGAAGACTATTCTCTTTCGGCTAATGGGGTCATGAACGAAGGCCTTGTATCCACGAAGTTGGGCCTTAGAGGGAGCCCAACTGAAGCCGAGGACATTATGGTTTCCAGAGATGTACTAATGTCGGCCAAGACGGGGGCCCATATTCACATTCAACACGTAAGTTCAAAAAATGCGATCTACATCATCAGGAGGGCCAAATCGCGCGGAGTAAACATTTCCGCAGAGGCCACGCCTCACCATATGTGTTTTTCCGAAGACGAGGTTAGCGAGTTCAACACGAACTTCAAAATGAACCCTCCCCTGCGATCGGAGGAGGATCGGCTTGCGATTCTCGAAGGTCTCGAAGACGGAACCATTGACTGCATTGCCAGTGGTCACGCCCCTCACACCGATTACGAAAAGGACGTCGAATTTGACTACGCCCCCGACGGCGTGATTGGCCTCGAGACGGCATTAAGTGCAACGTTGAACCAACTTTATCATAGCAAACGCCTGGACCTACCGAGAACCCTTTCCCTTCTTACTTATCAACCTGCTCAAATATTCAATTTGAACAAGGGGACTTTGGAAATCGGGGCCGATGCGGATGTCACGCTCTTCGATCCAGAATGCGAATGGACCCCCCAATCCAATAGCTTCCAAAGTAAATCAAGCAATTCTCCATGGATCAACCGTACCTTAAAAGGGAAAGTAATCCAAACCTTTGTATCTGGAAAATTGGTATTCGATAAGGGAAATATCCTAAGCTCTTAGGGATTTAACGTCCGCGCCCACCACCGCCCGGTCCTCCGCGACCACCGCCTTGAAATCCGCCAAATCCCCCCCAATTGAACCCACCTCGACCGTCCGTCGGTCTGGGATTCTCGAGTGCCTGTTGAGCCTGCCGATAATCGCGTTCGCGTTCGGAGACTTGCTGTGCCGCTAGACTCGCCAACTGTGCCTCGTTCAGCATTTTCGAAGCCTGCTCCAAAAGGATTGCGTCATAGATTTCCCGCTCCTGGTAGTATGTGTCGACAACTTCTTTCGTGAGCTGGATATCGTTGTATCCGCGCCCCCGCCCTCGGTTATCCTTGATATCTATCGTGTATTCAAAATCTTTATCCACCTTTGCAAACGCTTTGATTAGGCCTTCAGTTTGCCGATCGTTAAGCGGGGTGTCCGTATAACTCAGTGAACGCTCGAAATTCTCAACCTCTCCCCGATATTCGAGTGTATTCTTATACTGGGTCAGTTTTTTGGCATCTTCTTTTCCCAACAACCCATTGATATCACCTGATAAAAGGACAATTTGATTGGAATAATCATCCCTAATTGCTTTTCGCTCCTCATCGCTAGCCGCTGAAGCCCGGAGTCCCCCCTCCATGCGTAGCAAAGTGAGCTCAGCCATCAACGTTTTGAGTGCATCAAGCTCCTCGGGGGGCAGATTCAGTTGCTTGAAAAGGTCGGCATACCCTCGGTCAAGGCGCTGCATTTGCCTTTCAATCATATCCATTCTCAACTCAGGATCTTCAAAGGCTTCCAGCGAGCGAGCCAGCTGGGCGGCTCTCGCCTCTCGCCGACGCTCCGAGATTTTTTCCCGAGTAAGGTTTTCAAATTCCTCAAACCGGCCTCCTCTCTCCCGAGCTTCAGGCTTGGCTTCCTCCACTACCGCAACCGTTTCAGTCTCTTTACCTTCCGCAACTTTCATTGGGGCTTCCCGCATGCTTGAAGCATAGGCGAGTTGGTGCTTAAGCCTTCGGTTTTCCATATTTAAGAAGCCTGAGTAACCCGCTAATGCGATTGCTAGAACGGACAAAACTGCGATAATGCGTCGCCTCATTTTGTTTAAAATAATTCGGATAGTTTGAAAAGCAGGGCTTGTACAAGTCCCCATCCCTAATGCTGAAAACGAATACAATTAGAAAATAGTTACACATCAATCGGTCTGACTATCTAGCGATAAACCCTTGCAATATCCAGAGAGGCTTAAGATTCTCCGGGCTTTCTGAAATTGGCGACTATTCCATGACCGAAATCGTGTCGAAGTATAACGGCCCCGACCACATTGGCATCATTATGGATGGAAATGGCCGATGGGCCCAGTCCCAGGGACTTTCACGGATTAGGGGCCATCGGCAAGGCGTTGAAACGTGCCGGCGGATAGTTGAAGCCTGCCAAAAATTGGATATCCACTATCTGACGCTTTACGCGTTTTCAGCTGAAAACTGGAAACGCCCCAGATCCGAAGTAAACGCCCTCATGGAATTGCTGGAGCTCTTCCTGATGAACGAGACGGAAACGCTGGTAAAGCAAAGAGTACGCTTGCACGCAATTGGCCGGAGGGAAGACCTTCCCGCTCGGCCGCGAGCCGCCCTCAAGAAGGCGATGGACGTAACCCGAGAATTCGACGAATGGCATTTAACCCTAGCCCTCAATTACAGTTCTCGCAACGAGATCGTGGACGCCACCAAAGCCATTGCCGCCAAAGCAGCTGCCGGGAAACTAGATCCAAAAGACTTGAACTGGGAAACGATTTCAAATCACCTCTACACGAAGGAGATGCCGGATCCAGATTTGATTGTTCGCACTTCAGGAGAAACGCGACTGAGCAACTTCCTACTCATGCAAAGTGCCTACGCGGAATTTTATTTCACTCGAACCTGCTGGCCTGACTTCACCGAAGCACACCTTGAGGAAGCGATTAGCTACTACCAAAATCGTGAAAGACGTTTTGGTCGGACAGGAGAGCAGATAGAATTTGAATCGAGCCTGTCTTTCTAATCGGACTCGCCCTTTGATACCGTGACGAAGAGAATTATCAGCACGCTTGTCCTTTGGATCGTCACGATCATATGCTTTTTCTATATAGGGCCTGATGCAGCTGTTTGGCTCCTGGCGGTGCTCGCGCTTTCATCGCAATACGAGTTTTATAGCCTGTTAGAGAAAATGGGACGAAGGCCCTTTAAGAAATTCGGAATATTTCTCGGCGGAATCATTATTTTTGCCCCATACTACGCCAATAAGTTAGAGCTCAGCCATGCCGAGGGGGTTCAGTCTGGGATCATCGCAGTCACGATTGTCGCCTGCTGCCTGAGAATCTTTCGCGAGCGACAAGTTGCTGAGCGAATCGAAACCCTTGGCTCCACCCTCCTCGGACTTATCTACGTACCCTTTATGCTGGGCTTTCTAGTTCGCATGATCGAGCTACCTCAAGACCCGAAGCAAGGTTTGATGCTCGTCGTGTGGCTCATAGTAACCGCGAAATTTACGGACGTCGGAGCCCTCTTGGTCGGAAAGGCCTTCGGGCGGCACGCCATGTCACCCATCACCAGTCCAAAAAAAACTTGGGAAGGAGCCATTGGCGGCTGCCTTGTCTCAATTGGGCTCGGTTTTTCACTCACCTTTTTCGCCCAAGAGTACTTTCCTCCCTTTTTCACTCCCTTTTGGAGTACTCTTCTAGCGCTGCCCATCACGGTCATTTCCATCATTTCAGATCTCGTTGAAAGCATGCTCAAACGCATGGCTGATCAAAAAGACTCAGGCTCATCCATTCCGGGTATTGGGGGATCCTTCGATTTGACGGATTCTCTAATTCTCACCGCTCCTACCGGATATTTGCTTTTCGGATTCCTAACCTAGTTTCAAAATGGGACAACGCTCGAAAATAGTGCTGCTCGGTGCCACTGGCTCCATCGGCTCCAGCGCCCTGAAAGTAATTCGCAAGCACTCAGATCGCCTTGAATTGGTTGGAATAGCGGCTAACCGAAATATAGATCAACTTGCCGGGATCGCAAAAGAGTTTGGAGTACCAGAAGTCTGCCTTTTCGATTCCGGCGCTTGGAAGCAAGCGAAGGTGATGAACGCCTTTCCAGTAAGTGTCAACCTCACCTGCGGTGAAGAAGGACTCTGCCATCTAGCATCCTTACCCGACTGCGATAAGGTATTGATTGCAATTGTCGGTACTCGAGGCCTCATGCCAGCTCTCGCCGCTCTCGAGGCGGGCCACACCCTCGCTGTGGCGAGTAAAGAGATCCTTGTGCTCGCAGGAAAGTTTATCGTTGAAGCCGCTCGAAGATCGAAAGTCGAAATACTGCCGATCGACAGTGAACACAATGCTCTATTTCAATGCCTTCAAGGGATCTGCCCCAGTCACATCTCAAAATTGATACTGACAGGATCCGGAGGAAGTTTCCGCGATCTCCCGATTGAGAGGCTCAACTCAGTAACTCTGGAGAGGGCTCTTCAACACCCAAATTGGGATATGGGCCCCAAAGTAACGATCGACTCTGCGACTATGGCCAACAAAGGGCTAGAAATGATCGAAGCCAAGTGGCTCTTTGGAATGCAGCCCGAACAAGTCGACGTCGTCATCCACACCCAAAGTATCGTACATTCGATGGTCGAATGCATTGACGGTTCCATAATCGCCCAAATGAGTCCGCCCGATATGACCTTCGCCATCCAGTACACGCTTTTGTACCCGGATCGAGGAGAACCTGTTGCGAATAAACTCGATTTTTCCCAAGCCCTAGCACTCGACTTTCGACCTCCCGATATCGGTCGCTACCCTTGCCTCGAATTGGCAAGAGCATGCATGAAGGCGGATGGGTCGGCTCCAGCAATCTTCAACGCAGCAAACGAGGTCGCAGTGGACGCATTCACCCGCAAACGCATTAAATTTATTGAAATCGCTAAAATCGTGGCGAAAACGCTAGAAAAAATTGATAATAGTGAACCTGTTACGATAGATGAAGTCTTGGAATATGACAGCCAAGCGAGAGTCATCGCCTCTCAGCTCGTAGATCAAAGACCGTAATGGAAAATCTTTTTAGCATAATATTCGATTGGGCCTGGGCCGCACTTATGGTCGTACTCTTTTTTGGAGGCTCCATTTTCGTTCATGAACTGGGCCACTTCCTCGCCGCCAAATGGAGAGGACTTCATATCGAACGATTTTCGATTGGGTTTGGCCCCCGTCTGTTTGGTTGGAAAAAGGAAGGTATCGACTACCGTGTCTCCCTTCTTCCACTCGGTGGCTACGTGGCACTCCCTCAACTCGCTGATATGAAAGGGATAGAGGGGGAAAATTCGGTTGATCTGATCGAACTCCCTCCGGTTTCCTACGCCTCCAAAGTTATAGTGTCAGTCGCTGGCGCGATTTTCAATATTCTGTTCGCCCTCGTGCTCGGCCTTATACTCTGGTTCACGGGAGTCGAAAGGGAAGAAGCGACGACGATTGGAGCCATTTCTGATAAAATCGAAATTCGAGAAGGTGAATTCGTGGAGAATCCCGCCATGGCTGCCGGCCTTAGAATCGGGGATAAGATTCTCAGCATCGATGGCGAAGAAATCAGATCTTTTGAAGACATATTCATAAGCATCGCTCTTGGTTCAGGGGTTACAGAAGACGGCAAACGTAAGGCCGTAATTACTTATCTAAGAGATGGGGAGGTTTTTACGACAACCGTAAATCCCGTCCTCAACCCTGTTCACGAATTGCGCATGATCGGGATCAATCCGAATCAGACGACTTACCTCTCTAGTTTAACCGAGGGCTTTCCCGCCCAGGAAGCCGGACTTTTTCCGGGAGACACCATTAAGAAAATTGATGGCGTAACGATATACGGTCCCCAGCACTTAACTGCAGTTATTCGTGAGTCCCAAGGCGCACCGCTTCTATTAACCATCGAAAGGAAAGGATCTGAAGGAATCGAGACGATGGAGATCGTCATCAATCCGATATTGTCGAAATTCAACAATTCCGAGGAACAGTTTTATGCGATTGGAGCAGGCCTGGGAGCCATGATCGAACGCTACACAGCTCACATCAACCCTATCGCACTTTCTATCGATGTGGTAAAACGTACCTACCAGACCTTGAGATCACTAATAAGCCAAAGTTCTGATGCCAAGCTGAAGGACATGTCTGGACCTGTTGGAATCACCAACATTATCGTGAAAACTGCGGCAATCGGCTTCATTAGAGTAATGGAGATCGCACTCATGATCAACATCAGTCTCGCTATATTCAACCTACTCCCAATCCCGGTTCTCGACGGCGGGCACATCGCTTTTGCAACAATCGCCAAGATAACCGGGAAACCCATACCGCCTAATTTTGCTGCCACGATCCAAGGCAGCTTCATGATCTTGCTTTTCTCGTTCATGCTGTATGTCACGTTCCATGACGTCGGCAGACTCTTAACGAGAGAGCCGGAAACCAACAGCCAACCTGTCAGACTGATAAAGGTTGAAAACGCTCCGTCATAGATGGCCAAACCGACGCATTTTATTCCATGAGTTCCTATTGTTCGTCTCGATTCGCTACGATCCGACGACCCAGCCGCGAAGTATCTGTCGGAGAAATCGGAGTTGGGGGAAGCAATCCCGTTCGAGTTCAGTCAATGACGACGACAAACACTCAGGACGTCGAGGCCACTGTTAAGCAGGCTATAGATCTCGCCGAAGCGGGATGCGAGATCATCCGTATAACAGCCCCCAACAAGAGTGCGGCTCGAGCCCTAAAAGACATCCACACCCAATTTCGGGCCGCCGGATTCAGCAATCCCCTTGTGGCCGATATTCATTTCCTTCCTTCAGCAGCGATGGAGGCCGTTGAACACGTTGAGAAAGTACGAGTGAACCCCGGTAATTATGCGGACAATAAGAGATTCGCGATTAGAGAATATTCAGACAGCCAATACAACGAGGAACTCGATCGTCTCCACGAGAGGTTTTCCCCGCTTGTACTCAGGGCAAAGCAACTGGGTAGGTCATTGCGAATAGGAACCAACCATGGCTCTCTTTCCGACCGCATCATGAATCGATACGGGGACACCCCTCTTGGAATGGTCGAATCCGCACTCGAGTTTATACAAATCGGTGAAACTCATGGGTTCTACGACATGATCCTTTCCATGAAATCGAGCAATCCAAAGGTGATGATCGAAGCCTACCGTCTGCTCGTCGACCGCATGAATGCTGAAAAAATGGAGTACCCATTACATCTCGGGGTCACTGAAGCAGGTGACGGTGAAGATGGGCGTATCAAAAGTGCGATCGGTATTGGTAGCTTGCTTACTGATGGACTGGGTGACACTATCCGCGTATCACTAACTGAAGACCCTGTCTTCGAGATTCCAGTAGCGAAAGCCATCGCAAAAAAAGCAATGGACAATTGGGTCATCGGTAATATCGATTCCCACGATCCCGATTCCATCGACCCCTATCATTACAAAAGGCGCCAAACGAACGCATTCAAATTGGGAAAGGACTTAAAAGTGGGTCCTGAAGAGCCACCCACCGTGTTCACCTACAGCGCAATTCCCCTCTCCGAGATTCATCAACTGGAGTCCTTCCTCAATAAGGAAGCCCCCTTGCTGGCGGACACGCCAATCGAGGGTCTGTGTTTCAAAATTAGCAGCGTAGACGAAATCGTTAACCTTGAAACCGTCCTCAAATCGATCGGAGACCAGATCCCACTCTTGGTTGTTGAAGTCTCTCGCGAGATCGAGCTTGAGTCAATCTCCAGATCTCTTCCCCAATCCGGCACACCAATCGCTTTGGTTCGGGATTTCGACGATAATGCCTTAGACGAATACAAGCGGTTCGTGCAAGTCTGTTACGCTCATGGTGCGATTCCAATCGCCGGGCTGAGTCCAAATTCAGTCGACGGAATCTTTTCAGAGTCGGCTGACAATCTAATTGTTACGCTAAGATCTAACCTAGTCACTGAGAGGCCAAGCCATCAGGTAGGATTGTATCGGCAGCTTGCGGAACGATTGAAGCATTGGCACAATGCCTCACCTGTTTGGATCCGAAATCAGGCTCAATCGAAATTTAATTCTCCTTCCTTCCTAGACCGACTTCTAGACGCGAGCAACCTCACCGGAAGCCTCCTTTGCGACGGAATCGGAGATATAATAAGTATAGAGTCTGAAAAAGATTTAGTTCGATCTACAAAACTTGCCTACAACGTACTACAAGGCACCGGTGCCCGAATCTCGAAAACGGAATTTGTCGCCTGCCCTAGCTGTGGCCGAACACTCTTTGATTTACAGTCTACCACTCAACGTATTCGAGAAAAAACCGGGCATTTGAAAGGAGTCAAAATTGCGATTATGGGCTGTATCGTAAATGGCCCTGGGGAAATGGCAGACGCAGACTTTGGCTATGTAGGCGGAGCACCATCAAAGATAAATCTATACGTGGGGAAGCAATGCGTCCAGTACAATATACCTCAATCCGAGGCAGACGAGCGGCTAATCGAGCTAATCAAAAAGCATGATAAATGGGTCGATCCGGAATCGGTCGCAAGTTGACTTGCTCGGGCTCAATCCGGGTTTGCAGAGATTAATTTGATGCAGAATCGCATTAGAGAAATGTTCGGACAACCATTGACTGCTCCAACGGAACGAATTGAAATTGTGTTGTTCATGTCTCTTGCAATCACTCAGATTTCCCTAATTCCCCATGGAACTGTCCTCACAAGCATTTATCGGCATCGATGGCGGGGGTTCACATACGCGGGCACTCGCGATTGATGCCCAAGGGTACCCCTTGGGCTCATACACTGTTTCCGGCTGCAACCCTCACAACATAGGTTTCTTGCACGCGGGAGATCGAATTAATGAGGCAGTTTCTCATACGCTGGAGTCACTTAATGCTAACGTTACTGAAATTCGATCGGTATTCTGCGGAGTCGCCGGCATTCGAAACAGCGAAGAACAGGCCGAGCTCGCAAAGTCACTCTCTCGATTTCAATGGACATACAACGGAGTCTTGAAGATCGATCACGATCTTTCAATAGCCTACGAGGCAGCTTTGGGCGATCTGCCGGGAATATGTCTTATCGCGGGAACTGGGGCGGCCGGCATCGCCAAAGGCTATGGAGGGAAATTTCATTCAGCTAGTAATCGACTTCCCAACGGTTACGAACCAGGAAGTGGGTACGGAGTCGGGATGGATGCCATCGATGCAGGGATCGTCGAGGCCACTTCGGGTTCACGCGATGAGATCTCAAATATTGCCCGATCCGTTATCAGTCTCTCCCACGAAGGGAATTTACAAGCTCGCAGAATAATAGACAGAAATACCGACTCCCTTATTCAGCTGATCGCCAAAGTTCGTGCCCAGTCAAGGCTGGATGAGGGTTTTGCAATTGTAATTACCGGTGGCCTCGGAGGCTCCGAAACGCTCTACCGCACGTTGATCGTGAAGAAACTAACCGTTCTGTTTCCGCAATCTAAAGTCCACTCCCCTCACATGACCCCTGTAGAGGCCGCAGCAGTTTTTGCCCTGCGAAATTCGAAAGCTGAATCCTAGCACCGATTGAGCTGCAAAATAGCGGCTGTTATTAATCTCGGCTTCCCCCAAGCATACTTAGTAGGTAGATCAGATAACTGAGAGAGCTTACAAACGCAGCTACATAGGTCAATGCCGCCGCATTGAGCGTCTTTTCCACTCCGACCATTTCATCATTTCCGAGAATACCCAAGGCAACCAGCTCCTTCTTGGCTCTCGCACTAGCGTCATACTCGACCGGCAAAGTAATTAGCTGAAACAAAGTGAGGATCACATAACATAGAATGCCGAGTTTTAGAAGGGTAAGGCTAAACGCCCCACCGATGATGAAAAACGAGCCAATCATAACGAGAGGTAGAACGTTCGAGGCAATGTTCGTAATAGGCACTAAGGCCATTCTAGCTTTCAATGCCCCATAGCCAATCTTGTGCTGAACCGCGTGGCCCGCTTCATGGGCAGCCACTCCTAAAGCCGCCAAGCTCGAACCGTGATAATTCTCTTCGCTCAGAGCCAGCTTTTTGCCAATTGGGTCGTAATGATCCGTTAAATGCCCACGAACTTGAGTGATCTTAACATCCGATATTCCGGCACTTCTCATTACTGCTGCCGCGGCTTCGGCTCCTGTTATTCGACCACGAGAGGGTACCCTTGCGTACTTGTTGTAGGTTGAGGACACCTTGGATTGTGCCCACATAGCCAAAATGAATGTGGGCACGATGAAAATGAAGTAGCCCATAATAGAGCCTCCTCCTCCAAGATAAAATGCCAAGATATCAATACTCATAAAATTTCCAATTTCCATCCCTCCACAGAAACCAAAAAGCATTCCAAGTTCCAGTAAAGAGACACGTCTGGGACGATTTTTACTAACTCATTGAAAAGTTTGCCCTTGGACCTAGTGAATTCGTAATGTAATCAAGGTTCAAGGCGGCTGAGAAGGTGACAGCCTGTGCAAAACAAACAGAATCCGACAGTTCTGCAGCCAAAGCCTTCAATTGCAAATCAGCAGAAGTTTCGAAATGGATAGCCTTGGGAGGATTGAAAACCCCATTTTTTGACAGATTGCCAAAACGTTGAAGACCCGTTTCCGGAGCGGATCGCGAAAGAGCGCGTATTGGGAGGGCCGTTCTAGGCGATTCCGCAACGTTTCAACAACGCCTCCGGCTCAGGCTCCCGACCCATAAAGCCTTTGAATAGCTCCATCGGATCGCGTGAATTTCCCTTTGACAAAATGTTCTCCCGAAACGAGCCGCCGGTTTCACGGTTGAATACACCTTCTTTTTCGAACCGAGTAAACGCGTCCGCATCGAGCACTTCGGCCCATTTGTAAGAATAGTAGCCTGCAGCATAACCAACGGGGCTTGAGAACAAGTGGCTAAATCGGCGCACGAGCGTCGGAGGTTGCGTTTTCAGAGGAATAGAATAGTGATCGATCGCCTCCCTGATTTTTCCATCAAGATCACCGTCGTAATATTGTTCTGGATGCAAGTGCATTTCCAAATCCATTTTACCGAGTGACAATTGGTGCATCATCGTAATGCCTGAATTAAAATTACGGGCGGCGACCATTTTTTCGAACAACTCATCTGGAATGGCTACGCCCGTCTCATGGTGCCGCGCGAAAAGATCGAGGCTTTCACGGTTCCAGCACCAGTTTTCCATGATTTGGGATGGAAGCTCTACAAAGTCCCAAGCTACGTTCACTCCCGAAAGCGATTTAATTTCTATGTTTCCCAGCAGGTGGTGAAGCAGATGCCCGAATTCGTGAAACACGGTTTCGACTTCATCGTGAGTTAGCAAAGCGGGACGGTCCCCAATCGGAGCAGTCATGTTACCGCAAATCAATCCAACATGCGGCTCCCTAGATTTTTCCCTGTTACTTGGCAATCCTGTATCAAGAAAATTCATCCAGGCTCCACCTCGCTTTTCTTCACGAGGATGCCAATCAGCGTAGAAGTAGCCGAGTAACTCCCCCGAGTTGTCACGCAGATCGTAAACCTTCACATCCTTGTGCCATCCGTTTGCTCCCTTGTGGCTTCTAATTTTGACCGCAAAAAGCCTCTCAGCAATTTCGAACATTCCGCTGAGCACTTTGTCGATCGGGAAGTAAGGCCGCAACGATTCTTCGTCAAAGTCGTATTTTTGGTGACGCAGTTTCTCTGCCCAGTAGATCGTATTCCAAGGCTCCAGACGATCTTTGGGCTCACCCGTTTTCTGAGCTACGAAGCTCTCTAGTTCATCGATCTCTCGATCAAAGGCTGCTTTGGCCTTTTTGTGAAGATCCTCTATAAATTGAAGAGCTCGAGATCCCGTCTTGGCCATCCGACGCTGTAGCGTGCTGTCCGCAAAATTGTCTTTGCCGATTAAAGAGGCTTTCTCTGCCCTCAATTTCAGGATATCTCTAATCAAATAAGTATTATCGTAGGGCTTCTTTAGCCCGATTTGCGAGGAGGCCTTTTGGATCTCCTTACGCAAACTCTCATCGTCTGCGAACTTTAGAACCGGAAGTAATGACGGAGCATGCAGCGTAAACCGCCAAACAGGGTTCTCTTCCGATCCAAGTTTCTTGGACTGGGCACTTTGCAAGGCTGCCTGTCTAGCGGATTCCGGCAGTCCAGCCAATCTTGTTTCATCTTCTACTAAGAGCTCAAACGCGTTGGTTGCGTCGAGTACGTTTTCGGAGAACTTCTGAGTCTTCTGTGCCAACTCCTTGTTGATCTCCTCTAATCGGCCTCTGCTCAACTTATTCAGGTCCGCTCCCGCCTGCACGAAATCAGCGGTCGTCTCGTCTAAAAATCGCCTCTGGATCCCCGCTAATTCCTTCGCTTCCGGCTTTTCCAAAAACCCTCTAATCGCATTCCACAAGCGTGGGTTTAAGGGAATTCCGCTATTGAATTCGGTCACACTGGGAAGCACCTTGTTATAAACTTCGCGAAGCTCTATGGAATCCTTGACAGACGTCATATGCTCTACACGCCCCCAGGCTCTCGACAACATCTGTCCCGCGTTTTCCAGGGCCATAAAGGTGTTTTTAAATGTCACTTCGTCAGATTCAACGAGGCAGATGGCCTCAATCTCCGCTTTTGCCAATTCCAAGGCTGAATCGATATCTGACTCAATCCGGTCTGGTGTTAATTCATCCCAATCGATGAGCTTGGCAGCATTTAGAAATCCTTTTTCGTTTTCCATAGTCTTTCCCAATGAATCCCTACAGACCCCGGATCAACAAGGTTGTTTTTAAAAATTGCGGGATTTTTTTCTTCGCACCTGCTTCTTGAGTAAACCACGCGACCGCGTCCTCAGATCACTTGCTTTGATCTTTCGATATAATTACGACTCCGAACCCAAAGCGAGCCTCCTTTTTCAGCCCACTCATCCACCAATACTGCCCAGCGCTCGTGGTCCCGCCACTCGCCTCCAATCTTCAAGTATTTGGGCGAAACTCCTTCTTTTCTCAAACCAAGACGACGGGCTACCGCGATTGAATTCGTATTCGTGGGCTGGATATTGATCTCTAGCCGATGCAGCCCCAAAGACCCGAATGCCTGGTCAAAAACCAAAGCCAGTCCTTCGGTCATGTAGCCCCTCCCAGTATGGCCCTGATACCCCCAGTAGCCGACGAACGCACCGTTCATTGATCCACGAATAATTTCGCTCAAATTCACAGCTCCCACAATTTCGTCGTCACGCTTCCGGCAAACGAAATAGCCTTCGTAGCGATCCTCTCCGAGCCTGTCTAGGTACGCCTCATACCCAGCTAGAGTTGTCATCGGATAGACCCAAGGACGGTGTAGCGAAAGACTCTCTCGATTCTTTTCGATAAATGCTTCCGCATCGGCAGCCCTAGGTTCACGAACATAAACTCTCATATTTCTGGCCCATTCCATTCGAGGAACCAATACATTCTCACATTCGAAGATTGCCTAAGGCTAGTATGAAAAGCAAAGTAATATTGAGACTCAAACCTCAGCCCTCCTTTATCCGTAACCGTGCAACCACAAAGATCCGCTGAAGCCCTACGATACCACAAATTCGGAGATCCATTCGAAATACTTTCACACGAGACAATTGCCCTCGATCCTCCAAAACCAGGATTTGTGACGCTAAAAATATTGGCCGCGCCCATAAATCCCGCCGACTTCGGAAGAATCAATGGCACCTATGGCAAACTTTCAGATTTGCCAGGAACAGGAGGAATTGAGGGCGTGGGGGAAGTGGTCGAAACCGGAAGCAATAGCGGTGCCTTTTCAATAGGCACACGAGTCCTGTTTTCAGGAAAACCCAGTTCCTGGCAAACCTATACCCTCGCTAGCGAAAACCAACTCTACCCGGCCCCTGGGACACTCGACCATCTCCAAGCCTCAATGTTCTCGGTCAATCCCGCGACCGCCTGGAGAATGATTCACGACTTCGTAACACTCGAGCCCGGTGACTGGATAGTCCAGAATGCGGCAAACTCTGCCGTGGGCAAACTTGTGATCCAGTTTGCTTCCCAATTGGGGGTCAAAACCGCGAATCTTGTGCGCGATCCTGATACAGCAGAGGGGCTTCGTAATCTAGGAGCAACTCTCGTCCTAAAGGACGATAAGGAGGCGGCAAAACGAATCCAAAGCCAGACCGAGTATTCAAAAGTTAAGCTGGGCCTAAATGCAGTGGGCGGAAACAGCTCCCTAACGATCTGCAAATGCCTTTCAAACAAAGCCACCCTCGTTACGTATGGAGGAATGGACCGACAACCGGCGATTTTCCCTACCCGCTACCTGATATTCAATGACTTGTCCCTAAGAGGGTTCTGGGTAAGCGAGTGGTATCGAAATGCGAGTCGAGCCACAATCGAGGGAATGCATTCGGCAATCGCTCAGAAGATGGACGCAGGGAACATACGCACGGATATCGAGGCCACTTATTCCCTCGAGGATTGGAAAGCAGCTCTAGAACATTCGCTTCGACCCGGCAAAACCGGCAAGTTGGTTTTCAATATGGGAAAATCGATATCTACCGATTCAATCGAACCATAGACCAAGGCCACATTCCCCTCGACACCAATGGGCACAGAGCTATGTACGATTAGGACATGGTGAACAAGCCGTACAAATTTTCCCGACAGGCTCAAAACCTAATCGCCAACTTGCGGGGCATCCCAGAAAACTATAGTCCGATCGTTCGTGAAACCGTCGATATGGGCTCGGTTTTCGACAAGATCCTAACTCGCTACAAGATTGGAATCGACTCTCTGGAAGACCAAATCCGCGAAAAGTGGACCAAGATCGTTGGGCTGGGAAACGCGGGGCACTGCAACCCCGTTCGAATTGAGCGAGAACACACCCTTGTCATATTAGTATCCAATCCTGTAATACGCCAAGAACTTCAATTCAATCAAGCGATCATTCTCAAAAACCTGAAGTCGCTGAAATACGGAAATCAGATCCGCTACCTCGTCTTTCGTTCAGGCTAAAATTCCAAAGGGATCTACCGTGCTAAACTCAGATCGGTATCCTGGCGACCACTCTGCGAATTCTGGATGAACGCGATTTCACTCGCAAGCAATTCCAAGATAGGTTTTTGGATAAAGGAACCTCCTTCATGGCAACTCCACAGTCACTCTTAAAGCGCATTCGCTCACATGCCGAAAAAGCTCTCTCCTTCAACGGGAATACTAGCGATGAGGCGAAGCTCAAAGCATGCCGCGAATTTTACGAGAAGGAAACGGAGTCCGTAAAGAATCTCCATCGAGAGGGAGGCCCAGGGCGGGAAGTCGTTCGGTCGCTCACCGCCATCGTCGATTCAATGATTCAAGCTCTCTCTAAAACGGCCTTCGCGGAGTTTAAAGCTCGTTCAAACGAAGAGAGCCAACTGGCAGTTTCCGTCGTAGCAATCGGCGGCTACGGACGCTCAGAGCTATGTCCCTTGAGTGATGTGGACCTAATGTTCCTCTATCCCAGTAAAACCAACGCCAGCACGCTAAAGTCTGCCCAAGAGTTTATCGTTCAAAGAATTCTCTACGTGCTCTGGGACTTGGGTCTTAAGGTGGGCCATTCATCCCGTACCGTCGACGACGCGTTTGCCGAAGCTCGCAAAGACATCCAAACCAAGACGGCACTCTTGGAATCCAGACTCATTTATGGTTCTCAAACACTCTTCGCGGGGTTTGAGAGCTCCTACAACCTGTTTTACCGCAAAGAGGATCCCAAAGCCTACATTAGACAACGCCTGGTCGATCAACGCGAACGTCGCAGCCGAAATGGAGATTCCGTTTTCGTTCAAGAACCGGACATCAAAAGCGGCGTCGGAGGGCTACGCGACTACCACAATACTCTGTGGATGGCGAAGGTCCGTCTGAATGTCAAAAAAGTTGAAGGGCTTGGGGAGCAAAATTACCTGAGAAAAAGCGAATTGTTAGAATTCAAGACAGCCTACGATTTTCTCCTTCGAGTGCGCAACGAACTCCACTTCCTAAGCAAGCGTCCTACGGATCTCCTGTCGCTCGAGATACAACCCAGAGTTGCCTTTCGGCTCGGCTATCGAGAACGGAACCTCCTGGCCCGCGTCGAGCTGTTCATGAGGGACTACTACCGTCATGTAGCAAACATTCATCGACTGTCGAAAACGGTTGAGAATCGCTTGTCGTTGAATTCGGAAGAAGATACTGGAATCAACCCCCTGAGGTCAATGAAGAGCTTTCTCAATGCCCGTAGGAAAGAGCGCGTCAAGCGAGAGGACGGCTTTATTCTCCGCGGTCGCGAAATTAGTTTTGAGGACAAGGCGGTTTTTAAGGAAGATCCCGTACGGCTTTTGCGGGTTTTTCGAATTGCTCAAAAGCACGGACTAGAACTCGATTTCGAATTGAGCTCCTTGATCCGAGACTCCCTGAACCTAATCGACGACAATGTCAGATGTTCACATAGAGCGAACTCCAGTTTTCTCGCCATTTTGCAAGAGAGCGGAAAGGTCTACAAAATTCTCTCGCTCATGCATGAACACCGCGTTCTGGGAAAGTTTGTGCCGGAATGGGACCGGCTCACCTGCCTCGTCCAGCACGAGTACTACCATCGCTATACCGCCGACGAACACACGCTTCACACTATCCGGGAATTCGACTATGCATACACTCACCCCGATCCGATTTACGAGCAGTATCGCAAAGAGATTGGTGAGCTTCGATTTCCAAATCTTCTTTACCTAATTCTCTTCCTCCACGACATCGGGAAAGGCAAATCGATAAAGGGACATGTGGAGATTGGACTGGAAATCGCGGATCCAATACTCGACCGAATGGGAATCGCCGAGGAACAACGCGTCATCATTCGATTCGTCATCAAGAACCACTTGCAAATGGCGAGTTTCTGGCAACGCCACGATATCGATGATCCCGATACAGCGCGCGTTTTTGCCGAGCAAATGGAAACTAGCGAAAATCTACGTCTCCTTTTTATCCATACGTTTTGCGATGCACGTGGAACGGCAAAAGGACTTTGGAATCAATACAAAGACAGTCTGCACGCGACCCTCTTTAATGGAGCGATGGCCTCACTGAAAGCGGACGGTAAAATCGAGGAAAGCTATAAGCTACACAAGGAATCGGTCCGGCAAGAGATTCTCAAAGTCGGAATTGAGGGAATTCCCGATGAAGAGATATCGGCCCATTTCGACAAACTGCCTGATCGTTATTTTCTCATAACCGAACCCAAAGAGATCATACTACACATTGAGATGATTAATCGGCTATTTCGAGAACTCACCCAAGCGGAATCCGTTGAATCACTCGCTCCCGTAATCAGCCTCAAAGAGGATTCCAAAGAACACCTATTCGTCATTAATGTCATAACTTGGGACCGACCGGGCCTCTTCCACAAGCTCGCAGGAGCGCTAAACGTAGCCGGTTACAGCATTTTACGGGTAAAGGCCGCCTCTCGCAAAGACAATATAGCTATAGACACTTTTCTAGTGGTTGAGAATCACACGAAGATGCGTACCGAGGGCGATGCGACAATGATATTTGAGGAGTGCGTCAAAGATGCCCTTATCAGAGGGACGGATCTACACCCCGTCCTCCACAGCATCATCGATAGAGTAACGACTAATATTCTGCACAAGATCGAAAATCCTCTTGCCGAAGCCTTTCCCACCCATGTTTCAGCCTACAACGATCAGGATCTCGAAAGAATCATTCTAGAGGTCCAAACGTCAGACAGTCTTGGACTACTATATGCGATATCTAAATGCGTTTTCGAGCAGGGGTTCACAATTGTGTTTGCCCGAATCAATACAGAGCGGGAAATAGCATTAGACACTTTTTACCTGGAACCAATTGGGCCCGATAGAACCCCAGATGATAATGAGCTAAAAGCCCTAAAAGAGAACGTTCTCGGTATTATTGCAACTGAGCAACAGCCCGCAGAGAATGAAGCAATCACCAAAACTCAATGAGTCTCCCGTTGGAGTCTAAATCTATATTTATACTCTGATCTGCAGCGCATCGATAGAGGCCCCACCCAATTTCGTCGTCATTCTAGCCGAAAACTATTGTTGAAGCGATCTTGATATCAATGACAACAAGAATTTGGATACTCCAAATATTGACCGATTGACGGATGAGGGGATCACACTGGAAAATTTCTACGTCTGCCAAGTCTGTGCACCAGCTAGGGCTGGGTTCCTTGCCGGTCGTTAATACCCCAGGCCACGAGTAAGCAGTGTCTCTGCTGGACAGAAGCGCCTAAACTACGACGAAACCACCATTGCCGATGTGTTCAAAAAAGCCGGTTACGACCCAGGCGTCTGGGCACAGCAACCTAGCGGACAGTGGTCTAAGACGTAACGCCCAAATTCGGCTGTTTCACACCATCGGCGACGGAAAAGGCTAATGTTCTTCCAAGAGCGTTTTGACATCGGCGATAATGCGTTTCATATCGACCGTCATCACACCGTTATAAACACCTCGAATCCTACCGAGTCTATCGATGAGGAAAACTTTCTCAGTGTGGAGAAAGCTATCTCCCACATTTTCTATCGGAGACCCCGCATCGTCAGCAAAATATGAGTCTCTTGCTAGACTGTATATCGACTCCTTCTCTCCTGTCAAAAGGTGCCAAATATCTCCCGAGATTCCGTGCTTGGCTTCGTAATCCTTTAGCAAGGAAACCGAATCGTAATCTGGAGTTACCGAATGGGATAGGATCTTAATCTCCTCATTCCCCTTAAACGCAGCCTGAACCCGCTTCAAGTTTCCAGTCATGGTCGAGCAAATACCTGGACACGCAGTAAAGAAGAAATTCGCTAGATAGAGCTTCCCCCTGAGCAACTCCCTTCCCACTAGCTGGCCATTTTGATCAATAAGTTCAAAGTCGGCGATACGGTGAAATCCTTCCGCTACTCCTTCATCTTCGCCAAGCCATTTTGGAGTTAGGCTAGGTTCACTAAAGAAGGGAATCGAGGATTGGAGATCGGAAACTTCAGCCAAACTGGAGACCGATCCAACTAAAAGCAGGACTACGACCCATATTTTCACTCCGAAATTGTTACGCACCGCTTAGAACCGATAATCCCGTACCGACGGCCATTCTTGACGATGTAATTTGCCCGAACCCGTCCATTCGCCTCCCACATTTGCTGGGACCCCACTTCTTCGCCGTTTTCATAATGAAACAACGAGTAACGGCTCCCATCCGAGTACCACTGGCTACAGCTCCCATGGTAATTGCCGTTCAAAAAATTGAATTGAAACCTCAATTCTCCATTTTCATACCAACCGAGATGCTCTCCTTCTTTTCGGTTTCCGCGGTAGTAGCGCTTTTCTTTTAATTGGCCGTTTTCGTACCAGCTCGAGAAAAGCCCTTCACGTTTTCCATTTTCCCAGAAAGTCTCAGACTGCAAGCTACCATCGCTATAGTTTTCACGAGAAACTCCAGAATAACGCACTCCACCTTGCAACATCAATCCATTGGCTCTGTAAAGTTCATCGACATTCGAGCCCGGTGACGCACTATTTTCCGGTTGAATACTCAATGAGGCAACCATGGAAACGAAACCCAAAACGACAAGACGTAAAATCATTCTAATTGGTTTGGGTTCCAGGAATTCCAAAATACTCTCCACCATTTAAGTAGGGATCTGTATCCGTAAAGTGGTAGTGGTAGATTCCGTCAGGAAATTCCTCAGTGGCGTGAAAGTGCCCATGATACTCATCCAATTCGGCATTGGTGACCGGCACACCATTCTCAATTGGACCATAAACCGGAAAGCCATCTAGAAGTACGCCTAAAAGCCCATCCTTTCCTTCCAAACCACTGAGATAGAGCGGCTCGATATGGTAATGGTAAACCCCCGTATTTTGCGGGTGCCCATTAAATTGGTCGAAACTGTCGATTTCATTTGTCAATGGGCGGTTGTTTGGGCCCGCGTATTGATTGAATAGAGCGACCCCGTTTGTCGCGATTCCAATTGAGCCCAAATTGGTCCTGCGCTTATTCGAGGCTTCTACCGGATTGAGTGGAATTCTGTAAACAAAACTTTGGGAAACTATTGAATTCGGGTTTAACCGAAAGCTGCCATTCGGGCCATTATATGGCTCATACCGATCATCTCCTCGAGAAAAGTACGGACTTGGATGGTTGGGTATATTGGAAGATTCGATCACCATGAACTCTCCGTCTACGTACAGAGTCAGCTCCTCCGAAAACAGGTTGTAGGGAGCCGGCAAACTGTTGGCCCTCTGAGAAAGCGTTGTTCGATAAAACTGGGCTTCCGTGGTCGGGGTGACCACAAGCTCTCCTTTTCCAGACCCGTCGAGAACCACCGTTCCGGCCCCACCAAATCCCTGCCACAGCTCTAAATCGTTTGAGAGTTCCACCGACCAAGTGTCATCCTTTTCCCCTTTTATCACAAGACGTACTCCTTGGTTTTTAAGTAGCTTTTCTATGGATAATTCCGCATGCAATCCGCTAAGCCAAATCCCCAATGCACAAAGCCCAAAAACCCTGCTGCTCAAACCCAATGTACTGAAAACTCTCAATCTAATCTTCTTACCTTACCTTTTGATGAATTTGGCCAATGTAAGTTCAATCTTTCGCGGCAAGACACACAAACCCAACAGCATCTCCTTCGAAAAAATCGCGATCTCGGATTCACCTAATTGATCGCAAAAAAAAAGGAGCCCTCATCGAGAGGCTCCTAAATTCTTGATCGGATTCAAAGACGAGTTCAATTGGCAGTAATGATACCTTTCATAAGAGCGTAGTGTCCAGGGAAGGAGCAAATGAAAGCGTATTCGCCCGGGGCGTCTAGCTTAAATTTGATCGTGTCGGTTTCGTTGGGACCGAGTAGCTTAGTGCTAGCCACTACCAGCTCCGACAAAGGACCTGACTGAGGGACGTATTCCGTCGCGGCAGCCGCTACCGCTCCCGCTCCAAATCCCATAACGTCCGAGCCTGGCTTAAGGATCACCACATTATGTCCCATCGCTGCCTTGGGCAACGCTCCCTTGTTCGTGAAGACAAGCGTTATCTCTTCCCCGGAAGGGACTTCGAACGCTTTGTTATCAAATTGCATAGTGTCATTAGCAGACAACTCTATGGTTGTTCCTGCGAGAGCAACCGAGAATAAACCGGTCAGCCCAAATAACGACATTAAGATTGTTGCTATTTTTATTTTCATTTGGATTTTCTTTTACGTTCCACCGAAACACGGACCGTTGACATATGAGTCTGATCCTTCAAACAATAAATTGTTCCGAATAAAAACTATCTGCAAGTAATTGATTTTGTGGGATTTAAGATTCGATTCAAAACTGGTTCAACTACCGATTGAACATTGCCAATCTCTCCCAACCGTCCTGTTCTTTCCAACCTTTATTGGCAGGATCCTTGGATTCACCAGAACGCTTCTTCCGGCACCCTGAAAGAAAAACAAACATGACTACTAAACTTCTGCTGCTACCTTTCGCCCTGCTTATTGCAGCCCACAACCCACTCAGAGGAGAAATGATCTACGACATTACCGCTACCGATATCGACAACGAAACCAGGAAGCTTGAGGAGTTCGCTGGCAAGCTATTGTTGATTGTGAATGTAGCTTCTAAATGCGGTTTTACCGGGCAGTACGAGAACCTCGAATCACTATATCAAAAGTACAAAGACGAAGGCTTGGTTGTTTTAGGATTTCCCTGCAACCAATTTGGAGGGCAAGAGCCGGGTACAAGCGCAGACATAAAGTCTTTTTGCTCGCTCAACTATGGTGTCACTTTTCCTATGTTTGAGAAAATTGACGTCAACGGACCCAACCAACACCCCCTCTACTCCTTTCTTTCAGGTGAGAACTCTCCATTTCAGGGTCGAGTAAAGTGGAACTTCAGTAAGTTTTTGGTCGGGCGCGATGGAAAGATCCTCGAGCGGTTCGGTAGCATGACGAACCCCGAATCGAGCAAAATCACGAAGGCGATCGAGGCTGCACTTTAAACTCCCGGTTTACGTGGCCTTGCAACATCAGATTGGAAGCAGTCGATTCCTGCCTAACTCCTATTCTAATTCTCCACTAGAATGATGCTGCTCTCCCTGATTCCAGCAATAACCCTTTCAGACAATGCTTTTTCGGGTTCAGGACGATCGGACCTTGACTTAAGTCGGTCTTCCCTTTCCGCCGATCCAGGGCTTTTTCGTTTTTGAAAGGTGCGTCAAACTTGAATGGGACGCGACATCACTTGCCCGCATACCCGCTCGTCCTCGCCTACCTTGTCTTACCCTAACCGCTTTTTTCAGCATTTACCATACCTACCAGGCCTCGGGGCCTCGAATCTCGAGTTCAGTCAGAATAACGTTAGGACGGGATCTCAACCAAGCCGAGAAGAAAACCCAGACAATCAATTTGGAATAGATGGTCATCAAGGCTTGAGATGATGCTCGAATTGACAAAATTCCATCGAGAGACAGTTTCTCTCACGAGATTGAACCAGTTCCTAGGTAGGACGAGGACCGCCTGAAAGCGATCGAGCCAGTCGATTGAATCCAGTATCCTCCCTGAAAGTAGCATCTCGTAATACTATACCCTCCTTCGTTCATTTTTATAGACTTCATGCTTTCATTTTAGGAAAACGCACGAACTGCAGCCTCTAGGATTGCTCCTGGCTGATTTCTCTATCACCTGATTCACACAATATGAACGAAGGCAAAAAACCTGTTCTCCTCGTCGTTCGCGACGGCTGGGGAGCGAACGACTGCAAAGAGCAAGATGCGTACAACGCAATCAAGCTCGCCGACACACCCGTTTCAGACAATTTGAGCCAAAACTGGCCCCGGACCCAGCTTGCCGCCTGCGGTTTGGACGTCGGGGTCCCCCCAGACGTAATGGGAAACAGCGAGGTCGGACACCAGAATATCGGAGCCGGTCGTATCGTTGACCAGGAGATTGTTCGCATCAACAAGGCATTTGAAACGGGATCGATACGAGGCAACAAAGTGCTCAAGGGGGCATTCGACAAATCTAAGGATGGCGGAAAATTGCATTATATGGGAATCGTCTCGGATGCTGGAGTCCACGGCCTACTAGATCATCTCTACGGGCTTTTGGGAGAAGCAAAGAATGCCGGTATTGAGCAAGTCTACATACACGCCTTCACGGATGGCCGCGACACCCCGCCACACAGCGGTAAGGGTTTTATTGAGCAAATCGAAGCGAAGTGTTCTGAACTCGGTATCGGAAAGATCGCCAGTGTATGCGGCCGATTTTGGTGTATGGACCGCGACAACCGCTGGGAGCGCGTTTCCAAAGCCTACAATATGCTCGTAGGCAAACGCACGGTAGGAACCTCAACGAGCGCATCCAAAGCCCTATCCGATTACTACGAAAGTCCCACCAACGACTCTTCTATTGGCGACGAGTTTGTGCCCCCAACCTCAATTGTAGACGAGAACGGCCATCCAATTGCGAATATAGGAAATGGGGACGCGGTCGTTTTCTATAACTACAGGGGGGACCGCCCCCGAGAAATCACTCGTGCGTTTATCGATGACGAATTCAGCGAATTCGAACGAGGCGAGAAACTGGATCTTTACTACGTTGCAATGACCGAGTGGAAAAAGGGGCTTTGCGAAAACGTCATCTTTCTAAAGCCCAAGAAAATGCGCAACATTCTCGGCAACTATCTTTCGAGCCAGGGTTTGACCCAATACCGTTGCGCCGAAACCGAGAAGTATCCGCATGTTACATTCTTCTTCAACGACTATACCGAAGAACCCTTTGAAGGTGAAGCATGGGGGCTAGCATATAGTCCAAAAGTGGATACGTATGACGAAGCCCCCGAAATGTCCGCAGAGGAAGTCAAAGAGCTCACTAAGAATGCGATTCTTTCCGGGAAGTACGATTTCATTCTAGTGAATTTTGCCAATCCAGACATGGTCGGACACACTGGCAACATTGAAGCAGTCAAACTGGCTTGCGTAAAAGTGGATCATTGCATAGGCGAATTGCTGGAAGCGATTGACCAGGTCAACGGTACCGCATTGGTGACCGCAGACCACGGAAACAGCGATCAGATGTGGGACCCCACCATTAACGGTCCTCACACGGCTCACACTCTCAATCCCGTCGAACTCGTCATTTATGGCAAAGGTTGCGAATACCTAAGCCTTGTCCAGGAGGACCGGCGCCTAGCAGATATCGCTCCGACCGTTTTGGAGCTTATGGGATTGGAGAAGCCTGCCGAGATGACCGGAATTTCCTTGATCGAAAATAGCTCCGACAAGTAATCCGCGAGGGCACCGCACGAAACTAAAGCTCACACTTGCGCTTTAACGATTCCTCCGATTCGACCTCTCCTTTAAGGACCGTAGACGATGTGTGCGTGCTTAGGAATCACCGCTTCGTGCTGAGCCTGTAGAAACTCTCCAATATCGGTCATTTGCCGCACCGTCATCGCTTCGGAAAAGTCCGGCAGCAAGGAATTGCCTCGGCTATCCGTATTGTTGGCTGCCGGTTTCCCGCTAATAATGTGCGGCGGAATGTTGATCTAAGTAAGGAGTTGATCATAAGTCTCGACCCGATGCACCTCGCTACCGAGGACGACATTAACTTTTCGCGGTGTCGTGAGTTCTGGCATCAAGTCCTCATCAACCACAGATTGACATTGGATACACCCGAGCTAAATGCTGTCCCTCCTTTACAGATATTGCGTGCGGGCAACCGGAACCCTAGCCAGATTTTTCTACTTATCAGACAACCGCCGAGGAGAAATGTCGGCACAAGTCATGTCAACCCATGCCACGCCTCGATATTGCGATCGCAGTGAAAAAATCTGATAACATTTTTTCAAAGTTCAGTCGAGCTCATGTAAGTTATGGATCGAGACTGTAGCCTTGATCTTCACAACTAATTTGAGAAAAACAACCTAGCAAGTTGGTATTAGTCGACGGCGAGCTTATCCTTTTCCGCCCATTCCGATTACGATCCCAATCGCTTACTACGGTTTCGTAAGAACAAATAGAATAACCACTCCAATCAAAAGCGCTGCCGCCAAGACGAGCCTTTTGGTCGTGGACTTACCTTTCGTAGCCGTATCTTCCGACTCCCCAAAAGATTCTGCAGGCAAATCCAGCCCATCATAGGCAGTAACCACACTCCAACCTGACTGCAGACAACTGCCACAGGTCTGGCAGGAGGCAAAGCCTTCCTCCACATGTTCGCCACAGACCGGGCAATCTCCAGGAGGCACAAAGTTCTCCATCTTAGTCGAGCTCCTTTACAGAAAGTCGACGAAATCGAAGGACATGCTCTGGACCATGGGCCGCAAACCCGAGGTGCCCTTTCTTTAGCATTTTTCCCGGATGTTCACGACCACCCATATAGTCGCTTATTTTGCTGAGATCTGTATCCAGAATTATAACACCATTTAGCTCTACCTGAATGGTGGAGCCTTTAACAATGACTTCTTGGTAATTCCATTCCCCGGCAGCTCTCAGGTAGCCGCGATACGCTCCCGCCATACCATAGGCGCTACCATGAACCTGCCTTGGCTTTACCGCTGCATAGCGTTTGTGACCGTCGTCGAGAATTTGAAGCTCACACATGGCGTCATAGGCAGGATTGCCTTTTCCTGTCGAACGAATCGCCAAGCCGTTGTTGCCTCCGGCGCTCATTACGAACTCGAAACGGAACACAAAGTCAGCGAATTCGCGTACCGTGTAAATATGCCCTCCATCGCTCCAAATTAGCTCGCCGTTGGCGACAAGCTTTCCGTTCTTATCACCGAACCAACCCTCAAGGTCGCGTCCATTGAAAATTGGCTCGAATGCAGTCCCAAACTCCTCCCCACGCAAAATCTCGTTTGCTTCTACAGCTCCGATTTCGCGAATATAGATGTTCCGCCAACGGATTTCCCCACCATGCGTTTGCAAATGGATGGGCCCCTTACTTGGCATCGGTTTGGTTTTATCAAAATAAGGGTGAAAAATGGCTCCATCAACGACCCTTTGGGCATTCAACCAAACCCAAATGCGATTACCCACGTGACGAATCTTAAGGCTATTCCATTCGCCAAAGGGTTTGTCCGCGTGAACCAATGGGTGCTTGCCGTTGGTCTCAGCTTCCTCTTTCGGATTGTTGTACAGTCCACCCGAACCGCGATCCGCACCAATATCCCATTTTTTCCCTGCTTTAGTAGTGTCCCAAATTTGAATTTGAGGCGATCCACGCAGGTAGATGCCGCTGTCGGCCAAGGCCACAGTTTTATATTCAAGCATCAGTTCGATATCCCCGTAGTCCCGAACGGTCGTAGCGTAAGGCCCCTTTCCGTCATTTACCAATTCGCCGCTCTCCACGGTCCAGTGCTTCTCGAAATCGGCTTGCTGGTCCTTGATCGCTGCCTGACGATCCTCTGCCTTGCGAGACTGGTGGGGATTGTCACCATACCAGCCAGAAAGGTCTTTTCCATTGAAAAGCGGTCGGAAGCCTTCTGGCGGATTGATCTCCGATCCTCTCGCACATGGGAAACAAAAAAGAATTAATAAAGCGGCTTTGTATTTCATATCATTTCTATTGTTTTACCCGTTCGGAAACTCTCGTCTGCTGCCAGAACGATGCGGCTAGCACTGCAAGCGGCCTCTAGAAGTTCGGATACGTCCAAATCCTCATCAATAGCCTTAAAAAAATACTCCTGCTCTCTGTGAAAAAGGGCGTCATGATCCGGCTCTGATTCCATAGAAATGAACTCGTCTTCCCTTACCGAATTACCCTCCGGATCAAGCTCGCTATGATGTATCTGCAGTCGTTCCGTTCCGGAATGAGCTTCAATCTTGGAGCTTTGCCCTTGAGCCCCTGACTTTTCCGCCACGATGGAAATGCACCCTTTCGGCCCTATGACGTCTTTAATGAAAAACGCGTTCTCGCTCATCATCGGACCCCAGCCGGCTTCATACCAACCGACTGAGCCATCTTCAAAGGTGACCTGTAGATGGCCGTAGTTGATTTTCCCTTCCGGTAATTCATCCGTCAGACGGGCTCCGATGCCTGACACGCGCACCGGTCTCGATCTTGTCATCTGGCACATCACGTCGACATAGTGGACTCCGCAATCAACCACAGGTGAAATGGAGGAAGCCAAGCTTTTGTGAGTCTCCCACTGAGCACCTGAAGACTGCTGGTTGAGATTCATCCGCATGACTAGCGGCTTACCTAAAGTGTGAACTTTATCTACAAACTGAATCCAACTCGGATGGTGCCGCAAGACATAGCCTACAACCAGCTTGCGATTCAACTTTTTCGCTAGAGCAACCAGCGCCTCCGCCTCATCAATCGTTTCGGCTATTGGCTTTTCCAAGAATACGTGGCAACCGGCTTCCAAGGCCAGCTTGGTATAATCGTAGTGCGTATCAGGATAAGTGGTAATACATACCGCGTCCGGTTTCGTTTCCATCAACCCTTTTTCGTAACTGTCGAAACCCGGATAAGTCGTGCCAAGCTCCTCCATGACCTTATTCCGAGATACGGAACTTCTCGTGCAAATGCCTGCAATCTCAAATCCGTCTAAGCGATGATACGCCAAAATATGGGATCTCCCCGTATTTCCCGCTCCAACACACAGCACTCTATGTTTTCTTACCTTTGACATTTTTGCTTTTTAGAACGCTCGGTATTCGCGGCTGAGGTGTTGATTAGCCTCACTGAAATTCGATATTTTCATCGAACGGGGATTCCACGTTAGTTTCTTGCCAGGATAACGGCTTGCCACCACTCCGAGTTGCAGGGCCTCGCAAAGTGGTCCCCCGTAGGAGAATGGAGATCCCGTTGATCCTTCGCCCAGACAGGCATTAATCCACTGGCTATGGTGGTCGAGCGGATCGATTTCCGGGCGAGGCACACTTCTAATCAATTCTCTCGGAAACGTCTGGGGACCACTCATGTGTGGCATCATCATAACCCCTTTTTCCCCAATCATCACACAGCCCTGCCGGGGCAACTGGACCGTTCCATTATCATTGAATCCCTTTATTCGGGAGGGAGGCCCATTCGCACCATCATACCACGTCCACTTGAGAGACTTGGCGGTATATTGGGTCGCTCCAAACTGGTATTCCGTTTTTACGCTCGTCGGATGAGCAAACCCGTTCGGCTTACGACATTGGCTTCTCACCCATTTGGGCGAGGTTAACTCCAACGCCCGGTATGGAGTATCGAAGATATGGACACCCATATCTCCCAACGTTCCCGTGCCAAAATCCAACAAGCGGCGCCACTGGCCCGGATGAAAAATCTTCTCACGATAAAGCCGCTCTTCCGCGACTCCAAGCCACAGTCCCCAATCCAAGTTGGCCGGCACAGGATTCGTCGTCACAGGAAGCAAATCATCGGACCCCCAAGACTTGTTGGACCAGACATGAACTTCGCTGATCTTTCCAATCAGACCACTCTTAATGTACTCAACCGTCATTCGTTGGCCAATGGACGCGCTGACTTGAATTCCCATTTGCGTCACCACACCCCGTTCCTCAGCTAGGAGTCTGAGCTGGCGGTTCTCCACGACGTTGTGGGCCAGCGGCTTCTCACAATAGACATGCTTTCCCAATTCCATCGCGTGCGACGATATCGGCGCGTGCATGTGGTCAGGCGTGCAGACCAAAACGGCATCGATCCGATCTCCCAGCTTGTCGAACAGTTTCCGGTAATCCCGAAACGTCTCCGCCTTTGGCACCTCAGTCGATCGTTCTGCTAAACTGTTACTATCCACGTCACACAAAGCGACGATGTCGACATTGGGCAAACGGAGCAGAGAATCGAAATTACCCTTTCCCCGACCGCCAGCACCAATCTGAGCAATCTGCAACCTGCCGTTGGGCGAACTGGCCCAGGCTCCAGTCGGCATTATTGAGAAAGCGGCGACACCGCCTAATGCGGTTAGAAACTGCCTACGATTCGATTGGGAATTTACTATACCACTCATATCGTTGAAAGTTTTCTATTCATTTTCTGCACACGTTTCGTCGGGCACTTTAAAGAAAATTGCAAACATGACAATAACGATCGCCGCCATTCCGGCCGGTATCAACCAGATCGCTTTCCAATCATGGATAAAAGTGCCGGCTGCGATTTCAGTCTCGTAGGCCTTCACAATATATCCAGATATTTTAGTCCCGATCAGCAGACCCAATCCATAAGTGATCAGAGCGACAAAGCCTTGGGCACTGGCTCTCAGGTGTTTTGGGGCCACATTATCGACATGGATATGGCCCGTCACGAAAAAGAAATCGTAGCAAATTCCGTGGAGCAGGATTCCGGCGTAAAACATAAAAACGAGGCTGTCCGAGTTGCCCATGGCAAAAAGAATGTAGCGAACAAACCAGGACAGCATCCCAATCAAGAGCATTTTCTTGACACCCAGACGAGCGAGGAAAAACGGCATGAGGAGCATGAAGCCGATCTCCGACATTTGCCCGAGGGTCATTTTGCCCGCTGCATTCTCAAACCCAGATTCGTTTAAGAAAAGATTCGTAAAATTGTAGTAGAAGGCGAGTGGGACGCATATGAAAAGTGAGCCAATCGCGAAAATCGCAAAGGAACGATCCTTCAACATGGACAAAGCATCCAAGTTCAAAACGTCCCGAACCGTAACTTTTTTATCAGAAGACTGGGGAGGCGTCCACGGCAGAAAGAAGGAAAACACACCCAGCACTGCTGATACCCCTGCGGCAATCTTCATGGGGATCGAAGTGTTCTCTATCCCCAAACTCCCCACCAACAGACCTGCGGCAATCCAGCCGATAGTTCCTAAAACCCGAATCGTGGGAAACTGCTTTCCAGTATCTTCCATCTGGGCAAACGATATCGTGTTCACCAAGGCCAAGGTCGGATTATAGGCCAACGCATAGACAAAGAGCATCCAAAACAACGTCGATGGGTCCGTTATCGAAGAACTGAAATAAAGAATCACCGCCCCAATCAGATGGCAAAATCCAAGCACCCGCTCGGCATTGAAAAAGCGGTCCGCAATCATTCCCACAAAGAAGGGGGCGATTAATGCACCCCAGGGCATGGTAGCGTAAGCATCCCCTACCTCAGCACCGTCGAAGGAGAGACCCTGGCTAAGGTAGGTTCCTAAGGTAACAAACCAAGCCCCCCATACGAAGAACTGGAGGAACATCATCGCGGATAACTGTATGCGTACGGTGGATTTCATATTCTAATGGGCAGTATTTGGGAGAAAACAATGAATCGTGCAGCTTTTTGTCCACCTGTCTACTCAACGTTCGCAACTTTCATTCAAAATGTTCTAGGACGATTTCTTTTTTCATATACCTCAATTTGATAGATCAATCGTAAAAGTACACCATTGCGAATTCCATTAAAGCCTCACCGCTCGTGAACTTTGCTCTCGTGAACTTTACTCTCGTGAACCAGTGATCCCCTAACTCAGCAGAAAAACTCCACTTTTCAATCTGCGTCGAATCGAGGTGATTCCTGAGTACTCTGTCCGCAATTATTATTACTTATTTTGGATACAGAAAAAGAGAAAGCTTCTTAGGGATTTCATGGATCAACAGCTTCTTTGAAGTGCTCGCTTAAAACAGTCAGATCAATCAAGCGGCACCCAAAGTTCCGGATCAACTCCTCAAATTCCGGATACTGATTCGTCTTCAAGCAAGGACAATCGGAAATCGAACCGAACCACCATGGTTATAATCAAGGCAATGGGAAATCCAATCAGCAAAACCAGAGTCACCAGTCGCGACGTCCGTTCGGGAATTCCCAACTGCGGAGGCACGGCCGCCGCAACCTCGATAGCGATCCACACCACCACTGGTACGGTAATTCCCACCCCATGACCTTTCTATACTTCAGCGCCGCCCAGTAGGATCTACCGTTTTGTGGCGAGGCCACCGGGTCCGTATTTGGGTTGTCTAGCGTGGGGACGTTGAACACCAGAGGATCCAGCCAAGGAGTACCGCCTTTCTTTAGAGAAAACCGATCCACTATTCTAGCCCGTGAGCCTCTGTTTGTAGTGACGAAATCAAGGGACCCCAGAGCTGGTGACTAGTCTTTTATGGTTCTAGGCACCAGACGAAATCCCCACTTCGCGAGCAATTCATCCAAATTCAAGCCCCAAAGACTGACAAAGGAGCATTTTCCATAGCATTGGAAATCACCTTCCAGTCACCGACTAGGCCAGCGCCTTCGCCAGAGCCTGGTCGATATCGTCAATGATATCGTCTATATGCTCGATCCCTACGGAGAGACGCACCAGCTCGGGAGTAATACCTCCCGCCTTCTGGGCTTCCGCTGAAAGCTGGCTATGGGTGGTAGACGCAGGATGGATGGCTAGGCTTTTGGCGTCGCCCACATTCGCCAGATGGCTGAACAGCTCGAGCGAATCGATGAACTTCGATCCGGCTGCAGCAGCACCATTAATTCCAAATATCACCATGGCTCCACCTTTGCCGTCCAAATACTTGTCCGCCAAAGCACCACTCTTACTGTCATTAAGACCCGGATATCTTACCCATTCGACTCCCTCCATGCCATCTAGATGGTTAGCCACTGCTTTTGCGTTGGAACAATGACGCTCCATCCGTAACGGGAGGGTCTCTATACCTTGCAAAAACATCCACGCATTGTCTGGAGAAATACAAGCCCCCAAGTTGCGCAGAGGAACGGTGCGCATTCTAAGGATGAATGCTAGCGGAGCCAAGGGCTCAGGAAGGTCGTGTCCCCACCGCAATCCGTGGTAGGAGGAGTCTGGGTCATCATACAAGGGGAATTTTCCGTTGCCCCAATTGAATTTACCTGAGTCAACGACAACCCCACCTATCCCCGTGCCATGGCCGCCAAACCACTTGGTTAACGAATGCACGACTATGTCCGCACCGAACTCTATCGGGCGTGTTAGATAGGGCGTCGAAAACGTGGAGTCGACAATTAAAGGGATCCCATTGTCATGGGCGATCTTGGCAATCGCCTCAAGGTCGGAAATCTCGATGCCGGGATTACTAACGGTTTCGCAAAACAGTGCCTTGGTGTTTTCATCGATCGCTGAGGCGAAATTTGCGGGGTCGGAAGGATCAACGAACTTGGTCGTGATACCCAAATCTGGAATAATGTCGTTAAATTGTGTATACGTTCCACCATACAGGTTGTTGGCCGACACGATATTGTCGCCCGCTTTCGCCACGTTGATGATCGAGTAGAAAATTGCCGAGGTACCCGAACTGACCGCCAGAGCTGCTGCGCCTCCTTCTAGCTGAGCGACCCTCTGCTCCAGCACATCTTGAGTCGGGTTCATAATTCGCGAGTAGATGTTTCCGAGCTCCTTTAGCGCAAAGAGATTAGCAGCGTGCTCGGTGCTATCGAAAACGAAGGAGGAGGTCCGGTAAACCGGGACTCCACGTGAGTGAGTCGTAGGATCCGGTGCCTGACCGGCGTGAAGGCATTGTGTTTCGAGTTTCATTAAGGAATGACTTTTGAGGTTGGCTTTCTACTACTATACACCCATACGAAAAATTGAAAACGCATTATGAAAGGAGTTTACAGAGTCGACCAGTCCAAAATTAACAAACCATGTCAGCTCCTCCTACAATCACAATATTCTTGTTTATTTAGCGGGATTATCGGCAATGAGACTTTTTCTCAAAAGCAACTTAACGGATTTTTGACATTTAGTTTCAGCTAAAACTTTTCAATTGTATACGGATTTCAACTTTAGGCTCTCAATTACACTGGCAGCACCTCGGCCGCGAATCCAATTCCATGCAAGAGCTCGACCCCTTAGGCAGTCCTGATGCCCGCTTTGGACTGTTTAAAGGTCAATCCATTGTAGACCTGTCCGCCAATTGCCTCATCAACAAACGCACAGAAGCGTTCGTGAACGTAAACAATAATCTTGATAAGCAAAGTTCCGCGGGGCGCCTAACCGATAGCCCTCGTCCCGATGTGCCACTACAAGCGAGCATCAGTATGGGACTTCGATTCTAAGCATCGCTTTTCGGGTCGATTTGTGGAATCGTATACTTAGGATTTCGAGTGCCCGCGTACACTTCGTACTCCAGCAGCCGACACTCAATAGGTCCGTTGTAAAATTCAATCTTTCGCCGGGTCTTCAAACCTACTCGTTTGGCCAATCCTAGATTACCTGTAAACACATACCCCCAATAGCCAACGCATTTTTGCTTGATGAAGTCCCCTATTTCCTGATACGTCGTAATTAGTTTCTCTTCCCCGCCCATTCGGTCGCCGTACTCGGGATTGAAAATTAAAACTCCCGGACCTTCCGGTACTCGCGTTCGTTTAAAATCGCAAACATCGAATTCAATCAGATGTTCGACTCCAGCAAATTCCGCGTTTCTCCGGGCTGCCTCAATCGCAGCTGGGTCACGATCCGTCGCAATGATGGGGAAATTCAATCGATCGGATCCTTTGGTCTTCAAATCGGCTCGAATTTTCTCGAAATCGCTTACCCGATAACCCTCTAAATGCATAAATGCGAAGTTTTCTCGCAACAATCCCGATGTCTTTCCCAACACCCAAAGGGCCGCTTCAATTGCAAGGGTACCACTACCACACATGGGATTCACCAGCGGTGAAGCCATATCCCATCGCGTCGCCCTCAAAACCGATGCCGCTAAGTTCTCACGGATAGGAGCTTTCCCTGGGCTAACCCGGTAGCCACGATTGCTGATCGGTACTCCCGACGTATCCAAATAGATACAAACCTCCTCTTCATGCCAGTACAGAAATATCATTGCCCGGTCAGAGTCATTGCCAGTGTCTGGCCGCCTTCCCCGCTTTTCTCGTATCCGGTCAACCAATGCATCTTTCAGCCGCAAACCCGCGAAATTGGTATTTCGGATCGTATCGTTCCTAATGGAGGAACCGATTGAAACATAACCATCTGCCGGTATCCAGGACTCCCAGGGTAGACGAACGGATCTTTTATAAAGCTGATCCCCATTGTTCGCTTCAAATTCTGCGATCCGCCATAAAACGCGTAAACCAGTTCGTAAGAGCAAATTCAGCCTCATACAGTCCTCCATGTTCCCTTTAGTAAAGACGCCCGCTGGAACTTCCCTTGTAACGGGAAAGCCAAGCTCTTCAAGTTCGTCCCTCAGATAGGAAGAACACGCTTTCGGGCAAGTGACGAGTATGGTGTTAGAGGGTGAAAGCATAGACCTATTTGGTGAAGAATCCCTGAGCTCTATCAATTTGCAAAATGAAACGCTAGAGAAGATACGGAACAGCTACAGGGCCTTCCGGCAATATCGCAACTGTGGCATTACTCCCAACTCTATCCAATTCCGTTTCCAGTGCCTCTTGTAACGATTCAACAGGCGTCAAATGGCCCTTGCGGACTTCCGAGGGTTCCAATTTTGATAGGATCCCGACACGAGCCTTTTGGCAGATGAGAGCTTGGAGCTGAACCTGCCACTGATCAAATACCGAAAATCCCGGCTGGCGAATCGCATCTAGCAAGGCTGCCGGGCTCGGGTAATCAAAAAGCAGTTTGCGGTAATTGCCGTGCTCCGGGAACCCGTCTGAGCATTCAGCTGCCACCAAAATAAGGCCCCCCTCCTCAACGATCTGAGCTGCGGCCGACATCCCCTTAACAGATTGATACAGATTCTGGTCCAGCGGGTAGCCATTATTGCTCGTAATCACAATCGGGAATAGCTTATCGCATCCGATCATCGCGCTTTCTTTCACGTAGGCGCAACCCGCCTCATGGGCCTCAATCACGTCGCCGCAAAAAAAGCGTGTGATCGCCCGATCCTTATTGAGCGTCACGTTGACAAGGAAATCCGCTCCCAGCAGTTTCCCAGCCGCTCGCACATGCTCTTGGGTGGGATTGTTTTCAAGATTGCCCCAAGAGCTCAACGGATCGCCTACTACCATTGCACTGTGGTACTGCATAATAGCATCGATATCCGCCACACCCGGAAAGGCGGCTTTGTATCCTCCCGAATATCCCGCCATAAAGTGAGGCTCGATAAAGCCCGCCAATATCCGTTTATCAGCACTAACATATTCACTATTTTGATATACTTCGTATCCAAAAGGTGACTTCCCTACATGGGTTAGTCCCTCTGGCTCATGAGCACTATGATTCACAACCCGGTAATTTTCATAGATCTCGCTTCCCACCATCGTAAGTAGCTCCTCAGGCGTATTTCCACGGTGAGATCCGGTCCCGTTGATAATAACCACATTCTCCTTAGGCACGTGATCGATGGCCTCCATGAGCCAAGGCAAAACGCGTTGACTTGGGAAGGGCCTGGTGGCGTCAGGAATCAGGATGGCTACCCGATCGCCTGATTCGATCGATTCATTCAGTGGGTTTGCATCAATCGGAGAATCGCACGCCTGAAAAAAAGCCTCCTTCTCATCATCCAGACCGGCTACGAAGCGAGGCTCTAGCACCGTGGCATTGATTCCGCTCAAATCGAGTTCGACCTGGGTTTTTCCAAAAGGAAGCTTCACATTCACCTTGTCAATCTCATGCCTCTGAAACGTGGATTCAATGTTTTAGCTATAAAAAACACCTGCCTTAGTTGGCAGGTGTTAAAAAATTGTTTCAGGGAATGAGCGACGACTAGTCGTCTTACGGCTTGTACTTTTAGCGGCCGTGCTCGCGAGCGTCCTTGATCTTAGCTACAATCTCCTCTGCTTCCGTTTTGTCGCCTGATTACAAGGCAGCTTCGAGCTGGCTGATTAAGCCTGTTGTCCGCTTCATCGCATTTTGGTATCTTTCCGTTAACTTCTTCTTCTCATCGCCGGAAAAATCCCCTGAGCGAATCGGAGTCAACTTGGTCGTTGCTTGAGCCGCGTTGTTTACTTTCGCTTCTACGGCAAGGATCGACTCGTTCTTTGAGGAATCCTTGATTTGTCTGCGTATCGAGCGCCAGGCCTTATTCATCGCACTCATTTCGTCTTCGAGAGAAGTGTGGTTATGCTCCCCATCCTCATGGCTATTTGCTTTTACAAAAGGAACATACGCCAAACGCATTAAGAGAGTTAGGATGAGAGAATTTTTATTCGTAGACTTCTAGCCGTCTATATTCTGAGATATAGCATTGGAAATAGAGTCCAAGTTACAACCGTTTGCCAACGAGGTTTGTCCCCGTTGACCCATAGATAATCGATTGAGACGCATTACCTCTAGGAGTTATTCAACCTTAGACAAATTTGAACTTATAAAACGTTAGTTCCCCTATTTTCGCCTTTTCTGAAATGAAAATACCCCGTTCTTTCCGAAAAGAACCACTAAATGTTTCAACAAGATCTTTGAACTAGCCGGCTCCTTATCTCGATTGTATCCGAATCTTACTAAGTCCATTTAGCCGGCAGGCATCCATAACATCCGTGATCGTCTGCAAAGGAGTCAAATTGTGAGCCTTTATGAGCACCGGGATATCGTTGGAGATCTCCGAAACCCTCGCAAGCACAGCCTGAAGCTCGTCCATCGGCACTGGCTGGTTTTCCAAAAATATCTGGCCGCTCTCGTCAATCCCCACCAATATACGTTCTGGATAATCATTGCGACCGGCAGATTCGATCTTCGGAAGGGTCAAATTCAAGGTCGTCATTTCCTTGAACTGCATGCTAACGAGGAAAAAGAATATCAATATTGTCAATACATCCATTAAGGGGATGATATTGATATTCGCCCTATTCCGCCTGCGAGCGAGTAGACTCATGAATCCTCCAAGCCCATTTGCTCAAGCAAAGACTCGAAATGCACGGCATAGGTTTCAACGCGCCGCTGCAAGTAACCGTTTGCAATTAGACAGGGGATTGCAACGGCGAGTCCAATCACAGTTGTGGTGAGGGCCAAGGCAATTCCCTGGGTAAATGCAGAAGGGTCGGGCATTCCCGTATCCAGAGAAACATTTCCAAATACTTGGACGAGGCCCGTTACCGTTCCCAACAAACCCAACAAAGGAGCCGCCCCGATGATGATCTCTAAAAAAACCAATCCACGCTCCATACGATTCACCTCCAGACGAGCATATGCTTTTACCGCCCCACTTTCTTGGGAATGTCGCTTCCAATAGGCAATAACGCGACCAAGAGACGAGTTTCCGCCGCCGTCAGATGGATTTCCTTCCACGATTCCCTCAACGATGTGGTTGGGAATGATCGCCGCACGGCGCAGTGCAAACATGCGTTCAAATATAATAAAGCACCCGACAATGGAACAGACCATGAGCGGATAGACGAAAATACCGGCTCCTTTGAGAATATCTATCATGCTTTCACTAAGTTACTGAGGTCTGCTAATGGAGGAAGGAAAGACTCATATTAACAATCCTTGTTCAAACGCAAGTTCGCCCTGGAGCAAAATACGAATGGATCCCAATTCCCACCCGTTCATCTGCCAGCAATCTAAACAACTCTTTCATCCCTAAAATCCGCGAGACCTGAAACAAGTCCGGCGTTTAAAAATTACCGATTATCTTCCACTACGGAGCCATGTAGGGCAATCCAGCCACTACTTTCGCGATTTCAGACTCCCCTTCCGCCAACTCGCCGATCATGTCCCACTTGCCTCCGCTGAGTGCCATGCGAGCCGATTCCCTTACAACAGCGGTCAGATTCTGGTCACCAAAACGAATACGTTCGTTCTCAACATCCAGAGTGATTTCCAGGGAAGGATCCGCCTCAATCGCAGCAGCCATCGTCCGAATATCTTCTTTCGTCGCACAAAAACACGGAATGCCCAGAGTGGTACAGTTCCCAAAAAAGATCTCTGCATAGCTCTCAGCGACAATGCCTCGGAAACCATAACGGTAAAGTGCCTGGGGCGCGTGCTCACGGGAGCTGCCGCAACCAAAATTTTCGCCTGAGAGCAGTATAGTCGCGTCGCTAAATCGACTATCGTTTAACGGGTGTTCCTTGTCACTTCCGTCTTCGTTTTTCCGCACGTCGTAGAATAGGTACTCGCCGAGGCCGTTAAAAGTAACGCATTTCATGAAACGAGCCGGGATAATTCGGTCCGTATCGATTTCATTTCCAGCGACGTAGACGCCTTTACCTCTTACTTGCGTGATTTTTTCTAATGCCATCTTATCTTAGTTTCTCCTAATTTAAACGTTCGCCAGTTCACCGACCCCGAAAACCTCGCGAGCGTCGGCAATCTCTCCTTTAATCGCAGCTGCCGCTACCATTACCGGACTCATCAATACTGTTCGACCAGTCGGGCTACCTTGGCGCCCCTTGAAATTCCGATTACTCGAGCTAGCGCTCAACTGGTCACCGATAAGCTTGTCTGGATTCATCGCCAGACACATCGAGCAACCCGCTCCGCGCCATTCGAAACCGGCATTTTCAAACACTGTGTGCAAGCCCTTCTCGCGGCATATTAAGTCCACCACTTGCGAACCGGGCACCGCAATCGCCTTGATGCCCTCGGCCACTTTTTGACCCTCTAAGTATTTCGCCACTTCTTCAAAGTCCGAAAGGCGCCCATTGGTACACGAACCTATGAAGCAAATATCCACTTTCGTACCCTTGATAGGTGCACCAGCAGGCAACTTCATGTACTCTAGGGCTTCCGCAACGAGAGCCTTTTCCTTTTCTGCAGACCCTTCTACGGTAGGTACACTCTCTACAACTGAAATCGCCTGCTCAGGATTGATTCCCCATGTGACGGTCGGAGCAATGTTCGCCCCATCGAATTCCACGACGTCGTCGTATTCACAATCCGGATCACTCGCAAAAGACCTCCAACGCTTCACCGCAGCATCCCATTCGTCGCCCGAAGGTGAGTAGGGGCGGCCTTTCAAGTACTCGAACGTTTTCTCGTCCGGGTTGACGTATCCTACGCGGGCGCCCCCTTCAATAGACATATTACAAACCGTCATGCGCTCCTCCATGGAAAAGTTGTCGAATACCGATCCACCATATTCGTATGCGAAGCCGGTTCCCCCTTTTACTCCTAGCTTTTGGATGATGTGCAAGATGACGTCTTTGGCATAAACGCCGGGGTGTAGCTCACCGTTCACATTGATTCGACGAACCTTGAGTTTAGCCAACGCCATTGTCTGGGTGGCGAGTAGGTCACGAATCTGGGTAGTTCCAATTCCGAAAGCGATCGCTCCAAACGCTCCGTGCGTCGAGGTGTGAGAGTCGCCACAAGCAATCGTGGTTCCGGGCTGCGTTATGCCTTGCTCGGGCCCCACCACGTGGACGATCCCTTGCTTTCCACTCGGCAGGTCAAAGAAAGTCACTCCGGTTTCCTCGCAATTACGGCGCAACTCACGAATCATCGCATCGGCAAGCGGATCCGCAAATGGCTCCTGGCGTTGGTCGGTCGGTACGATATGGTCTACCGTAGCAAACGTACGATGCGGGTAGGCGACCTTCAAATTGAGATCGCGCAACATACCAAAGGCCTGCGGACTGGTCACCTCGTGAATGAGGTGGGTTCCGATAAGTAATTGCGTTTGACCGTTCGACAGCGTTTTGACCGCATGTGCGTCCCATACTTTTCCGAATAATGATTGGCTCATTTTTTAAAGCTAAAGATTAGTTTCCTAAACGATCCAACGTGTCGCCTTTTCAGGCAAGTTAGATTCCCAGTTCTCCGACATCGACGAACTAGGGCTGCACAGGCTCGCAATTGAGTTCTTTTCGATAGGAACGAGGCGTAAATCCAAGCCTCTTTTTAAACTGCCGATTGAATGCACTTACGTTTCTAAAACCGCTTTCGCTGGCTATTTTAGAAACGGGCATGCGCCGACGCACCTCTAATAGAGCTGCTGCGTGCCGCACTCGAATCACCGCCAAATAGTCCGCCAGTTTCTGCCCGCTTGCCCTACGGAAGAACCGCGAAAACGAGTTCGGTTCCATCCCCACCAGCTGGGCGAGAGCGTTTCGCTCAACCCTAGAACTAAAATGATCCTCTAGATAGTTATAAACTCGTTTTAATCGGGCCCGATCCTTAGCACTTCTAACAGCTAGCTTCTCTTCTTCAACGACTTGCCAGCCATCCACATTCGATAGAAGGTCGAGCAAGGCGTGGGTTCGAGCGATCCGGAGCATTCCCTTCGCGCCAAGAATTGTCTTCAATCGTGCTTCGATACGCTGATAAGTCTGAAGGCGAACATGACCCCCTTGACCTATCCTCTTCAGATATGATCTCACACCCGCCGCCTCCTCGAGTTCTAAAAAGTCAGTGGAAAGTGCTTGGGTCGGAATCTGGATGACAAGACCCGAGATAGGAACCGATTGCCCTCCCCTAATTTCCGCTTTCCAAAACCTCAACGTACCGGCCCTTACATAGACAATCGTTCCAGGTCCAAAGGTAGCCTCTGAAGAGCCAATTTGAAAATTTCCGCTTCCTTGAGTGATAAAAACCAGTTCGTCCCAATCATTTGTGCTGAGGGTATCGGTAAAAACCTTCCTATCAACGTTGTAAACCATTATCGAGGCTTCGTTAACATTTAAATCAGCTCGCGTATTAAAAATCATGACTTGAATGTATTAATTTATAACTTTTTATATTTTAATCTTTTTTAGGTTATAATTTCATTATATTACAAGACCTCTATCCGATAACGACCAAAAAAAGCGGGCAACCTCAAAAAGGTTCCCGCCAAATTCATTTAATCTGCTGTTGTTCGATTTTAAGAGGCGACTGCCCCGTTAGCGGCTTCTCGAGCGGCCTCACCTAGAGGCGTACTGATGTAACGCTCGCTGCTGCTCGCCGCAACCGTTACGATTCGCTTCCCGGCCATTTCTGGTCTCTTCGCCAATTCTATTGCCGCCCAGATCGTCGCCCCAGAAGAAATGCCAACGCTGAGCCCTTCCTTCAACGATGCGGCCCTAGCTGTGGCAAACGCATCATCGTTCTCCACTTTAATGACATCGTCTAAAATACCCGTATTGCAATTTCTGGGAATAAAGCCCGCACCGATTCCCTGAATTTTGTGGGGTCCCGGGTTGCCGCCTGATATGACGGGACTATTTACCGGCTCGACCCCAACCGCCATCATACTTCGCCGACTCTTGATTACCTCTGAAACTCCGGTGATCGTTCCTCCGGTTCCAACACCCGAGACAAACGCATCTATCTCTCCACCCGTCGCATCCCAAATTTCTTCGGCGGTTGTGCGGCGGTGAATCTCTGGGTTGGCCGGGTTCTCGAACTGCTGTGGCATGCACGCCTTGTCTCCAATTTCCGCGACTAGCTCTTGGGCTCGAGCAATAGCTCCCGGCATTCCCTTGGGCCCCGCAGTCAAAACAAGTTCCGCACCTAACATGTTGAGCAAAACACGACGTTCCATCGACATCGTCTCTGGCATGGTGAGTATGAGTCGATAGCCTTTTGCGGCGGCTATAAACGCCAGGGCAATCCCTGTATTCCCCGAAGTGGGCTCGACGATCACTCCACCCTGGGTGAGCTTCCCCGCTTTTTCGGCCGCTTCGATCATGGCGTTTCCGATTCTGTCCTTAACACTTGAGAGTGGGTTAAAATATTCGCATTTAACGTAAATCTCCGCATCAAGACCTTCCGCTAACGCGTTCAGTTTTATCAGGGGCGTGTTGCCTATAGCCGCCGTAACATTCGGGTACATCTTTGCCATGGTTCTTATACTTATCTGCTTTTTGCCTAATTAAGTCAACCTTCTAGAGCTAGAATTTTAAACACGAACCGAGTCCCCCTGCACAACTCTTTCGTAGCCTCAAATATGCCCTAAACTCAGCTTTAAAGCGTCTCCAAGTTTGGGATACATAAAACGATATCCTGCGTCTGAGAGACCTTTCGGTTCTGCACGGCAACTGGACAGGAGTCCTTCTTCGGCAAATTCGCCAATCGCAGCCTTAAGCAATGGGGCAGGGACATTAAAAAAGACTGGCCTTCGCAACACTGAGGCCAGTGTCTTGCAAAAGGACCTGTTTCGCTCTGGGTTCGGGGAAACCAAATTATACGAACCCGACTTACCTTTTAGCATGAGATGATGTACGGCCGCAATCCAATCTTCCAAAGCGATCCATGACATCCATTGATCCCCTGAACCAAAAGACCCTCCTAACCCAAGCTTAAAAGGAGGAAGCATTTTCCGTAACGCCCCATCTCCGGCATCCAAAACAATTCCAGTCCTAAGACCGATCACACGATCGACAAACTCGCTGCCCAAACAAGCCTCCGCCTCCCAGTCCTTACACACTTCTGCTAGGAAACCGTTACCCGCACCATCGGTTTCATTGACCACCCGGTCTCCGCAATCACCGTAGTACCCAACGGCCGACCCGGAAATGAAAACCTTTGCAGGTCGATCCATTTTCTTCATCGCACCCACCAATAATTTCGTGGAATTAGTCCGGCTGGTACGAATCTGTTTTTTAAGGGTATCGTTCCATCTGCCTGCTCCAAGGTTTTCCCCCGCTAGATGTATGATGGCATCAAAACCATTAAAACCGGTTGAATCGATACTCCCATTTTCGGGATCCCAACCGAAATCACCCTGGCGAGGGTTTCTTGACAACACGGATACTGAATGACCCTGGCCTTTAAGAAAGTTTGCTAACCGACTCCCGATGAACCCATACCCACCCGATATGAGGACATTGAATTTTGGATAGCTGCGATACGCATTCCATGCCGCTAGATCATTTTTGGTAACGTCATGCCGGTAACGAAAGACTCGCTCCAGGTCCGATGCTACAAACCTCCCTCCAAAAAATGCCCCCAATTTCCCAGCAGGCAATGAATAGTCGATAGAGTCAGTTAGGTGACATTGATGGGAATCGACTTCCGAAAACTCATGCCGATGTATCCATTTTTCAAAGGGTCCCTTCAATTGGGAATCAACAAAGAAAGAGTCCTCAAGCCCTTCTGAAATCTGAGCGATCCAATCGGTAGAGATGCCAAGACGCTTCAAGCGAATATGAATATTGGCTCCTTTCTCAATTCCTCCTCTACGGGATAAGATGTCCATTGACTGCCAAGGAGGAATCAGTCGCTCGAAGGCTCCGTCACGCGCATGCCATTGGTACAAATCTTCTGCCGTGCAAGGAATTATGGTTGTCTTCTGGTATTGGGCCATCGCCTTTCTTTTCCTATGAACCGGGCCAATGCCGAATTTATAGAGACTCCAGATACAAGTTCTCGTATTCCTTCACCACATTCTTCCAGGAAAAGTCCTTCAACATGCCATTCCGTCTCATTTTTTCCATGGTTTCATTTGAAGAGAAGAGTTCGAGTGAGTAATTCAGAACTTTGTCAAATTCTTCTAATTCAGGCTGAAAGAGCAATCCCGTTCCCGCTTCTTCATTCTCGCGAATATCCACCACCGTATCGTGCAACCCGCCTACGTCCGAAGCCAAAGGTGGCGTTCCATACCGCTGGCTATACATCTGATTGAGTCCACAGGGTTCGAAAATCGATGGCATTAGAAAGAAATCAGAGCCCGCCTCGACTAGATGGGATAATCTCTCGTCAAGAACCATACAAAATCCTATTATTTTCGGATGCATTTTGGACCACCGTTTGAAAGCCCGCTCATAAAAAGGATCCCCTATTCCGAGTACCACGAGCCGACAATCATTTTCGACAAAGAAGCTCATCCGCTTTAGGATAAAGTCCAAGCCCTTTTGCTCGGTTAACCGACAGACAATTCCGTAAACCGGTTTTTCCGCATCTGGCAGTCCGACTGTATCCAGCAGCTTTTTACGGCATATTTTCTTCCCAGCAAGATTCTTCGACGAATAATTGGCCGGCAGGAACTCATCCGTCTCTGGATTCCACACATCATAATCAATTCCATTGGTGATTCCCACAAGGTCCTCCTCACGTACTGTTAAGGCCCCCTCCATTCCGCTTCCAAAATCTGGAGTTAATATCTCTTTAGCGTAGTTTGGACTTACGGTCATAATCTTATCAGCGAAAAAGATACCTCCCTTAATCATGCTGATCTGTTCGTAAAACTCAATTCCGTCTAACTCGTTGAATTCATCAGGAAGATTAGTGAATCGAAACGATCCACTAGGAAACAAGCCCTGAAACGCAAGGTTGTGAATCGAAAAGAACGTCTTAAGTGCGAGTGAAATATCATGCTCCTGCTCCGCTATGCGTAGAAAGAGGGGCGCCAAGCCTGTTTGCCAATCGTGGCAGTGAAATATATCCGCCTTTAGCTCAAGGACATGCATGGCTTCTACAATTGCCTTGCAAAACCAGATAAAGCGCCTATCGTTATCGCTATAGTTGCGGTTAGCAATCCCGTAAGGATCTGAGCGATCGAAGAACTCGTCACGACGAATAATATACAATGTCTGGCGCTTTCCAATTGGTAGTGAGTATACTTCTCCCCTGAGAAATTCGTCACCCAGCTCAACCTGAAGAACCACCTTGAGCTTGGCTTTCGAAAACACAGGGGACTCCAAGATCTTTCGATATCCTGGAATAAAAAAAGAGATGTCGTGACCAAAACGAGACAGAGACTTGCAAAGAGCACCCGTAACGTCAGCTAGTCCTCCCGTCTTTAAATAGGGAAACATCTCGCTTGCCGCATGAACAATTTTCATCGTCCGAGAATTTTTAAATGAAGTACGGATGAATCCAATCTAATTCTACAAACAATAAATGAAACTCAGAAAGCAAATAATAGCACTGTTACAAGCGGGGGACTGCATTACTAAAAGCAAAAACGAAATCTCCCAAGCCCTAGGTCTCGCAAAGAAGGACCGACGCAAGTTAGACTACGAACTTCGAGGCCTTCTTGGCCGGGGAGACATCATAATTACCAAGGGCGACCGCTACTGTATTCCCAGCGATTCCGATGTGCTAACGGGCTCGATTCGATTTCGCCAGAAAGGAAACGCCTTTGTCCTTCCTGACGAGATTAACAGCGGATATCCGATCGATCCGATTGAGGTCGACGCTACGGACACAGGCGTCTCCATGCATGGGGATCGTGTGGTGATTCGGATATGCGACCAGCATACACCACCCAAAATCAAGGGTCGTCGGAAACAGAGGCCTACGCTTTATCCAGACAGGCTGAGAGGCCGTATAATTCGTATCCAAGAACGGGCGAGAGAGACGATCGTAGGAAATCTACAAAAGACGCGCTTTTCTTACTTTGTCGTTCCAGATGATCCTCGACTCTTCCACGATATCTATGTTCCCGATCCGAAAAATTCAAAGATTAAGCCTAAACCCAAAGTAGGCAGCAAGGTCGTGGTTAAACTTCATGAATGGAAACAAAGAGACTTAAAACCGGAAGGTGAAATCATCCTTAATTTCGGTGGAACTCATGAGCCCCAAGCCGAACTCATGTCGATCCTCCACAAATACGATCTCAATCCAGATTTCCCTCAAAGCGTCATGAATGAGGCCAAAGCCATAACCCAAACAGTTGACAAAAGCCAATTGAAAGGGCGGGAGGATCTGAGGGACGTATACACTTTCACGATCGACCCTGATGACGCCAAGGACTTCGACGATGCTCTATCGCTAGAAACCGTATCAGGCAGCCTACTGCGCATCGGAATACACATCGCGGACGTGGGTGCTTATGTACAGCCAAACTCAAAATTGGATAAAGAGGCCCACAAAAGAGGAAACTCCACTTATTTAGTGGGAACGGTTGTACCCATGCTCCCGCACGCGCTTTCCAATGGGGTTTGCAGTCTAAAAGAAGATGTCGACCGCCTAACAAAATCTGTCTTTCTAACCTTCACTAAAGGAGGAAAGCTCAAGAGTACCGAATTTTCCAATACTGTAATCCGAAGCAACAAAAGACTAACCTACAAACAAGCCTACACTCTCTTGTTCAATGATGATCTCGCAGTAGCCCTTAATCTAAAGCTCCCACCCGCCCATCAGACGGGATCTACAGGAAGAGCTCTTTCGGAACTGAAACAATCTGAGCTTGCTCAACTTCAGAGCTCGATTCGATCGCTCTGGAATGTCGCATCCAAAATGCGTTATGAGAGAATGCGAGCGGGCAGCCTTGACCTCGATATGAGCGAAACTAAAATCTTCGTCGACAAAGACGGATTTGCAGACCGGCTAGAGAAGGTTGTCAATGACGAGAGCCACCAACTTATTGAAGAGTTCATGCTTGCGGCTAACGAAGCGGTAGCGAAAGCCATGCGCGATGCGAACCTGCCCTGTCTCTATCGAACGCACGACGATCCTGACGAAGAAAAGCTAAACGAGCTTCGAGAATATCTCGCAACCTTCGGTGTAACAGTAGCTAATCTAAATGCACGTTCGGAAGTAGTGAATCTAATCCAAATCCTGGATACACACTCTCAGGGGCATATACTGAAAACCCAGCTTCTTAGGTCCTTGAAGAAAGCTTGCTATCGCTCGACTCCAGATGGGCACTATGGACTGAACAAAAAGAACTATTGCCACTTCACCTCCCCAATTCGCCGCTATTCAGACCTAGTTGTACACCGAGTCTTCAACTACTTTCTAGTGAAAGTAAAAGGCCATGAATCCTTAGTAGGAGCACTACCCCAAACAAATATAGCTCGAGCCAACGCCCTCGCTGAACACTTGAGTCTCACAGAAGTAAACAGCACCGAAGCGGAACGAGAATCCGTGAAGGTCAAGCTGCTGGAGTTCTTTGAACATGAAATCGAAAAACCGAAAAAATCCCAATTTACCGCAGTCATCACTGAGGTTAGAAATCACGGAATGTTCATCGAACTTGTAGATTCCAACGCTTTCGGCATGGTCCATATCTCCACGCTAAAAGGCGATTTGTACCGGGTGAACAACGGCGGCACGGCTATCATCGGGAGAAGGACCCAGAAAAAATATCGGGTCGGGCAAAAAGTGAACGTGCTCGTGCATCGAGTTGACCGATTTAAGCGGCAGGTTGACTTCCGAATTTCCGACTAATCCATTTCGCCGCGAGGTCATCTCTGAGCAACCTTTTTAAACGAGACCTTATCCCGGTGACAGTTTTCTCGCGGCTCTCTTCGATGGTTCAAACTCGCAATCAAAAAGGAACCCCAACAGTCTTTTTTCGCATGCAGCACTATAACTACCAGGAGGCGTTCAAACAGCTATTCGAAACGGCGGTTTCCCAATTCGAGAGAGGCAATAAGAATAAAGACTCCTACTTCTCCGAAGACGAACAGTCACAAATCGCAGCTAATGGCTGGCGAATTCAAGATTTTTTCGACTACGCTGAAGACCTCAACCAATGGGGAGAGCCTAGCTATGAGATCGCTCAGTCAATCGAGCAAGTCCGTCGAGAGTACTTCCTGCACAAGCTGGATGGAAAATCCTCACCGAACCAAGTCTCTGTATCTGAACTTCCCGCAAGGTCTGATTCGCTCGGCGGTATCACTTGGCTACCGAGAATCCTAACCAAAGCCCGCGGCAAGCTCCTAGGCGAGCTGCCAAACGAGATCATGTACTGCTGTGGCGGCGATAGACACTTTCTGGAAACTCACGATATTCATCCATCCGAATTTTTGCGCATTGTCTGGGCAAACTGGGACAACGACCAAGGCGTCCTCGAATTCGTCAAGTCCCGTGGCTCCGCAATATAGGCGGGAACTCGCGTGGACGCCCCTGTAAGACGGCCGCCTCAGAGCTAGCCCTGAGACGGCCGAAAATCAAATAGAATACGCTCTTTAAACCGGAGCTAACCAGCATACAGCTACTCTATTTCGATGGCCATGTACCGGTAGAATCCTTCGATGTAGACGAAGAAAGCGACTTTCGTTCCAGGCTCGAGGAGCTTTTTCGCGTCCCTCACAGTGTACACCGATTCCCCTTTAATCTTCTCGATCACCATACCGGCGACTAGTTGGCGGGTGTAGGGGCTTTGGGGCGAAACGCTTGTGACGACGAGTCCGCTCTCAACTTCATCGCCAATCTGGTACTTCTGCTTCAGTTCATCGCTTAATGGCGCGGCCTCTATACCGTCCAGCAGTTCCCTTTTTTGGGGACCACTAACGGAAACTTGTCCTTGTGGCTTCCTTTCACCAAGCACCACATCCGTCTTAAAGTATTTTTCATCTCGATATACCGTTAGCTCTACCGAGGACCCTGGAGATTTGGCAGCAATCTTCAGGCGTAAATCACTCGCAGACTGAACTTCGTCCTCGAAGATCTTCACAACGACGTCGCCCACTTCCAAACCAGCCTCGTCGGCCGGAGATCCTGGAATCACATAGTTCACCAAGGATCCTTTTGTGTCCGAAAGCCCCATCGCTTCTACCAAATCACTATCTAATGGCTGGATACCAACCCCCAAGAACCCGCGAGAGACGGCACCTTCTTCAACTAGGCTAACCATCACATTGTGGGCTAAAACCGTTGGAATCGCAAAACCGATCCCTATGTTTCCGCTGCTTCTTCCATCCGTCAGGATTAGCGTATTAATTCCGATTAGTCTCCCTCGAGCATCAACCAATGCTCCGCCCGAATTTCCCTGGTTAATCGACGCATCCGTTTGTATAAAATTCTCGAATCCATCCTCGATCATACCCAATCCGTCCCGACCTTTGGCAGACACGATGCCCATAGTCACTGTTTGGCCGACTCCCAGTGGGTTACCTATCGCGAAAACGACGTCCCCCACTTCTATCTGATCGCTATCCGCCAGTACTGCAAAAGGAAGTTCCTCTTTGCTCTCCACTTTAAGTACAGCGACGTCTGTTTGCGGATCGGTTCCCACTACTTTCGCCTCAAGCACTCGACCACCCTGCAGGCTGACCGTAACCTCACTTGCATCCTCTACTACATGATTATTTGTAAGTATGTATCCATCTTTAGAAACAATGACACCGGACCCCTGACCTTGAACTTCCCTTTGCCTCGGCATCTGGCCTTCCCCAAAGAATCTCCAGAAGGGATCGTTTTGCAATTGGCTGCTTGTGTCCATCACACGAGTCGATGAAATATTAACAACGGTAGGACGTGCTTTCGACAAAGAGTCCCAATAGCTCGCTACAGCACTCGTTGAGCTTCGATTGAGCGGCTCACGATTGATTTTTACTTTATCAGCAATCGAGTCCTCTCCGAATAAGGTTAATACAAGTGAAACGGCAATAGCGGTTATCGCCGCCAAGCGAATACTTTTCATATTCTTAGATCTTATTTCCATAACTTCCGACTTTGACACATAACTGTGCCAATGGTTTCCGAGCATACAACGAATATTCTATTAGGATAATTGCCCCAATTGTGATTCCAAGCGCTGAACCCGCTTGAAAAGCTCCGGCAACTTGCGTTGCACCACGGTAATACGCTGATATGCATTCAGTGGAATAGCAGGTGTGCCTCCAGATACACTGTTTTGGGGAAGATCCGCGAAGGCTACCGTGCAACCAGCAAGTTTGGATCCTTGCCCAATCGCGAGGTGGCCCGAAGCCCCCGCGCGACCCCCAAAAACGACAAAGTCCTCAATCGTCGTACTGCCAGCGATACCAACCTGGGCGCAAAGAATACAGTGCTTCCCGATCCTAACATTGTGACCGACCTGCACATGATTGTCGATTTTGGTACCTTGCCCCACAAAAGTAGCCCCCAATCTACCACGATCGATCGACGAATTGGCCCCAATTTCTACATCAGAATCCAATTCTACCCACCCCAGATGAGGGATTTTCTCGTGCTGTTGACCATTGAATTCATATCCAAACCCGTCCGCGCCTAGAACCACCCCTGAATGTAAACGAACACGGTCTCCAATTTTAGTGTCCCGCAGAATACTGACATTTGAGGAAATCCAGCAATCTGCTCCAATACTTACGCCGTCGTCTATAACGGTACCCGCATGTATCTGCGTGTTCGGGCCAACTTTAACACCGCCACCAATCACACAGAAGGGTCCTAGGTAGGTGGTCTCGTCGATTTCGGCTGTAGAATCAACGATCGACGAGGCGTGTAGGCCGCCTTGCTTGCGAGGCCAGAGGGATTGGGCCATCGACTCGCAAGCCCTAGCTAGAGCTAAATTCGGGTGCTTAACTTTGAGGAAAAGCTGGTTCTGCTGCGGGCTTAGCTGACAATCTTCTGGCACAAAAACAACACTCGCTTTCGTTTTCTCCAAATCCGGCACGTACTTCGCCAGACTCAAAAAGGAGAGGTCCCCATCTATTGCTTCTTTGAGAGTTGCAACGCCATGGACGCATTGCCCATCGAAAGTGCCCGCTTCCTCAACTGATTCCGCGCTGGCTCTGATTTCATTGATGCTTAGCTCAAATCGCATTTGGTTTGGTTGGGATAATTGTCGAAGATCCGAATTGCAGTGACCATTTGGAAACGAAAAAACCCTGCCAATCAAGGCAGGGTTTCAAAATATAAGGTTTCTTTGCCGCTATTCAGCTGCAGCCGCGGGTTCTTCTTCACTTTTGCTCGCGTTGATTCGCGTAACTACCTCAGCGGTGATATCCATCGAATCATCAAACGTGTATACCGTAGGCATACCGTTTTGAGAGGCTCCCGACGTATCTAGAACGAGCGATGCACTACGCTCTTTTGCCACCTCTGTCACTACTTCCATGATTTCCTTGGTAAACAGGCTCATCTGGGTGTTTTGGCGTGCAGCGAGCTGTCGCTGGACGTTCTCTGCAAATTGGCGCAGTTCGTTTTGCTTTTGGGCAATTTCCTGGTATTTTACGCGAGCATCTTCTTTAGCATCGTTCCGAGCTTGCTCCGTAAGGATATCACTTCCCGCTTGCTCCACCAGTTCTTGGTACTCTTGCTCGAGGGTCTTGCCTTCCTCGTTAATTGAAGCAACGCGTTCTTGTGCCTGCTCCTGAGTAGCTTGGATTGTCTCCAAAAATTCCTGTACCTTGTAATACTGCTCGGCAGCACCATTAACGCTGATTGTGAGTATCACGGTCTCAGCCTGAGCTAGTACCGGACCCAAGCCAGTCATCGCGAGCAAGGTTAGGGATGAGATAAAAGTTTTCATTGATTTCATAGGGGAAGCATTTTGATGGACCTACAAACTATAATCTTCCACCAAATGTAAAGTTGAATTGAGCACCATTGTCATTTCCTCCGATATCCGGAGACCCTGAAGTCGTGATAGGAATCGCATAATCTAGGCGTAGAGGTGTTCCCATAACGGAAATTCGGATGCCAACCCCGAAATTGTCATTCCAGCCGCTGTTGTTATATCCAAGAGTCACTCCCTGGCCTCCATACAACGCGGTCGCCTGCTCTCGATCGAGGCTGAAGTCGCCCGCAGCCTTATTCACGAAACCTCCATCATAGAAAATCGCTCCATGGAAACCATCAGTGAACCCGATCGTGTACTCCGCACTGAAAAGGCCATAGGTTTTTCCTCCCACTTCGTACGGCCTTCGCTCCAATGGACTAGTACCCCTCAAATTGGGATCCAGCGGGATGAAGCCACTTTCCTTAGGAGAAACGTCGCGAAACTCAAAACCGCGCAAGGTATTCGGCCCTCCAAGATAGAAACGCTCTTCGAAAGGCACGAACGTACTGTCTCCCGACTCTTTGACCACGCCTGCCCGTACTAAGAACGCGATCGTTTGAGAGTGCCAGGTGGATAGCGGCAAATGGAACAGATTGCGACTTTCAATCTTGTTGTACTGGAACACGCCCCCTAATGGTCCGCCCGCAGTCGTTAAATCCAATTCGTATCGGGATCCGCTAAACGTGTTGATAATTCGATCTCGGCGGTCGCGAAGCAGCAGTAAATTCACCTTGGATATTTCACCATTGCTCTGTTCAAACAATTCTCGCTGCGATTGATCGAGCTCTGAGCTGAAGCCCGAGTATCCGTAAGAAACCAGCGAATAAGACAGTCGAGCCTCGATCAGCTCGATAAGACGCTTACGAATGTAAACATCAAATCCCGTCTGGCCCACTTCGTAAAGACTCGAGTAACTATTGCTGGTATCGAAAAGGTTGAAACCGAAAGCCAGTCGCCTTTCGAACAACCATGGCTCCTCAAATGCGAGCACGATCTGGGAGGAGAGAGAGCCAATTTGAGCTCTCAAACGAAACTTCTGACCATCTCCCTGGAAAGCCCCCCGCCAGTTGAATATATCAAAATTCGACTGAGTCAGCTCAACAAAAAATGTCCCTTTTTCGAGAGAGCTAAAACCGGCTCCGAAAGAAAAGTTGCCGGTACGACCTTCGCGAAACGTGATCTTCAAGTCGCGGCGTCCTGGGATCTGATTCACCTGCGGAGTCACGTTGACGTCCTCAAAGTACCGCGTATTCTCAAGACGCATTCGCGAAGCATCCATGCGCACACTATCAAAGGTGCTTCCAGGTCCGAGAGCCAACTCGCGTATCACAACGGTGCTCTTGGTTTTGGTGTTTCCTTCGATTTCGATCGACTCTACCTGATACTTTTCGCTTTCGTATATTTCGTACTCGATATCAATGTTGCCAGTAGTGACGTTGGGAACACGAGTAAGACGAACGCGCGTCTCCATGTATCCAAATTGCCCATAAAAATCTTCTATACGCTCGAGGTCTTCATCCAGGCGCTCGGGCCGGTATCGGTCACCAGGTTTAACTCTCAGCATCAAACGAAGTATGTCGTCCTTGTAGAGCTCGTTGCCTTCGAAATTGACGCTGCCAACCTTGTATTCTTTACCTTCGTCGACCCCGATATCGATGACCATCCGCCGCTTCGAAGGATAAGAAAACTGTACCTGAGAGGGGTCGATATCGATATCCAAATGACCTTCCTCCATGTAGATGTCTTTCAGTTTTTCCAGATCGTCCTCAAACTGGTCCGCGTCAAACTTTCCTGATCCTGTGAAAAGAGAGAAAAATCCCTTCTTTTTAGTTTTTATATTCCGACGCAGCTTCCGAGATTTCACATTCTCGTTTCCAGTAAACTTAACCTTGCTGATCTTGTACTTTCCGCCTTCCCGAATCCTGTAGATAACATTCCCGAATCCAGTCGCCGGATTTCGGTCGATCTCGTATTCGACACGAGCTTGCGAATACCCGCGCTTAACGTAATACTCCTTGAGAGTGTGCCCGCCCTCTTTCACCCGGCGCTCATTCAAAATGTTGTTCGCTTGAATCTCTAGCTCATTTTCCAAACGGCGGTCCCGGATCTTCTCGTTTCCATCGAAACTGATTGAGGCGATACGGAACTTGGGACGTATATCAAAATACAAGTCGACCTCGTCTTTTCCAATCGGCTGCAAACGCACCTCGATATGCTCGAAGAGCTGAGTACGGTAAAGTGTTCGAATATCGCGATCGATCGCTATCTGGTCATAGAGCTCACCCTCTCTTAAAGACATATTGGCCCGCGCTACTTCTTCGTTCACATTGGACAAGCCAGTGAAATTGATGATGAGCTTCCGAATCGTTGGTGGTTCAACGTTCTCAGGAGCGTCAACGATCTGCGCCTTGCCTGCCGAAAAGAGGCTGGCGAATGCCAGAAGCGGGAGAAGAAGATATCTTGCGGAGCTATTCCGTGTGGTTTTCAAAGCGAGTGTATTCTTTTCGAAAGGTTAATTTAATTTCCCCGACCGGACCATTTCGTTGTTTGGCGATGATTAGGTCGGCTGTGTCGACTGCTACCGAATGCTCGTCACCGGCGTCTTTAGGTCGAGCCAAAAGCAAAACCACATCAGCATCTTGCTCAATAGATCCCGATTCGCGGAGGTCTGAGAGTTTCGGTTGTCGTTTTTCTTTCTCGGAATCACGGTTTAGCTGACTTAGTACAATCACAGGAACGTTGAGTTCCTTGGCAAGGGTTTTTAATCCTCGAGAAATTTCAGAAATTTGCTGTTCGCGCTGAATTTTAGGGTCCGTACCAGTGAGGAGCTGAAGATAGTCGATCACAATTAAACCCATATTATCGTTGCGAGCCCAGATCCGGCGGGCCTTCGCTCGCAGCTGATTAATCGTCACTTGCCCCGAATCGTCTATCCACAAACGAGCGTTCTTAAGCTCTTTTGCCGCTTGAGCTAAATCTTGTTGTTCCTCCTTATTCACGAAGCCTTCCCTCAATCGTTGCGAACTCACTTTCGCTCGACTGGTTAGCAATCGCATGGCAAGCTGCTCCGCGCTCATTTCCAAACTAAAGATGAGAACGCCCGCACTTTGCCTCCCGGGCTTCATCGGTAACGCAACCGCTTCAGCAATGTTCATCGCCAGGCTTGTCTTACCCATCGAAGGCCGAGCGGCCAGAACCATCATTTCCTGGGGATGGAGCCCGAAGGTCATCTTATCCAGGTCGTCGAACCCGGACGACAGCCCCGCCAATTCACCGCGTCCTGCGATAAGCTTCTGAACCAGCTTCACGGCATCATCGACCGATTCCTTAATCGGCTGGGAGGTATCGGCAACTCGGTCATCGCTGATCGCGAATATCTCCTTTTCGATATCGTCGATGAAGTTTTCCAAGCCCCCATCGAGTTGCGGTTCAAAGCAGCTCTTTACGGTTTTGGTAGCCGTGTAAATCAGCCGCCGCAAAAGGTATTTCTCTCGAACAATGTCGAGAAAGTAGGAAGCGTGGGCAGTCGTCTCAATTTGGGTAGCGAGTTCGGCCACATAAACGGGGCCACCGACCTCGTTCAACTGTCCGCGGGTGTTGAGCTCCTCCGCCAGCACTTTGGCATCGAGTATCGACTTTTTTTCGAATACTTCGACGCAGGTGTTGTAAATGGTCTGATGGGCCTGACTGTGGAATGCCTCTTGAGGCAACTTCATCGCGAGACACCGAGAGATGACTTCCGCTGGATCTATAAGACAAGCTGCAAGCAAACCTTTTTCAGCGTCGATACTGTGAGGCAAAGTCCGCCCAGCCGTTACTAAATCGACGGGGGCGTTTGGCGTTTCGGTGCTCGAAGGCTTAAACGGCATGACCTGTTCAGCCTACGAAACCTTCAGTCTTCCGAAGAAGCTGATTCCTCTTCCGCTACGTCTTCAACAATCGGATTTTCTGATACAACGTCGAACTTCAGTTCCGCTTCAATATCCTGGAAAATCTTGATCGTCACCGAGTGCTGCCCAATTTCCTTGATTGGCTCGCTCAGCAGTACCTGTTTGCGAACGATCTTCTCGAATCCTGCCTCAACCAGCTTTTCGTGAATGTGGATCGCGGTAACCGCTCCGAACATCTTTCCTGAATCGCCAGTTTTTACTGCGATCGCAAAATGCGTCTCCGAGATCTTTGCGGCTTGGACCTTCGCATCTTCAAGGTTTTTCGCTTCACGCTCAGCACGGCGAACCTTTAGAGCCTCGATCTGCTTGCGGTTTGCCCGAGTGAGAGGAACCGCGTATTTGTGAGGAAGCAGGAAATTACGGGCAAAACCTGCCTTTACTTTAACCTGATCGCCTTCCGCGCCCAAATTTTCAACGGGCTGAATGAGTAGTACTTCGCTTGTAGCCATGGCCTTGTATGATTAAATATATTTTTTCAGTAACGGTTTGTTTAAAAGGGAACATCTTCCTCAATGTCTTCGCTATTGTTCGCAGAACCACTTGCAGGAGAGCTTTCTCTCGTAGGAGGGGCGGAGTCGGACTGGCTGTATCCACCCCCTTCGCCCCGCTGGCTAATCAGTTGCATGTTCTCTAGAACTACCTTCATCTTACTACGCTTCTCCCCTTCCTTGTTCTCCCAAGTATCGAGTTTGAGGCGCCCCTCAATGAAAAGAGGGTTTCCTTTTGTTACGTATTTAGAAATCGTTTCTGCTTGACGGCCCCAAGCCTCTACGTCGACAAACGTCGTCTCTTCTTGCCGCTCCCCGTTCGGATTATTATAGATCCGATTAACGGCGAGACCAAATTGGCACACGGCGGTGCCTGAGGGAGTTGCCCGCAATTCTGGCTCGCGGGTAAGATTTCCCATCAATAGGACTTTATTGAAATTTGGCATCGGATGAAAAGGGGGTCAGGGTGAGAGGATCAATTATATTTTCTGGATTATCTTGTGTGACACCAGTTTGTTCAAGCGAAGTTTTTCCAGCACGTTTTTGTGCATACTCGCATCACCTGTCAGCTTAAATTGCGCATACAAGCCCGTCTCGTAGCGCCGATCAGCGGCGCGAGCAAAGTCGTGCTTTCCAAGATTTTGGGCCGAGGTGACCTCGGCTCCCGCTCCCTCAAGTTCGCCTTTGAGCCCTTCAACGAGTTCGTCGGCGTTTTCTTCGCGACCGCGAGTATCGAGTATAAAAGTTGCCTTATAGTTGGCCATCTTCTCTGTCTTTGGTTTTCGGTTTTCGGTTTATGTGAATCATCGCCTTGTCGGCTCCCTCTCGTATCAACCTGTCGAGGCAATCGAGATAACGCTCCATTGAAGCGCCAATAAGGGTTTCGTCTTCCTTACTAAATTTTCCCAATACGTAATCCGCAAGACTCATTTCCTTTGGCGTCTTTTGGCCAATGCCTATTCTAAAGCGTGTAAAGGTCGGCTTAATACGAGATACGATATCACTGAGGCCGTTGTGGCCTCCGGTACCCCCTGAGGTGCTAACCTTTACCTCGCCTAAACCTAGGTTGACTTCGTCGTACATGACGATGACTTCTTCAGGCGGTATCCTATAGTAGCTGCACACTTTCTGGATGCTGACACCACTCTCATTCATAAACGTGTGTGGTTTTAGCAAGTAGATCTTCGCATCCAATTCGGGGACGAAAATAGAAAGGTCCCCTCTTAAATTCCGGTTTTTCGACCACGCACTGGCTCCTTGCTCCGAGGCGAAGGTCTCGAGAATTTGAAATCCAATGTTGTGGCGAGTCTGTTCGTACTCGCTACCAGGATTACCAAGGCCGACAATAAGCCGATAGCTCATGGAGAAAAAATTGGGATTGTTTGAAAGAACAAAAAGCGAGTTGCCGACAGCTGCCGGAACTCGCTGGGAAAAATAGTAAATTACTTAATGACTGTGAATACGGGTTGCTCAGCATGATCCATGTATTCTACGCCTTCGATCACAGGCAACTCCTTAATGTGGATCAGGTCACCGACTTTCAATTCGCTGACATCACTATCGACGTAGTCTGGGATGTTCTTGGGCAGAGAGCGAATGGCTACTGAATGAGCCACGCACTCTAAAGTACCCCCTTCGTTTTTGACACCCCACGGTTCACCGACGGCGTGTACCGGGACTTCAAGCTGAACCACTTCGTCATCAGCGATTTCTCGAAAGTCCACATGCAAGTACTTGTCAGTTATGGCATGACGCTGAACTTCTTGTATGATCGAAGTACGTGCCGCACCCTTACCCTCTTTCACTTTTACGATTGGAGTCGAGTTTCCAATCTCTCGAAGGGCAACCCGTAGTTCGCTGGAGTCTACGAAAAGCTTCGTCGGGTCTTTGGATCTACCGTATGCTATCGCAGGGATCTTGCCTTCTTTGCGAAGGCGTCCTGAGGCAGCGGAGCCCCCTTCTTTACGAGTTGTTGCGTTGATTGTAAGCTGTTTCATTTTGCCGAAATCTGTCCCCTCTCGGGCGTTACGCCAGTTAGAAGACCGGAGAAACGTAAGACCCGTTCTTTGGAAATCAATCAAAAGTTTCGATCAGGTCCACTTTTCTACGAAAAGCTCAATCTAAGAGTTGACAAGGGCGAAACAAAACGGCTTTTTCCTCCCCGATCGTTGCCCTGTAGCTCAGTGGTAGAGCAGGTGACTGTTAATCACTTGGTCGTTGGTTCGAATCCAACCGGGGCAGCCATTTCACCGACCCACCGTCCCCGACCGTACGGTTTTTTCAGACACCGAGAACCAATGGATGGGGACCTTCGACACCACCAACCAAGACCCAATCTAACGAGAATCGCCTCAACTCAATCTTTGGCTGGCTACTTTCCTAATCTGCCAGATCAAGTGACAGTGCCTCCAGCACTTCCGACGATTCGTGCACCTCATCCTCCACGACGAAGTCGACTATCAATAGACCCATCATCATAAAGCAGACGATCATTCGCCCGACAGCAGATAAACTGAATCCGACTCCGGCACCGACTCCAGACAGTGCCGCCTCTTTCGGATGACGCTTTGCCCAAATCATCTCAAAGGCCACGGCCCCGATAACCGGACCTATCAGGATTCCAAAAATCCCAAAAAACAAGCCAAGGAACCCTCCTACCAGTGCCCCGATAACACCCCATTTGGTCCCACCAAACAACTTGGTTCCCACGCCGGTCGCAAAAAAGTCTACCAGACGGTCCAAAACCATTAAGGCCCCTAAAATTCCAATCGCCCACCAAGTAAAAACATCCGGAAGAATCAGCTTGTGGATTAGTCCTCCCAAAAAAAACACAATTCCGCCTGGGATCACCGGCACGAATACACCGATGAGCCCAAGAAAAATCGCCGCCAACAAAACTCCCCAGGCAACGCTTGCCAGGATGTAAGGCCAGACCCCAATCGCCCACTCGATCACCACGCTCATCCAACCTGTCCAACCTCCACCCTCGATAAATGCTTCTATTGTTATCATTTTCCGAAAATTTACGCACTACTAAAGCGAAAGTTGCATATTTGAACAGCCTTCTTAGTAGAAAAACATGCCCAGGCCCATTGGATGGAACAAACGCGACCCCGAACTAGGAAAATTGAAGATCGAAGCCCGATTCTTCGGTCCGGCATTGACCTTCTATCGACAGTCCGGGCGATTCGAGCAGTGGGAGACCTTCGCCCCTAGTGAAGAGGATTGGGACAAGCTGAACGTGCTCGCCGAAAATAAATTCCAGAGAGGCAAGATGCAGAAGAAGCAAATGCGGATAATCCGTGCACGCGGAGACAAAGTCTAGCCTACCTTCCCTGGATCCAATAGTAGAGGGCCGTTCCGCCACAGAAGATCCACGTAACGGCCGCAACGATTATATAAAAGACCCCCAGCATCTTGGGAAGCCCGTCGAGCAATTTCAGCCTCAGATCCTCTGGATACATGAGCAGGGCATCGTATAGAGGCGTTTCGAGTAGACTCGCGATTAGAACGTTCGGTTCTAGCGCACTCATCTGGTAGGCGAAATAAAGGCTCAGGCTCGTTGCCAAACCGATTTGGTTGAACGCCATCCACCTTGAGCAGGACTTCAAGCTATCTGCTGCCGACCGCTTGCTTAGGAGAATTTCGAGGGTTCCATGCAAAATTATGGCCATTGAAACAATCACTCCCGCCCAGCTGCTCGCATAGGCCGAAATTCCTAGCGAAAGCGTCCCCATCACAAAAAGGCTCCATCCATTTAAGAGAGAAAGTACATGAAAGGTACTCCGAGTACGGCCCGGGACAGGTCCTCGCTCTCCTGCCCTCGAATCGGTTGCGTCCAGCATTCGTTCAGTTATCCACAGAATAAAAACGAAATACAAGATTTAGAGAAAGCACCCAGTATAACCCCGATTCTGACGCCCTAGAGTATATCCCTCTTCCGAATCCTATGATAACAGGAGTAATGACCGATTCTCCTTTGGTCGATATTATCTAGATGAAGCTGGATGATTCACAAGAACATCCTCGAATCCTTCCTCTAATGACGGGATCTTGACGAAATAGATAACGCAATCGCCTTCTTCCGTCTTGAAAACCGCTTTCACATTGATGATCCACCAAACAGGGCCCTTATTTGCGATGGATAAAGAAAAAGCTAAACTATTTTGCCACCTAAGTCAATAAAGCGAGTAAGCTGCATGGACCCTGGTTCGCCATTTTCTTCGAGAAATTTCACGATCTCATTCTCAATCGCCTCTGCGAATTCAATCGATACTACTTTCGTCTGGGCTTACCGCTAAAACACCTGTCTCGCTGAAGACTATTTTTGGCCCATGCAAAGAAATAAGGAAAGTCCGATTATTCTCTCGACTGATTATCCCTCTCAATAAAGGCCTTCGTGATCTCTGCCGTTAGATCCACGTAGTTGAGAGCATTCAAGCTGCCGGCAGGTTTAGGCCTCCCGTGGATCCCATATGCCACGTTCAGAAAACCGATCATCACAAGCCCCAAGGAAACCGCCATATTGCCATTCTCAAACTGAAACCATATACCAAATACAAAAAGTAGAGTTCCCAGTATTACGTAAACCGATTGGAGCACAGGCGAAAAGGTCTTCACCTTTAGGGATTTGATATCATCTACCGTAATTACCGTACCCTTCTGATCAATACGTTCTTCGCAAAACTTCACCCCTTCGTTTACTAAGCGCTTTTCTATAAACGTGCTTGCCATAGTTACGAATCAACACAGCAAATTCCCCAAGTCAATCGTGCGCTTTCCATCGCGGGCCTTAAAAGCAGGTCACCAACTGGCATCGGGCGTTCGGAGATAAATCGAAGCGGTACCTCCTATTCACAGTATTGAAGTCGCAATGATCGCGGTCATATAGCAAGCAATCATCCCGCCCAACAAAGCCTTGAAAGCGCACTTCTGTAGATTCGGTCGCTGCGACTTTTCCAATGTGCTGATTCCCCCCACTTGAATTCCTATTGAAGTTAAATTGGCAAATCCGCAAAGTGCATAGGTTGCGATAATCGGAGTTTTCGGATCCATAAAGGCCCCCGACTCCTGGTATTTGGCTAGATTCAGGTAGGAAATGAACTCGTTCAGCACAAGGCGCTCACCAAGCAATTGTCCTACAATCAGGCAGTCGCCCCAAGACACACCGATCACCCAAGCAAAAGGAGTACACGAAACCCCCGCCAAGAAAGAGAAATTAAACTCTCGAAACCGTCCGTCAGTAATGGCAGACACCCAATCGTTCAAACCGGTCCATTTTCCGACTCCATTGGCGACCATCCAGTTAGCGACCGCCACCAACGAAGTAAATGCCAAGAGCATTCCACCCACATTGAGGGCTAGCTTCATTCCATCAGTCGTACCTTTAGTAATCGCATCTAGGATTCCACCGCCATCAACAACCTCCAGATACTCTAGTTTCTCGCTAACTGGATCCGTTTGCGGTATTAGTATTTTGGATACAACCATTGCAGCGGGTGCACTAAGAATTGAAGCGGTAAGCAAATGCTGTCCAAGAACAATGGAATAAGCCTCATCCCCTCCCCCTAAAATAGCCATGTAGGCAACTAGCACTCCTCCCGCTATAGTCGCCATTCCACCGGTCATGACTGCCATAATCTCGGACCGGTTCATCGACTTCAGATAGGGCTTAACCACCAGAGGCGCCTCTGTTTGCCCCACGAATATGTTCGCCGCCGCCGCCAAACTCTCCGCACCAGTCAAACGCAACGTCCGGTTCAACATCCATGCAAAAGCGTAAACGAGACAAGGTAGCACCCTTAAATAGTACAGGATTGCGGAGAACGCGGAAAAGAAAATGATCGTGGGAAGCACGGTGAAAGCGAACCCGTAAGTTCCGCTTGAATCGCTGGCCAAGGTTCCAAATACGAAAGCGGCCGATTCGTTGCTGAATCCTACCAACGCGTTAAACAATTGGGATACGGAACGTATTGCTTCGTGGGCGAACGGCAATTTCAACATCAACGCCGCTAGCAAAATCTGCAGAACCACGCCGTAGGCAACCAATGACCAGCGAATTTTGTCTTTTCGCTCGCTCAGGAAATAGCAAAACAACAGCAGAAGGCCGATTCCCAGGACAGGGCGCAAAATTCCCAATACTATTTCCATTTGGATTTTATATTGACCGCCCACCGCAACGATGTCCATTAAAATCCATAGGAAAACGAATGAATTAAAATTATGTATTCTATAATTAAATACATTTCAATACCCTACAGCAGATCCAGCGGGCCCACTGTCAACAAGACGCAGAGAGAATTAACTCCGAAGGGCTTTCCAAAATCATTCGGTAAGATACACTATCCTAATTCGTATTCAATAATCCACTCGAAACGATGAATAACAAAACTGAGACCTTCAGGAAGACCTTAGCTTTTGTCGATGCTATTCTTCACGAATGAAGATGTGTCGGTATTCCGTTTTTAGCAACGAAGAAGATATAGGAGCGAATGAAGGAAGTATTGTCACAATCGTGCCAAATCCGAAGTTTTACCATGAGTATCTCTCCTTTATCACAGAGACAAAAGAGTGAAACACTTGCTATTTTCCATCGTGAATGCATCTGCTATTGAAACAGGTTAACTAAGCCGTCTTAGCTCGGGCCAAGCCGAAATTCTTCCAAGGATTAATCAAAAAACAATCTCCTTCAAAGTGACTGAACCAATCTTCAACTGGCTAAACCATCGAGCCTCCGGCGTTCTTCTACACCCCACATCCCTTCCAGGAGACTACGGGATTGGCACCTTAAACGACCATTGCATCGATTTCATAGACTTCCTCGCCCATGCGGGGTTTAGATACTGGCAGATATGCCCGTTGGGACCCACCGGATTCGGAGACTCCCCCTACCAGTCGTTCTCTTCATTCGCAGGGAACCCGTACCTGATCTCGCTGCGAGAGCTCCATGCGAAAGATCTTCTCGACAAACAGATTCTCGAAGACCTTTCCTTGCTTCCACAATCTTTTGTGGACTACGGGGCCTTGTATAATAAAAAGTGGCCCGTCTTGGATGCGGTTTATGAGGCCTTCGTCAACAGTAGTAAAAAAATCCAGCCTTACGGCAGCTTTACCGCCTTCAAAAAAAGGCATCAAAAATGGCTCGAGCCATTCGCATATTTCCAAACTCTAAAGAAGCACTTCGACGGAAAACCGTGGTACCAATGGCCAAAGGATTACCTATGTTTTGAAAAAGCCCGCAAAAGTCCCCTCAAAAAGGAACTCGAACGGGATGTAGATGCTCAAAAGTTTTTCCAGTATCTCTTTTACGGTCAATGGGGTAAAATGCGTGATCACGCAAAACTCAGGAACATACAGATTATTGGCGACATCCCCATTTTCGTCGCTCTCGATTCCGCCGATGTTTGGCAAAACCAGAAATTCTTCCAGTTAAACCCGGAAACGGGTGAGCCGATCGCCGTTGCCGGATGTCCACCCGACTATTTTTCCAAGGACGGTCAATTGTGGGGAAATCCCCTCTACGATTGGAGTGCCCTCAAAGCAGACGGATATACGTGGTGGATCGATAGGCTTAAGGCTAGTCTCGAAATGCACGATGTCGTTCGGATCGACCATTTTCTTGGATTCGATTCGTACTGGAGAATACCGTTCGGATCAAAAACCGCACGCAAAGGCAGGTGGATTAATGGCCCAGGAATAGACTTTTTTAAAGCAGTCAAAAAGAAGATCAAGAACTGCAAATTAATTGCAGAGGATTTAGGTGAGTTATCCGATAGCGTTCGAAAATTACGGATAGATACCGGATTACCGGGAATGTCTGTCCTCCAGTTCGCCTTTGGTGGAGAAGGCAACAACTACTATCTTCCCCACAATTTGAATTCAAATACCGTCTTGTACCCGGGCACCCATGACAACGATACAAGCCTTAGCTGGTATAATACAGTCGATGAGAAAACTCAGGACCACGTCAGACGGTATTTCGAAGTAAGCGGCGACAATATCGGGTGGGACCTGATTCGCGCCTCGTACAAGTCCGTCGCGAACCTTGCCATCATTCCAATGCAAGACCTGATGAGCCTTGGCAGCGAAGCGCGATTCAACACACCCGGCGAAGCCCAAGGCAACTGGCAATGGCGCTACCAAGCCGAACAACTCAAATTGCTCAAGGGAGGTACTTCGGATTACCTGAGAACCCTTACCCAACTCTACTACCGAGAAGGCGCCCCGGCTGTGAACGCGGATAAAGACTGAACGAGCCGTCGGGCAATGATGTCAGACCACGATCATTACCCGCATCCAATTGTCGCCCTATTGAAGGCGGGTATCCAGTGATCACCGATGCCGCGTGCCTTAAGGCAGAGTAGCGGGCGGGCTTCCGGGCGCTTGCGTCAATCAACTGCATCTCCTGTACGATTCTTGAATTAAGTTTCCCAGAATCCACACTGCGGCACCGAATCAAAAACCGAACCCATGGAGCCTCCGATACTGACTTGACAGACTTTGAACACCAGGTGGTGGCGTTGCAAAAACTAAGGACTTCCGAAAGACCTTATGCCATGCTCGTGGATAAAGAACAGTTACAAATATATTAATAGATCATTCTCACGACTGCGAGTGCTGGCCAGTGCTCCTTTAGAGAAGGAGACCTTAACATCAGGGACTCAGTCGAAATACGAACGAAGTAAACCTTAAGAAACCGAAACCATATGATTACATCACGCTAACGGCGTATCCGAAATCCCGTCCTCATCGTCGGAAACAAACTCCTGAATACCGACGCAGACGCTTTCTTTTTCGTCCTCAAGAATATAGTGACCGGCATTCGCATAGTAAACCACCGTCGCTTGAGGCAAAAACCGTTTCCAGCGATTCATAAAATGCTCATGGAAACAAAAGTCCTTTCCTCCCCAAAAGAGCGCGACCGGAATATCCCTTAACTTCAATAGGCTATTCTCGATCTCGACCAGACGGCTGAAACTCCGGTGGTTTATGTGCATGGGTATGTCTTTCACAAATTCGTAGACCGCCTTGCGACTCGACCAACTTCGATGGGGTAACAAATACCCTCGCTTGACTGATTCTGCTAGGGCATTCTTTGAAACCGCCATTCTTGTAGCCGGTCCTGCGAAACCATTGAATCCCTGCACGATCAGCTTACCCAGCAAAGGAAATCGGCACACCGATATACTCCTTGGAATTCTCGAGTCAACAAAAGCAGCTGTATTGAGGATAGCCAATCGTCTCAGGCTGGATATCCGCTGCAACGCCATTCCGATTCCAATCGCTCCTCCCCAGTCATGAACCACCAAATCAAATTTATCAACTCCTAGGTATTCAACCAATTCATTAAGATCCCTGATCCGCTGGTCTAAGGTGTAGCGGTATCCACATTTTGGTTTTTCAGAAAGTCCACAGCCTATATGATCGGGAACAATGCAACGAAAATTTCCTTTCAACGTCTGTACCACATCTCGGTAAAAGAAAGACCAGGTCGGGTTGCCATGAACCATAATGACGGGATGCCCCTCACCCTCATCGAGATAGCTCATTTCAAACCCGCAGGACAACCATTTCCGTTTTGCAATAAACGGATAGTGAGCAGCGACATCGGAGGGAAGCTCTGTGGTTTGACTGCTCACTTTTTGCCTACCATTCCGCTCCTAGCATGAGGCAATTGAGTCCACTGCCAATGCCTAGCATCGCAACTTGGTCACCTTTTTTGACAAAGCCACCTTCCTCCGCCTTCGCCAAGGTGATCGGAAGAGCCGCTGATCCTGTGTTTCCAAAAGTCTGGAATGAAGAATAGGCTTTCTTGAGGTCAAGACCAAGAGTATCGAAAAGCAATTTTTGATGAGCACTTCCCACTTGGTGACAGATTACCCGATCTGCGTCGTCATTTTGCCAATTTAACTCCGACTTGAGCGACTCCCAATTACGCCTTGCCAAGCTTACCCCCGCATGGAGCATTTCCTCCGAATCTGTCTGCATCTCATAGCCGAACCCTTCCGCGTTGGAATCACCTTGGCAAAGGTCGTTGTTAGAGGTGTCCGCCAAACAAACGCCGCCCAGCAAACGATGTCCGTTAGGCGAGAGCGATTCATGGCAAACCACCGCGGCCACCGCTCCTGCTCCAATCGTCAAATTGGCAAAATAGGGCTTTATCGTCTTCCTGGTCAGCTTACGTTCAAGCAATAACTGAATCGTTCTCTCAAGCAGCGGTTTCCCATTTTCCCCAGATACCACAATCCCGCTCCTGACCTGACCCGAATCAATCATCGCTGATAGCAATGTTAACGAATTCAAAAAACCAAGGCAAGCGTTCGAGACATCCATCACCTGCACATTAGGACTCAGTCCCATTAAACGATGGGCAAAAGATGCAGTAGCTGGTTCAAGCATGTCACGGCTCACTGAACAATGGATACAAACTTCAATCTTGTCTGGAGGAATTTTGCTCTTTTCTAGAGCCTTTATTCCCGCCTCCGCACTCGCTTCGGAAGGCCTAATCGCATGATTCCAAAAACGGCGCTCCCGTATGCCCGTCATCAACTCTAGACGCCCTTCTGGCAGGTGCAGCCTGTCGTAAAGCGGCTTCAGTTTCTCCTCAATGTCCGTGCTAGTCCAAACTTCAGGCGGCACTACGTGGGCAAGAGAATCAATAACTGTCGATTTAATATGCACGACCTATTGGAAGAAGATAGAATTCGGAATGGAAAACCGCAATTCACTACCGATCCCGTTTTCAGCAATCATAACTAAGTGCCAGTATGATTCTTTATTCCCCATTTTATACTTTCCCTTTGTTCTCCGGTCTCATCGTCAACCTAACGACCTCTTCATCAAAATAGTTGATCCCCATTCCCGCATCAATGACCAAGCTGGTACCGTTCATTCCACTTGAGCGATTACTGATCAAAAACGCCACCGCATTCGCGACTTCCTGGGTATGGAGTGCCTCTTTGCGAAAAGTCAGTTTTTCGCTGTAGAGATAGCTTTCCAGATAACCCGGTATTCCCGCTGAGGCACTCGTCTTCAGCGTGCCCGGATTGACAGAGTTAAAACGGACTCGCGTATCCTTGCTAAAGGATTTGGCCAGGTAGCGCACCGAGGAATCCAGGGATGCCTTAATTGGAGACATGTATCCATAATTTTCTGCTGTGATCGTTAGTGATGATATACTAATCGCCACTACTGAGGCGTCGTTAGTAAGAACGGGTTTAAACGCGTTCGAGATCTCAACCAATGAAAAACTGGATATCGCGGTCGCTTGAAGATAGTCTTCCCGCTTCGTTTCGTGAAAAGGCTTAAACCCATCACTATAATTCGCGAAGGCAATAGAATGGACTATTCCATCAACCTTCCCGTGGTCTCGAGACACGTCTGCAGCCAAGGCTTTAACTTCTTCTGAGTTCTCAACATCGCAAACATAAACTGACTTGCCGCTCAAAAGTTTCACCGAAGTTTCTTTGCGGGCTTCAGAACGGACCGAATAAATAATTGTCGCCCCTGCTTCCTCCAGAGTTTTCGCCGCAAACCAAGCAACACTCTTCCGGTTTGCGACACCCATGACGAGCACAGTCTTATTTTCTAGTCCGAGAAAGCTCATCGACTCATTCATTTTGCTCCGCCTTGGCTAAAGCGACACTGAAGGTCACATTCATCACACGCTTTCCTTCTCCGTTCTTAACGCCTCCAGTCATGAAAATGAAACGTCCTGCTTTCTCTTTGAGCTTGACGGTAATATAAAGATCGTCCCCCGGACGCACGATGCTCCTGAAACGAGCATCCACAATCTTCGTTAAAACCGGCACCATATCCGAATCGCTCTCAAGCTCCTCCGAAAGCAAACGAGTTAGGAATATCGCTCCCGTTTGGAAGACGGCTTCCGAAATCAAAACTCCCGGCATAATCGGGTTACCCGGGTAGTGCCCTTCAAAAAAAGCCTCACTCGCATCGACATGCTTTTTCGCGGTCAACGAATCAACAGACTGCTCGACAACCTCGTCAACAAAAAGAAAAGGAGGGCGGTGCGGGATCGCTTGCAGAATTTCGTCTGTTGCCATATCAATACAAGTCTATCAGTCACGCTCAAATTAAGCAAAGTGCACTTCCTTGGCTTTGTCCCCACTTCTGGCCGTTACGAGTTGTTTGTCCACTTTATTGGCGGTGATTACCCCATAGTTCATGGTGCCTAGCCAGCCAGACATAATAATTCCAACCGAACCCGCGTGGTACAACCCATGAATCTGTTCGGGCAATTCCATAGAGCACTTCAATCCTTCAAATTTCGTTCCAAACGAAGTACCTCCTGGATGACGCGTATAGTAGTTAATGGTCCGAGGAGTCGCTGCTTCGAGAAAGTCAATTTTAGATCGAACATCCGGGATATACCTCTCCAAGGCGACAATAGATTCCTCAATCAATCGCTTCTTGTGAGATTGGTATTCATCATCTGACAACCGGTTCCAATCAGAGTATTTGCCATTCAATGACGCGACAACCGTATGACGCCCCGACCCAGGGCGAGTCTCTGGGTAATAGACAGAAAACGTTCGGCTCGTCGTTTTAAAGTCAACTAGCTCTTTACTCGAAAAGCGTTCCGCATCCGAAGTGAATACAAGATCTCCGATATTGGGAATCGTTTCGCCCGCCTTTATACCCATGTAAACTTGACAAGAACTGGAATTGATGCGGACCGCGTCCAATTCATCAATGTATTCTTTCGAAAATCTATTTTCACCAACGAGGCCCTTGACCGTACTGACAATATTTGCGTTCGAAACGACCGCCTTGCAGCGAATCGTACGATTATTGCCAAACTCACCACCTCGCTTTCTGCTAGAAACAACTGCTCCCGTAACTGAGGTTCCGATTGGCCCATCTTCAGTGAGAACTTCTGAGACAAGCACATTCTTACGGAGCTCGACCCCATTGCGCTTCATCTCTTCCACCATCTTCCCAATCAGAACATCTGTTCCACCTTGGAAAGTGAAGACGCCCTTACTCATAAAGTTCGAGAAAACGATACCAAAGGTGATCGCCGGGTCATCCAAAGTAGAACCATTAGCATAAGCAATCGGCTCTAGTAAAAGGCGATGTACATCGTCCCTGCCGGGAAAGAACTCTTCAAACATTTCGCCGGTAGTTCGTTGGTCGTCATCGTAGAAGTTCATCTGCCGCAAATGAACGTAAAACGCCTCTACCTCAGACCGTGAAAGCTCAAAATTGTCTACCAATATGTTCGTAAAATCTTCCCGGTCAAAAGTGGTCCAAACATCAAACTGAGGATTTATGAACCGCACATCCTTCAATTGGTGGATCGAGTCGGCGATTTCCCGAGTCCAGTATTTACGGCAGGACTTAACCATCCCATAGGGAAATCCGTGAAGCGAAATATCGAAAATGTGCCTTCCGGGACGCTTGAACCAGGTGGCAAGCCCCCCGTATTGGTAATGGTGCTCTAGCAACAGGACAGAATGTCCGCACTTCGCGAGGACATTGGCGCTCGTCAAGCCACCCAGTCCGCTGCCGATCACTACGACATCGTATTCGTCCTTGACTCCTTCTAGCCAGTCTTTGCCCATCAGCCGGCAGTGAAGAAAGCTTTCTGCCCCTTGACAACTCTCAAATGCCGCAGGGGTCCGGTTCCTTCACGAGTTTGATTTACCTCTCCACAGGATCACTTTCCGCTCGATCCCCTATTCCGTTTTCTCCTTGCCACTCAGATAGCTTAAATTCAAAACAGCCTCCTCATGAGCAAAACCCGCGTCAAATTCGAAACGAATCAGGGAACAATCGAGTTCAAACTCTATCCGGACTTCGCTCCGAAAGCGTGTGAGAATTTTACTACACACGTCGAAAACGGCTACTACGATGGAATCATCTTTCACCGAGTCATACCGGAATTCATGGTTCAATGTGGTGACCCCACAGGAACCGGACGAGGCGGTGAATCAATCTGGGGTAAACCTTTTGAAGATGAATGCACGACAGACCTGCGCTTCGACAAAACTGGCATTCTAGCCATGGCCAACGCCGGTCCCGGAACAAACGGCAGCCAGTTTTTCATCACAACGGCTAAAACTCCTTGGCTTAATATGCGCCACACAATTTTTGGCGAGGTCGTTGAAGGCTATAATTTTGTGCAGGCGATAGAGGGGGTTGCCACTGATGGTGGAGACAAACCCATCGAGGAGCAGAAGATCGTCAAAGCAGTCGTGATAGAATAAATTAACCTGAAAACACGATTGGATTTCTCAAAGCCCGACTGACCAGTCGGGCTTTTTTTCGCCACTTCAAGTCAGATACCGCTTCCCGAAGACATTTTTGCCGCACGCATAAACAAACCGCTCAGTTTAGAATCGCGAGCCGGGGACGTATTGCAACACATTCGAATTTCCCAATCATTCGCACGGTTCGTGGGCCAGATTCTTACACTTGATACTCTCCTTTTTGGTAGATCACCCTGTTCGAGCCGTCTTTCAAGTAAGCAGTCACCACTCTGTTGGAAGTTGCCACGATGTCGGTGTGGACAACGGAATTATTGTACCCCATAGAATCCCATTCTTCTCCAGACACGTTTGCTTGATCTCCGGTGTAGGAATCTCGGTAGGCAGCCCCCAATGCAATGTGAGTATTACCATTCTCTCCGCCCACGTTCTCGTCAAAAAGCGTTTCTCCCATGAATTTTGTAATTCTGGAAAAACGGCGATCCGTGAGCGAGAACTCACCCACTTTGTCCGCGTTCTCAACGGCGATCATTTCTTTCAGAATGTCTTCGCCTGCAGAAGCGACAGCCTTGACAACCCGTCCGTCCTTAAACTCCAAATACGCATCCTTTATCAGATTACCGTAACGATAAAGCGGCTCGGTAAACTGAATTTTACCTTCTGTGCCCCGCCAATCCGGGGAAATAAACAATTCAAAGCTGGGAACGTTTCGGCCCGAGCCACCCAGCCATTTTCGATTATCACCGATCGTGATCCACAGATCCGTATTTGGCGCCTCTATATGGAGCTTCTCTATCGGCAGAGCATCCAGTCGATCCTTGTACTCGTACAAGTCCTTATAAAGCACTTTCCACTTTTCGGCGGGCTGGGGATCATCGAGGTAGCATGCTTTGACAATCTCATCCCAATACTCCTCCAAACTCAGATCCACCTCATCCGCCATCGCCTGAGTCCCATACATGCAAAGCGTCCAGGTATACTCGCCCGCACCTTCTTTTTCGCGCCGCCAATCCATGTAAGGCTTCAACGCCTTCTGAGCAGCCATAATTTTGCCACTGTCGATTCCATCCAGCTCCTTTTTATCGGTTTCCGAGAGCACGGCGACCGTGTGGTCTATCTCATCGACAAGACCTTTAAGGAACCTCTTCGGAAAGAAGCTCAGTTGCTCATCGCTCGCCAATTCGTAATGCTCCCTGGCAAATTCGTCTGGCGTGTAGAATATGATTGGATGCGCACCCGCTTTCAAAACGGCTCGTCGCAACGCAACCAGTAGTGGTTTGGCCACTTCAGAGACCCGAAGTTGAACGACTTCGCCATTCTTGACGCCTTCTCCACCATTCAACGCGAAGTTGATCATAACATCCGCGTATTTTTCCAATAACTCTTCGCTCGGCTGATAGCTCATTATCCACTCGAATTAAAGCCAAACGCCCCGATTGCAAGTGCTCATATTCAACTGCTGTGAGAACCCTTCGAGTCACCCCCCATTCCCAAGACCTTTTTCGACTGTCTTGTAAATCAGAAGATCCATCGCAGCAGGTATCTTTTAGTTTTTGGCAAGGCGTGGTCGAGGCACCAATGCCTGTAGAGCCTTGGCTCTCAGACACAACGCAACCAGAAGCGAAAAAGGTCGCTGCCTATTAGTTTGCTAGCCAGATGGATCATCAAAAACCAAGTCGTCCGCGTCACGGATCGCTTCTCGCCGGACCGTCGTCTCAGCCACCATAAACTTGAGAAAGCCTGCCATCGCAGATCAAAGCAACACTTCCATCTCCAAATCTCTGAAGATGCGGGAGAGCTCGACCTCTCAATGATCTTGATTCGACCGGATCACATTCTCCACCATGGGAAGGTTCTTCAACGCTAGTCCAATCTCCAGCGGTATGATCCTCGCCTCATCGCTAAACTCGCGAATCACTTGCTGATGGGCAAAAATGTCCTTTCCCAAAAACCTCGAATCGACTGTCGCCATATTTGCTGACCAGAGCCAAAACTTCTTCTATGGTCACTATAAAGAAATTCCGGTCGTCCAATCCTTCGAGCCTCTCTGGGCGATGAGGCCCGTCTGCCAGGGCGAATCCAGTTTGGTAGACCCTCATTAAGTGGTTGTTCAGGTATGCGAGTACCGATGACCAGGTTAAGATAACGTCTAAGAGGTGATACAACTTCATAATTGCCCGAGCTCGTCAATCCTAGAACTGCGTCCCATCAGGTAACGGGGATTCCCTGATGATCGAAGGATTGCCCTATTTGGTGCCAACCCTATCTTGGGAATTTCCCAAAGAAGGAAAGATGGCAAAAAACTCAATTTTGATGAACCGTTTTTTCGGATCTCTCCACATGTGAGCGTTCGCCTAGAAAAACGACGCCGCAGCTAAAGGACCTAAAAAGGCCCTCACGCAGCCTCAGCGTTCGTTGTTGATGGACTTTTTCTACCTATTGCCCATCGCCTATTAACAAGCTATATCGTTTTCCCGCACGATGGTCGCGGAGCTCAAATCTAACCTTTTCTGAAATGAAATATTTCACACTATCCCTCAGCCTAGTCGTTTTTGGCTTCTCAGTAAGCACTCAGATTTCGGATGCGGAGCCATCTGCAGACTATTACTTGTTTATGAGCGGCAAGGTGAGAGCACAAGTAAACCGGAACTTTTTTCCAATTGAAAGCTTCGATGGAAAACGCCTTAAGCTCACCGGTTCAAAAAAGTCCCCTAAGCCCGTCAATAGGCTCAACTGTTCGATGGAGCCGGTCATGGTCATCAGCAAATACTTTGTCGAGATTCGCGATCTGGAGTTCACCTTCGACTCTCAGGCCGAGAGGCTGCGGACCATGATGGCGATCAACGAAATGAACGCCGAGCACATGAGGCAGCAAGCCACGACCGAATTTGAAAACGCTGTCGCCGCCATGGATGGTCGAGGCCAGTTGGTATCCGAAGCGGACCGGTCGGTCGAAGCCTTGGGCGAACTGACTAAAGACCACACAGAAAAGGAGTTTCTGTATTCGGGATTACATAAACAAGCGGATAGCTTATACGGACGCTGCACGATCGTTCCCGATACCGATCTGGAGAACGCCTACACCGTCGCAGTACTCATTTTCGAGGGAGTCGGGGCAACCAATACGTCCGCAGGGCAGCAGGCCACCTTCGTCCGTATCGCCCCTATCGGTAATCTCCAAAAAGGAGTCGGTGAACCAATAAAATTCAATTACTCCTTCCCCAAACTAAAAGCGACGTCTGCCAAGATCGCCATATTCCTTTTCGATGGAGAAAGCAAACACATCGCCACTAACCTGTCTAGTGGCCTTAAATCACTCACGACTGAAGAATTCGAGGAAATCCGTAGTGTAGAGAAAAAAGCCAGGAAGAGGAACGCTGGCTAACTAAGGGATCAGACGGTCGTTTTAAAGGGTATTGTATCCGAGTTAGCCTCGACTTACTTGTGAAGACTTTTGATCTAATGAAAACCTCGTCAATACAGTGTACGCCTTATACATTTTCTAACGCAAGTGGTACAACCCGGCCGCATCTTTCGTGCGATTGCCTGGACAATTTAATTTTCGCTTGCCAATGATAAGCCATAGTGGCTGCCTGAACGGCTATAATTGGGGCCGTAGCTCAGTTGGAAGAGCGCCTGCATGGCATGCAGGAGGTCGTCGGTTCGATCCCGATCGGCTCCACCAGCCTCCTCTGGCATCGGCGGGCTTTTCTTGTGGTTTCAATGGCTGAGAACCTTAAAGGTTCGCAACACGTTGCCTCAGCAGCTTAGATCCGTAATCAGGGGCCAATTTCTTGAGCAGCGAAACAATGATTCTCTTCTGTTCGCCTGATTTGGAGTTTGCAATGGTATAAAGCTGATCGAGATCCGAACTATCTGCAATCACCGACAAAGTTTTCAATGCTCCCCTTGCGAACGCAGGCTCGTTACCTTTCACTGCCTCGAGCAGGTGCAACTTTGCATTCGGGATATTCCGATACACAAGGATTTCCTGGGCTAACAAAACCTTTTTCGAGTGAGACGACTTGAGCATTCCAGCCAGCCGCTTGTCCAACTCGGGCGTGTCAATCTTAGCTATCGCCGAAGCGGCCTTGATCTGCGACGCTCTATCCCCGTTTTCGAACGTATTCAGTAGCAGATCGATCGATCGCTTCGAACCGACTTCGCCAATCAGATCGAGGGCGTTTAGCCGGAGACTCACGTTACCAATTTCTATAACCTTTAGGGCTATCGATTCAGCAACCCCACCTTCGATGTTGTTGAGTCCCCCTAGGACAGTAAGCATATCCTCCGGTCCCATTTCGCCTAATTGATCGAGAACTGCCCGTTGAAATCTCTCCACCCCACTTGAAAGAGCGGACTCAATCGCGATCGTTCTAAGATCCGCTTCTTCACTTTTTATCCCTCGTCTTATCGCATCCTCAACATCTCGATCCTGCCGCTTGATCAATATCCTCAAGGCGGCACGCTGCGATGCGGAGTCCTTTCCTTGGGAGAATATGTCGTAAAGCAAGTTTGAATCCACTGAGGGATTGGACAAAAGGGATCGCTCAATCGCTTGATTAACAGGTCCTGGGCGAGCGTTACTGTAGGCATTACGCAGCACTCTTAGCGAGCTACTATTACCAATTTCTCCGAGGGCCCAAGCCGCAGTTACCGAGATTGATTCGCTACTATTATCAAGCTCATTGGCAATAAAACGAACCGACGATGACTCACCACGGAGAGCAAGAGACTTTAGAATATTCAGCTTGCCTTCCGTATTCATTTTTCCATATGCCACTTTCAAAGCATCGCTTGCTTTGCTTCCCCGGATCGATTCGATTGCAGCTCGGGCTTCCTCTGCCAGTCGCTTATCCCTTGCCATCATAATCTGAGCCAAGGGACTAACTGCTTTCGAAGTCCCCACTCTAGCCAATTGACGCAAAATATACTTCTTCGCTTCGACCGGGATGTCATTTTGATCCAAGGCATACAAAAGATCATCCGTTATTTTCGATGCTCCGTTAGCCCTCACCGGAGCAGTCGCATCGGAAACGAGGACCTCCAAATCACGCCTCGCAACGTACTGCACATCCGGGTCGCTGTTGCGAAATATTTTAGAGATGACAATTACTCTGTCTCTGTATTCTCCTGCGAATGACAAGGTGGAGGATACAAGGACTAGCTTCAGGGCCAACGTCCAATTCGATGAAATTTTCATAATCAAGCTTTTCAAAATCTGGGGTCTAACCGAGTAACCCGTAGGGTGCTCTTCTAGGGCGGCTAATCCACTTGGCCGCTTCTGCGTCTTCCAAAATGGTCTCCTTGATCGGATCCCAGAGCACAGGGCGATTCAGTCTTTCTGAAATTCCAGACAAATGGCAAATCGTCGCAGTGCGATGGCCGATACCTACATGGCAGATCGGCTGCTTGCGGGAACGAATGGCATTGAGCCAATCAGCCCGATGGTCGTTTGATTCGTAAAGTCGAGTATCGCTGGGTCTCAGCACCACATTCTTGAGAGAAACTGGATCTGTATCGAGCTTGTCTCCGCGGCTCACTCTCACTTCACCCTCCTCTCCGATAAACCGAATCATATGGCCCTTGCCTTCATATCCGCGAATTATCTTCGTTCCATCATCATATACGTAATACTGATACTCCTCACCCTTGTATCCCTTGGGGACAAACTCCACCGGTCCCGATTCGTCCCGACCTAGAGCCCATTGGATAATATCGTAGTGGTGAGCTCCCCAATCGCCGTTCTTGCGGGAGCCGTAGTCCCAGAAGCGACGCCAGCCTCCTCCGTAGTCCCCCTTTATACGCTCAAGATTGTAGGGCTCCCAAGGAGCAGGGCCGAGCCAGCGATCATAATTTAGTTCTGGTGGAATCGGCTCTGCCTTGTACTGCGTTGGTTCCGGAAATTTGCCCAATCGAGCGGCGATCGTATGCACTTTGCCAATGTATCCATTCAGAACTAGCTCTGCCGCCTTACGGAATGCTCCATTGGAACGCTGCTGCGATCCCACCTGCAATATATTTCCGTAGCGCTCCGCAGTAGCTCGCATGACTTTTCCCTCTTCGATGGTCAATGTCATCGGCTTTTCGACATAGACGTCCTTGCCGTTCTTCATCGCTTCGATCGATATCTGGGCGTGCCAATGATCAGGCGTACCCACTACCACCGCATCGATGTCCGGGCGAGTCATGACTTCTTCATAGTATTCGTACGTTGGACACGCCCTTCCATTGACCTCTTTAACCTCCGTCCGGGCGATATCCAACTTTCTTGAATCCACCTCGCATAATGCGACCACTTCTACGGAGTCTCTACCCAGATGGTATTTGCGATGACCCACCATTATCTTTCCATGGCCAATGAGACCCATGTTGATACGGCTATTCGGTCCTGTGTGCTTGCCCAAACCCAATACGGATGCGGGCAAAACCAGGGGAGCAGAGATAGCGGCAGATGCCTTCACGGTCATTTTTAAAGCAGTCCGACGTGTGATTTTCTTCATAATAAGTTATGGAACAACAATACGATTGGGCTCGGAGACGACGAAAGGAGTGATAGCACCCAAAAGTAATAAATGCGAGTATCTGGATTAACGATCGCTTTGCTTAATGGTCAACGCCAGAGTTTCAGTACTCGTAAATCCAGGTGGCGCTTTGAAACGAGCGAGCCGTTTGAATCCATCAATTACTTTTTGATCAAATACGGCGTCCCCACTCGATGCGACCAATCGAGCCCCTGAGATGCGGCCCGTAGGAGCCAGATCGAATTGAACCTTTGTTCTCAAAGGACTTCCCGTGAGTGGATGTATTTCCACCGAGCCAGAGATCGCCTGGATAAGCTGCCCAAAGTAGGACTCCAACTGAATCTGGTTCGATGCGGTCAACGATCCAATGGCGGACTCAGGCAGCACCACATCGATTTCTTTGAGCCCAGTTACTAGACTCTCAACCACTTTGTCCAATTGGTTGTTACGCTTTGGGGCCGGCTTTTGCGTGGGAACTCGCTGTTTTTGGATAGGATTAGTGCTTCTGAAGTCGTCGAAATTAATGACTTTAGGAGGATCGGGTTCGACGGGAATCACTTCCTCAAATATAACAACAGATTCGAGTGGCAATTCTCTTAGCTCTGGATCCGGAATCTCGTCAGGTGTGGGTAGATCTAAGTCTTCGGGCACGTACTCAACCGGCTTCGACTCAGTTGCCCTGGCAGTGGCAGGAGGAGAAAACAGTTCGAAAACGAGCTCTTCAGGCTCCTTTTCTGGCTGAACCGTTGATTTGATAACAAAAAAAACAACAATCGCTAGGTGCAAACTGGCGGAGAAGATTAGAGGACCTCTCTGATCGAAATACATGGCCATACCCCGAACCCGCAAGTTTATGCTTCTTCTGGACGCGTGACCAGATTAATTCGTTTCAAGTTATTCTTTTTCAACAGGTCCAGTAGCGTCACTACATACTGATAGGGCGTATCGCTATTGGCCCGTATCGCCAGCACCGGTGGATCACTCATATCCCCGTAACGGGCGAGTTCGTTTTCCAGTTCCAGCATGCCCACCGGATTCCCATCCATCTGATACCCCTCCGTCGTAACCAACAGGTCAACCAAATCCGGGACAGCCGACTGGACCTGATTCGGAGTCGCCACCGGCAGGTCGATCTCCATCAGCTGCTCTTTTTCAATGAGCGGCGTGCTGATCATGAAGATGATGAGCAAGGCAAAGCCAAGGTCGATCAGAGCCGTTACATTAAGCTCCGAATTCGCCTCGAGGGACTTTTGTCTGTGGAACGATCTACCCATCAGAAAATCCTTAGCGGCTCTCGAGTTCAATCATGTCCGCAAGGGCGCTGGCAAAGTTCTGCAGCTCCGTCACCAATACCTTGGTACGGGAAAGAAGAAAGTTATAGCCAAACACAGACGGAATCGCGACACACAAGCCCGCTACAGTCGTAAGCAATGCACCAGATACACCAGGCGCCAAGTTTTGCAGCGTTGCCGTCGCCTGTAATCCCACCGCGCCAAAGGCGTCCATAACCCCCCAAACGGTACCGAGCAGGCCGAAAAACGGGGCTCCTGACACAATCGTAGCCAGGAAAATCATGCTCGATTCGTAATTGAGGGTCTTATTGGCCAACGCTCGCTGCAGCGCGTTTTCGACATGCTCCACTCGGGCGGCTCGAAGTTGCTCGATACTTTCCCCCGATTTAGGATCGATCCGATGGTAGGCTTCGATCGCATCGGAATAAAGAGCGGCGTAGGGCACTCGCTTGGGAACCTTAAAAGTCGACGGAGCATTAAGAATGGAACTCAGCCGATGCAGCGATTGCTCAAATCCGAGATTGTAGAGGCGCAAACGTTTCAGTTCCCAGAATTTGCCAAGCATCACTGCCCAGGCACACACGCTGAAAAACGCTAAGGCGAATATGATAGCCTTACCCGCCGGGTTACTTTGGGTGAAATAGGTAAAAACGTTTGGTCCGCCTCCAGCGGCAATTAAGGTAGTGAATTCCATGGAAATAGGCATAGTTCGCGTTTCGGGCCGAACGATCGTCCAGACCTAGATCTTTGAAACCTTCCGCACGGGAGCGTTCAATAAATTTCCATATAAGCGGTAGAAAATTAACACTTGTTTCGCTTGATGCAGAATTACGGTTGCTCTGGCCAGATTCCTCGCTCTTATTCCGAGACGAAAACCAAAGCACCCTTTCATGGAATACATACAACGTGCCATTCAAGAACTGCAGGACAAACGAGGGAACCAATCCGGCAAACGAGCTCTAGTAGGGCTCGATGGATTTGTTGATACGATAATCCACATCGTCGCCAAGCGGCATGGGATTGGGGACGACTTCTCCCGCATCGAGACAATCGAGGATTTCGGACTCCGGATTCTGGGAGCAGTTGGCAAGAGTGCCAATATCGAGATGTATCCCAAGATGGAGAAACTCGGTGGCAACGGACCAATTATGGCCAACGCGCTTTGTGCCACAGGATTACCCCTGACCTATATCGGAGCACTAGGGAAAAACGCGGTGCATCCGGTCTTCGAGGAATTCGCCAACAAGACGAGCGCTGTATGCGTGTCGGACCCCGGCTTCACCAACGCGTTGGAGTTCAACGACGGCAAGGTTATGATGGGGATTACCAAAACCCTGGACGATCTCAATTATGAGTCTATAATCGCCACAATGGGTGAAGGAGCGTTTCTCGACACTCTGTCCAAGTCCAGCCTCGTTGCTCTCGTCAATTGGACAATGATCCCGCAAATGAACGCAATTTTCGCGGCACTCACGGATCGCGTCCTTCCCAGTCTCCCCTCCATTGAAGGGGGACGAACCTTCTTTTTCGATCTTGCCGATCCTGAAAAGCGGGCACAGGCAGATCTTATCGAAGCCCTCCACGCGATAGCAAAGTTCCAGAGCTTCGGTAACGTTACCCTGGGTCTTAATCTGAAAGAAGGGCAGCAGGTCAGCGAAGCGTACCAGCTCGGAGAAAACGGCGAAGACGCAGATTCCCTCAAGCGGCTCACAGCGAAGATACGACGGGAATTGAACGTAAGCACCGTGGTCGTACACCCCACAAGATGTGCTGCTTGTGCCACGAAAGATGGAGAATGGTGCGTTGACGGTCCCTATGTAGAAAACCCGAAGATCACGACCGGAGCGGGCGACCATTTTAACGCTGGATTTTCCACCGGACAAATACTCGGTCTTTCGCCCGAAGCTTGCCTGACCGTCGGCGTTTCCGTTTCCGGATTCTATGTCCGCACAGCGGTAAGTCCTTCCCTCAACGATATCGACAGCTTTCTGAGAAGCTGGTAGCAAATAACTATGACTCAAGCAGACGCTCTGACAGGGAAACTCTTTACATTCGAAGGCTCCGAGGGAAGCGGTAAATCGACCCAAATCGAGTTACTTGCGGATGAACTCGAAAAAATGGGAAACGAAGTGATTGTGACTCGTGAGCCGGGGGGAACCGAAATCGGAGAGGAAATTCGTCATTTGCTTATCCATAACTCCGCCGGAAACGATATGGCCCCTGAAGCCGAGTTGCTGCTTTTCGCGGCCGCCCGCGCCCAATTAGTCAGGCAAGTAGTCATTCCGGGGCTCCAGGAGGGAAAAGTCATCCTTTGCGATCGGTTTCTCGACTCCACAACAGTCTACCAAGGCGCTGCTAGAAGCATTTCCTCGGATCCCGTTAGCTACATCAACCAGTTCGCAGCGTCCAGCATAACGCCAGACTTGACTTTCATTTTGGACGTTCCTGCGGAAGTTTCGATCGCCCGAGTCAAGCGGCGCGTAACGGATCTCCCGGACCGCATGGAACAGGAGAACGTGGACTTCTATAAAAAGGTTCGCGAAGGGTATCTGCTCCTGGCTCGCTCGCTACCCGAGCGATTTCATGTCGTCGATGGCACGAGAGCATTGAAAGAGAATCAGGAGGATATCCTCAAAACGGTGCTCGAGCACATCTGATAGTCAACGGCTAACTAAAAAGTAACAATTAGGCGGTCCATGATAATCCTATCCCAAATAAACTCAGGCGTTTGATTCTACCTCGAATTCGTGACGACTCAAATTGCAGAACATTCCCCCAGCCAGCTAATCGATCGAGCGATTCGGGACAACCGCCTTGCCCATGCCCTACTGATTCACGGACAGAACCTGAAGCAGGTCGAATCGTTTGCCTACGAACTGACAAGCAAGCTGATCGAGGTAAGTCAAACGGATGACGGAGTAGATTGGCACCCAGATGTATTCTCCGTCCGGCCTTCGAAAAAATCACGCGTCATATCTGTTGACGATACGCGGGAGTTGATCCGCAACATTCAACATTCTCCTCAAAAGGGGGATCGTAAAGTCGCGCTCATTTACGAGGTTGACCGACTAAACGCTAGCGCTGCAAATGCCTTTCTTAAGACACTTGAGGAACCGCCGCTCAACACAACGATCCTTCTTCTCACAACACGGCCCTACTCTCTCCTCGCAACCATACGCAGCCGCTGTCAGCTATTTAGACTTCCCACTTCAGATCAGAGCCTTGCCGATCCACGAGCTTTGGAATGGCTCAGAAGCTACCGTGAATGGTTGTCGGATCTTTTGTATGCCAGACCCGGAGGCAAAGAAACGATTCCTCACTACATAATGGGGCTCTATGGTTTGATAGAACAGTTCCGTAATATCATCGAGGCCATCACCAAGGAAACCTGGAAAGAACAATCTCAAAATCTCCCTGAAGAATTAGGCGATGGAGAGAGAATCGCCCTAGAATCACGGATCAGCATTTCCCTCCGTCAAGACTTCCTCGCTGCCATCGAAATTGCCACGGAAGCCTTCGCACGGGATAGCCTCACGGAGAAACCGAACGTTGCTTCTAAATTGATCGATTGTATTCGCACACTCGAGTCATCGCCAAGACTGCTAAATTTGAATATGAGGCCAGAGGCAGCCCTCGAGGCGTTTATGCTGCGTACCTTGAGAATCTGGGCCGCCTAGTCCAATCTATAATCCACAAAGTCCGCTTATCCCATGAAATTTGTCAGGGTGACAGTAGCACCCATAACCTTTTCGGTTAGAATATCCATCTGCCCGTTGTTGGATTCAAGCAAACAACAAAAGGTTACCAAACCATGCATAGTCTAGTCGGTGACCTGCCCATAACCTCCTGAGCCTTTTCAACCGGCATTCCGGGGCACGTATCAAAAACTGAAACAAGCAAACGACGCACGCTTGCATGCTTAAACTCGAACCAAACCACCCAAAGAATATCCAGGTCTACCCGAAGGTCTTTCGAAACATTGGATGCCAGCTCAACATCCTTTGCATTCGCCTCGCTAGCGAACAGTTGAATAATCTTGCCACTTCATCATCCAACGAAACTCCCGAACCAACGTTAAAGGCACGCTCTCCAACAGTTTGAAATTCAGAATCTTAATAAGCTCGAGGAAAGTTTCCACCGTTTTGAACCTTCGACCCCTTTCTAACGAGAGCCGAACAGTCCTCAAAGATCGTATTCACGAGTGTCGCCCCTTCTATTCTCTATGCGACTTCGATAGCGGCCATCGCACTAGTTTTGGGAGGAATTGAGTTTACCTTAAAACCTTTTGTGTTGGTGAGGTTAATTTGATTCCTTAACTCGGAGAGCCAAAAATAGAGCGGGTTCTTTCACTCTTACTGAGAGGTAGCGGGCGAGCTCCGAGTGCCCATTTTCGAGTTTATCAGGCTTGCGGTCGGAGCTCGCCCACTACCTTTTCACAAAACCATGTTTAGCACCTCCACAAGCCGATCAACCGAGCTTCGCTGTGCATTACCCGCCATCAAACCGATTCGCCAGATTTTGCCTTTGAGCGGACCCAGGCCCGCACCGACTTCAATCTGATGATCGTTGAGGAGTTTGCCGCGAGTGACCGCATCATCCAATCCACGGGGAAGGTAAAGGGTCGTCAACGGGTTTAATCGTTCTCCTTCTGGAACGACCGGCTCAAATCCGAATACCGCCAATTCCGACCTCAAGTAAGCTGCCGCGTCCTCATGTCTTTCCCATCGGGCTTCAAGGCCTTCAGCGAGAACTTTGTTCAATCCGGCTTCCAAGGCGAACACCATGCTGATCGGTGCGGTATGGTGATAGCTCCGGCCACCTTCCCCGTCAACGTATGCCAAAATCGCGTCTAGATCGAAGTAAAAGCTTGGGGTCGGTTTCGAGCGCTCGCGATAGACCTCAAGCGCTCGCTTTGAAATCGTAACCGGAGCTAATCCCGGAGGCACCCCAATGCATTTTTGCGTTCCAGAAAAAACGAGGTCGGCTCCCCATTTATCGATGTGAACAGGCATGCCGGCGAGGGATGTAACGCAGTCGACGAGCAGCAAGGACCCCGCATCACGGCAGGCATCTCCAACGCCAATCATTGGCTGATAAACGCCCGTGGACGTTTCCCCATTAACCAGGGTCGCAATTTTGGGTGAATTATTTTTGACGACTTGGCAAAAGGTCTCGGGGTCGATAGCTCTTCCCCATTCTTGCTCCAAGCGGATAACTTTCGCTCCCAGTTTTTCAGACAAAGCAGCCACACGCCCGCCAAACACACCGTTGACCCCAACAACGATTTTATCTCCGGGTTCAAGGAAGTTCGCCAAAAGAAACTCCATACCCGCACTACCTGTCGCAGAAATCGGAAACGTGACCGTATTCTTGGTATCGAAGATTTGGCGAAGTTGACCTTTCACAGTCTCCATAACCCCAATGAATCTTGGATCCAAGTGACCCAACAAAGGTCGTGAAAGCGCTTCGCTAACACCCTTTGAAATATTGCACGGCCCTGGGCCGAGGAGTAGATTTTCGGGTGTTGGTGTTTTCACTATCATAAAGGTATCGGGAATCTTAGAAATTCGAACGATCACCTCTCCCCCGTACGAAATAAAGTAAAAAATCCAAGTGTACTAGTCCTTGTGGAAGTAGGAATATCGATGTATCTACCGCAAATGAATTGACCATCAAATTTCCCGTAGGATCCGATACCCTTAATAGAACAGACTGGGCCCCAAAATCACGAGATCTGTTCCCGATTTGATCCTCAGGACTAAATACTAGTTGGGTAAGAGAAACCACTCATAGTTTTTCGGGTTGCGGACAAATTGGTGCAATCTCAATGAACGAGAGGCTTGCTGCAGTGTTTGACAATACTTTATTAGGTGACGCTGTTCACATGTCTTTTACCTCAAATCTTTCAGTCGAGAGCCCCGTTGTTTCTGATATCACGGCTAGATGGTCAGGCAGCAATCTATTCGACCTATCATGCGTTTGATCGTTGAATCGAACCTAGGGAACGAATGACATTGAGTCCTTCTATCCCCTCGGCGATCCTCAGGGGAAGACATCGACATCCGTCTTCGTCCAAGGCTCAACAGCAGCCTTTCTTGGCACTGGTTTAGTGGCTGTAGCTTTTGCAAGGCAGAGGCTGGGATAGGACTGGAGTAGCTGCTATTTCGGGCTTCTTCAATTCTGTTTGAGAATTGTGTAAACTATTCCAAATCATTCTCAAGTAGCTAACCAAAAGCTTCTTGCGATACGAACTGGTTCATAGGGGAGGATTGGGTTATGGCTGAAACGCCCAAAGTTCTCCTGACCGACGCGGCACGCCACACTTTCTCCGCTCATTGGGTAGCCCCGTAAAAACCCGAGGCTCCTTGTCCCCTCCGTCCACAAAAAAGACCGCGATCCGCGGTCTTCCTTATTTTGGTGCCCAGGGGGGGACTCGAACCCCCACACCTCTCGATACCAGATCCTAAATCTGGCGTGTCTACCAATTCCACCACCTAGGCCCGCAGAAATTGAAGCCGACAAAAAGATCCGTAATCATTGTTATGGCAACCCCTTTTTTTCAGGCGATCGCCTTTTCAACCAAGTGGAAATTTCCTTAAGTAAGGTTTCCGTTTCACTCAAACCAATAAATCCATCCGTAATGGACTGTCCTTAAACGTGCCCCCTTCCTGCAAAATACTTTCAAGCATGAATCCAGCAATCTCAGGATTGCTACTCATAAACTGATCGGCCACTTTCCGGGCGTTCGCGGCATTTTTACGGTAGTCTTTGCCCGAGTTCGCATGTGAGCAATCAAGCATGACGGAGCAATGTAGAATATCCCTTGAAAAAGCAGTGGGCGCTTCCTGCACCGATCGACTGTCCAGATTCGGCCAGCTCTTTCCTGCCCTTAGAAAAATGTGAGAACACGGGTTCCCTCGAACGTTTGTGATTGAGTGCCTCCCTGATGCGTCATTATCGAAAAAACTGTGGAAACGGTTCGCGGGCTTGATGGCATTTGTTTAGCTCAATGCGTCGCCTACCAGGTTATTCTTCATTCCAATTGGCATATCCAGACCCGAAGCAACTTCTCGATCGATTCGTCTCTCTACCGCTCCAGCCCAGATGCACTCATTGAGACTATAGACTTTTTGAAAAGGTGGCAACATCGGATTGAGAAATTCGGTGGTGCACCGTAGACTAAGCTTTGCTATACTAGCAAAAATCCGACGGGCTACACACAATTCGCCAACCGAGTCAGAACTTCCTTCCAATTCGCGATCATAAAGGGGTCCTTTCCAGCCGACCATGCTACGCGGCTTTTCAAAATCGGTTCGTATTACCAACAGAATATCTTCGCGGACTTCGCTAGCTAATTCGGCGAGACGCTGAGTGTAATCAAATACTCCGCTCGTATTGTGGATCGAGCAAGGACCACAAAAGACGAGTAGACGATGTTCTTCCAGGCCTTTAGGGATGTTCTGAATCTCCGCTTTCGACGAGAACACAAGCTCCTTTACTGAGGCCTGACAAGGGATTTGGTTCTCTAAATCTTGCGGAGAGGAAATCGGTAAGGAGCTCTGTCCCGCTTCCAATTCCATGGGAGTTTGTGGTTCAACGCTGTAGGTTGTGATGGCGATGCTGGTAGAAACGTAAAAAGCCCTGGATTCTGTAAGAACCCAAGGCTTTTTGCTGAAATGGCAGTTTACTTAGATATGCACGATTAGCCAACCTCTGGGTCCTTCTAGAGGAATTCAGACCAAAAATAAGCTGGGTTGGCTGCTAGTGCACGCACTAGGTACAGAGAGAACGACGACCCGTAACCCGCTGTAAATCCAATTCTCCATAATAAGGACACAGTCGCATTTCCGCCGAAGCTGACGCACCATTTTTGCCTTAGAGGGAACCCGCTAGTCGATCGCATTTCGAAGATTGTATGGCTATTTCGAGGAAATGCCTATTTTCCACTCGCAATCATCGATTCCGATCATTCTCTCAAATAACAAGTCGTAACGTATGCTGGAGAGGATTTCATTGAAAATGACTGGATTACTCAGAGCCCTATTCGCCGTCACCCTTTTCTCAGTGGCAACCGCTAGGACCTACGCGAGCGAGGTGAAGCTGTCGGAACACTTGCCGGAAAACTCAATCAGTGGTCTTAGAGCACTACTCGAAGCGGCAATGACTGAAGCTGAGAGCATCCAACTGCGAAACCTTGTCGAGCAGGATTTCGAGGGGCGGAAGATCGTTGCTAAATCTGCCAAGAATCCACAATTACGGACGAATGTCACCTTGCGGAAGGAACAAAATTTCGAAAGGGACGATTCCGAAATCAACAATCGGCTCCTCTATTCGTTGACTCTTTCCAAATCACTTTTCCACTGGGGAGCACTGGAGGCAAACCGGGCTAAAGGAAACCTCAATCTGGAAATCGAAGAACTGAAGACCTTCGAAGCCTATCGGACGTTAGCACTGGATATTAGGAAAAAATACCTGGCAATTTTGGTAGCACGAAAGGAAGCTGATCTCGCCCAGCGAAACCTCGAACGGGCTCAGGCACGGGTCGAATTGGAGCGGGAACGTCTGAAGGCCGGAACAGCATCTACGATTCAAGTCTACGATCTGGAAGTCGCCCTCAACTCAGCCGAGCTCGACAGAATGAAGAAAAAAAACACCCTTGATGATCAAATCGATTTACTCGCAAGGCGTTCTGGAGTTCCTTCCGAAGAGATTTCATCTAGGCTACTTTCAGAAATTCCGCGGCAAGCCATTTTAAATGCCTCAGAAATCGCCTCTATCGAAAAGTTCTTCGATGAACGGTTGAACCAAGGTCTTTCTGTGCAGACCCAAGCCAAATCATTAGAGTTTTCGGAGAAAGATCTGCACATTTCAAATCAACGTCTTAAACCAAAGATTGGATTGTCGGTCGGTTTAACACAATACGAAATGGATGAAATTGGAAGACGAAGAGCTGAAGAGATCGTCTATGCCGGAATCACAATTGGCTGGAGTCTATTTGACGGCAGAGCTACTAGAGGAAACAAAATCTCAGCAATGGCCCGCATAGAACAGGTCAAACGTCAACTCGAGTCAGCAAAGTCAACCTACGAGTTCAATCTTCAGCGCACCAAAAAGCTGCTAAACCTGAACGCGCGGATTCTAGAACGGGATGAAGAAGCGCTAAACCAGGCATCAAACTATCTAAACGATACGAAGAAGGACTTCGAAACCGGTCGCGCGTCACCCGATGACCTTGAGAAAGTTGAACTCGCATTCGCAACACAGGAAGTACGAACGAATCGGTCACGGTCCGAATATCACAATGCACTCGCAAACATTTCCTCGCTCCTAGGCTTCGATACATTCGCCCAGAAATTTATCGATCAACGGAGCCAATAACGAAAAAATTTAATAACTCGAAATGAAAGTCAGCACTGTATTCAATATTCTGATCCCCGTCGCAGCCCTTCTAGTAGTTGGGTTTCTACTTTTCTCACGGTCTATTCCCACTGCGATCGTAACTGAAACAGATAGAGGCATAGCCGTCAACGCAGTGCCTGGTACTATTAATGTGCTAGCTGAAAAGGAAATGTTCATCAGGGGTGAGCATGGGGGTCGCGTCATCAATTCTAACCTCGAAAAGGGAGGAACCGTCACTGCCGGTGAAGTCCTAATCCTCCTGGACACTGGGGATATTGATCTCGAGATAGAAAAAGCGGAGAACGAGTTGAGCCGCGCCCAGCGCAATCTTGAAATTCAATCTCCCTTGGAGCTTTCTCTCGAGACCCACAAAGATGCACTCGAGGACGTACAGTTCCGGTTTAACAATGGCGGTGTGCGGGAAATGGACCTCAGAAAATACCAACGAGCCGTGGAAAAGGCGGAGGACGATATCGCCCGGGAAAAGTTAACGAACGAAGAAACGCTGCAAAATCTGGAGAACGCGATTAAGAGTCTCAAACGGCAAAAGGAGAAAATGACGATCATCTCGCCGATTGACGGAATTGTCACCGAAGTCCATGCCCATGACGGGGATTTAATAAGCGGTGGCTACCAGGTAGCCAAAGTCGTTTCGCAGACGCGCATCGTGGAAATGAAAGTAAGCGAGGAGCATTTTGTTGGCATTGCACCGGGAATGCCTGCTCAAGTTTCTTTCCTGGGAATTGAACTCGAGCAATTCGACGCGAAAGTGGCTAAAATCATTCCTGTTGCCGATCCAAGAACACAGCGATTCACCGTTCATTTAGAAGTAGACATCAAAAGGGAACGCCTAGACCCAGGACTCACGGGAGATGCCGTAATTACTCTCAATGAACACGAAGACGCCCTCCTTATTCCTCGACAGGCAGTCGTTAGAAATGACGTACTCGTCGTTAAAGATGGAATCGTATCACGAAAAAAAATACAGCTCGGGTACACAAGTGTGACAATGATCGAGGTGCTTGATGGCCTTTCAGATGGGGATCAAGTGATCGTTGAAAACCTACACCTTTTCGACGATGGAGACCGCGTTAAAGTAGCCCCTAAAAGCTAGGCAGTGCTCCTACCACAAAGGATCCACATACCAGCCTTGGGTGAACAGATTAGCAATTTCCTTTTTCACGTAAGGCAAATCTTCGCGGTGAGTCACCCCCAGCCATCGACTGGAGCAATCCAGTATACGGGCCTTCGCTTTTCTCGCCTTCAACAGTGAGTCTACCGCAAATGGCAAATAGAACTCTTCTTGGGTAGCGACATAGTATCGCTCTAGGAATGCCTCTAGAAGGTTCTCCAGCGAAGACGTGAACGAGGCTGGAAATCCCCAGCAATTCAGCGAAACCCGATCATCACGCCTCAGTGTCACCTCTCGATTCGATCCATTTAGAGCTAAAATCGATCCTGTATTTTCGTCACTACGAATCTGGGTGTGCTCTTCCACTGAATCGAGCGTCACCCCATCCGATGAATAGCAGATTCCCCTAGAAACCGATCCATTCTCAGACAGTGTGTTCTCAAGCTCGTATCCGACCAATGCGCACTCGTTTGCGGAGTCCTCCAGCCGGCCTAGGAAAACACCCAACGATTGGAAGGCGCTCCTACCATAAAAATCATCTGCATTAATCACGGCGAATGGGGCATCGAGCACTTGACGAGCAGAATAAACGGCATGCCCCGTCCCCCAAGGCTTTTCCCGATTCGCCGCCAGCTCTTGTCGACAAGGCAGGTCACTCGCTTTCTGGAAAGCGAACTCCACCTCTACCTGGCCTGCATATCGATCTCGCACCACGCTAAATGCCGACGCCATTTCCTCCCGAATTACGAATACCACCTTTCCAAATCCACTCTCGAGAGCGTCGAAAACGGAAAAGTCGAGGATCCACTCACCATTGGGTCCCACTGGTTCGATTTGCTTGAGGCCTCCAAAACGACTTCCCATTCCAGCCGCCAGTACGAGCAATATTGGTTTCATCGATCGCTTGATTGCGGCTCCCGACCTTCTTTGCAAACGATAAATCCCCGCGGCCTACTTTTCACCACTGCCTTACCAAAACCATGCTTGCCACTAAGAAGATAGACGCTTACCTGTTGTGCTTTTAAGGAGGCAATGGAATCAAAGTACTTGGGAAAATCAGTCAAACAACCGATAGAGGAACTGGACACCTTCCCAGCTCCTGAAGGGATATCACAGGTTAGGATGACCTCTGACGAAGTCACCAGTTCGTGCCCCGTAACAGGACAACCCGATTTCTATACGGTCAGAATCGAGTACCTCCCCCAATCTCTCTGCATCGAATCCAAAAGCCTGAAGCTTTACCTGTGGTCATTTGCTTCGCGCACCGTTTTTGCCGAGAAGCTAGCAGCGGAAATAAGGGATCGAGTCGTCAACGATATTTCCCCTAAAAGCTGCAGCGTTACGACGATTCAGAAATCCCGCGGAGGGATCAGCATAGAAAGCATTGCCTCATTTCCCTTTCCCGAATAACCCCCTTCCGGAACGAAAGTAGTATGACTATTCTGGATAAGCTCGAACGGAAACTAGGGGCCTACGCGATACCCAATATCGCTATGTACATCGTCATCGGTCAGGTGGCGATCTGGCTGCTGGCCATGATTACGTTGAATCCCGACAAAACGAGTCCGCTTCTCGAACTCATGGTTTTCGATTCCCGGCTGGTCCTGCAAGGTGAGATTTGGCGGGCATTCGCTTTTCCCTTTTTCCCACCCGCTGTCGGAAGCATGCTTTTCCTGTTTTTCGCTTGGTATATTTTCTACATGGTAACCAACGCGTTAGAAGGGCAATGGGGCGCTTTTCGTCTCAACGTGTACCTAATCTTAGGGTCCTTTCTGGGAATGGCTGTAGGCTTTCTCATGCCAGGCTACCCGATCACCAACTTCATCTGGAGCCAAACAACATTCCTCGCTTTCGCCTACCTATTCCCCGATTTTGAATTTCGCCTTTTCTTCATTCTTCCCGTCAAAGTGCGATGGCTAGGATGGCTCAGCTGGGGGATGCTCCTGATATTCTTCTTTAGTTCTGGGTGGCAGGGCAAAGTATTCATCACCGCCAGCGTATCCAACTACTTCCTGTTTTTCGGGAAAGATATTATGCTAACGCTCAAGTCGAAAAAAAGGGTGGCGATCATAAAGGCTGAAAAAGAAAAATTCGAGGCAGAACCCTTTCACATTTGCGAACAATGCGGTGCCACTGACAAATCCCATCCGGATCGCGATTTTCGCTACCGGAACGAATCGTGCATTTGCGAAGCGTGCCTATCAGCTAAAAACACAAGCCCTGAACCGGAATCGACCAGCTAGAGATCTAACGCCACGTTCCCAAGCGGTCACCCATCTTTGAATACACTTCTATTAAGTTGCTCGACTGTGCGACAAGATCATCGGCTAGGTCCACCCGGCCTTTTTCGAAAAAGGTTGCCACACACGAACCTCCAAACGCGAAATAGCCGAGCTCGCCTCCTTTTGTCACGCTCTCGCCTTTTCCTCTCGCCATATGAATGCGGCCCACGCAGGTCGCCCCAATCGCGACGAAAGCGACTAACCCTCGGTGTTCCGTTTCAATCAAAGTCAGTATGCGTTTGTTCTCCCATAAATAGGACAGTTTCCTGCGAAGTGCGATCGGGCTCACACTGAAAAGCGAGCCCCCAATTAACTTCTGGTCTACCAGTTTTCCAGCGACCGGCGCGTGGAATCGGTGATAGTCGACAGGACAGAGTCTTGAAATCACTAAAGATCCTCGCGAAAATGTATCCGCTAGCTCATCACTTCCTAGAAATGCGGTTAGGTCAAACGCTTGCCCTTTGACATAAACGCTTTCTATACTTGAGAGGTCCGGAATTGCAATGTGTCGCCCATCCGCAGGGAAGCAAACCGTCTCCTCTCCACCAGATAGTGGACGGGCCGAAGGTTTTAGCTTTCGGTAGAAAAACTCATTAAAGGTGCCGAAACTTTCCTTTGATTCGACACACTCCCCCACATCGATCCCGTAGTCTTCAATAAACGGCCCCACTTTTGATTGGCTACTGGAACGATCCATTCTCCACCCGTACCAGATATTGAACAAGGAACGCTTTACAATAACATTCAAAGCCAGTCGACCGAACGGTTTCTCGTAGGTCCATCTTAAATACGATTCGCCATAAACCGTCTCGGTTTCAATCGCCTGATTGTACCTATTGAAATATCGTATAGGATCCATAAGTAAAACTGGAAATGTTTCAAATACGTCCTGGCGTCCGTGCAAAAGGAATCACATCCCTAATGTTGCCCATACCTGTAATAAACATAAGTAGCCTCTCAAACCCAAGCCCAAAGCCCGCATGAGGCACGCTACCGAAACGCCTTAAATCGACATACCAACTGTAGTCTTCCTCGCTGATACAGTGGTGCTTCATGTTTTCCAAAAGAACATCCAGTCTTTCCTCCCTCTGGCTTCCTCCAACAATCTCGCCTATGCCAGGAACCAGAACGTCCATGGCAGCCACTGTCTTTTCGTCGTCATTAGTCCGCATATAAAACGGTTTAATTTCTTTCGGGTAGTCGTAGACGGTCACAGGGCTTTTGAAATGCTCCTCAGTCAGATACCGCTCATGTTCGGACTGAAGATTAGCACCCCATGCTACTGGATACTCCCACTTCTTGCCAGAAGCGTGGAGGATTTCAATGGCTTCCGTGTAGGAAACGCGGTGGAAGGGTAGCTCGACTACAAATCGAAGGCGCTCTTCCAGCCTCTTGTCCACGAAGTTGTAGAACAACTCCAGATCCGACTGGCAGGTATCCAACACTTCCCGAGTAACCCATTTTACAAAGCTTTCCGCACAATCCATATCTTGCTGCAGATCGCAAAATGCGATTTCAGGCTCAACCATCCAAAACTCGCTCGCATGACGCGATGTATTCGACTTCTCAGCCCGAAACGTCGGCCCAAACGTGTAAATTTTGCCCAACGACGTCGCGAATGCCTCCCCTTCAAGTTGACCGCTCACCGTTAGATAGGTTTTCTGTGAGAAGAAATCTTGGGAAAAGTCGATGAGTCCATCCTCCGACCTCGGAGGCTCGTGCAGATCGATCGTTGTGACCTTAAACAGGTCTCCTGCTCCCTCGCAATCGCTCGCAGTTATAATGGGTGAATTCACATAGAAAAACCCGTTTTCTTGGAAATACCGATGAATCGCAAAGGACAGTCGGCTTCGAATCCTGAAAACGGCACCGAACATGTTCGCTCTCGGTCTGAGGTGGGATATCTCCCGCATGAACTCGAGCGAGTGACGCTTTTTCTGCAATGGGTAGTTTTCAGGTGAGTCTCCCAAAAGCTCAACCTCTTTGGCTCTAGCCTCCCATTTCTGCCCCTTCCCCTTTGAGGCGACAAGATTGCCGAATACCGACACTGAAGAACCCGTTCGAATCGACTTTAGCGTCTCAAACTCGCTGATTTCCCGAGTGACCACGACCTGGAGATTCTTGATACACGAACCGTCATTGAGCTCGAGAAAAAAGAAGTCCTTGGAATCGCGCCGCGTACGCACCCAACCTTGAATAAGAACGTTTTCACGTTCGCTTTCGCTCTCGATCAAGATCGATATTTCAGTCCTCTTGTGTGACATAGACAAATCCTAGAGATTGATTAAAAAAATTACCGTACCCGTCTTACCAATACATAGGTTAGAATAATCATGAAAATGTTTGGAGTCCAAGCCGCCACTTCTGGCAACAAAACTCCTTGCTTGCCAAGAGAATTCAAAACGCTCGTCATGATGTAGTATACAAAAAACAGGGCCAAAGACTTGGAAACGCCCACCGCAGGGTTGACACGGACCCCAGAGACCGCGAACGGAATTGCGAGCCCGGTCACGATCAGACAACTGGCCGCTCCCGCCATAAGGGCCTGAAGTCGCACCAGATACTCGAGTATCTTCGGGTTCTCATCCAATGTGAAATTCTCGGTGATCATCTTGAGCTCGAGAAAAGACAGATCCTTTGGTCGCTCACCAAGTAGCAACATCAAACTAGGATCGTCATCCAGTTCCTTGGCTTCCAGCTTTTCGAACGGCAACGTTCTTATCAATTCCGCATCCGCCGCCGCATACCGACTATCCCGACCATTGAGGAAAATCCAATCACCCTGGTCTTCTCTGAAGAATCCCGTTTCCGCAGAAATCCGACGCACTTCATGACGATCCTGGTCCATCATGGATACGGTTATCCCAAAGCCCATCTGCTTGTACTCGCTAAACCGATTAATAAACCACATGCGGTTCTCTTTTCGGTTATCGAAGGCTAGATTATAAACCAGTCCAATCTTTTCCGATCCAACGGTTTCCGCCTGCTGGTCCCACTCCAAGGTATCCATCAGTTTTCTCGACGCCTCGACAGACCAAGGAATTAAACTAGCATTCAGATACCAAAGGCCCACTGACAATCCGATTCCGGCAAACCACAAGGTTCGCGTGATCCGCGACACACTCATACCCGAAGTGCGGAAGGCGAGGAATTCATTGTTTCGGTGGAGTAATCCGAGCGCATATAATATGGATACTAGAATTGCGGCCGGGAGAGAAATAGTAAGAAAGCTCGGAGCGAGAACCATGTAGTAGAAGATTATCTCCCCAAGGTCCGCACTGTAATAGAGCAGATCTGAAAAGCTGTCCTGTACCTCGACAATCAACTGCAGACCAAACATCGCTCCAAGAACGAGCCCAAAGATTTTGAGCCATTCATAAAGCACGTACCTGTCTACTACCGGAAACATGAATCTAAAGGGGATAAAGAGAGTTCAAGACAGCAGTGTCCAGCGTCATGTGCGATCGACGTTTCAGAATGCCGTGGTTCTCTCCAAAAATTGCGATCGAGTCTTTTTTCTGGCGTTCAAGTTGCCTCTCCCTAAAACCATAGATTAATGAGTTCCTTCAACCCTAAAGAATCCTGGAATTCTCGCATCGGGATTATCCTAGCCGTCTCCGGGAGCGCTGTTGGACTTGGAAATTTCCTCCGCTTTCCTGGGCTAGCAGCTAAACACGGAGGAGGTGCCTTCATGCTCGCCTATTTCGTTTCCTTTCTCATCATTGGTATCTCCATTTGCTGGGCGGAATGGGCCATGGGCCGAGCCGGCGGACAAAAAGGCCGTAATTCCAGCCCAGGAATTCTAGCCGCCATCACAGGGCAATCGACCTATAAATACTTTGGCGTAATTGGGGTGCTTATTCCTGTCATGATATACATGTACTACGTCTACATCGAGGCGTGGTGTCTGGGGTACTCGGTCAACTTTCTCGCTGGCAATCTGGACTTCACTAATGGAGAAGAAGCGAGCACGTTTTTTGACGCCTTCGTTGGAGCTAGCGCTGACGGATCTGCCTTTGGCTTTGGGATAAAACAAGTGGGCTGGTTTCTCGTCGCCGTTTTTACCCTCAATTTTATTCTGATTTATCGAGGCTTGTCTCGAGGTATCGAGCTATTTTGCAAGTATGCAATGCCTGCGCTCATGATACTTGCTTTTGTCGTTCTAATTCGAGTTCTCACAATTGGAACACCCGATCCAGCCAATCCCGATCTGAACGTCAACAACGGCCTCGGGTACATGTGGAACCCCTCTAAGACCATCGTCGAATCGCAGAGTAGCGATGGGGTTTGGACCAAGATCAACGAAGTTGTTGGAGATAACGCGATCGCCACCGCCACTGCCCGAGCCACCTCAGATGAATCGCTGAGAGTTCGGAGGGTTTCACTCACGCAACAGCTTTTGAACTTTCAACTCTGGCTGGACGCGGCCGGTCAAATATTCTTTTCGCTCAGTATAGGTTTCGGAGTCATCATCAACTATTCTAGCTATCTCAAACGAAAAGATGACGTCGTTTTGAGCGGTTTAGCGGCAACTTCCGCAAACGAGTTTTGCGAGGTTGGCTTGGGGGGTCTTATGACCGTGCCGGCAGCCTTCACCTTCCTAGGAATCGCCGGAGCCGCAGGCTCGACTTTGAGCTTGGGATTCAATGCCTTGCCCATGGTTTTTGCTTCAATGCCCGCCGGGGCCTTTTTCGGGTTTCTCTTTTTCTTCCTCCTGTTCCTAGCAGCAGTTACAAGCTCCCTTTCGATGCTTCAGCCAGGCATTGCGTTTCTCGAGGAATCCATGGATATCGATCGGAAAAAGTCCGTGAGCGTCCTTGGAATCATAACCGCCTTAGGTAGCGGATTCGTAGTTTACTTCAGCAAAGACCTAAAGGCCCTCGACACCATAGATTTTTGGGTAGGCACCTTTCTAATCTTCATTCTGGCGACCATCCAAATCATCATTTTCGGTTGGGTGATTGGGATCAACCAAGGACTGAGGATGGCGAACCAAGGAGCTCTCTTCAAGGTCCCCCACATCTACGGAATTATCATGAAGTACGTCACGCCTGCTTTTCTCCTAATTATTTTTGCCCTTTGGACTATCCAAAATGTTTTCGGCTACAACATCCTCACCGGCGAGCAAGACTACTCTTCCTACGTTAACGACTTGTTTATCGAACCGAATGGAGTCGCTCGTTTCAGTGTAGCGCTCATCATCCTCGTAGCCGCATTTTTCACGATACTCACTGCCATAGCGCCGAAATTCAAACCAAACGGTCGGGGAGGGAAAGCGGAATGACAGTAGGCGGATGGATTATAATGATTGTTTCAGTCGGTTCGGTAACCTGCCTTTTCTCCTGGTGCATCCACAAAGTGCTCACCACTTCTGAAGAGGAAGAAGACAATGTCCACGGAACCGAGATCGAGACTCCGGACACGAAAAACTAAGCAAACTTGTTATCTGACTCTGCGGGATCTGGTTCTTCACTAACCAAATCAGGCCGATACCTTATTTCAAAAGGTTTGATAACGTGGCAGCGGCCCGATCCAGTCAACGGGGATAAACGCTGTGCCGGATAAGTTTAGTAAACGGGGCTTCGGGTCAGCATCTCCTGCCGCAACCAGTCCTGAAATCGGAACAACCGCCAATCGCAGGATCAATCGTTTTCCCTAAAGCAAAAAAATGAACTTGAAGCCGATTGCTGAGTCGGTAACGCATTTAGGTTTTAACCAAGCAATAGACATATTCAAATATGAGCACACCCAAAGTAGAAAAACATGAGTTCCAGGCGGAAATCAAACAGCTCCTAGATATCGTCATCCATTCGCTCTACACCGAAAAGGAGATTTTTGTTCGCGAGTTGATATCCAATGCGTCCGACGCTTCCGAAAAGCTCCGTCACCTTAAAATCACCGAGAAGGAGATTTTCGACAAAGACCTCGAGCTTGAAATCAAGATATCCACCGACGACACCGCCAATACCATCACCATTCAGGACTTTGGAATCGGCATGACCAAAGATGAAATGGTCAGGAGCCTCGGTACGATCGCCCATTCGGGCTCTAAGCAATTCCTTGAGGCTCTCAAAGAAGGTGGTACCAAGAACGACAATCTAATCGGCCAGTTCGGGGTCGGGTTCTACTCCGCATTCATGGTAGCTAATGAGGTCAAAGTCTTCTCGCGCTCATGGAAGGAAGGCGAATCGGGTCATGTTTGGACCAGCACGGGAACCGGTAGCTACGAAGTAGAAGAAGTGGAGGGCCAACGCCGAGGAACCAAAATCATCCTTTCATTAAAAGATGGTGATAACAGCTTCTCTAAGGATGAAACTATCAAAGAGATAATAAAGCGATACTCTAGCTTTGTCCAGTTTCCGATCAAACTGAATGATGAAAAGGTCAACACGATAGATGCCCTCTGGCTGCGCGGCAAAACGGAAATCAAGGACGAAGAGTATACTGAGTTCTACAAATTTCAGGCAAACGCATGGGATGAGCCGAGATATCGACTCCATTTCAGCGCCGACGCCCCTCTCGCGATCAAAGCCTTGCTTTTCGTTCCGAAGGAGAATCCAGAACGTGCAGGATTCGGTCGCATTGATCCCGCAGTGGCACTTTATTGCCGCAAGGTTCTAATCGACTCGAAACCCACTGAGCTTCTGCCTGAGTGGATGCGCTTCGCGAAGGGAGTCGTCGATAGCGAGGACCTCCCGTTGAATATCTCCCGCGAGACCATGCAGGATCGTTCGCTCATCCAGAAGCTGGGGCGCGTGATCACCAAACGTTTCTTGAAATTCCTGAATACCGAAGCAAAGAAACGGCCCGAAGAGTACCAGGAGTTCTTCGATAAGTTCGGTTTTTTTCTAAAGGAGGGTGTGGCAATCGACATGACCTACAAGGACGAGCTGGCCAAGCTTCTCTACTTCGAATCTTCCGCCCAGGAAAAAGGAAAGAAGACATCCCTAACCGACTATATTTCTCGGATGAAGGAGGCGCAGAAAGAGATCTACTTCATTACCGGCCAGAACCGCGAGTCGATCGAAAGCGGTCCCTATTTAGAGGGCTTCAAGGCACGGGGGCTAGAAGTGCTGTTTCTCTACGAACCCGTCGACGAATACGTCATGAACAACCTTCGCGAATACGAAGAGAAGACTCTCGTATCCGCCGATCAGGGTGACCTCAAACTGGACGAAGTACCTCAATCCTCCGAGGAAAGCCTAAGCGAAGATGAGGGCAATGCTCTCTGCTCCTGGCTCAAAGAGACTATTGGCGAACGCGTTAAGGAGGTGAAGATTTCAGAAAGACTTGTAGACAGCCCCGCAATGGCGCTAACCCCAGACGCCATGTCTTCGCAAATGCGTCGAATGATGCAGCAGATGGGACAGCCAGGGATGCCCACCGAGGTGCTATTCGAAATCAACCCGAGGCACACGCTAATGAAAAACTTGAATACGCAGCGTGAGACGAATCCTGACTTGGCGAAATTGATCGCACTGCAAGCGTTTGATAACTCCATGGTCGCAGCCGGGCTTTTGGAAGACCCGAAGGATATGGTCTCACGAATGTACGACATCCTATCTCAGGCGTCCGAAACTAAATAGTTCCTCCAGGTTTATGAAACCTCGCTTGATGGGCCGTGGCCTATTGACCGAGAGCACCTTTCTTAAAAAGCACGGACGCCAAGGCACCTCCGATCGCCCCGCCAATTCCGGATGCGAGAATCACGGTGAAAATCTGCTGAACAAATGTACCAATGCCAAAAGACTGCTCTCTGAGGAGTTCGATTGATTCGAACAACTGATCTCCTGAGGGGGGAGGCGCAGACTCCGCCAGCCCGATCAGAAAGGAGACATACCATTCGAATCCAATTCGATAGTCGAACGCTAACCAAACCAGATCGTAGACGACCGTCGAAGCCCCAAATCCTAGTAGGCAAGCCAGTATTGCAATCTTCATTCCATACTTAAGCTCCAGCCTGACTTTGTATTTGAAGCAGAATATGGTTGTCGCGAAGAAACCTCCCAGCACCAGGGGCAGGCAGCAGAGGGCGTACGACATGGGAAAGAGCGTTAGCACGAAGGCCACCACTCCACCGGCTGCAAGGCCTGGCTTCATCGGACAATCGTCTAAATTCACAATACCGGGTTCGTCAGACATATCGCGAGCATTTCAATCAACCCCTTTCGAGCAAGTGCATAGATGCCGCTTTCTCTTCTTTTCGATCCATTCGATAAGGAGATCGCAACAAAACGAATAGGACCAGAGATATCCCTGTAAGCAATCCCAGCAAGGCACGTGTCCAAATCGTATTTTGGTAAAACCCAAACCATTCAAACCCAAAGTCGAGCAGGTTAGCGATGGCACTAATCCCCAAGATCATCCCCACCCAAGGGTTCAAAGTGAAGACTTTCTTCGCTTGCAACCATGCGATAGCACAACTTCCCGTCATACCAAAGTAAATACCAATACAACGGGAGCAAACCGCCAGATGTGACGGACCAAAGCCAAAGCTCCTTTCACTTTTCTGGTGGCACAAATGAGAAAATAGCGAATGCCCAAACTCCCATTCGTTCCACGCAATCAGAAACAAGGAGGCCAGAAGCATACTCCCAAGCATTGCCCCGTAAATCGCGACCCTTCTCAGTGATCTTGTCAAACCAGCATACTCTCGCCTTTCCCCACGCATAAATCTCAGCCTTCTACTCGCATGGGGCGGCCTTCCCGATAGGAGCACTCTGCCAGATCCGATAGCAGAAAACTCATTCGAACGTCCTCGTAAGTGATCGGCAACGGAATTCCCTTAACGACACACTTTCGAAAAGTTTCCAGTTCGCAATGATAGGCTTCTCGGTATCGTGAGGGAAACGAAAACTCGATCGGGGGTCGCGAAACTCCGGCTTCCGATGAAAGTACGGTAGATAGCGGATAACGGTTCTCTGAATGCAACATGCCCTTTTCTCCGAAAGCTTCTATTCGTTGGTCGTAGCCATAGGAGGCAAACCGATTGACATCGATGCTCGCGAGTAGGCCACTGGCAAACCGCAGGCTCACAAGCACATTATCCAAATCGTCAAACGCCTGAATCTCAGGTATGAAATTGCTGCCAACCGAGTAGACTTCTATCGGATCTTCCTGGGAGATAAAACGTATCATGTCCAAGTCATGGACAATGCAGTCGTGAAAGATCCCGCCCGACGTTTTGATGTAGTCCATTCTCGGCAGCGGCGAGTCCCTAGACGTGATCCGAACCAACTGGAGAGCTCCGATCTCCCCTCCGCGCACACTTTGTGCGAGACTGGAATGAGACGGATCGAATCTCCGATTAAAACCGACAAACAAAGGGAGCCTCTTTTCTCGGGCCAGTTGGAAACACGTGTCGATTTCCTCAAGACCACTGCCTAAGGGCTTTTCGGTGAAAACCGCTTTACCCGCATTTAGTGAGGCCACAATCTGACCAAAATGCTCGCCCGTTGGAGTCGCTATAATAGCCGCATCGATGCCAGCATTCGAAAGCGGTTCATCCACCGAACGACCGTATTCGCATCCAAACTCATTCGCGACTGCCTTCGCCTTTTCCAAATCGGTATCCACAACATGAATCAGCGAAACGCCGGGATTAGACCGTATGCTTTCCAATTGAAATTTACCCGCTCGTCCCAGACCGAAGAGAGCGACTAGAAGTTGATTATTAAGTGTCATCTAAATAACGGGGTAATTTCCAAGTGAGGGCTCTTGGTTAAGTTAATGGTTTTAGAAACCGGCAATTGAGTACGAAACCAGGTTCGCTGCTTTTTCGCCAATCGTTGCGTATCAACAACAATGTTACTGGCGAGATTCTCAAATTCAATTTCTCCATCTATGTAGGCGAGCGTTTCGCGATACCCTATAGATCCCGCTCCGCTTGGATTCGATTCAAATCCCTCTGCTCTCAGTCTTTTCACCTCTTCCACGAGACCCTCTTTGAGCATCGCCTCGACGCGTTCTTCTATTCTAACATCCAATTCTTCCCGATCGCGATCGAGCACAACCAGCTTTTTAGACATTTCAGTAAGCGGATTCTTCTGACTCCAAAGTTCCGTCTTCAATTGCCTCATCGACTTACCCGTTTCCATGCAGCGCTCCAACGCCTTCAAAACACGTCTCGGGTTTTGAATGTCCAATTCACCTTCACACTCCGGATCCAGTGACCTTAGGATCTCTACCATCTTAGCCAAGCCGCCCGCTTGTTCTAGGCTTCTTACTGCTTCCTTCGTTTTAGTTGAAACTCGGACCGAGTCCAAGACCGGCGAAAAAAAAGCCTTGAGGTAGAATCCGCTCCCACCTGTCACCAAGACTTTCTTCCCCCGTACCCGTATGTCCTCCACAGCGGCGATCGCGAGAGGCAAGAACGCAGCAATATCCATCCGTTCGTGTGGTTCACAGATGTCGATCAAGTGATGAGGCACACGCGCTCGCTCAGCGCTAGTTGGTTTAGCAGTCCCGATATCCATCCCCTTGTAAAACAATAACGAGTCACAGGACACGATTTCCGCATCATTCGACTCAGCCCATTCGAGAGCCCATTTCGTCTTACCCACCGCAGTGCAGCCTGTCAGAACAAATAGAGATTCGTTTGAATCAGTCATAACATCCTTCTGGAGAAAAGGGTTGCTCATTCCCGATCGCTCCCATGGAAATTGGCCTGTCTAGGATTGTTAAGATCATGCTTAAAATGCCAATTTTTCTCGCCAGAACTTCTTCGAGCAAATCAATTGTCATCGTAATTGGATCACCCATTCTCAAATCCAAACCATGAAGAGAGCTCCCCGAATTTACAAGACCATCTTCATCTCCGACCTGCACCTCGGCACGGAGAATTCAAAGGTCAAGGAAGTGATGCATTTTCTTCGGAACACACGCTGCAAGAAACTGGTTCTCAACGGCGATATAATCGACGGCTGGCAACTCAACCGGGGAAGCCTTTGGACCTCAGAACATACTAAGTTCCTCCGCTTTATCCTCAAGCGCATTGAGAGGAAGACGCTCGATGTAATATACGTTCGAGGAAATCACGACGACATCCTCGGACGTTTTCTTCCCATGCAGTTTGGGTCCCTCTCGATCGTGGAAGACTTTATCCACGAGTCCAAATCCGGGAGATACTTAGTCCTTCACGGTGATGTCTTCGATACCATCACTAAAAATTTCGTCTTTCTCGCTCATTTGGGAGATTGGGGATACAAGTTCCTCATGTCATTGAACCGCTGGTACAACAAGTATCGAGCATGGCGAGGAAAGGAGTACTATTCGCTTAGTAAAGCGATCAAAGCCAAAGTAAAAGCCGCAGTCAACTTCGTCTCAAGCTTCGAAGAGAAGATTACCAAACTAGCCCAAGCCAAAGAATGCACCGGCGTCATTTGCGGACACATCCATACTCCCGACAACAAGAAGATCGGAGGCCTTCACTACTTAAATTCCGGCGACTGGGTCGAATCGTTGTCAGCTATCGTCGAGCACTCTAATGGCAGGATGCAACTCGTCTACTTTCGCGACTTTGTCTCGGATTATCCCATGAAGCAGGATACCGCAGATCTTGAATCGAAGAATTCGGATGAACTCGATTTGAACCAGATTGGAATATTCGCCGGCCGGTAACCCTTGGCATACCCCTCGGGTTGAAAAACTTCCGAACCAGAGAACGCTACATTATACTATGTTGAAAAATAATCGACCCCTTTCAAGTACTCCCATATATAAAGGAAGGAAATGCACTATCAAAGGACGAGGAGTTGATGGAAACAGCCGTGCAACAGTTGCTTCAGGACGGGATCAACATCGTCCTGTCGTTTCTAACCTTTGGTGTTGGAGCTCTGAATCGGGCCCTCTGCTTAATTCTGACTGAACAAAAAGGCTGATCACAAAAAGGTGTCCAACTTTTCTAAAGCCCCTGCTACTGCCGCGGCTATTTTTTGGTTATGAAAGATCTCCTCGTTCCAAATCAAATCTATCGCACCATCTCCTAGCCGATTTTAGTTCCCTCAACTAAGTCCGTCACCAATTCACCCATGCGGCTCAAAATGGTAGACTCGTCGCCCAAATTTTCCTTGATTATATTCACGATTGCACTACCAACAACTACCCCGTCTGCCAGCTCGGATACAGATTGAACCTGCTCGCGATTATGTATTCCAAAACCAACCACAAGCGGCTTGTCCGAGTGCTTTTTAATCATCGTAACCATCTCCCCAAGATCCGAGGCTAGATTGTCTCGCACGCCAGTGACTCCTGTTCGGGACACGTAGTAAATGAATCCTGTCGCACACTGAGCGATGTACCTGACCCTTTCCTCTGGAGTCGTTGGGGCGAGCAGGAACACGGTCTTCATGCCGCAACGCTCACAAGACGCCATGTAGTCTTCCGCTTCTTCCGGGGGCAGATCAAGAACCAGTAAACCATCGACTCCTGCTTCCTTCGCTTCAACTACATAGGCATCCAACCCGCCGCTGAACATCAAATTGTAATAGGTGTAGAAGACCACCGGAACCGTATCGTTCTCCTTCCTCAAGAACCGCACCAAATTGAAAACGTCTTCCCCCGTAGTCCCCGCTTCGAGAGCTCGTTCGGCAGCAAGTTGGTTAGTTAAACCATCCGCCAGCGGATCAGAAAAAGGTACACCAATTTCCAGAATGTCCACGCCTGATTTAATCAAGGTACGGCAAATCTCCAACGAAGCCTCCGCATTGGGATCCCCCGCGCAGACATAGGAAACGAAAGCAGAGCGATTTTCCGCTTCGGCTGTACTGAAGGCGTTCTCGATACGGCTCATCGAAGTAAGATCTAAGAACCCCCTCTGGAAGGTCAAGATCTAGAACGAATCGCGTCATTGAAACATGCATTGCCTCAAGGGCCATCCCATCTATTCGGATCAATACCTGTTCTCCCTCAAAAAGGCATTGACAGCCCTACCCCTCAGTGGAATTAAAAACCTCCTTTTTCCAAGGATGGTGGCTATAGCTCAGTTGGTTAGAGCACCGGTTTGTGGTACCGGGGGTCGCGGGTTCGAATCCCGTTAGCCACCCCATTTAACCCTCTGTATGAGAGCTACTAAGCAATTTATTGGGCCGTTTCCTGCTACTTGTTTGCCAATCTCATTTTAATCGGAGCCCCGCGACCTAGTCCACTTTTGATGAGGTGATTTTGGACAATCAGCGAACGGGCATCATCGATGAAAAAGACAGTACGCAAAACCAAACAGATAATCCGAATACTGAGGGGAGCCCAGAGGCTGCCGCACAATTAACCCCCGCTACCCTTCTAATTTCCATTCATAATCAATGCTGGTTAATTCAGCATAGATAGTAAACTCTACACATTTTTAATTGAAAAAAATGTTTCTCCCTAGATAACAGCAGATCTCGGTTTCAGCCAACAAAAGGTGGGAAAATTTGTAGCCCACAACCAAGATGAGGTGGTCAATGGCACGACCAATCCAGGAATGCTGCGAATTCAGGCTAACAAGATCCCCGTAGGCAGAACGGTTTTCGCAGCCTATGCCAATTACCAAGAGGCGACAGAGTCGGTTTCCTCTTTGCCGGATGGAGGGATCTCCAGTGCTTTCGAATCATTGAGAAGGAGGTAGTACCCTTCGTTAAAAGTGCTTTATTGGCCTAAAAAAGAATTGACCAGCTTTTGCAGACGAGTCTGATTTAACCCGTTATTGAGATTCAATTTCTTTAAAAAATGATGTCCTGTGCCTTCCAACAACCTTATGAATCCATTTCCCGATTCGGCGATATAGATGTCTGGCGGCGGCAATTCACTCAGCGTCAGGGATTGTCGTTTGGCGTCTACCGGATCCCAGGAGCGTCGAACTGCTTTTCGTGGCCCTTTGAATCTTTCTTGCAGATCGTATTCGTGGCCAAGGGCCGCGTTTCCGTAGCCCTGCCTGATGAGGGAGCAACCTCTGCTAGCGCAGGGGAATGGTTTGTCATTTCCCTTGAAGAGTGGACGGGAGCAACATCGTTTGAGTGCGAATCTCAGATAGGCGTAATTGAATGCTCGAGAGAGTTGTGGCAAGGTTTGGTCAGCGAGGAAGATAATCTCCTCCACGCAAGAAAAGCTTGTTACAGCTGTTCACAGCGCGAAGAAGCGATTCTGACAAAGGGAATTCAAGACGCGCGAATGCGAAACCTGTCAGAGAGTCTGCTTGGCAATGAAGGTGCTTCACCCAGCGATCGGCTCTTGGTCGAGTCTATGACCCTCGAATTTTTAGCACGGGTTTGCGACTCAAAATTCATTTCCGGATCTTCAAAGTCAGAACCATGCTACAGAAGCAGGGATGAAGAAGCCCTCGCAGCAGCCGCCAGTTACTTGGAACAGAATCTCGACGAGGATCATTCCATCGCTGGCTTAAGTCGGAAATTTGCCCTGAACGAATTCAAGTTGAAACGCGGGTTCCGAGATCGGTTCGGCATAACTGTTTTCGGTTATTTAAGACAATGCCGAATGGATAGGGCTCGTCAGTTATTGCTCAGTCGCAGGTACACGGTTTTGGAAGTTGCCAACGCAGTCGGATATGCGAACCCTAGTCATTTTGCTAGGGCTTTTCGGGGTTGTTTCGGATTAAACCCTAAGGCTTTTTTGGCGGATTGGGCTAGATAATCCTCATTGCATAAAGCCTGTTGGTTATAGAATCTCCGAAAATCCACCATTTTTGATCAAGTGCTGCGAAATTTATAAACTTCTTTATACCGTTTTTCGTTAGGTGTATCCCGCTTCCAAAACAATGTTTGATTCTTCGCAAAACTGACAAATGATTCGTCGGTGGGCCACTAAATTGAGGTGAAGATTTACCTCCGGTCGTTATCTCTTCTACGAGAAGATTCTTAATTGTGGTGAACAGGCTCCAGCACGGAGCAGTTTTGCTCCCGATCGGGGTAGAATATCGGATTACTTAAGAGTAAATTGTCCTATTAGGCAAAGTACGCACTGATATCGGCAACTTGCCAAAAAATTCAAACTAACATGAAAATGAAAAGTAAAAAATTAAGTACTATAACTATTACCGCCTTTCTCTTGGCAGGTTTTTCGAGTTTGCATGGACAAGAAAGCGAAACTGTAAAACTGGATGACTTCGTCGTAATGGGCGAGTATTTGCAGTCGAGTGAGGTAAATGCCCTCAAAACACCGACCCCGATTAACGAAGTTCCACAAAGCTTGGCCATCTTGACAGCTGATCTGATGTCGCTTCAAGACATGACAGGATTGGCTGATATTGCTGATTACACTCCAGGCATTGATGCGGGACAGGGAGAAGGTCACCGAGATGACATCTTGTTTAGAGGCGTAAAATCAACAGCTGATTTTTTCGTGGATGGCGTTCGAGACGATGTACAGTATTTCAGGCCACTCTACAACATAGAGCAGGTCGAGGTGCTTAAAGGTGCGAATGCTCTTTTCTTTGGCCGCGGTGGCACAGGTGGTCTGATAAACAGAGTTACAAAGAAAGCTATCGCGGGTGAGAATTTTACCAATTACTCACTTTCGCTGGATGATATGAGCGAAAGCTATATGGGTCTGGACACCAACGTATCGCTTGGTTTGAACGGTGCGTTTCGTCTGAATGCTTACCTTGAGGATCTAAAGAACCATCGTGATTTCTATTTCGGTGACAATAATGGCTTTAACCCGACCTTTAACTTTGATCTCAGTGAAACTACGAATGTTAACATTTCGTACGAGAAGCTTGACCATAAACGGTTCATTGACCGGGGAATACCATCTGAGAGTGGTATACCGGTTGAATCATTGGCGGATATAACGTTTGGCGACAGCGAAGAGAACTATTCAAGTTTGGACTCGGATGTTTTAAGTCTGACTGTCGATCAGCAGCTCGAAAGCGACGTTAAACTCCGGTTGAGGTTTACCGACAACGACTTTTCAAAACTCTATCAAAATCTGTATGCGAGTAGCTACGACTCCGCAGCTAACACCGTAACCCTATCTGGCTATCGTGATACGACTAATAGGGGCAGTACTATCTATTCATTAGATCTAATCGGTGAGAAAGAGCTAGGTGGTATTGGTCACAAGTTCGTTGTCGGATTCGAGGAGATCGACACAAGCAACGACAATGATCGCTTCTACATGGATACAGACAACTTGGATAATAATTCCAAAGGAGAAAAAATTACAGTTCCCATAGCACGTCGGTTGGCAATCCCTAGTTTTAATTTCACAACAGAAAAGTACGATGAAACGGAAGCTGATCTTAGTGTTAGTTCAATTTACTTCAGCGACGAAATCTCGTTAACTGACCAATTCGACATGGTTATCGGCGGACGGTTTGATGATTTTGATCTGTCAGTTGTGGATGTTTATGGCAACTCTGGAGGGAGTGCATCAAAAGTTGATGAGGAGTTTTCGCCTCGCTTCGGCCTCGTTTACAAGGCCCAGGAAAACCTCGCATTGTACGGTAGCTACAGCGAGTCATTCATACCGAAAAGTGGCGGACAGTATGCTGATTTGAAAGGTAGCAAAAAGCAGAAGACTGATCCTGACGTGTACGAAAATACAGAGTTTGGGGTTAAATACGAACTAACAAATGGGTTGAGTATGACAGCCGCTTTGTATCGCTCTAATGCTGTCAAGCCAACCGGCTCAGTGGCGGATGGTGACTACGCAGTGACCGAAACCGCTACAAAAGGCCTTGAAGTTACTGCAACTGGAACCGTTACGGAGAATTGGTTTATTTCAGCAGGGGCTAACATTGTTGACGGGACTGCGCCAGCGGAAGTGGCGGAAAATAGCTATTCGGTATGGAATCTAGTCAAAGTTAATGATCAGTTTAGCTTAGGACTTGGTTATATTCATAAGGGTGATACAGTTGGCAAGGGTAGTACCCAATTACCTTCCTACGATCGTTTGGATGTTGCTGCCTATTACTCGGTAAGTGAGAATCTCCGGTTCCAGCTTAACATTGAAAACGTTACAGATCAGTTGTATTTCCCGAACTCCTACGGAAGTGGACAGGTAACGGTTGGTGCACCAATTCACGCGACTTTTAGACTTTCTGGTCGTTTCTAAAAAATTAGTTATTCCTAAAATAAAAGCAAACGGGCTATGCTTCGGCATAGCCCGTTTTTTTATGTAATTGTACTATTTGTAAAAAAGACTCACCATTTAAGGGAAATAAAAGAGTTAGCAAATGCAGTTAATTATCACTGCTTCGAAAGTGTCTCATAACCCGAAAATAAAGGTACCCCGACCGATTTTCATATTAGCCATACTAATTGGCTAAAGAGAATAAATACTTTTACGGGTATAATTTTTTCTTCTTGGAGTGGAGAAAATGGAATACATACGCTAGAATTTTGGGATGGTTGAACGTTTTATTCCTATACGGTGCGAAATATTGGCTCCCGATGATCAAAAGCTGGTTGACCTCGGAAAAATCGCTAAAGCCTGTGCAATCGATCTTGGAATCAATGTACCACTTGTGATTGGCTCTCCTCAAATAAGCAGAGAAACCGAATCTGCTATATTATTAAAAATTCCTAAGGAAATTGCTGTTCTAAATGATGAAATATGGCGGCTGGCCAGCAGGATCGCCTGTTTCTGTCCTGAAACACGAGTATCTACTCAGATATGCAGCGAAAACAACCCTAGCTCAATTCAGCTATGAACCGCGTCCATTGGGAGTATCGGGAAGCCAAGCCTAAAAGTCAAAATCGCCGTGGATTGATTATAAAGACTGACGAGGACGGCTTTATTGCTTTAAAGCCAAATTTTGTCGAACTGTTTCGTCGATTAACCTCTTTGCCCGAGTACTATTTACAAACTCGCCATGCTTACGCCACCTTAATTGCCAGAAGGCGGCAAATAGAATTAAGTTGTATCGAAAGTTCGAATCTAATTGCAGACTGCGAGAAAAGCCTCCAATTGGATAGTACAAGTAATCATCGTATGTATGCTCGCGTCTCGCGCTGCGAATGCTGTGAGTCTCCGGGTCGCATTGAAGTTCGAAATAAGCGCAATTTCGAAGTCTTACAGATTTGTTGCTCTCCGCTGGTAAAGGCACTGGACTGGGGCAAAATTATAGCGGACTCTTCTTTGGAAGAAGCAGAGTGCCACGTCAGAATTGATCGAGAGCGCTATCCTTTCGTTCCAAAGCTAGCCAAAAAAGTCGCTGGAGATCCTTCGCAAATAACAAAATTCTTTGAATTGCTTCGCGAGCGATCAATTGCGTTTGTTGCGACTTTAGAAACGGATGGTATTATTCATAGTGAGAGAATTCTGGCGAAAAAAATCAATTGCAGCGGTGGAGTTCTAATTATTGAAGGTTCCGCAAAAACATTACGCCTAAACCTAGCTGCCGCACGTTCCCTGTTCTCGGTGGATGCCGATGGTTTTAGCACGATCTATGTTGCTGGAAATCAGAATGTTCTGCTCCTCTCAATTAAGACTTTGTCGGCTACTAGAAGCGATGAGTTATTCGCCGAACTTGACTGACTATTTGTGGTAAAAATAATGCACAATTGAATGAATAAAAAAGATAAAAGATACGACGTTACTGCTAGCCCATTTTTACGTGGATTGGTTGTTGAGGATCGCCACAACGAAATCGTAAGATCGATCATAGGCGTAGTAGGACCGCTCTTATTACTACTTATATTTATCATGGCTATCAAACGAAATAGCTAACTTATAATTATATACTAATAAATAGTATTTATATATAAATCTAACATATATTGTTAAGATAATTTAGTAAAAATCACAATGCTTGAGGCTTTAGGTGGTCAATATCTCCCAGTATCTGAATTCGTACAGTACTCACCAAATGGCTGGAATACACAACTTTGCTAATGACTGTCTTCTCTTGACTCTGTGAATCATTTATTTCTCTTTTTGGATTGTGGGGATTGAACTCCCCGTTTCTATTCTAAAGATAACGTTAATCGCAAACCGTGAGACGAATCGCTCACCGGTTGGAGTACAGGTTGTGTTAGACATTGCTTTGTTCAATTTGCTACCTCTCAATACGCTTGATCATATCCAAAGAACACCAGCGAGACACGATTGCCTACCGCGGTCATGGAGTAATCAAAAGACCCGATATTGATAGACTTGCTGAGAAGCGGACGCTTTTTGAAAATACCTGGTCCAATTAACCGGTTTGGTCCTTGAGAGGCGGCTATACAGACGGAACTTTTTGTTCAATAGACGAATGATAGATGCAATGGTAACCCGTATTAAGGACAAGCAGCAGGTCGATCGTATCGATGAGTAGAATACATTTTCTGGTCATGGGATGATGGTAATGTTTCTAGCGATGAGATCCTGCCGCTTCACGTATTTGATGATTGGGCGATCTTAGGGACTGCTTGAAAAAATGTGCTCGTCATTTAATTTCCTGTCACAATCAGTACAGGCTAATACAGGTTAATGGTAAGTCATTCGCCTAGTTACCAAAGTAAATTAATGTACCCTAGGTGGTAACCGGTTCCGAATCCCACTAGTCACCCCGATTATTACTTTGGAAGCGGTTTAGCAACTGAAACCAAACCCTCCCTACAAAGCATCAGCCAGGATGAGGACCTGTAAACATTCAACAAGCGGGTCTACACAAAGGATTGAAGAGAAAATTCCAGTATTCAACAAAGGCGACACCCCGACGCGATAGCCAAACCAATTCCGCCATTCAAGCCCACCTACACAACAAACTGCTTGATAGTCGATCATATGCCAGCATCCTAACACCTGTATGGAAAAGCTTACCTGGATCCTGACAACGACTTCCTTATCCCTCCTAATATCGCTCGCTTCCTTCGCCGACGACTGGGAACCGCTTCTGAGCGGCAACTCCTTTGAGGGATGGGAACAGCTTGGAGGCTTAGCCAAGTTCGAAATTAAAAATGGAGAGGTTACGGGAACCAGTGTCGCCAATACACCTAACTCTTTTATGACGACCGAGAGGGCCTATACGGATTTCGTTCTGGAGTTTGAAGTGTGGGTTCAGGATGGCCTCAATTCAGGTGTACAATTTCGCAGTAACACGAAGCCTAATCCAGATCTCCCAGATGGCCGAGTCTACGGATACCAATTCGAATTAGATACGACCGAACGTGCGTGGTCTGCTGGAATTTACGATGAAGCAAATCGAGGCTGGCTGTATCCAGTCAGTTACAACGAGCCAGCTCGTTATCTATTCAAGAAAGAGCAATGGAACACCGCCCGCATCGAATGTATCGGAAACGAGGTACAAACTTTTCTCAACGGGAAACAAGTTTCTCACCTTGTAGATGAAGAAACGATTTCTGGTTTCATTGGGCTCCAAGTTCACAGCATCAGAGGTTCAGAAAACGAGGGCTACAAAGTCCGCTGGCGTAACCTTAGGATCAATACAAAGATACCCAAACTATCCCCACCTGAGGGAATTTACATTCGCAATATCAAACCCAATTCCCTGAGCAGTTCGGAAAAAGCACAGGGTTGGACGCGTCTCTTCAATGGCCGAAAAGCGAATGAATGGAGAAGCGCCGAGGGGATAAACGTTTTTTCTGATAAAGACTGGGAAGTAAAAGATGGGGCGTTAGTAATCCATGCCGGTTCCAAGGCAGGGGACCTCGTTTCAAAGAAGGCATATGGCCCCTTTGAATTTGATTTTGAATTCAAACTCACAGAGGGGGCCAATAGCGGAGTTAAATACTTCGTGTCCGACTTCGCCGAACCTGGACAAGCAGCGAATTATCTTGGATTGGAATACCAGTTAATCGACGACAACCTACACCCTGACGCCAAACAAGGTGTCGTTGGTAATCGCACTAGCGCTTCGCTGTACGATCTGATACCCCGATATCGAGAAGTCCAAACCCGAAAAGTCCCGCTTCACATAGGTAGCTGGAATCATGGTCGTATCGTTGCTTTTCCCAATGGGACGGTCCAACATTGGTTAAACGGTTTTAACGTCGTCGAATACGAACGCGGATCAAATATTTATGATGCACTAGTAGCTCGTAGCAAATATGAGAATTATGAAAATTTTGGACTGAAAGCAAAAGGGCTTCTGCTTCTTCAAAACCATGACGATGAGGTAAGCTATCGCAGTCTCAAAATTCGCGAACTCTAAACTTTCGAGAATTAAAACGACACCGCTTCAACCAGCAAGCGGACTTTCCTTTCAGACGTCTTATCGTTTTCCATCACGCCTGAATACGCGTGGACCGATAAGTCCCCTTTCCAAGGCTGAAGCCCCTTTAGAACAAGTGGGACATTTTCTGGCGAGACACTACCCCCGATAACGATTTCCGTTCTCCCCGCACACTGCTGTATAAGCTGATTGATTACGAATACCCCGTCAAGGGCTGATCCCGATTCTCCCCAAGGCACCCCACTGGTGAGAATTCGATCAACACCCAATTGGATAAGGATGCCCAGTGATTCTTGGACGTCTCTCGCCGCGTCGAAAGAGCGATGAAAAGTCGCTTTCAAACTCAAAGAATGGCTTAGCTCGATCAACGGACCGATTTGAAGCACGTCTATTTCTCCCCCTCTTGTCAAACCACCCAGCACCACTCCATCCGCTTTGGCTTCTGCCGCAATTTCGATCTCTCGGCGCATCTCCCCAATCTCATAACTGGAGTAGCAAAAATCTCCGCCCCTCGGTCTTACCATTACCATGAGTCCGGGACGCTGAAAAGCCAATCGAGCCGCTTCAATACTTTCTTTAAGCGGGGTCAAACCATCGAGTTGCATCGATCCGCAAAGCTCGATGGTATCCGCTCCGCCCTGGAATGCGGCCTTAGCAAATAGACCAGTCTCTTCAGCTACGTCGCCTCGAATGCAAACTTCCACCTTCACCATGCCAGAATCCCTCTTAATTTTTCCTATTATCGATTATTGAAGCCGCTTTTCCATTTTCTGATGCGGAATCGTGACTTCTATAAATTCATCACCAACTGAATGATACCCAAGGCTCTGATAAAATCCGAGCGCGGTGACTCGTGCATTCAAACTGATTTTGACGCCGCCCTTCCCTGTTAATTCAGATTCGACCTTTCGCATTAGCTCCGAGCCAATCCCCTGCCCTTGTATTTCCTTCTTTGTCGCCATCTGTCTGATACGATAACAATGATCGCAACCTGGAATGGCGATCACGCAGGCAATAGCTTCATTTCCTTGAAAAACCGCATAGTGGTGAGAGAACGCTTCCCAAGAGAGGTCTTCCAAACGGAAATCAAGCCCAAATGGCTCTCTCAAGATTTGGTTGCGGAGCAAGAACACTTTTTCGTATTCAGGAGAACCATAAGCTATTTCACAAAAATGGCGTTTCATGGTCTGGAAAAGCCTCAACCGCGGAACCCGACTGAGGCCAAATAATTAAAACAAACAGACGTTCGCCTTCATGAGCCTGCTGCCGAAAGAACATTCGATCCCGTCATTCCCAATTCAGCCATGACCGTATTCCCGGGAGCACTCATACCGAATCGGTCGATTCCTAGGACTTTTCCCTCAAAGCCGACATATTTGTGCCAGAGCCCCGTGACACCTGCTTCAATCGCTATCCGTTTCCTACAGGAAGAAGGTAAAATACTCTCTTTGTATTCATCGCTTTGGCCATCAAATCTCAGCATTGAAGGCATCGACACGACCCGGGCACCGGGACCTATTTCATCCGCTGCGGCAATGGCATGCTGCACTTCCGAACCGGTTCCGATTAAGATGACTTCCAAAGGTCCAGTCTCTTTTTTTATCACGTACCCTCCCTTAATAACTCCGTGGCGGCGTTCTTCAGGAGTCACCGTATTGATATTGGGCACACCTTGCCGCGTGAGCGAAAGTACAGTTGGACCGTCTTGACGCTCCACGGCCGCAACGAACGCTCCCGCGGTCTCTTCCGAATCACAAGGGCGAATCACGTCCAGATTGGGTATGACTCTTAGACCTGAAACCGTTTCAACCGGTTGATGTGTCGGACCATCCTCACCCACTCCCACCGAATCGTGGGTAAAAATGTAGATCACAGGAAGGCCCGCCAGGGAAGCCAATCGGATCGAAGGTCGCAAATAATCCGCAAACACCATAAAAGTAGCTCCCGAAGCTCTCCAAATCCCATCGTAAGCCACCCCGTTGAGCAAGGCACCCATAGCGTGCTCGCGAATACCAAAGAGCAAATTTCGTCCCGATTCGTTTCCAGACAGAAAAACGCCTCCATCTTTAATGTAGTTCTTCGTAGATCCATGGAGGTCCGCAGAACCACTAATCAATTCGGGACGGGCCTGTGCGATAGGCTGCAGGACATTCGACCCTGCCGCTCGCGTTGCCAGTTTAGCATCTACTTCAGCTAGCGGAATTTTTGACAAAATATCGTCAATGTCCACCGGAGCTGACGCTCCCGACTCCAACGCAGCTGCTAGCTCGACATTGGCCTTGGCCCACTCATCGTAGGTGGTTTTCCAAGTATTATAAACTTCAGTACGCACTTGCTTCAGTTCAGCGAAATAAGCTCGAACATCCTCGGACACGTGGAAACGCACTTCTGGGAGCCCTAAAATCTGGTGGGCGTTTTCAGAATACTTGATCGCACCACTCTCCCCATGCCCAGCACTCGTCCCCGCAACCTCTGGAATCCCTCGAGCAATCTCAGTCTTAGCAACAATCAACTGAGGCTTACCCTTCGCTGCCTTGGCATCGCTAAACGCTGCTGCAACGGCATCGAGATCATGTCCATCGATTGTGACAACACCCCATCCCAACGCTTCATATCGCTTAGCGGTATCTTCACTCTGAGACATATCCGCCTTCGCATCGAGCGTGACGTCATTACTATCATAAAAAACAATCAAATTATCGAGGTGCAGATGACCCGCGAGCGCAGATGCTTCTTGGGCAACCCCCTCCTGAATGCAACCATCGCCCGCCAAGGCCACGATGTGGTTGTCTAATATAGTATGGGTGTCCGTGTTGAATTTTGCTGCCGCCATTTTCTGAGAGACGGCAAAACCAACCGCGTTGCCAATTCCCTGCCCCAAGGGACCCGTTGTGCTTTCAACCCCCGCGGTTTCTTTGAATTCCGGATGCCCTGGAGTCTTGCTGTGAAGCTGGCGGAAATTCTTGAGTTCCTCCAAATCCAGATCAAATCCCGCCAAATGTAGCCAACTATAGAGGAACATGCTTCCATGACCGCCCGATAGGATGAAACGGTCCCGATTTAACCAACGCGGCTCGTCCGGATTAACACTCAGTGCATGCCCATAAAGGACCGCACCAATCTCGGCTGATCCGAGTGGCAAGCCCACGTGTCCTGAGTGGCAGGCGTGAACCGCATCGATTGCGAGCCCGCGGGCTTGATTGGCGGCTATTTGAAGGATATCTTTATTCATTTTAGATTGCGGAAATTCGAACACTATTTCGAACGTTACACGTCTATCTGGCCTTTCAGAGGGCTCAAGGGTAAAATGGACGCTTAATCCTTTCAAGAGGAATTGAGACAACGACGATCCCGAGTGCAAAAAAGGCTGCCCAAACGGGCAGCCTGATTAAAATCAAACTTTCGAGCAGATGTCAGTAGCCGCGGGCCAATCGCTTTTCCTTCACCTGCATGGCCTTCTTGCCCACGAGTCCCCTAAGATAATACATTCGAGCACGCATTGTCTTAGATTCTTTCTCGATCTCGATCTTGGAAACGTTGGGACTGTGGACCGGGAACACTTTTTCAACGCCTTCACCGTAGGAAATACGACGAACCGTGAAAGCCTCTTGAATGCCCGAACCCTTTCGTGCGATTACGATACCAGAGAATATCTGGACGCGACGCTTGTCACCCTCTCTCACCAACGTGTGAACTTTAACACCATCGCCTACCTTGAAAAGGGGAATGTCAGTCTTTAGCTGGTCTTGATTCAAATCTTTAACAATCTGGTTCATTATATGAATACTATAGTAAATCCGGTCTTCGTTGGCGCGTCCTTTCCTCCCGTTCCCTTTGACGCCACATCTCGACTTCTGCATGGTTTCCGGACAAAAGAACCTCCGGAATTGGCATATCTCGAAACACCGCGGGCCGTGTGAATTGAGGAAAGTCGAGCAACTTGCCTTGGAAACTTTCGCTAGTCAATGATTTTTCTTCGCCTAAAAAACCGGGCAAAAATCGACACAAACAGTCGATCAAAACTGCCGCTGCTAAGGTCCCATTGGTCAGCACATAGTCACCGATACTGATCTCCTGATCGATCAGGTTTTTACGCACTCGCTCATCAATTCCCTCGTAGTGGCCGCTCAATAAAACCAGGTGCGATTTCTGGGATAGCGACTCGGCAATCGCAGGCGTCAAAGGTTGACCGTCCGGAGCAAGGTATATGCGGTGGCTTTGAGGAGTCTGCAGTGTCTCGAAGGCATCGAAGATCGGTTCCGGCATCAGGACCATGCCCGCTCCGCCACCAAACGGGCGGTCATCGACCTGTTTGTGCTTACCCTTGGCCCAATCCCTAAGGTTGTGGGCATTGATCTCCACCAATCCGCTCACCTGTGCCCGACCCATCATGCTTTCAGATAGAAATCCGTCCAGCATTTGAGGGAAAAGCGTGAGTACGTCAATTTTCATGGGTTACCAACTAAGACAAAGGGGCAATCCGATAATCGATTCAAGGCAAGTCTCTGGGGACTAAAAAACCCGGCTCGAAAACCGGGTCTGAAATTCAAAAGACATACATTCTTGTTTTATGCTTCCGCCTCGACTGGAGCTGATGCCTCTTTGCGGGCTCTCTTGATGAGGCCTCCAACCGTCTCTGTTGCCTTCGCACCAACGGAAATCCAATGGTCAGCACGCTCCACGTCCAAATTGAGTTCGATCTGCTGGCCCTGTGCTCTCGGAGTGTAGGTGCCGAGCTTTTCGACGAAGCGACCATCGCGGCGCCCGCGAGCCTCTGCGACCACTATACGATAGACGGGATTGTGAGTAGCTCCACCCCTTTGAAGTTTGATCTTTAAGGCCATGATTCGATGTCTTGGAGAGTTCGGAAAAAAAGCAGGAAGATTTACCAAAATTGGTTCTTGTCAAGCAACATCCGATTGAATTTTGTTCGTCGCCTATGCTCAAAGCAGGTATCGTCGGTCTCCCCAATGTTGGCAAGTCTACGCTTTTCAATGCGTTGACTCGAACCCGCAAAGCGGAGTCGGCCAACTACCCTTTCTGCACCATCGATCCCAATGTCGGCGTTGTGAACGTACCAGACAAGCGTCTCGCTGTTCTTCAGCAGATCGCGAAAACCGAAGTGGTCATTCCTGCCGCGATTGAGTTTGTCGACATCGCGGGACTCGTTGAGGGGGCGAGCAAAGGAGAAGGACTCGGAAACAAGTTTCTCGCGAACATCCGAGAAGTTGACGCAATCGTGCAAGTCGTCCGTTGCTTTGATAACGACGAAATTATTCATAGCATGGGATCAGTGGATCCCATTCGGGATATCGAAATAATAAATACAGAGCTTGTACTCGCTGACTTAGAATCTTTGGAGCGGCAGCGAGAAAAAGCGATGAAGAAGGCCCGGGGCAACGACAAGGAGGCCCAAGCCGTATGCACGATGATCGACAAGCTCCTTCCCCATCTGAATAAAGGTAAGCCCGCCAACACTCTCGAAGTCTCTGAAGATGAAGACTTGGTGATGAAGGGACTTCATTTGTTGTCCTCGAAATCCGTGATTTACGCCGCTAATGTAATGGAAGACGACTTGGCAGCCTCTGAGAGTAATAACCTCGTCTCCAAAGTAATAGCCTACGCAAAGGAAAGCCAAGACGCTGAATGCGTGGTCATCAGCGCCCAAATCGAGTCTGAGCTAATCGACCTCAGTTCGGGGGAAGCCGCTGAATTTCTAGCAGATCTTGGAGTGGAAGACTCGGGCATTTCCTTACTGATCAAAGCCACCTACGCCTTGCTGGGTCTCGAAACCTACTTTACCGCGGGCGAGAAAGAAGTCCGAGCGTGGACTTTCACTCACGGCATGAAGGCTCCTCAAGCCGCCGGAGTCATACACACGGATTTCGAAAAGGGGTTTATTAAGGCGGAAGTCGTGTCCTACGATGACCTGTCAGAGCTAGGAAGTGTCGCAGCAGCTCGGGACGCTGGTAGATACCGTCTTGAAGGCAAAGAATACCCGTTCAAAGACGGTGATGTCGCCTTGTTCCGGTTCAACAACTAGCGCCTCGCTGCTAGATCGCCAAAATTCCGATCGATTTCTTTGAACTATTTGACCCTAAAAGGGTCTCGAATGGACCATAAATGCAATTTATGCAAACTCCCGAGAATCAACGATTTCGTCCTCGAAAGAACGAGCAACGTCAGTAATTAAACCCAACCGTAACAAAACTCCAATAGGAACAGAATAACTAGCGATAATTAACGCGATAGCTTCCTTGTAATTCCCCAGAAAATAATGATCCTGAATTAACGCATGCTTTACGATCGACCCTACATGCAGCAAAATGGCAGTACCCGATCCCGGAACTTGGTGCTTGGTATCATCATCTTCAATGTGGTCATGCATGCGGTGCAGCTAACCGGCGGTGAAAGGATTTTCCGTTTTTTCGCTTTGACGACAAGCGAGCTAGGAGGACCACACATCTGGAGTTTCGTAACCTACTCTTTTCTCCATAGCACCCAGAGCGTTTTCCACCTAGTAGGAAACATGATTGGTGTTTTCTTCCTCGGGAGGGCGCTTCTTCCAGAGCTCGGCGAAAAGCGATTCGTCAGTCTGTACCTTATTGCTACCCTTTTGGGAGGGATTCTATGGTATATTGTCAGTTTCGCCACACCATCGAACGCCGTCTATGGTTCGTCCGGAGCGGTCTTTGGCCTAATCACCTGTTTCGGACTGATGTACGCGGAAAGCGATATTTACTTCATGATGGTCATCCGCATGAAAGCGAAGGTCCTGCTATTCATCTCATTGGGTATCGCTGCGTTTGGTCTAATTTTCTTCGAACTCCTAAATGGGCATGGCACAGCCCATTCAGCCCATCTCGGGGGGATGATCGGTGGTTACCTTTTCTACAAGTTCATCTATCTACGAAACCCTGGGTCCGGAAAAGCGGAAGCTTTCAAAATGCCAGATTGGTTTAAACCTAAACCTAAAAAGGCTAGCACCAAAACTTTTCCCTACAAAGTTAACATCAGTCCTCCTAGCGATCTCAAAAAAGAGGTCGACCGCATTTTGGACAAGATCAACAGCCAAGGCTTCGGAGCGCTGACCGATAGCGAAAAGGAAATACTCGATGAAGCAGGAGATCTCCTGAAGAAAAGATAAACAGTACTAGACCAGATATTTTCCAGACGCGACCCAGACAAATTGAAAAACCAGCCATAAACGCGAAATGCTCAAACGAAAAGTTTTCCTAACGACCGCCACCCTCGTATCCGCAATAACGATCGGCTACGCACTTACCGACAAAGGGCCCTTGATCGATCCCGCCGAGCTACCAGTTTTGGCACCAACGGATCTCATGTCACAGGAAACGATGCGGGTAATAGAAATGCTGGAAACCTTGCACTTCAACAACGAGGAAATCTCAGACGAGGCCTTTACTGAATTGATTCGCGAGTTCATGAGCAAGCTCGACTACAACCACCTCTATTTCCTCCAGTCTGACCAAGACCAATTCATCGACACCTACGCCTCACGTCTCAGCATGCAAATGCGACACAAAGGAAACCTGGACGCCGCCTTCAACATCTACAGTAAATACCGTGAAATCTCACTTGAGCGAATTCAGTGGGTCCTAAATAAGCTCGAACAGGAATGGACATTCGACGGCGAAGAGGAGTACGAGTACGATCGGAGCAAGAGTCCATGGCCGGCTTCCAAGGCGGAGGCAAACGACCTATGGGTTAAGCGGCTCAAGCAGGAAATGCTGCAAGAGCTTCTGAATGACAAGACGACTGAGGAGGCAAAAGAACGCATTACCAAACGGTACGAGCGTCAGCTTCGCAGCATAAAAGAGTTCGGATCGAGTGACGTGCAGGAGGTCTTCCTTACGAGCCTCACCCACATCTTCGACCCCCATTCCACCTTTTTCTCCTCGGATACATTCGAGGATTTCAGTATTCACATGAGACTATCCCTTGTTGGAATCGGAGCCCTCCTTAGTGAGGAGGATGGCTACTGCGTGATTCGTGAATTAATACCCGGCGGACCGGCTAAAAATACGACCGATCTCAAACCCAACGACCGGATCATAGCAGTCGCGCAGGGGGATGGAGAACCCGTCGACATTATAGATATGGGCTTGCGTAAAGTGGTCGATCAAATTAGGGGCGAAAAAGGCTCCGTCGTAAATCTCACGATCATCCCGGCAGATGCTGTCGACGAATCTGAACGACGGGTCGTGAGTATTATTCGCGATACCGTCCGCATAAATTCGAGCCGCTGTGAAGGAGAGATCTTCACTGTGCCGACCGCTTCTGGATCTACCATGTCAATGGGTGTCATCGACATTCCCGGGTTTTATGGCTCCGATGAAATCGACGATCAAGGAAATCGGGTTATCACCAGTGTCACGACTGATGTCGAAGAGCTCGTCCTAAAAATGAAGGACGCGGGAGTACAAGGGATCGTCCTAGATCTTAGAAGAAACGGAGGGGGATTACTCAACGAAGCCGTCGACATGACCGGACTTTTCATTTCGAGAGGACCGGTTGTTCAAGTGAAAGATTCCTACGGAAAGATAATAGCTCGATCAGACCGCAACCCGAAAGTCGTTTATAATGGTCCCCTGGCAGTTCTAACTTCGTGCCACAGTGCGTCCGCATCGGAGATCCTAGCCGGAGCTCTGCAAAATTATGGCCGTGCATTGATCATAGGCAATGACAGCACGCATGGAAAGGGAACTGTCCAACAGGTCCTCCCGCTCGAAGACTATGTCCTCCGTGCTTACAATTCCAGCAACAAGGCCGGTGCGGCAAAGTTAACGATCCAAAAGTACTACCTACCAAACGGGTTTTCTGTTCAAAGAAAAGGTGTCGTATCAGATATTTCATTACCTTCAGTTGCTGACATCACTGCGGTGGGTGAAGCCGACTTGGACAACGCCCTCGCTTGGGACTATATAAAACCTGCTCGCTTCTTCGTGGAAATGACTCTCAAGAAACCGTTCATTGAAACACTGCAAGAACAGAGTAAGCAAAGGCGCTTACAGTTGGAGGAATTCGGATTCTTGAGGCAGCGAATCGACTGGTATGAGGAACGAGAGGCGCAGAAAACGATTTCCCTCAATTTGGAAAAACGTAAACTCATCATGGAAGAAGACAAAGAGTTCATCGACCAGATGAAGGAAAGACAGCGCCAATTGGCCGAGATAAACTTCGATTCAACTGCTGTAAAACTCGATACCGTTCTGAAAGAGGAAGCTGAAAACGAAGAGGAAGAAGAACCCGATTTAGCAAGTACCGAAGTGGTTCCCCAAGAAGAAGACGGCGACCTCGCTCAGACTGAAACCACTTACAATGAAGATTCGGACATCGAAGTTGCCAAAAATGAAGCGGGCGGCGAGAAGAAAGAGGATGAGGAACCTGTTCCAGATTTTGATATACAGCTTAGGGAAACCCTTCGCATTATGGTAGATGCGGTGAATGCTTCTCCAAATATCAACGACTGGAAACAGCCCGCGCTTCCACTGGCTTCTTCTAAATCGCGTTTCGAAAAGCTCATTAACTAAGCCTCAGCAGGCATATATTTTTCCGATTCTCGGAGATAGCTCGCTAACGCTGAGCACGGACAAACCGAGGCCGACCGCTCCAGTCGTTGATTCCTTCAATCTCACTGTACCCGTACTGTTTACAGGACTCCAGCAGAGCCGAATGCTGTTCTATTCCAGTTTCGAGCCAGAGCGTTCCCCCTTCTTCTAGATGTTTAAAGGCTCCTTCAATGATAATTAACAAATCCTCTAAACCTGCGTTATCAGCAACAAGCGCGATCACCGGCTCGAAATCCTTTACCTCGCTTTCCGCATCAGACAGCTCCTCTTTCGTCAAATACGGGGGGTTCGCAACAATCAAATTGAATGAGTCTGCCTCTCCCAATTTCTCAAACCAGTCTGACTGGACAAACTCAACTCGGTTCTGAAGTCCGCAGTGTAAGGCGTTTTCCTTCGCTAAACCGATGGCTTTGATGCTTTCATCAATCGCAACTACCTGTGAACGCGGGAAGTGCATTGCCAGAGCAAGCGCAATCGCCCCTGAGCCTGTACCCAAATCCAGTATACGCACTTCTTCATCGATCTCTGGTCCAAGATCAATGATTTGTTCAACCAATTGCTCTGTTTCCGGTCTCGGGATCAGTGCTCTGTGATCGCATTTAATCGTTAAATTGAGAAACGGAGTTTGACCCATAATGTACTGTAACGGTTCACGCTTTCCTCTTCGGGCAACATATTCCCTCATCTTCCCTAGTTCCGGCTCCTGCAAGGGCCGATCGAACTGCAGGTAGAGTTGCATTCGACCCATCCCCAACACGTGGGCGATGATCCACTCCGCATTTAATCGCGGGTTCTCTACCTGCTTACTTTCAAGAAAGTGCGCACTTTTTCTAACCACATCTAAAACTGTAAGTTCTTTACCCACGAGTTTTTTACGAATTCTAAACCTGAGAATGACCGCTCATTAGACTCTCGATTTTCAGCTTCTGATCTTCCTTCTGAAGTACTTCAATCACTTCGTCGAGCTCGCCCTCCATCACCTGGTTCAAGCTGTGGATGGTGAGTCCAATTCGATGATCAGTCAGTCGGCTTTGAGGAAAATTGTAGGTTCGAATTCGTTCGCTCCTGTCTCCCGTGCCCACTTGCTTTTTGCGATTTTCGGCGTACTTGGCTCTTTCTTCGTCCTCTTTCGCCTGAAGCAATCGAGACCGCAAAACCGTCATCGCCTTCGCCTTATTCTTTATCTGCGAACGTTCGTCAGAACAAAGCACGATGATCCCGGTTGGCTTGTGAAGGATTTGTACGGCAGAATCGGTAGTGTTGACACCTTGACCACCTGGGCCGCTGGCTCGGGTAACGGTTATCTCCAGCTCCTGAGGATCGATTCGAATATCCACTTCCTCTGCTTCGGGAAGTACGGCGACTGTCACGGTGGAAGTATGTATGCGCCCTTGAGACTCTGTTTCAGGCACCCGCTGAACGCGATGCACTCCACTCTCAAACTTCATTTGCTTGTAAGCTTCCTCCCCTCGAATGAGAAAGGACACTTCCTTAAATCCACTGATGCCACTTTCGCTCGAACCGAGCTGTTCGATCGACCAGCCACGACGTTCCGCCAATCTTGTATACATTCGGTAAAGGCTTCCCGCAAACAAGGACGCTTCGTCACCTCCCGCTCCCGCGCGAATTTCAACGATCGTATTCCGCGAATCAGAATCATCAGGGGGTATCATGGAAACGAGGATCTTGCTCTCAAGACTCGCTACTTGCTCCTCCAACTCAGGAAGCTCTTCCAAGGCAAGCTCCTTAAGCTCTTCATCTCCATTGGGATCCTCCAGCAGCCCTTTGTGCTCAACTAAAGCAGCCTTGGCCGATTCCAGAGAAGCATGGTCCTCGAGTAGCTGACGCAATTTTATTTGCTCTCTAGATAGTGCTGCCGAACGGCGGGTATCGTTGAAAAAGTCAGGCTGGTTCATAAACCCATCGATTTCTTCAACGCGTTTTTGAAATTTGGAAATATTTGGAAGCTCGATCGCCATGGGAAAGGAAGCAGAAATGCCGACTCGAACTCAAAACTGCAAATCTCAATTTAACGAAGATGCAGGAGAAGACAAGATCACCACGGAAAAAATCGATTGTTTCGTTTCTCCTCTCGGTCCAATGCGATTACTTCGCTTTCATCGAAATTGGCAATTGCAGTCGCAACCGTAAGGGGTTTTCTGTTCCGTATGGCTCAAGGACTATTCACCCAGAAAAGAATAGCCCTCATCTGGGATTTCGACAAAACGCTGATACCTGGCTATATGCAGCAGCCCATTTTCGAGCGATTTAAAATCGACGAAGATCGCTTTTGGAGAGAAACCAACGCCATGGCAGAACGCTACAAGGAGCGCGGTTATCATGTTTCAGGCGAGAGCGTATACCTTAATCACATCCTCACTCACGTTCGCAATGGCCAGATGAGAGGCCTCAACAACGAACTGCTCCGAACCTTAGGGGCTGAAATCGAATTTTACGAGGGGCTGCCGAAATTCTTCAGCGAGTTGAGAGCGGAAGCGTGCTCCAAACCTGAATACGAAAAGCACGAAATCGAAATCGAGCACTACATCGTCAGTACGGGCTTGGCAGAGATGATTCGCGGCAGCGAAATAGCCCCCTATATCGACGGGATTTGGGGATCGGAGTTCATTGAGAAACCCCTTCTGCCAGGTTTTCTCTCCCAAGACGAGCTAGCGATGGAGACAGACAAGGAAATCAGCCAAATCGGCATGATGATCGACAATACGACCAAGACTCGGGCACTGTTCGAGATCAACAAAGGCTCTAACAAAGACGGTGCGATCGACGTGAACGCTAAACTGGCGCACGAGGACCGTCGCATTCCTTTTCAAAACATGATTTATATCGCTGATGGGCCTAGCGATGTACCAAGCTTCTCCGTCGTCCGCAAATTTGGAGGAAAGGCTTACGCCGTCTATAAACCGGGCAACAACGCCGAGTTCGCCCAGAACGATCTCCTTCTGCAAACAAACCGCATTCATGCCTACGGTCCGGCAAGGTATTCCGAAGATTCTAATACTTCTATGTGGCTTCGTTTACACGTTCGGAAAATCTGCGACCGAATCGTCGCCGATCGGGAAGCAAATTTCGCCAAACGTATTGCAGAGCCCCCGAAGCATCTAAAGGACGAGGTCGAGACTCCCGGGGCCGAAGCGGATGTTGCGGAGCAAGATTCGCTAGAGATCTGAAGTTCAACCGTTGAACTTAAGCAGTCCAGAACATTCGAATTTTAGTAGAAGCTTCAACGAAATACTTGAAATCTGTCGATCCGTCCGCTAGACGCTTCGCCCTCAAATTCAAAAAAACTAAAAAAACCAATTCAACCCGGAACTTGAGCTGGTTAAACAAAACTATCATCACCCAAAACTTAAAAAACTGATCCACCAATGGTAATTGTAGATAATCTTGTCAAAGACTATGGCGACCTGCGAGCCGTCGACGGCGTGTCCTTCGAGGTTAAGAAAGGCGATATTCTAGGCTTTCTTGGACCTAACGGAGCAGGAAAGTCTACCACGATGAAAATGATCGCAGGCTACCTTTCACCGACTGCCGGGACCGCCTCAGTAGCAGGATTCGATGTGCAGAAAGATCCGATGGAAGCGAAGAGACGCATCGGGTATTTGCCCGAAAGCAGTCCTGCCTACCCAGAAATGACAGTTGTCGAGTTCCTGGCCTATGTAGCGGAAACCAGAGGCTATCGCACGCAGGACGAAATCCGCGATCGCCTGGCTAACGTCATCATACAATGCCACCTACAAACTGTGCAAAATCAGGCCATAGAAACGCTCTCCAAGGGATACCGTCAAAGAGTCGGTGTTGCCCAAGCCATTCTGCATGACCCACCAGTTCTCATACTCGACGAGCCTACAGATGGTCTCGATCCGAACCAAAAGCACGAGGTGAGAAACTTGATAAAGGCAATGGCTGAGGAAAAAGCCATCATTCTCTCTACTCATATCCTAGAGGAAGTCGAGGCGATCTGCAATCGCATCATTGTCATCGACCAAGGAAAAGTTCGCGTCAACGAGACTCCCGTGGAATTCAAAACGCGACTACCCGGATCTTCAATCGACGAAATTTTCCGTGAAATCACCAACAGTAAGGCATACGCATGAACCAGATTGCTCCTATATTTAAGAAAGAGTTCTTCGGCTATTTCCGTTCACCAGTCGGTTATGTAATCCTGGCCGTTTTTCATATCGTCCTAATTGGGCTAGCCATTTTCGCCGGCTACTATGAAGGCAACCAGGCAAGTCTAGACACCATCTGGACCTTCCTTCCATGGACCTTCCTCATTTTCATTCCTGCCACAGGAATGCGGCTTTGGTCTGAAGAGAAAAGATCGGGTAGTATCGAGCTTCTCTTTACACTCCCAATCCCAACCGTCAGTGCGGTCCTCGGAAAGTTTCTAGCCGCCTGGGCCTTCATTGGTATCGCTCTTGCACTAACCTTTTCCCTGGCACTGACCACAAGCTACCTTGGCAATCCGGATTGGGGAATCATCTTCGCCGGCTATTTCGGATCCGTTCTTATGGCCGCTGCATATCTGTCTATTAGCTCAGTTTGCTCGGCTCTGACAAAAAACCAAGTCATCGCTTTTGTCATCAGCGTATTGATTTGCGTACTGGTCACCCTCTTCGGTTCGCAAATCTTGCTAACCATCTTCGAGAATATTGCTTCACCTGGGCTCCTAGATTTCCTGGGCAACTTCAGTTTTCTCAATCACTTTCAGACGATGACTCGCGGACTCATTGAACTCAGTGCCGTTTCGTTCTTCGTTGTTCTGACCATCGCCTTTCTGGGTATCAATGTAATCGTTCTGGAAAATTAGAAACGGGAATATAATACCATGAAAACGAGTACAAAAATTCACGCCGCCATTCTCATCCTCGTAAATTTTCTCCTGCTGCACTACGTCCTTTCATCCATACCACTAAGGATTGATATGACAGCGGGAAATTCTTTCACTCTCTCTAGCAGTGCCAAGTCGCTGCTCTCCAAAGTCGAAGAACCAGTTCGGTTCGACTTTTACCGGACCCGATCAGTCGAGGGGCTTTCACCTCAAATAAAGATGCACATCCAGAACTTTGGAGATCGCGTCGAACAGATGCTCCGTCAGTTCGAGCGGGCCGCCAACGGAAAGATCATTTTAGATCGGATCGACCCTGAACCCGATACGCCTGCAGAGGAAAACGCGATTGCCGCAGGTGTCCATGGGCAAAGCCTGCCAAATGGAGACACCATTTTCCTTGGATTGGTGATCAGCCAGGGAGATTCCGAACACGTGATTCCCTTCTTCGATTGGAATAAAGAAGGCTCCATTGAATACGACATTGCAAAAGCGGTCCATGAAGCACAACAGTTGTCCAAGCCAAAATTGGGCTTGATCAGCACGCTGCCGCTGAGGGCGCCACCGATGCCGATGATGCCCGGACAACCGCCACAAGAAGACCAATACATCATCAGCGAGCTCGAGAGCTCGTTCAATGTTGAGGTAATCGAGCCTACAGTTCCGGAATTGCCCAAAGACCTAGATATGCTGATGGTGATCCATCCCATCGGGCTTCCGGAAACGCTTCTGTTTGGCATCGACCAGTTCACGTTGTCAGGGAAGCCCATGTTCCTCGCAGTTGATCCCTCATCGCTCTTTTTTAGAGGCCAGCAGCAACAGAATCAAATGATGATGATGGGTCGCCCCAATCCAAATACTTCGAGCGACTTCCAACCGTTCTTCTCAGCTTGGGGTATCAACTACTCCGCTAGTGAAGCGGTCGCCGATCCTGACATCGCATACACTCAACAGAACACTATGCAACCAGCCTGGCTCATTTTCCGTGAAGACAACGTAGCTGAAGACTTCCTTCCGGCCGCTGAGCTCAATGCTGTTTTGCTTCTCGAAGCGGGAAGCATCGGCTTGGACGAAAGCTCTAAGCTCACTCTCGAGCCGATTTTGCAGACAACTGAAAGTGCCGGCAGCGTCGCCGGGATGATGCTTCAGTTTGCCCAGCAAGGTGCACTACTGAATCAGTTGGAAGCCTCTAACGAAAAACAGACCGTTGCCGGATTGCTCAGTGGAGAGTTTACGACGGCGTTCCCCAATGGAAAGCCCTCCGATCCGAGTGCTTCGCCAGAAAGTGAGGAAACCACAGAAGGATCCGATCAACTCTATACGGGAGAAGGCAATGTATTCATAATTACTGACACCGACTGGCTACTCGACCAGTTTTCCATCCAGCGTCAAAATTTCCTAGGCATGATGACCATTCAGCCAATCAATGACAACTTGACCATGGGTACAAACGTCATCGAGTTCCTTGGTGGAAGTCAGGATCTGATTGGAATACGCAGCAAAGGAGACGAGGCCAGATCGTTCGAACGCGTCCAGGCGATGGAAGTTGAAGCTCAGAAACAATATCAAATCAAGCTTCAGGAAGTTGAGGATAAGATCTCCGAAATGAATCAGGAGATACAGCAACTAGTAACCCAACAACAGGGCACAGGATTAATCGTTGCGGGCCCAGAGCTTTCAAAAGCCTTGCAGGAGCTTCGGGAAAACGAGGCGAACATGAGAGCAGAAAGACGTGTCATTCGGCGTGAACTACGAAAAGATATCGACGCCCTCAAATGGAAGTTAGTATCCTTGAACATCGGATACTCGCCTATTGGTCTCGTCATATTCGGTTTCATTTTCTACCGCATACGTAAACAAAAAGCACTCTAAGACTTACAATGAATATAAGACATTTATACATCAGTGCTGGAGTCCTTGCTGTCCTTGCAATCATCACCAGCATTCTAACTCGCACTAGCAGTGCCCCTTTGCTCGACGAACGCGTGGGCTCTAATGTGGTCGACCCCGCAAATCTTCGCGACACCGCAAAAATCGTTGTCGAAACCGATGGCGAGAAGATCACGCTTGTCAATGACGAGGAAAAAAAGGCCTGGATACTGGAAGAGAAACACAATCTTCCCACCAGCTATTCTCGTATCTCACAACTAGCCCGAAATGTTTCTGAAGCTAAGCTCCAAAGACTTGTGAGTGAAAATCCGGATCGGATAGCTACCTTAGGCTTTGAGGGAGGTGACCGCATTCAGTTCATCGACAAACTCGATAATGATATCGTTGCCTTCGGGCTAGGCAAGGAGACCGAAAACGGACGCCAGTTCCTCCGCTTCTATGGCGAGGAAAAGGCATTTCTAGTGAATACGACCTTCTATATTGACTCCAATCTCGACTCTTGGCTCGAGAAAAAGCTGGTTTCCTTCGAAGCGAACGACGTGACAGCGATCACCACTACACTACAAAACGGAGACAAGCTTTCGGCAACTCGCGACAACGCCGACTCGGAATGGGCCACAGATGACTCGCTTCCGGAAAAGAAAATCCTGAACCAGAGCTCTGTTGGACAAATCGCGTCGAAATTTGCCGGGCTCAGCTTCACTGCCACCGCAGACAAAGATGGACCTAACGTAGTCGCTGCTCGTGAGAACAGCCATCAATTCGGGCTCCAACTGAACAACGGCAAAAGCTATCAGTTTAGAATTGGACGCCAACCGGAAGTGAAGATAGAGAAGGAAGTCGAAAAGGAAGACGAAAACGGGGAAAAGACGACGGAAATGGAGGAAGAGGTGGTGACACCAGAAGGCCCGGTCTACTTCTTTATTTCATCCAGTGATGCAGGCGATCCAGTTAACGAATACATGCGCCGATCTGCATTCGAAGTGAGTTCTTACCAATTCACCAGTCTGCCAGAATCTCTGGATGACCTGATCTCTGACGCCCCTGAACCGGTTGAAGAGCCGCCCGCTCCCTTAGTGGTTCCTCCTGCCGAGGAATCGCCCTAAGCCGTGTTTAAAACCAATTAATTTGCCAAAGCCGGTCCTCACAAGAGGGGCGGCTTTTTATTGCATTGCGCCCACTGACGCCTCGATTTCCGAATCCTCGATGAGGTGCTTCTTTAGCCCCAAGACATCCGTATGCAATTTCTTAGCCAAAACCTTGCGAGCGCTTACGGGACTACGACGCACCCAAAGACTTTCGTCGCTTGAAAGGACCTGAGAGTCACCATTTTGACCAAGTGATCGCCAAATGTCATATCGCCCCACTAGCAGACATCCATTGCAGAATCTCCTCCAACAGAATATTAACGAATATAGCTGGAGGCACTTTCCACTGGTTCTAAACAACCGGCTGTGACGCCATGACGATTTTATCCACGTAGCTTTGACGGTTTGTTGCAATAAAGCTTCCCTCTACCAGCATGCCGCGAGAATAGACCGCAAAACCTAAAACTGCATCTCCTTCGCCTTTTCGTAGGCTTCCATCGCTTCGGCAAGTTGTGCATGAAGACCATCAAGCCTCTCTGACGGATGAGGATGGCCAATATTCGGGTCCAGCTGCGCTCGATAGGTAGCTTGGGTACCATACTTGTCAGCCATTTTTTCCATGACCTTGATCGCCGCAGTGGGGTTATATCCCGCGCGAGCCATGTACATAATTCCAATCCGGTCCGCTTCGGATTCCTTTGCCCGGTCCCAGGATGCCATGTTGGAAATCATTGAAGGATTTAAAATCATGCTTCCCAAACCTCCAGTTGTGATCGATGTAACAGCGCTTCCCGCTTTTAATACGCCCGCTTGTGAAAGCTGCTCGTGAGAATGACGCGCGGTCACGTGGGCAATCTCATGGGCTACTACCGCAGCTAATTCCTCTTCAGAAGTTACTATCCCTTCCTTAAAAAGACCTGTATGAATCCCGATTTTGCCTCCCGGTAAAGCAAACGCATTCACTTCGGGATCTTCAAAAATCACAAATTCCCATTCCGCCATAGGCATATCCCAAAAGACCTGCTGAGCTATTCGTTCCCCGGCATTCAGCAACCACTCGTTCATACGCGGATCTCGCGATATCAGCCCTTGTGCCTTCTTTTGCTCGAATTGTGCTATACCCATCTTTGCCACCTCGGTATCTGACATGAGGTTGATTTGACGGCGCCCTGTCACTGGCGTCGTGCTGCAGCTGGAAAAGATTATGGCTACAAGCGACGCGATCGCTACCATTCGCAATTTCATTATCGAGTCCATAAAATGTCTACTCCCTCAAATTAGTACGGACGAAGGTCACTTTTGGATTAACTAATCTACCTTTTGACCCGTCAACCGCAATAGGGATCCGAAAGGACCAATCTGGGTCTAACCCAATCGAATTCGAAACGTTTCCCTTTTTTAAACACCTGCGAAATGAACCAAACGTAAAATTCGAAACACTCGTTCATCAAAAATGGGGCTCAAAGCGAGTGCTGTTTAAAAATAGATGAATCCAACCGACTTCGAAAATCGTAACTTTACCCTGAGAGGCTTTGTAATTAAATCTTCCCTGCTGCAATATTTAACATAGGTTCCTTTAAGGTAAATTAACCTGCATCACAGCCGCTCACGCGATTAGTAAAAGGAAAATAAGATCAGTATGCCGGACATGGAAGAGAACCATCAAAACCCTCGGAAGCACAGAGTAATTCACTGGAATCCAGAGGATGAGGATGAAGCTGAAAGAGCACGATCCTCAAAACGTAAATTGATAGCGGTAGGCGTGTCAGCCGCCGTTTTCATTGTTCTGCTAGTCGGCGGGATCGCATTGTGGGAAAATCCGGACGGAGACGCCAAGGCATTAACAAACCGACTCGGGCTTACTCACGAGTCCGTGCCGGAAGTCCCCTTCCAGCAAGCGTTCGCAAGCCGGTCCAAAGCGGATCTTGAACTTGAAACCGCTAACAGTGGATTGGAGAAAATTCGCCAAATGCGGGTCAATCACCCGGTTCTCACAACAAAATTAGTCGCCGTGGAACGCGAGTTCTTGCAGGGCGAAGACCTCATGAAGCGGAAAGCCTTCGATCGGGCGTTTGAAACCTTCAAGGGGGTCAACGTGCAAATCGAGGACTTTTCGAATTTGGTGGAGGCAAAGCTCGCTACCCAAGAGATGTACGACAATTTTTTGACTCGAGTCGACGAGCTAAAGCCGTCTAAACACCTGAATCAAGAAGCCTATGATGATGCTTTCGACGCCGCCAGTGCTGGGAAGCAATTTCTCACTGAGGGCTCGTTCACCGCATCTAAAACTAAATTGACAGAGGCAACGGACAAACTACAGGCACTTGCGGACTCCATTTCAAACTACATACGCGAAAACGCGGCCTTGGGTCATCGATACATCGCACAAGGCCAGGGGGCCAAAGCAATCGAGGCGTTCACGAATCTTCTCTCGATCGATCCCCAAAACCAAAATGCCATCCTTCAAATCGAACGAGCGAAGACTGCCGACGACGTTTTCAATCTCGTAAAGAAAGGTGAGGTACAAGAACGGAGCGAAGCGTTCGAGGAGGCTCTTGTTGCCTATCAGCAAGCATTCCAAAAAGACCAGAAATCTGCAAAGGCTCAGAACGGGGTTTCGAGGGTGCGGCGCAAAATTGAGAATCGTGACTTCAGCAAGTATCTCACGATTGCCCAGAACGCAGAGCAGTCCCACCGCTTTGATGAAGCGATCGAGAATTATCAGCTAGCTCTCGCTATTTTTCCAGATCGCAAGGAATTGGCAGATTCCATCGTCAGGGCCCGAACAGACAAGCACCAGAATGACATCGCGACGTTGGTTAAACGGGCCTATGCTTTGGAAAGTGAAAATCGGGATTGGGAAGGAGCACGAGTGATCTACCAGCAATTGAACGAAATGGAGCCCAACCTTCAGGAAGCCAAAGATGGGCTGTTGCGAACCGGGAAAGTAATTCGTAGCATTCTTCGTTACGAAAAGTACTTGGAAATCGCAGCAATCGAAGCAAAGCGGATTCAGTATCAGCTCGCTCGCCAATCCTGGGACCAGGCGATGCGATCCAAGCCCGACTATCTTGAACTAACCGATGAAGCAAAGCGCTTGCAGCAACACCTCATCACCCAAAGTAGACCCGTTCAGGTTCTCTTTGTCTCTGATATGGCGACATGGGTTAGCGTACAGGGTCCAACTGCCAAAAAGCCGACTAAGCTTAAAGAATCTACCATGAACCTATTGCCTGGCGACTATCGTGTTATTGGTCGTAAAAAAGGATATGAAGATATTCAATATAGACTCCAAGTCAGGGGAGGGGTCGCCCAATCGCCAATCACGGTGATATGCGATGAAAAACTGTAATATACCAACCGCCCAAGAAATGAAAAATCGACGCCATCCAACTTTGCTTCTTTCCGTAGTCGGAGCAGCCGCACTATTTTGCCAGAGCGGAATGGCACAGTTCGATCCAGACCCCCGGATTTTCGAAGGAGAGGCCAATGGAGCCGGCCCCAACAGCGGATCAAATCAAAGTCGTAGCGGACGTCCTTCCATTTCCGCAGGTGGCATTCCAATTGGCGGCGATGTTTCGATTTTGGACGAGTCCACCCTTCCACCGTTAGGTACAATCGATATACTGGGCGGAACCGGTTTAAACATTCCCATTAGCACCCCAGGGATGCCCGGAGGTATGCAAGGCGGGATAACGAGAGGCTCCTCCGGAAGCAGTGGCATGCCGATTCCCATGGGTGGACGAAACCCAGGCGGAGGGCAACAAGGCCAAAGTAGTATGGGGCTGCCTCCCAAAGGTGGCTCTAGCGGCGGACAACAAGGACAGAGTAGCTCAGGAATACCTCCCATGAGCAGCTCTCGCAGTCAAGGGAGTCGAGATTCCCAAAGCAACAACACTCCTCTTATACCCATGCTCCCTTCCAACGCAGTGCAACAAGGTCAGCAGGGACAGATGGAGCAAATGGGTTCAAATGGAGAACAGGGCGAGCAGAGTCAACGAGGACAATCAGGCCTAGGGGGACAAGCAGGTGAATCGCCTCTCGGACAATTACCTCCTCCCCCTCCGGACATTCAGATTGGAAGCACTTCTGATCAAATCGGAGGACCCATCGGAGACTTGACTGGGGATGACCCTGATACGCGAACTTCAGACGGTGCAAGCGACAGTGAATCCAGAGACCAGAATAAGGCTAAGAATGGTGGAGAATCAGGGGGTGACAACGGCAAGAAAGTTACTGAATCCGATGGCCAGCAAGTAGGGGGTGGCGGTAGCCAAGGATCTAACCGAGCTAAAGGCACCGAAGAGGGCGGCAAAATGTCCAGCAACTTGTAGGTCAAGAGACCGCACCTCCGCACAACTACAATGACCCGAATTCTTTGCATATTTTCGCTGTCGCTGACTCTTCTTGCGGGAACGGCATGGGCTCAAAGCACGCCCACCAAGGTGATCGTTTATCCACTCGAAGCTGTTATCGATAGCGGAGCTATGAGTCACGGCCAATACCGGAAACGGTATCCAGGAATCGATGTCACGGATTTTGGCTTAACCGATGAGGGCTGGTACATTCGTTACACTCACCAAAAGCTGGTCTACATGTTTGGGCCCAGTGACGATCTCGAGTACACTAGAGAGCTGAAAGCCGTTTTAGAAGAAATCCGTCTTTCCGCAGTACTCAAGGATCCAAAATTGAGCTCAAGTAAGATCGAAATTGTCAAATTCGAATTTTCCTTTGCCTCCAACTAGTGATTTTTAGGATTGGGTTCTCGAATGTATCCACCGCTCCACTTCAGCTTTCTTCTTACCACATCAAAATGAGAGTAGTCCACTTTTTGGGCCATCTGTAAACTCTGGGATGATAATCTAATGGAGATCGTGCCGTCCTCAGAAGTTGACAAATTTCTTTGCCCATCAACCGCTACTACAAGTTGACCGTTTGGCACTGCATTCTCCACACGCAGTTGAACATTATCCGGCAATATTATCGAGCGATTGCTAAGGGCATGAGGGCAAATCGGCGTTAGGGAAATCACTTTTGAATCGGGATGAATCAATGGACCACCTGCGGAGAGCGTGTAAGCAGTCGACCCTGTGGGAGTACTGAATATCAATCCGTCACAAATATAGGTCGTCACAAACTCTTCATCCGCGAAAACGTTCAAATGAACGATTCCACTGACCGAAGCAGATTTGATGACCACGTCGTTCAACGCAACATCCACTAAATTGTCATGGGTACAGCACTCGAGCAATCCTCGCCGACGTAAATCATAGGCACCCTCTAAAATTGATGGGAATAAAGAATTGATTTCCTCAGCAGTATAGGTCGTCAGGAATCCGAGCGTTCCTCGATTCACGCCGATTAAGGGCACCTGATACTTGGTCGATTCAGACGCTGCGCTCAAAAAGGTGCCGTCACCTCCGATCACACAACAGGCGTCCATACCCTTTAAAAATCCATTGGGAACGGGAAATTCCAACGTCTCCCGAGTCGAGACTCCCATGTCCTCAGCGATCTCTCGTAACTGCCCAAACAATTTAAAGGTTCCCGATTTGGACTGATTCAAAACGAATCCGAGGTTCTTAATGGCCTTATTTTTGAGCACAGCTATGAAAATCGCACGGGGTGCATTTTATTTCAACTTAGAAAGCCCGAGCAGAAATTCAACATTTCCGTCCGCTCCTTTGATCGGTGAAGGAATACAACCGATAAGGGATACGTTAACCAGATTCTCCATGGCAAACCGCTCGACCTCAGCGAGGGCTTTGTACCGTTCATTCTGATCCTTAATCACCCCCCTGAATTTGTCCGCTACTTCCTTGCCTACCTCGAATTGGGGTTTAACCAGAGCAACTAGAATTCCCCCAATCGCGAGAAACGGCCAGACAGCAGGTAAAACCGATTTGAGTGAAATAAAAGAAAGATCCATTACAATACGATCGTATGAGTCTAAAGGAAGGTCACCAAGTTGCAAATATCGAGCATTTACCTTCTCCAAATTAACAATACGAGGATCCTCTCTCAGTTTTCCGTGTAACTGCCCCTTCCCAACATCTACACAAGCGACGCTAATCGCTCCATTCTGCAAAGCATAATCCGTAAACCCTCCTGTTGACGCACCCACATCTAAAACGCTTTTCCCTTCAAAAGAGAGGTCATAAGCTTCGGCAAACCCTTCAATCTTTTCCCCCCCTCTGCTTACGAAACGCTTGCCTGGTTCAACGTAAAGTTCGATTTCTTCGCTAACTTTTACGCCCGGTTTGTCCAGTCTCCGGTATCCCTGCCTCACTCTGCCCGTCATAATGAGGGCTTTGGCTTCGCTCCGACTGGAAGCAAACCCCCGCTGGAAGACCAGCTCATCTAAGCGCAATTTACCCATTCACGGACTCTCAAAAAACAACTTAGCATCACTAATATCAGCTTGAATCTGCGTCTTTAGTTTATCTAAACAGTCGAATTTCCTTTCTCGTCTTAGGAAATTCAACCACTCAACTCGCACTGAGTCCCCGTAGAAGAACGGACAATCTCCTAGCACGTGCACCTCCAACATGGGCTTCTTTAGTGAATTGACAGTGGGTCGGATTCCAAAGTTAGCTACTGCAGGTAACCGCTCTTCTCCGCCCTCTCGGGAAATGTTGACACTGTAAACGCCCAACCTAGGTACCAATTCACCATCAAATGGGATGTTCAAGGTCGGGACGCCAATCGTCCTTCCAACTCGCTTGCCTTCTCTCACCGTTCCCCAGGTTTCGTAAGTATACCCAAGAAGACGATTCGCTTCTCCAATTCTTCCGCCAATTAAAGCGTTCCGTATTCGAGTGCTGCTTACGCGTTCGCCGTCTAGGAAAAGACATTCGATTGATTCGGCAGAAATTCCTGCCTCCTCCGCCAATTTACCCAGCAATTTAACATCGCCTTGCCGCCCCTTTCCGAACCTCCAGTTTTCTCCCGTGTGCATAGAAGCCAAAGCAGGGATCTTGCACTTCAGCATCGCAAGGAAATCGACTGAATCAACCGCTGCGAATTCAGGCGAAAAAGGCTCCTCAATCACAAAATCGATTCGAAGTTTGCTAAGTTCGGACCGCTTCATCCTCGAGTTGAGGATCATGGGCACCGGATTGTCCGGTTTAAAAAGGTGGCTTGGATGGGGCCAGAAAGTCATAACTCCCGCAAGACCGCCCGAGTTTGCCGCAGAACGTATTGCTGATTCCACCACTATTCGATGACCCTGATGAACGCCATCAAACATGCCTATAGCCAAATGAATCGGCCGATTTGTCTCCGAACGAAACGAGTCAATTCCGTCAAAATGTTTGAGCTCTGGCATGGTAATTAAGTTCACAACGCAGAATTGGGCAACGCTTCATTTTTTCCGATTAGGGCCTTGGAAATTTCCTCTGGAGTGGCTTCGACAAATCGCTCCAATGTGATGGCATCGTTTAAATTAAACTTGTCGGAAGCGATTCGGCGCAGTCCCGAAAGATAGCCCCCACAACCAATTTTTTCCCCAATGTCATTCGCGAGGGAACGAACATAGGTCCCTTTCGTGCAATCTAGGCTGAAGTCCACCTCCGGTAAATCAAAGCGAGTTACGTCGAATCGGGAGATTCTGATAAATCTTGGCTCTCGCTCCACATCTTTACCCTGGCGGGCCATCTTGTACAAGGGCTGGCCATTGATTTTCACTGCCGAAAACATTGGAGGCTTTTGGTACTGATCCCCCAAGTAAGAGGACACAACCGCAGCGACCTCTTCCATTGTTAAACTGGGGATTGAACGCTTAGTCATCACTTCACCCTCACCATCGTACGTATTCGTCGACTCTCCCAACCTAATGGTTCCCTCATAGGCCTTATCCAAGCCCATCAGATACTGCGAAAGCTTAGTCGCTTTACCCACTAGTATAATGAGAAGTCCCGTCGCCATCGGATCGAGTGTACCAGCATGCCCGATACGCTTCATTTTCAGTTTCCTTCGAACCTTATCCACCACGTCGTGGGATGTTAGTCCGCACGGCTTGTCGATCAATAATACGCCCTCTAGATCACTATTCTCCTTCATTTGCAATCAACCGTTTCAACACGTGTTCTTACCGCTTCGATCAATTTCTCTCGCAAGACCTTCAATGGAAGATTACTACTCGTCGCTGCCGCACAAGCATGTCCACCTCCCCCAAATTGGGATGCGACTTGATCAACTCGCAGCTCTTTACTCTTTGCTCTCAAACTCGCCTTAATCGTCGTTTTGCGTTCCTCGAGTAACACCCCAATTAAGACATTTTCCAAGGAACGCGCATAATCAACAAATCCTTCCGTATCTTGATACGAGGTGCCCGTTTCAACAAAATCCCTTTGCCGCAACATACCTACGCAAACTTTCTTACCACATTCGAAAGCGAGCGAACCCAGGAATCGCTCAAGCAGCTTCAGCCGTGGTAAAGTCGCATTTTCATAGAGATTTTCAGCCGCCAATCGAGGTGACGCTCCACAATCCACCAATCTGCTACACAGCTCGAAAACTCGACTACTGGTCGCTGCATAGCTGAATCGACCCGTATCTGTTAGGATGCCCGTATATAGGGCTTGAGCTGCGGACTCTGAGATTGGTAGAGCCAAGTCAAATGCTATGCCCGCCAGTATTTCACAGGTAGCAGAAGCCTCCGAATCAATCAAGTTTACCTCAGCGAACCGAGTATTGGTAATATGATGATCGATATTTCCCATACGCCGCTGGTTCTCCAATGCGATAGAAGTTTTCGGGCCTACCCTTCCCTCGTCCGCGCAATCCAGATACAGCAGCCCTGCTTTTCCTAAAGACTCGGGCTCGACAATACGAATGAGCTCGCTTCCCTTTAAATAAGTTAAGGACGCGGGCACTTGATCAGCGTTTGCGACCAGGGGAACCACCCCAAAAGTTGAAATCATTTCCGCGACTGCGATTTGCGCCCCGACACAATCTCCATCAGGTCGGGCATGGCCAATCACACACACCGATTGCCCGGCGGCACTCGAAGCTAAATCGCGAAATCCAGCGCTCAATTCTGGAAAAAAACCCCTCAATCGACTGATTCGTTGAACGATTCATCGAACCCGTCGATTAACTCGATAATCCGATTTCCTTTGGCAATGGACTCGTCGTACTTGAAGTTCAACGCGGGCATTCGTTTTAGCACGATCCGCTTGCCCAACTCGAATCTGACTCGACCGCCTACTCTATCCAAGAATTTCTGGATCTTCCATCGCTCTTCTTCGCTTGCCAAAAGCGTATAGAAAACGATTGCGTTGCTGTGATTCGGTGAAACATCGACGCCGGTAACCGTCACCGTCACTGTCTCACGTTGATAACGCGTGTGCAAAATATTGCTTACCTCACGCCTTAACAACTCAGATACTCTGATGTTTCGATTGCTCATGTTTATCTTAATCTAAGCTATCGATACAAAGTAACTGAACCTATGCTCATACATCGCAACGGTTCCCCAAAATTTAAAAGATTATAGTTCTGGGCGAATTTCGTGAATCTCGTAAACTTCAATAATGTCGCCGACTTGATAGTCATTCGTATTCGATATGTGTATACCACATTCCGTACCAGCCCGCACCTCTTTGACATCGTCTTTGACACGACGCAGGGCATCGATTTTGTGCTCTGCGACGGTTTTTCCATTGCGAATCAATCGAGCGTGCTGCTTCACAACCACGCGACCTTCGACAACCAAACAACCCGCAACAAAACCTTTCGCGATCGGAAATACCGCCCGAACCTCGGCTGCTCCAATTTTATTCTCCTTGTATTCCGGATCGAGCATTTCGACCATGTCTTCCCGGACACGGTCAAGGAGTTCATAAATGATCTGGTGATAAGTAATTTTAACCGCATGGTGCTTAGCCAATGCCTGTACCCCATTTTCAGTCTTCACATTAAAACCAATGATCTCAGTCCCACCTGCACTGGCCTTTTGAACGTCGCTCTTACTAACAACTCCAATTCCCGATCGAACAACATCCAACGCCACCTTGTCGCTCTTGATTTCCTTTAAGGCGCTCTCAATCGCTTCCACTGAACCATAGGTGTCACCTTTAAGAATTATTCGGAGGGTCTTTTTCTGATTAGCGGCAATCGCAGCAAAAAGTTTCTCTTGAGACGTTGGCATCCGGTCTTCAGCATCCGCCTTCTGATCGGCTCTAACGCCTACAAGATTATCTTCTGCTTCACGCTTAGCGACCTTTTCGTTCTTGGCCGCATGGAAAATCGCTCCGCAATCCGGCACGCCTGACCAGCCAATTACTCGCACTGGAGTCGAAGGGGGTGCCTTCTTCAAGCTTATGCCATACTCGTTGAAAAGAGCCTTAACCTTTGTGTAGTGAGGGCCGCAGACGAGTGCATCGCCCACTTTCAAAGTTCCTCCTTGAACGATCACCGTCGCAGTAGCACCACAACCGACCTCAACTTGTCCTTCGATAACAACGCCTTCCGCAAGTTTCTTTGGATTGGCCTTCAATTCCAAAACCTCTGCCTGCAACTGAATCATATCCATCAACTCGTCGATACCATCGCCCTTTAAGGCTGAGATGGGGACCGCGATTGTTTCACCGCCCCAATCCTCCGAAGGGATGCCTCGTTCCTGCATCTGGGTCTTAACCTTATCGATATCTGCACCAGGAATATCAATCTTGTTGATTGCTACAATCGGCTGAACACCTGACTTTTGAATAAACTTCAATGCTTCATCGGTTTGAGGCATGAATCCGTCATCAGCAGCCACAATGAGAATGGCCACATCCGTAACATCTGCTCCACGAGCTCGCATAGCATTGAAAGCTGCGTGGCCCGGCGTATCCAGAAACGTGATTTTATTGTCGTTGTGCGAAACCTGATAAGCACCGATGTGTTGCGTAATTCCGCCCGCTTCAGAGGAGGCGACATTCTCTTTCCGAATATAATCCAATAGTGAGGTCTTTCCGTGATCGACGTGTCCCAAAATACAAACTACAGCTGGGCGGCCCTCAAGAAACACAGTTTCATCAATTTCTTTAACCTCTTGTTTCTTTTTCGCTTTGGCACCCTCACCACGATGGCGAATTTCGAGAACGACACCTCTTTTCTCCGCTACCTTACTCGCCACATCTTCTTCGAGGCTTTGATTAATGGATGCGAAAATGCCCATTTCCATAAGCTCGGAAATTAGCTTGAAAGGCTTTACTCCCAGCTCGGTTGCTAAATCACGAACGACGATAGGTGGCTTAAGGGTAATAGTGCGAATTTCTTCTGTTTCTTCCGCAGGGCCCTTCGAAATTAATGGAGAAACGGGTGCTCCAACTACGGCGGGCGACGAGGGAGACGCTGTAGGACGTGGTGTCGCTTGCGAAGGTGCCGCTGGCTGAGGAGGGCCAGAATTAGCGGGACTCGCGACCGGAGGAGGAACAGGGGCTTTAGGAACCGCAGGAGGAGAGACCGGACCGGGCGATGGCGGTGTCACTACTTTGGCAGCTGAGGGCGGAGGCACGACTTTTGTCGCAACCGCGTCTTTCGCCGTTTCTTTTTCCTCTTCGATCTGCTCTTTCGTTCGAACGAAGGCAGTAACTGAAGGCAAAGCAACCGGTTTCTCTTCCGCTGGCTCGGTGGTCTTCTTTTTTGCGGTATCTGCAGACTTTTTGGCAAACTCTTCTTTCAAAGATTCTGCCGAAATGTTATCGACCGAACTGGAAGCACTCTTCACTTGAAAACCACGATCGCGGAGAAGTTCTAGGAGTTCGGAATTCTCCATTCCAATCTCTTTGGAAAGCTGATAGATTCGTACGCTCATGCGATAAATTTAGGGAGATAAAATTATATGTAGGTGCAGTGCCATTCCGATTGAGTAGGATATCCAATTTTAAGACGAAATATTCTGCTTCTCCAAAAAAGCATTCACTTTCGCCAAAATATCATCCGCTTGTTCCGCGTCAAAGCCAAGATCCTGCAAGTCGGCAGACTCCACATCGAGGAACACTTCGGGGCTGATCAGTCCATTCTGAACGAGGCGAGCCGAGACTTCATCGTCTATGCCTTCGATCTGGTTCAACCCTTCCGCAGCTTGTTGCTGCTTCGCTTCCAGGCTGACCTCGCGCACCTCTTCTTTGACGATGTCTATTTTCCATCCGACCAGTTTAGAAGTGAGACGGGCATTCTGACCCTTGCGCCCAATAGCGATCGCCAAGTCGTCTTCTGAAACTTCGACCCGAAGACGCGTGTTCACTTCATCCACCTCCACATTGCGAGGAATCGCCGGCTTTAGCGCTTCAAGCGCCAGTTCCTTCGGGCCTTCGACGTAGCGAATAATGTCGATTTTTTCGCCGCCCAGCTCACGAACGATGCTCTTGACTCGGGCTCCTCGAGCTCCGACACAAGCACCCACAGGATCTACTTTGGGATCAGAGGAAGATACGGCGATCTTGGTGCGGTAGCCAGGCTCCCTAGCGAACGCTTCAATCTTGACTGTACCGTCAGCGATTTCAGTCACTTCTAAATCGAACAATCTACGAACAAATCTGGGGCTTGAACGGGTCAATATCAATTCGGGCCCTCTGTTAGAGGCCTCGATTTTCAGCAGGAAGCAGCGAATGCGTTCACCTGGAGCGTAATCCTCCCCCGGAACTTGCTCGCGTGATGGCATAATTGCCTCCGCTTTACCGAGATCGATGCATAAGTCGCCGCGCTCACGTCTTCTAACGACTCCGCTCACGATGTCTCCGACTTGGTCTTTAAAATCGTCATAAATTCGCTCTTTCTCAAACTGCCGCAGACGTTGCATGATCGCTTGACGTGCAGTTTGGGCTGCAATTCGACCCAAGTAGGCCGGGTCCATCTCCTTTTCATACATCTCCCCTAACTGGATATCCGGCTGGTTCATACGGGCCTTTTCCAAAGGAATCTCATTCCTTGGATCACTGACGGAATCTACCACTTCCAGTAGGGCCCAAGCCTGCATTTTTCCATTTTTCGGATCAATTTCGACTTTGAGCTCTTGGCCTGCATTTACCCCTTTCGCGGCGGCATTCTTGATAGCGGTGACGATTGCAGAAATCATGTCTTCACGACCGATCCCTTTCTCCCTCTCCATGTACTCCAATACAGATAAAATTTCGCTGCTCATGATTGCTGTGCTAATGAAAAAAAAAGCGGGCCAAAGACCCACTTTTCATAAAATGAAAATTAACGCCAAAAGTAAATTTCTCAGCCTTCTAAAAGTCAAGCGTCTCGTTATTCAAGGAGAAGGAGCTTTTACAGGTCGAATATCACCTCACGGAAACCTCGATCCTAGGCCTGTTCTAATGACGTAGAAAGACCTTGGAAGCGATGGGGTAAACTCAATTCATCCCATTGATTCCCTGATTTTTAGCAATCCCTGAAGCAGCCATTAGACTTGGGGAACCAGTCCGTTTCGAGAATTTCTAGCCCTTTCAGAGTCTTCCCTAAAGTTTCAGGCGCATTCCACGCAAACCAGTGAAACCAAGGCCCACTCAAATCCGCTCCGGAATGGGCTGACAAAAAAGGCAGAAATCCGTCGCATATCAGGGTATCCAGCTTCGAACCACTTTTTCGACCACTCACCGAGCGATCGGAGAAAGTGCGCTGAAGCCAGAAAAGATCTGCTTTTTTTTCGAAACTGAGCGGTGGACACGTCAGAAATCTGACCCATCAGAGGTCTATTCACCAATTCTAAGAGCACCTCCTGCCAGTGAGGTTGGGCCGAAACCCATAGAAAAAACTGCTCAAGCCAGATTTTGGGCTGGTTTGCGGGACGAACGCCAGAGGTCGTTGGCAAACCACGTCCTACTTCCCAAATATCCCCATAATACAGACTATCCGTACAACACCTTCTGCAGAGCTAGTTCACTGACTAAATAAGGTCCGAACATGTCTCGAAATTCCTCTAAACCTTCTTTAACCAACGCCAGTATATCTTTACTTTACAAAGGAATCTCTTTGGTGAAAGTGCTTTTTTAATCACCAAAGGAATTTTTTATCCTGAATCGTTTTCGTCGCCGAGCCACTAAAACTTCATCTTTCAACGCAGCCGGTGAGATCGCTTCTGCTCCGCCTGCCTCGATGAATGCGAAACCGCCCGATTTTCCGTGCCAACACGAATAAGCTAATTTCGGGCATCGCCACTCACAATTTATTCAATCATAGCATCCTCGGTCCGGGAACTGAGTTAATGAAGAAGCTCAAAAGAGTCGTCACCAAACTGATGCAATCGATCGATCTACCTACCCTTTCCATCCATTGCGATCGTTACTCTCCACCTTTTCTCATCGCGGATTTCCTTCAGCTCCTCCTGAAGCGTGCGGACGATTTCGTTTGTCCCATCCCCTGATCGCTTTTTAACCAAACCCCAAGTTTGGGCAACATTGAATCCATCGACCATCAAGTGAATCTGCTCTCCTGCTTACCCATCTTCAGTCCTTTACACGTTGACCTCTCATCCTAGCACTCCAATACCAATCCTAAAAAAAATTGAATTTGTCGCATGAAAAACAATGACGATCCAGAATGGGAAATCGTCGATTCCCTCCCCAACGAAAAGAAGACCCGCACAAAGAAGACGGTCAAGCTTCGCATATCCAAAAAGTTTGTCATCGGAGCCATTATCGGAATCGGCATCGCTATTCTCTACCCGCCATCGATTGTCAACCTCGTCCGCACCTTGTTCGCCTGGAAATGGCTGGTTCTGCTCATAGTCCTGTATTGGCTTGCCCGTTGGTTAATCCGGCGTAACACGCGTAGATAGTTTATTTAGAAATTTCGTTTGCGAGCAGTAACCACAATAGACTAACTCGGCTCGATTCAAGATTATGTACAAGAAGCTGTTCGGTATCGCTCTGCTCGCCCACATCCTCGTATTCGCCTTTATAGGGCTTCGACAAGGAACAGAGCCCGCAACCGCCAATGGGTCTGAAAACCTGGATACTCCCGCCCACCCTTTTTCAAGAAGCAAAGCAGAGAGCGAAGTGGAAGAAGACGATCTGCTGGAGGAGATCGAACCGAAGCTGGAACTCGCAGTTGTCGAAGAATTTCCTGATACCGCCTCCGAGGTCTTACCAGGAAATATTCGTACCGACGATCTCACATCCGGTTTCCTGTACGACTTCTCCAATCAACGGCTTCTTTGGGAAAAAGATAGTACTAAGCCAGTTCGGATAGCATCTATGACGAAAATGATGACCGCCCTCCTCGCGTTTGAAGACGAAGAATCGAAATCAGACTTATCTATGGATACCGTCATTCAGGTCACCACTGACGCTTTTAAAATTGGAGGGAGCCAAGTGTGGCTAGATCCTCGGGAAAGTTTCACTCTCGAGGAACTACTTATCTCAATCATGGTAAAGAGTGCGAACGACTCCTCGTACTTGGTTGGCGAATACTTAGCCGAGGGAAGTATGGACGGTTTTGTCGAACGAATGAACGAGCGAGCAGTTGAGCTCAAAATGAATTCCACCCACTTTTTCAATGCCCACGGACTTCCCGAGGGCAAAATGGGAAACACGGCCTCTTGCCAAGACCTTGCTCGACTGGCAATCGCACTCATGCGATACGAAAAGGCTCTCGAATGGGCATCTATTCAAACCTACAAATTCCGGGCTGATAACAGCACGCCAACCGTAATTGCAAACCACAATCGTCTCATACTCACAACTGAAGGGGTCGATGGATTGAAAACCGGATACACAAAAAGAGCCGGCTTCTGCGTCACAGCTACTTGCCTCCGGGACGGACGTCGCCTCATCGCTGTAACTACTGGATTCAAGTCTAGCAAGCGCCGCGACACCTTCACGCAGGAGCTGATCAACTGGGGCTACAGTCAACTTGCGAAAAACAACGCGTAACCGGTCGAAAAATCAACTAGATTGCAAGGCGACATGTCTATTCCCACTATTTCAGTATCAATCCCTTGCTCTGCAAAGTACAGATTGAATAAGTCAGGCGATTTAACCTGTTTAATAATAACTTCAATATTTGGATACTAATAACGATTAGACTTTTCAAATGCTTCTAAAATCAATGTAACTCCTGCACAAAACGCGGCGGCCCCCTTCAATAACAATCCTTGCGAATCGCTTTCAGTAAATGTATTCACCTAAAAAGCCTCGAAATCATTCTATAATCAACCAATGTCCTAGCACATACTGATAATTATTTATAACTCCTGAATCACAATGCCCACCGTTCGACTCAATGGTCTTCAAAAAATCTATCCGGGGAAGGGCAAAAACCCGCCGGTCGAAGCGGTGAAGAAAATCGATCTCGAAATTCAAGACCGGGAATTCATGGTTCTGGTCGGACCATCGGGGTGTGGGAAGTCAACGACCCTTCGTATGATTGCCGGACTGGAAGAAGTCAATGATGGGACAATCGCGATTGATGACTACATAGTCAACGAGCTTCCGCCGAAGGATCGCGATATCGCCATGGTGTTTCAGAACTACGCACTCTACCCTCACATGACGGTTTTTGAGAACATCGCCTTCGGACTCAAGTTGCGAAAATTCCCCAAAACAGAGATCCAAAACCGAGTCGAGGAAGCAGCTCGCAACCTAGGCATCGAAGATTTACTTAACCGGAGGCCCAAAGCCCTTTCGGGAGGACAACGTCAAAGGGTCGCCGTTGGGCGGGCTATTGTTCGCAAACCCAAAATCTTTCTCTTTGACGAACCGCTTTCGAATCTCGATGCCAAAACTCGAGCATTCACACGCATGGAGATATCCAAGCTCCATTCCCGGCTAGACGCTACCATGATATACGTAACTCACGACCAGATTGAGGCCATGACGATGGGTGATCGCATTTGCGTAATGAATGATGGAGAAATAATGCAGACCGCTGATCCACTCGAGCTCTACAACAAGCCCGCGAATCTTTTTGTGGCCGGATTTATTGGTAGCCCCTCCATGAACTTCATTAACGGCCGCGTAAAACGAAAAGACGGAAAAGTGCTGCTTTGTGAAATCGGCACAAGTGAAAACGTCATGCAAATCGAACTGGGACCTCGCCTTTCCAGCCTCGCTGAGTCTCATGTAGGTAAAGAGCTGATACTTGGGATTCGTCCTGAGAATCTAATAATTAGCCCCGGCAAAACCCAGGCAGGTAATGGAGTCGACCTCGAAATAGAAGTTATCGAGCCAATGGGAAACGAAACTCTACTTTATTTGTCCAATGGGGTAACTTCCGTTACTGCCCGAGCAGCGAGTGATTCCCAACTGAATATCGGCGAGCAATTAAAAGTCGGATTCGATCTAGGAAACGCTCACTTATTTGATCCGACAACTGAGCTATCATTATCCTAGACCTCGCGCTTTTTGTTATTATCGCCTTACAGAACACCTTTCTCGGTTATCTGAAGCCGAAACGAAATCCTTTCCTCTAAATACGATCTCTCCAGTATGAATTCTACTTTAAAAATTGACGCGAAAGACACCGTCTCAGTAGCCCTCAAAGACCTGCCTGCTTTTACTCCAATAGGGGACGGTGTAACCACCCAAGCAACCATTCCCACAAAACATAAAGTCGCACTGAGGGATTTCAAAAAGGGTGATAGGATCTACATGTATGGCGTAACAGTCGGAGTGGCAATCGAACACATTCCGGAGGGCGGCTTGCTGACGACAGAAAATGTCGCCCACGAAATTGATCGTTTCTCGGCAGCAGACCGAAAGAGCGACACTATCTGGTCAGCTCCAGACGTATCAAACTGGCAAGGAAAGACTTTCATGGGCTATCATCGCTCTAGTGGCCGTGTCGGTACGCAAAACATTTGGCTCGTGGTGCCCATGGTTTTTTGCGAAAACCGAAACCTCGCTGTCATGCGCGAAGCAATCGCGGAAACTCTGGGCAAGGGCCAAAGAAGCAAATACGAAAGCCTATTCAAACGTATGGCCTATCTGCGTGCTCAGGGTGCCACCAAGGAACAATGGCTTGCCGAGGAACTCGAGTTGGAGTCTGACGATTTTCTGAGTCCATTCCCTAATGTGGACGGAGTGAAGTTTCTCCTACACGGACTAGGTTGCGGGGGAACCCGCGACGATGCCAATGCTCTGTGCGGTCTGCTTGCGGGATACATCACCCATCCCAATGTTTCCGGTGCCACCGTCTTAAGTCTGGGTTGTCAAAACGCCGAAGTACGTATCCTAGAGCAGGAGATCGCCAAGCGGGATCCTAGCTTCGATCGCCCGCTACACATTCATGTTCAACAGAAGAGTCCCTCCGAGGAGGCGATGATCAGCAGGGCATTGAAGGAGATTTTTGTCGGACTGGACCGAATCAATCGCCTGGAGAGACAGCCGGCTTCTTTATCCAAGCTGGTTGTCGGTATGGAATGCGGTGGTTCTGACGGCTTTTCCGGCATATCCGCTAATCCCATACTCGGCAATGTTTCCGACAAACTCGTCACTCTGGGAGGAACTCCCATACTAGCAGAATTCCCAGAACTGTGCGGGGTTGAAGGTGAAATAATGAATCGTTGTGTATCCGATTCCACCGCACATAGATTCGAGAAACTAATGAACGTATATGCCAATCGTGCCGAAGCGGTCGGCTCAGGTTTCCATGCTAATCCATCCCCGGGGAATATAGCTGACGGACTAATTACTGATGCAATCAAGTCAGCCGGTGCGGCCAAAAAAGGAGGAACCTCACCTGTAGTCGATGTTCTCGACTATCCAGAACAGGTAGCGAACCCAGGACTGAACTTATTGTGCACACCGGGCGGTGATGTGGAATCCACTACAGCACTAGCGGGAGCCGGGGCCAACGTGATCATCTTCACCACTGGCCTTGGGACACCCACCGGAAATGCGATTACGCCGACTTTGAAGGTAGCAACCAATTCAGTTCTCGCCAAACGCATGAACGATATTATCGACTTCGACTCAGGCCCGGTTATCTATGGCCAGAAATCGATCGAAGCCATGGGAGACGAATTACTAGATCTAGTCGTTCGCACCGCAAGCGGTGATTTTACTCCAGCAGCTGTTCGTCTAGGACAAGATGACTTTCTTCCCTGGAAAAGGGGCATCTCATTATAGATAAAAACAAATCTTTACACACAATCTCACCGGGTTAACCGTGAATAAGGCATCCCAAAATTATCTGAGGTAGCGGCCGTGAAAACCCCAGTTCCCTTGGCTTGCGTATCTCTATTTTCGTGGGTCATAAACTAACTTCTATATGATCCATTGGACTTTCCCAGACGTTGGAAAAATTTTTGTTTTTGCACACAATGTCAAATTATAGATTGTAATGAAATCCCGCTAAGAATTGTCTTCTTTTTAAAAATCCCCCAGGTTTTACTAACTACATCTTCACATCCCAGTGAATTATGGAACTCCCAGCTTCTAAACTCCTAACCCGGTTTTCAGCATCACTCCTGGCTTCATTTTCTATGTCAAATTTTAGCTCATTCGGAAATTGTTTCAGTGCCCAATGGGAAGAGGTTCCAAGGGCCAACGACGACCCTTCACTCATGACTCTCCAGGACGTGACTGATGAAAGAGCGATTCCGGTCAAGAAAACGGCTTGAAGGGCGTTGGGTTAAAGTTCCCGCCGTCTCAATCTGGTTGCTGAGTCAATAGAAAACATGTTACCTGCTAAACTGATATGATAATGGCGTGAGCCGAACGGTCGTCGAATACGAAATGTCCGAGCGGTTGGCCGAACAAATCTGCTGTCTGCCAAACTTCACCCGGTCCCGTGGTTTGTTTCATCTGAGCTCCAACTTCAATTGTTCCAAAGCATTCCGGTTCGCCACTCGAACTCATCTTTGAAAAGTGAACTGCAGCGGGCCGCTCATTAAAACAAAATACATCAAAACGTCCCCCACAATGCTTAAACGCTGGTAGAGGCCCTTCAGTGGCCGGATTCCCGGACTGAGCGTTCAGGGACTCAGGACTCACTATCACCAAAGGAGCAACCTCCTCAGGAGGAATAACTAAAAAATCTTCGAATCGAGATAGAGTTTTTAATCATACTGCAAAAGAAAATCAAGGGCTAGAGTATCTGCACGATCCCTTAGATCTCTCCTAATGTGGTGCGCTTGATCCTTAACATCACACAGGACAACATCCGCGCCCGAAGGACCGCGATAGGTGTAGACTACAATTTCGCTTCCAACCTTCTCAACCGTAGGATGGGGATCACACTGATTATACGCACTCCAAACGCCGATACGCTGTTTCGCCGAATACATAGTCACTTTGGGCTTGGTGGAACCTTGATAGCTTTTGTCCTTATTCCCGATCACTTGAAAGATCGGAACCGACTGCGTCCTTTCATCCGGTTCATGCCCGTCCTTAACCATGCCGCAGCTCATGGGAGCAAGCGCTGCAAACAGGGAGCTTTCCTTTGCCAAGCGGTAGCAGAACAGTCCTCCACTGGAATGTCCCGTCGCGAAGATAGAGTTCGGATTAGCAATATTTTGCTTTATCATGGTCTCAATGACACCGGAGACGAAACCGACATCGTCATAATTCATTGAATGAAAATCATCTAAAAAATTCCATTTTGCCATCGGCTGAATCGCTTCTGCGCTAACTACGATCAAACTCCGCTCCTCTGCCTTCGGAGCCCAACGATTGCTTTGCCCATCCGCCTTTCCGCCTGCTCCATGAAAGCAAAACAGGACCGGGTAATCTCGCGTGCGATCATAGTCGCTCGGCGTCGTAACGATTAATCGCCTCGTTTGCCCATCATGTTCAAACCGAATTTCATTTCCGCCAGGGAGAAGGGAATCTAGATCCGATGCGAACGACTCTAGAACTACCAAAGACAACCATACCAATAGAGTAACGAATGTCTTCCTCATTCGATCGACTCCAATCATATCCTATACTAATTACAATCTATTTCGAGTCAGTGCGTGCACGCTAATATGCCCTCTACTCTACATGTACCAAGAAACCCCAAAACTACAGGATTCACTGGATCACGCCAGACATAGAATATCACCATCCCATCGACAACCGTTCCGGGCGGGCCCCGCACGGCCTGGACATTGTTGTATTTCCAGCTGGGATACTGCTTCCCACTCACAAACAGATCTCTTTTTTTCCCTCCACGTGTGGCCCTGGTCCTGGGAGACCCATTCCCTAACTCGTCCTCCTCCGAAGCTATCCAGCCCAACAATTCCAGCACGCCATCAGTCTGCGGATACTGTCCGGTAATTATCGATGGACGGCTAGGCGTAAAAATGGAGTTTTTGCAAAATACCTTGTTGAACCGCATTCCGCCAGGTTCAGCTCCTTTAAGTTGAACAATCGGGACTCCTCTCCCTCAAAAAAGCTAAATAAAACGATAGGGTTGAGATTTTCGAGGGGCTGGATGGCAGTGGGAGTTTAGGAAGGCCAAGTGATTGGAGCTACCGATGATGTAGGTTTCCGAGCGGGTGAGGTTCATCTTCACGATTTCCATGCGACGATTCTAAAGTTGATGGAACTGTATCACCCGTCCCTATGCACGAATCACGATGGACCCGAAATGCGCTTGACCGATCTTCACGTCTACCACGACATACACAACTGCCCAGTAAGTTGATTGGATACCCGGATGGTGAATTCGGAGCCTAAAACATTTGTCCCAGCGGACAAAGCGGGACTAAATACAAGCCAAACCCCATTAAGAAATTGTCCAAGAAACAGCATATGCAAAAGAACTTCCGAATTCCCCGCCGCACATTCCTTGCAAAATCAGCGAAAACGGCATTTAGTTTCACCGTTTTACCTTCTTACCTAGCATTGGGTAAGAAGGATCCAGCAGGCAACGTGCCGCCAAGCCAAAGGCTTAATCTTGGCTGTGTAGGTGTCGGCAATCGTGCTCATTCAGTAATTACGAGTATGTGCAAACAAAAAAACGCCGTACCCGTGGCATTTGCTGACGTCGACTACTACAATTCCGAACGCGCTGCCCAAACGCTGGCCGCGTTCCCCGATGTCCGGCGGTTTGACGATTTTCGCTTGATGCTGGATAATATGGGGGATGATATTGATGCGGTCACCGTCGTTACACCGGATCATACTCACTTTGTCATCGCTCTGGATGCGATGCGTCGCGGGAAACATGTTTACGTAGAAAAACCGCTTACCCATACATTTCTCGAATCCGAATTATTGATACAGGCGGAGAAGAAGTACAAGGTCGTTACCCAAATGGGTAACCAGGGGCACACCTCCGGAGGAGCTCGCCAATTTCAGCAGCTTCTAAAGGGTGGTGCGATAAAGAACATCAACAAAATCGAAGCGTTCTTCAAACCATTCAAACACCCAGGTATCTGGTTCTATGAAAAGGGCCAAAGGATAGAGAAATATCCCACTGCCGATAAAATCCCTTCAACCCTCAACTGGGATCTCTGGTGTGGACCGGCGGAGATGAAACCGTTTAACAGCTTATATCATCCACAAACCTGGCGAGCATTCTTTCTGTACGGATGCGGGATCTTTGGCGACTGGGGAGCCCACATTCTTGATTTCCCCCACGACTACCTGAAGCTTGGCCTGCCGACTCGAGTTGAGAAACTGGAGATGCTAGATCATAATAAGATCATCTTTCCGCGACTCTCCAAACTATCCATGCAATTTCCGAAACGCGGGAATAATCTGCCGGCAGTGGATCTTACTTGGACCGACGGTTATGGAACGAAACCCGTCGTAGACGAACAATACTGGGACAAAAATGAAGACGGAACCAGCGTGCATCCAAACTTAAATGACACAGGCTCCACCTTGCTCCACCGCAAGGATGGCAAATTCCTCATTTACCGGGCCAGTCACGCAAAACCGTCAAGCCTGCTGCCTAGAATGACCATGAGGGAGTACGAGGCGTACGTGAAGCCTCCAAGAGTGACCCACAACCACCAGGAGAGTTTTGTACAGGCGTGCCTTGGCAATGGGAAAACCACTTCACCGTTTAGTATTTCCGGCGAACTGACCCAGTTATTGCATCTCGGAGTCACATGCCAGTATTTGAACGAGAGCTTCGACTTCGACCGCAAAAGGAAGCGAGTCCGAGGGAACGCCCGAGCTCAAGCAGTCCTCGATGGCCCAGAGCCCCGAAAAGGCTGGACCGAATACTACAAACCAATCGTTTAATGGACTCGATAAATCCCAACAAAACCGTAGCGGAATCTAGAATATAATATTACCGATTCATTCGAGCCAGGCGGTTGCTTATAGACCATGTAGCTCGACGGCCAATTTCGGTTTTATTGTTGGAAATCGAAAAACGGCAAACCCAAATGACTTTAACGATGAAACTGCTAACGATTCTATTGTGCCTATGGGGCGCCGCGATTTACGCCGCTAAAAGGCCAAATATAATAATCCTATACGCCGACGATATGGGAGTTGCAGACGTTTCCTATGGCGACAAGACTGCGCAGATCCAGACGCCGCATCTGGATCGGCTAGCGGCCGAAGGCATGACCTTTACCGATGGGCACAGTTCTTCCGGTATTTGCACGCCGAGCCGTTTCGCGATGCTTACCGGGCAGCATCACTGGCGACGCTTTCATGGGATTGCTCAGGCATTCGGCGGACCCGTTTTCGAGCCAGGCGATTTTACAATCGCTGAGATGTTCAAGAAAAAGGGGTACCGAACCGCCGCTTTCGGCAAGTGGCACCTTGGCTGGGACTTCGACGCAATCCGCAAAGCCGGCGTAGAAAAGAAGGACTGGCCCAAAGCCGAATCCTACGATTGGACGAAGCGCTTTCCGGGCGGGCCACTCGAGCGCGGTTTCGATCACTATTTCGGCGACGGAACGATCAATTTTCCGCCTTACTGCTGGATTGAAAACGACCGCTTCTTGACCACCCCGAACCAGCCGGTCATCAAATCAATACCATTGGCCGGCGGCGGTACATTCCGCCCGGGACCGATGGCCGCGAGCTGGAATCCCTACGATATCCTTCCGACCGTCACCCAAAAAACTATCGATTGGATTTCGAAGCAGAAATCCGATCAGCCGTTTTTCGTCTACCTCGCGTTCAACTCCCCACACTACCCGATCGTGCCTAACAGGGAATTCCACGGGAAATCGAAGGCCGGTTACTACGGTGACTTCGTTATCGAGACCGATGCCATGGTAGGCAAAGTCCTCGCGGTGCTTGAAACAAGCGGCTTGGCCGAAAATACGATCGTCGTTTTTTCTGCCGACAATGGAGCCGAAACGCACGCCTTCGAACGGCTGGAAGTCTTTGGTCAATGGAGCTCCGGAAAATTCCGCGGCGTGAAACGTGATCTCTACGAAGGCGGTCACCGTATTCCCTTTATCGTTCGCTGGCCTGGCCAAATCGAGGCAGGCGCCGTTTCCGATGAAGTCGTAAGCCAGGTCGATCTAGCAGCAACCTTCGCCAGCATAATAGACTACTCCATTGGCAAGGACGAAGCTATCGACAGCTATAATCTATTGCCCATACTCACGGGTGAGAATTATAATCGACCATTGCGAACCGCCACGGTGCAGAACACATCTGCTGGCAAGTTCGCCTTACGCCAAGGCGATTGGGTGTTGATCGATACCGCCTCGGGATCTGCTCGGGCAGAGCCGGAAACCTATTTGCAATACTTCGGATTGAAAGACTACGGTAGCGACAACCCCGGACTCTTGTTCAATCTCAAGACCGACCCCGGCCAATCCAGGAATCTCTACGCCCAGCACCCCAAGAAAGTCGAAAACATGCGCAGCCTTCTCAGGCGCTACATAAACGGCGAACCCTGCGCTCCACGTTGACTCTTTAGGTACAGAGAATCGAGCCCCGACGTGTACGGGGCAACAACCGGTACATTGTATCCACTTTTAAATACTGAACGAATCGTCTTGGCTTTCCATTTACCTGATCCGATCGGTAGAAACCTGTTTTCCAAGGTCTTGAGATCTAAAATCTCCTTATCCGCATGCGATTTAAATTGAGTTACAGCATGTAGGCATCATCATCGCCTTGTATCCGGCAAAACGATCCATCTCGTCGCGAGCGTGATGGAAGTTGTAGACTATGCTCACGTTGTCTAAGCCCTTCGCGTGCAGGGCTAGAAAAACTACGCCCAACTTCTCCGGATTCCCATCCCAATTACGATGATTGTACAGTCCCAATTAACTACCTAGCTTCCTAGTCCGCTTAACCGATGGCAGCATGAACTCAGCAGCCGCGACGATCTGCTCTTTTTGAGTATCCGCCTTCGGCGGGGGACAGGTCTCCCTAGTCTGTGGACTCATTCCGTATTTCTCGAAAAGTCCAAACGCTTCTTCACTCTCATTCCAAAAAGCGAAATAATCGATCCCGTTAGCTTGGCATTGCCAAATCTCAATTCCTTTCCAACTTACATCCAGGTACCAGCGAGGCGTACCCAAGACCTCAGCTATCTGCAGAGCTCGCAGCTCTCCGAAAGCCAAGTTATTCAGCTCACGGAGATCGTGTTTCGTATCGTGCAATTCTTATTCGCCTGACGAGCGGTGCATGTAGTGCCAGTTCAATCTGCAACCCCCATCCCTGAATCAAATCGGAACCGTTGATCATCGGTCAACTTAGAGATTCTACCAAGCTTGAATCAATTCTAAAAACCTACCGCCCCACTAAGCGGGTCGATTATTTCGCGGTGCATGAAGAACAACTGAATCAGGGCGTGCTTTATTAAAAGACAGCGATCCAAATAATAGGCTTATTTGATTGGCATTCCGACTATGCTACCTTCAATCACTGCGTTATAATAAATTACTCTATGAACTATTCTCTTTCCCGATCCCTTCGGGTTTCCTTGCTCCTCATTGCCTCAGTCTTTTGCCCGACAATGACCCTTGCGGAGCATCATCAGCCAAATATTATTTTCATTCTAGTTGATGACCTCGGCTGGGGAGACCTAGGCGTCTTTTATCAAAACGAACGCGAGCAAAGCCGCAAACATGCTACGCCGAAGCTCGATCAGTTTGCCACAGAGGGTATGCAATTACGCCAGCACTATTGCCCAGCGCCGGTCTGCGCCCCATCTCGTGCATCTCTCCTTTCTGGGCGACACCAGGGGCATGAGCCTATTCGGGACAATCAATTTGATAAAGCCCTGGCCGACTCCCACAATCTGGGGACCATTCTCAAGCAAGCAGGTTACCGCACCGCGATGGTCGGTAAATATGGTCTGCCTGGAGGGGATCGTGAAAAATACGATCGGGACCAATGGGTAGCCTATCCCACCCTTCGGGGATTTGACGAATTCTTCGGCTATGTAAAACACCGCGATGGCCACACTCAATACCCGGGCAACGACTATCTCAGAGGTGACTCGGAGCTACACAGAACAGGCAAACCCATCTTTCACAACGAACAGCGTCTGGATAAAGAATTGGCTGGCTCCTACACTACGGACTTGTTCACAGCGTTTGCTAAGAAATGGATCGTAGATCACAGAGAGGCGAAACCTGAACAACCCTTCTTCATGTATTTGGCGCACAGCACTCCTCACGCTGCTTTGCATGTTCCTTCCAAAGCGTATCCAGAAGGTGGAGGCATAGAGGGCGGCGTGCAATGGATCGGTAAATCCGGAAAAATGATTAATACAATTGGATATACAATCGATTCCTGGCTTCACCCGGACTATGCCCAGCAGGACTGGACTGAGCAGGAGAAGCGCTTCGCCACGATGGTTCGTCGAATTGACTCTTCGGTAGGCGACGTGATTCAAACCCTGAAGGATCTCGGTATCGATGAAGATACGCTGGTGGTGTTTACCAGCGACAATGGCCCGCATCGCGAAAGCTACATCGAAGGTCTTACATACAAGGCCAGCTCCTTCGATTCCTTCGGACCTTTCCACGGCATCAAACGAGATGTATTGGAGGGGGGTATACGCATGCCAACTCTGGTTCGTTGGCCTGGACGCATTCCAGTGCAATCCATCAACTCCACCCCTTCCCAATTTCATGATTGGCTGCCTACTCTGGCCAACGTATCGGGCCTAGCAGCGCCAGCCATTTCCGATGGCGTTTCCCTCCTCCCAGTTCTATCTGGCGAAGGGACCGCTCGCGAGAGTACTATATATGTCGAGTACCTTAACACTAGCAATACACCCGCTTATGCTGAATTTGCCCCGTATCACCAGAATCGAGTGCGTCAGCAAATGCAGGTTGTATTCGTTGATGGATACAAGGGAATTCGTACAGGTATTGAAAGCCACGCGGATGATTTTATGATTTTCGATGTCGAAAACGACGTGCGTGAAAGCATGGATCTTTCAGGAAGCAATGAGTACTTCACCACGCTCCAACAGCGGATGAAGGATCGAGTTCTTCGAATTCGTCGACCAAGTGAAAGTGCCCCTCGTCCTTACGACAATGCTCCCATCCCCGGAATCGATACAGTTCCGAATATAATTCGTGTAGAATGGAAAACTTACCAGGGCCCCTTTAACTGGGTTCCTCAAACCTTTGGCCTCAAAGTAGCAAAAAGTGGGTCATCGTCCAATATAGATGTATCCAAACTGGATATCGAAAAAGGAGGGGTAGCAGAGTTCAAAGGCTTCGTAACCATCGAAGCTTTAGGAGAATACCAATTCAACGTTGAGTCAGATGGCGGGGCTATTCTTCGTCTGCACGAGGCGGTAGTGGTCGACAATGAATCTGTTGCCAATGGCATCCGCACAACCCAGGGAAAGGTGCTTTTAGAAAAAGGAACGCACCCCTATACATTGACCTATCTTCGAGGTTCGGAGCAGATAGCAAAGCTGTCATTTTCTCATTCGAAGTAAACCGAATCTCCAACGAGGTTCGCCCTTTTGGCTATTTCCGAGCCTCAAGCTATTGGCAAGAATCGTACAATCACCGAGAGTGAATTTGATCAGGCCCTCAGCACTGTGCTTGCAAGTGATCACGTGTCTGTGATTAGCGTGATACCTTACAAACATGCACTCCGTCCAGTGCTGCGTCGCCTGTAAGCAGTGTTGGCAGTCAAAGCTTCAAGTAAAGATTTTCTCCCATCCGAATCAAATCGTTGAACATCTTCTACGATTTAAAATCGTCAGACGTCCTAATAGAAAAACACTCGAAAAACTTAAAAAAGATATGGGTTAAACAATTGTAATTGGAAGATTCAACGGCAGTTAAGCATCTCTAAATTAAGCCCTTGACTTGCCGATCACCTGTCATTCCGCACCAGCAAGATATTTTAGAATCTAGATGCAAAATCCTAATTAAGCTAACATAAGCCTAGGTGGTTGGTGTACTATAATGTGTACCACAGCCCTGTTCGGTAGCTTCAATTTTACTTGTAACCTTATTACCGAAAAATATTCAAAAATTGGCGGAGAGAAGGATTGGTTGGACTCTTTTCAAGTCCTGCGGACCCAAGCTTTGAGCACTCTATCTTCGCTTGAGGCCTCGCTGCATCGAATTCCCCTCCGGAGGCTCTGAACCCTATTAGGGAGCCACTTTATCTAAGTGGCGGAGAGAGAGGGATTCGAACCCCCGGTACCTTTCGGTACAACGGTTTTCAAGACCGCCGCATTCGACCACTCTGCCATCTCTCCATAGTTGCACGAGATTAAGAAGGGATAGGCACAGAATCCCTACTGTCAACGCTCCGTTTTATATAATCCGACACCAACAAAGTATTTCAGGAAACCAACGATTTCCAAGGGCAGAAACCCTTTCCATCTCCCGAAATCGGGATGTGGTTATTTTGACCCGGATGGTACGCCACTTGATTATTCAAGTATTATTATCAAGATTTCAGGTCTTGCTTCGTGCACCACTCGAACAGCCTTACGGCTTTATCAATGGAGTCCTACTTTCGTCCATTGCGGTATCCCTGAAAAATATTGATACCGATCAGCGGTGCGTCACCGACTTACCTGCAAATACTCAGCATCCTCTTGGCCCACCCGATTTGAGCTCTCCTTTTAAAGCTCATTTATCGCATTTTCCGGCTCAGTGCTTGTGGCAATCGATCAGAAGATAACTTCGGCGGTTCAATGTTCCAGCCTGAAACTTTCTCCCAGGTCATTTATTACTTCGGTCCTCTGAATCGTTCTCTTCGCAGTCCAGGCATAAGGGCATTGCTTTCTGAAGGGAGGCACGCTCGGCATGGACAATCGTTGATAATCAGGTCCTTCCGCGTGCATTTTCATCGCAGGAGCAAGATCCGCACCGGCACCCGTGACTCGCAGCTTCTGCCTCTCTCCCTCAAAACAAAGCCCAAACAATGTTGGGCCCAGGTCGAGCAGCGAGATGAGCAATGGATCACGACGGGAATTTGAGAAAAATTTTGGCCAAGAAAATAGTAAAGGAACCCTGACCGACTCCTCGTGGGGCCAGCCTTTTCGGAACTGCCCATGAGAACCATGCATGTCCCCATGAGCTGAGGTAAAAACGAACACGGTATTCTCCCAATCCGTATTTTCCTTCAAGAAAGAAACCAGGCTTCCAATGGCTCGATCAGTCGCCTCAATATGAGCATAATAGCCCGATAGTTCCTCTCTCGCGATGGAGCGAATTTCGAAAACGTCCGGAACTTCCTCAGGAAGAATCAACGATTCGGGGTCAATGGGACTCACTCCTGAAGCAGCCTCTCCGTAAGGGGGATGCGGGGCATCCAGACTCAGAAAAGCAAACACAGGCTTATCGCAATTTCGCTTTTTTAAATAATTCCTGCAAAGATCCACAACCACATCAGATTGGTAGCCCTCTATTTTCTTTGGAGGTCCAATTTTGGAACCATGATAATACCCGTCATTGAGTAGAAACCCCGATTCAAACCCTTCCCAATAGGAGAAACCACCTCTCCGGTTCTCAGGGACTTCGACTAGCGCATGTTCAATACCCACTACGGGAGCCTTTCGATCTCTCTCGAAAAGCTGCCACTTGCCAAAGAACGCAGTGTCATATCCCTGATCCTGATACAAATTCGCCAAGGTCTGGGTATTCTCTGGTAAGGGGTCATAGTAACCGGCGATTCCATTATCAGGACAAGCGATACCAGTCAGAAAGGCAGCCCTTGCAAAAACGCCAAAAGGGTGAGGCGTGACCGCTTGAAAAAAGTCAATCGACTCTTCTGCCAATGAGTCGAGGAAGGGAGTGCTCGCATTACCGTCCCCACCATACCCTGTAGATTGAGCCCTCCACTGAGTGGTCATAACTACCACTACATTCGGATTCCTGTTCTGAGAACTCATCAGTGGAGAACTTCAGCGTTCGGCTATTGATATCGCAAGAGAAATTGAGCACGTTCCTCGCATGCAGCCCACTATCGAAAATCCAGTTATTCGTCCCGCAGAGAAAAATGACGTTCCAAGAATATTCGCCATGATCGGAGCAATCGCGGAATATGAAAAGCTCGCCCATCAAATTGAAGTGACTGAGCCTGTTCTAGAAGAAAGTCTATTTTCGGATAATCCTGCCGCACGAGCCTTAGTAGCAACTGTAGACAATTACGCGATAGGATACGCGATTTTCTTCTACAATTTTTCTACTTTCATCGGAAAGAAAGGCATTTATCTAGAAGATATTTACGTGGAAAATGAATACAGGGGCAAGGGTGTTGGAGATAAACTCTTTAGAGAGGTTGCGGGGATCGCTCTTAGCGAAGGCTGTTCTCGCATGGAGTGGGTTGCCCTTGACTGGAACCAATCCGCAATTGATTTCTATAGATCCCGCGGGGCCAATAAATTGGAGGAATGGAGACTTTTCCGATTCAATCGCTCTGACCTTGAAGCCCTTTCAAACTCCCAATAGATAATTCGATGAGGGGTCTGAGTAGCATTACCTGGATTACCAGCCTTTATCTAGATGCTCCCCGAGAAGACACGAAAATGAGAGGGACCTTGTCGAATATGCGATGAAAAGCGTACCTCGGTCACAATATCGTATTCAAATCTTGAATTTTTTCGAAATTTGACCTAAACTGAGTCCAGCTTAGAGATCGTGCCAGTGGAAATGTATCGAGAAAAAAGTCTTCCACTGGAGCGACATCTCATAAAGCCAGAGCCGAAGCTTGGCGACTTCTTAATCCCCGTTTAAGAGCAGGGGTCAATCGGTCTCCCTGAACCAGCAAGCCTATAGATATAAGATTCGATTCAAGCGGTTATCCCAAAACGCTCGAAACCTGATACAGTCGCCTATAAGTACTCAATTCACCTGCATCCAAAAGAGATTTGACTGCAGAATCTCGGATTCTCGAGCAACCCAGCGAGAGACCTAAGGTGAGCATTGGACAACCCAACTACTAGAATTCCGGGCTGAGCCGAGTAATCAGACAAGGGTATATCTTTTAGGGCTGCATCCAAGAAAGGATCCCAAACTCCTCAATGGTACAATACAGAGTTCTCCTCTTTTGCTTGGCTCAGAATCTCGTCAGGCAACTCCCATTCGGCTGCCAGATTCAATTTCGCCTCCTCAAGGTTCATTTCAGCGATTCCCCAATTCTCTTCTTCGATGACTGTCTGGCCCAAATCGATAAAGGACTCTGATCGGGCTCCAGCCTCAGACAGTATCGAGCGAGATATTGACTTGAATCTCGAAGGAATCATTCAGCCCACCCCAATAATCGATAGACCCAAGACCAGTGGAACAAGGTTTCCATCGATCTCACCACGGCTACTATAATTTAGGAGCGTTATTAATAATATCGCAAATTCTCCCATCGAAAGAATTTGCTCTAGCCTCGGTTGGAGTTTTGCCTAGGCCTAAACGAAGACCTATGGCCCTAGATATTGTTCACTACGGAGAAGAGGTTCTCCATCAAAAAGGCGTGCCCGTTACGCTTTTCGACGAATCTCTGAAAACATTGTTCGACCAAATGGTCGAAACTTGCATCAAAGCTAAAGGTATCGGCCTCGCCGCCCAGCAGATCGGTAAAGCCCTCATGTTTTGTGTAGTCGACCTGCGGGGTTTGGAAATCGACTTCGAGTATACGCTTGATGGAACCAAACCTCCCCTTGAACTCTTTAATCCGATTGGTCTGTGCAATCCCACAATCAATGTGATCGATTCTTCTAAAACCGTGTACGAAGAAGGATGTCTGTCATTCCCAGATATCCGAGGAGAAGTGGAAAGACCCGACTGGATCCAGTGCGACTATCAGGATATTCATGGGGGCTCTCACACACTGAGATGCAATGGCCTTCTGGGCCGCTGCGTGCAGCACGAAGTGGATCACCTTAATGGCATCCTTTTTACTGACCGCATGAAGAAAAAAGTGTTTAAGAAGATACAGTCTGCGGTGATCGAAATTCGGGCTCAAACCCTCCAGAGAAACCGTTCACAAACCTGATACTAGTTCCGGACCTACAACAGATCCACCGCTTATTCCGCGGGAGGCAAACGCACTCCTTTGTCAACTGGACATGGACGAAAATCGCCTGGCCCCTAATTCGATTAGCATAATAAGCGAGACCGTATAAAGCCTAGCACCTCAATTTACACTAAAACAGTATCGAGAAGGTTCCGGTAGGGTTTTGGGACCGGATCTCGACCACGCGGGGTCTCCTTGCCATTCTTACGCTGGCACTTGTTTAAAAACTAAGGTTATTTCGGCTGTTTTGAGGAAATCAAAACCTCCAAAGCGTTATAGTAAGTCTGAAGCCCAGGATTTATCTTCTCTTCCCAAGATCCTGGCAAAAACCCAATTTCCTCTGCGTCAAAATCGTCAATCTCTTTAAAGTTCAGCATTTCATCCACTTCGCCTTGAAATGACCCACTACCAATTGCACTGCTTCCAACATCGGAAGCAGCCTCACTTTCGAGATTAGAAGAATTAGATTTCTCCTTTTCGGAAAATTAGTACTCTAGTGGGTCCGTGTAAGGTTCTGCTAATACCGCTAATTCGCGATTAAACAAACTTGTCACTTTACCTTATCAGTTCAAGTTGAAGCTGCCTAAATGCCTCGTAGAGGATAAACTCGGATCAATATGCTTCTGAAACCATTGGAAATGAGCGAATTGCCTAAAGAAGAGCTAGAATCAAAAATCGCCTTTCTGGAAAGGCACATTGAAGAACAGGATCGGGAGATGCTCCATCTAAGGAAAATCTTAGATAAGATCTTAGAGGATGTCGAAAGTCTGAAAAATTCAGTACAACAGACTTCCCAGCAAAACTCGGATCCAGCGACCGAAAGGCCTCCTCACTACTAGTTTTACACGGTTTGCCAGTAGAGCTCGATTATCTCGAACCCAGCAACATCAGTGCCCCTCCGTGGCTCGACACGATAGGAACCCGGATCTTAGGATAGGGATAGAGCCGAATCCTTAATGTTTTCCGATAAGGGAAACACTCCCAGACGATTTCCCATTACTGAAGACTTTTCAAAGTTTTCAGCGATAGCCCAGTCGTCATTCCTCCATAGTTTCAGCGCATGCTGATAAACGGAAAGATTCGGATTTTCCGTACACTCCGAAACATCGAAATACGCTAAACTTAGCCCCACGCTTCTAAAAAAAGTCTGGATAACTCCTTTTCCGGCTAGATCGAACCCAAATTGATGAACTAAGTTTTAAGAATCCCCAGAATAATAAGTGGACACTCTTAACACAAAGATGTCATTGGAGTGAGCAAAAACGTGCCTAAAACACCTCCGCCCCAATTGGAAATAGATGTTTGAAAGATTTGCAAGATAGGTGTCACCAGGGAGCATATCATCCAATCTACCTGACAATGAAAGGCTGAACTCGGGCTCATCTGGGTTTTTGGAGAGTATGAGAGTCATAGAGGGAAACAACATTCGCCACTAATCGTTCTCAGAAGGCTGATAGAGCTCGACCTACTCCCGAAGTTGGCACGAGGAAATCAGAACCTTTGAATTTAGCGAGATCACCAAAGACAAAGTCGCCCTCAGAATTCAAATCAACCTGAGAAGAAAATGCTCCGAGCTCGGACTCTTCATCGAAACCAATGAATATTCCACTGTTGGCAGTTTTTAGAAAAGCCCCTCTATCCATCCTCTTTGTTCACCAAAAGACCCCCAATAGACCTCCACTCTTTCAGATCCAAAAACCAAAAAATCTGGCATCAAGGTCCAAAGATATACCAGAGGCAATCGCAGTAATTTGGTGCAGACCTTAGAGGGTTCATAATTTGTAAAAAAAAATTAAACATGAAGCCCCTAATGGGCGAGATGATAGTTCCCGCACATTTTCGATTTCCCTTATTTGAGAATCCAAAAAAATCTGAACCTTGCTCAAACTCATAAAAATGCCGAATTCCAACTAAACCCAATATTAACCATCGCTATCTAAAAGCCTTCGTATCTCAATACGCGACGGGTTCGAACTCTCAAGCGAAAGTACGATCTTTCCAAATGAATCTAATTAGGCACTTGCAGAAGAAACCGTTTCAAACGACTGAAATATACTCAGAGGATCGCGAATCCAATTTTTTGAACCGTCTACTTTTCGCTCTCAAATCATGTTTCTCAAGTCACTTATACGAAGGTTGTTCTCAACGAATGACGCATCGCCGGTCCTGAACGGCAGTTCGCTTTCGACGGATTCTGATTGTAGCGATGAAGAGTACAGAGCTGCGAAGCCGTCCGCCTTCCGAGACTATACTGCTTTTTGCACTGGGATGGAGCCTCTGATTGAGGAATATCACCGTAACTTCAAAATCAGACTCCCTCAGATACCCTTTACTCCACTCATCTCCGTCATACTTCCTGTATACAACCCGGAAATTCAATGGCTCCGAGCCGCCATTGAGTCTGTCAAGAACCAGCTTTATTCGAATTGGGAACTGTGCATTGCAGACGACGCTTCAACAAACGCAGGGGTTAAGCTCCTGTTAGAACAGTACCAACAAGATAATCCGAATGTCAGAGTCGTCTTCCGCAGCGAAAACGGCCATATTAGCCACGCTTCCAATTCAGCATTGGAAATTGCATCCGGTGAATACATCGCACTACTGGACCACGATGATGAACTTCCTCCGCATGCACTCGCGCGTGTCGTAGACTGCCTTAACGAGAAACCCGATGCGGCTCTGATCTACACTGACGAAGACAAGATCGATGAAAATGGAGTCAGGACTCAGCCTCACTTTAAGTCCGACTGGAATCCTGATTTGCTCCTTGGTCAAAACTTCATCAGCCACCTCGGCGTTTATCGCCTTTCTCAAGTCAAAAAGGTCGGTGGGTTTCGAACAGGTTTTGAAGGAGCCCAAGACTGGGACTTGGCCTTAAGAATATCCGAAACAATAGAACCAGAACAGATCGAGCACATTCCAGAGGTATTGTACCATTGGAGATCGGTTTCAGGATCTACAGCTAGAGACATCAATGAAAAGGCGTATGCTCACAATGCAGCGAAAAGAGCGATTGAAGACCATTTCAAGAGAAAGGATATCTCAGCTACACTCGAACCTGTAGATCGCTACTATTGGCGACCGTGCTATAAACATACAAGCCCAGCCGTGGCCATTGTCATTCCTACGCGAGATCGAGTCGAACTCTTGCAGGAATGCATTGAAAATATACTTACAAAAACCAATTACCGGAACTATCAATTAGTAGTCGCAGACAATGGCTCTGTCGAAGAGGCGACACACAGCTATTTGGATACGCTAGAATCGACTGGGATTGAAGTTCTCAAAGTTCCCGGTAAATTCAACTATTCGCGTATTAACAACGCCGCAATCCATTTTAGGAAAGAGGATGTCATCTGCCTCCTCAACAATGATACAAATGTCATCAATCCAGATTGGCTTGAGGAGTTAGTTATGCAGGCTGTACGCACCGAGATTGGGCCAGTCGGTGCAAAATTGCTATATCCCCACGAGCACGTTCAACACGCAGGCATCCTACTTGGTGTAGGAGGGGTCGGTAGCGAGGCGTTCAAATTCATCCACAAAACCGATGACGGTTACATCCACCGCGCCTTTCTAATTGGAAACTATAGTGCCGTTACAGGAGCCTGTATGGCATTTCGTAAATCTGTTTGGGATGATGTAGGAGGATTCAACGAGGATGATACTCCTAACGCCTACAGCGACGTCGATTTCTGCCTTAGATGCTGGGAAAATGGATACCGTTCCTTATTCACACCGTATTCACTTCTATACCATAATGAGTCGGCATCACGAGGATCAGACGATTCCGGAGAGTTTGAGAAAGCGACCAAGTATATGTACCTTCGGTGGGGCGATAAAATCAAGCGAGACCCCTTCTACAATTCAAACCTAACATTGGATCGAGAAGACTTTACATTTGCCCAGGTGCCTCGAGATTATTCGACCCGATGATGGTTTCATTCATTATTCCCGTTTTTAACCAAATAGAACTAACGCTTCAATGCATTAGTTCCCTTCAGGAAACGGTAAAAAAAATTGACTATGAAATTATCATTGTAGATGATTACAGCAACGACGAAACGGCCGCCCGACTACGTACACTGATCAGTGATACCATTCATGTTTTTCGAAACAACGAAAATCTTGGATACGCAAAGTCCAACAATATAGGTGCACGAAATGCAAAGGGAGACTATCTCTTCCTTCTAAACAATGATTTGGTCTTTTCCAGAAAATGGATAGAACCCATGCTTTCGGGGCTTCGAAAAAGAAAAGTCGGAATCGTCGGGAATGTTCAGTTAGACGCCATGATTGGAGAGATCGACCATTCTGGATTTCTTTTCGACGGGAAAGGCACTCTTCGGCACAAAAAGACCCCCAACCTCAAAGGCAGCTTTACAGAGTTCCTCGCAGTGACCGGAGCTTGCTTAGCAATTCGAAAAGATCTGTATCACGAACTAGATGGGCTCGATGAGCGATACGAGAACGGTTGTGAGGATATCGACCTATGTTTTAAAGCTAAGGAGATCGGTCTAAAAACCATCGTCGCGAACGAAAGTACAATTAATCACTACGTCAGCTCAACGCGGAATATAAATACCTTGCACAATGAGAGCAACATGCGTCTTTTTCAAACCAAATGGCGTTCTCAAATATTTACTGCAATGGCCAGAGGGTGGCCTGCAGCCTATTTGCAGGGTCTCATCGATGGAAGCGAATCTGTCTCTTTGAAAAAAGTCGGGGAAGCCGTATCTCATTTTTTTCTTAACAAGAAGCTACCCCCTAGTGGTAAATTAATCGTAGAAGCAAAGCTCAAACGAAACGAGAGGCATTGGATGTCTATTCTAGATAATAAGACAGACGAAATGATCAAAAAAAGCTACCATATCGATCAAGGTAAATGGATAGGAACTCAATTTTCACATTCCGGGTTTGAAACAAATCTAGACCGAGAAAAAGGAAAATGGATTAAAGAGTACGCCAAACTAAAGCTAGGGGCAGGATTTTTTCTTTCTAGCATCCAAATTATCGGTACAATTCGGCCCCCAACAAATAACAATGAGACGCACGGCAAACTCGGCCTTCGGATAACGACCAACTCTACCGAATCAAAAGACTTCTTTCCATTAGAATCTGGTCGATTCGCGATCAACCTAGAGGATGTCCCCGCCCTGCCTGAGAGCAATTCTCAAATTGATATCACACTCTTGGGAGTATCGAAATCCAACGCCTATGCCTTTCTTGGTAGAAAACTGAAAGACTGGTTTTTGATCCCAAAGGCATTGCGACACTATTGGGGACGATTTCGAGCCCAAAAACTCAATCAAAGACTCTTGATCAAGAATGTGCTGATCAATCATGAGATGCTTCTAGACTTTGATTCTCAGTCGGGTTCTCCCGCAAATTTTGATTTTCTCCGGCGAGCGTCAAACATCGGAATTAACTTAATCGGATGGTTTGACGCTGAATTGGGTGTTGGGGAATCAGCCAGGCTTGCTGCTAAAGCCATGGATACAACGTCGATTGGCACCGCTTTGGTTCCTCTTAAAGTCAATTGTCTAGCGAGTAAAGAAGACCACTCCCTTAGCAACCGTTTAATCGAACATAATCCCTATCCTATCAATGTATTCCACATCGACGCCCCGCAAAGTGCTGACATTGATCACCATCATGGTGAAAGTTTTCGGAATGAAAAACGCAATATCGCATACTGGGCCTGGGAGCTACCTGATTTTCCTGATAGTTGGATAAAATATTTCAAATACTACGATGAAATTTGGACCCCTTCGAATTTCGTCCGAGACTCAGTAACGATGAAATCGCCTCTACCGGTATTAACGATCCCGCATTGCATAGACTTCGAGACTCCTCAAAAGCCAGACCGAGAGAAATTTTCCCTTCCGTCCGACAAATACCTATTTCTTTTCGCCTATGATCTAAATAGCTATCAGCCTAGAAAAAACCCGAAGGCTACTATTAGAGCATTCAAAAAGGCGTTTGCTGGTAAAGAGGGACAGGATGTCGGTCTGGTCATAAAGACACATTCAATCGAGAGGAACAAGGAGGCTTATATGGAACTCCAATCCCATCTGAAAGGAATCGAAAATGTATACCTCATTGACAGGAGGCTCTCCCGAGAGGATGTCTACAAGCTAATGTATTCAGTGGATGCCTATGTATCACTACACAGGGCGGAAGGGTTCGGGCTTACTGTGGCCGAATCTATGTATCTGGGGAAACCTGTCATATCAACTAATTGGTCCGCCACAACTGAGTTTCTAAACCAATCCAATGGCTGTCCTGTGGACTTCAATCTTGTAGAATTAGAGAAAAACTTCGGTCCCTACACCCAAGGACAGATCTGGGCGGATCCTAGCTCCCAACACGCAGCTGAATTGATGAGGAAACTGTTTAAGGACCGCAAGTTCGCAAAAGACCTTGGCGAAAAAGCGGCTATCACCATAAGAAATCAATTCTCGCCCAAAATAATCGGGAAAATTTACGAAAAACGTCTCAAATCATTCGCACTATGGTAGATGTAAATCAACGAGTACATAGAATAGACATCCTCAATAATATAAATGAGTGAAAGGGTACTAATCACCGGTGGGTGCGGATTTGTAGGATCCCATCTGGCGGACGAATATTTGAGGAAAGGCTACCAGGTACGAATTTTGGACAATCTTGATCCAATAGTACATGGGAACATCAAAGCACCCCCTTCTTACGTAAACAAAGAGGCTGAGTTTGTTTACGGGGACATAAGGGATACGAACCTACTATCAAAGTGCCTTGAAAAAGTTTCTGTAGTATCGCATCAAGCGGCAGCGGTCAGTGTGATGCAGTCGATGTGGAACCCAACCAGGTATGCAGAAGTAAATACCTTGGGAACAGCAAAACTACTCGAATTACTCGTCGACCGAAACCGTTATCCGATAAAAAAGTTGATTATACCCTCTTCCATGTCTATCTATGGTGAAGGGTTATATAAACAAAACGATAACGAAGTATTCCCTAACCTTCGAGAAAGAGAGCAACTCGAACGTGGGGCTTGGGAATTAGAATGGGACAGAAAACCTTGTTTCCATGAACCGACCCATGAAGACAAACCTCTTCGTCCAACATCAATCTACGCTATTACAAAACGTGATCAGGAAGAAATGGCACTCTCGATAGGCAGGGAATATAGTATTCCCGTTGTCGCTCTTCGCTATTTCAATATTTACGGGACACGCCAATCCCTTTCAAATCCGTATACGGGTGTCGCCGCGATATTCAGCAGTCGAATCCTCAATGGTAATGTACCGGTTGTATTTGAGGACGGGGCACAGCTGCGAGATTTCGTACACATAAGCGACATCGTTCGAGCCAATCTGCTCGCAACTCAAAAAGACGCAGGCGACTACCAGGTTTTCAATATCGGTTCGGGTCAGCCGATATCCATTTTGGAAGTCGCGAAAAAAGTGATCGATTCATTCGAAAAAGATTTCTCAGCCAAAGTAACTGGGACCGCACGGCCGGGAGACATACGGCATTGCTATGCCGATATATCGAGAGCGAGAAAGATCCTAGGCTATGCTCCGAATGCCAATTTTGATTCTTCAATCCAAGAACTTATCGAGTGGGTCAAGACCCAATCAGCCCCAGATAATTTTGAAACTGCTTACAAGCAATTTGGAATATAACCCTGGGCCAAGAAGACATTTTTAGCCGAGCTAGGAGTGGATAAATAATGTGGCTCTAACCTTCCGTATCGCTTGTGTCCCACAAACCTCTATTAGGTCGGCAATGTATTTCCAGTCCCCCTCGTAGGTATTGTCATTCCAACCAGCCTTGAGTGCTGTTTCACTCCGCACCATCACACATCCGCAATCGATAAAGGAATACTCAAGTCGAGTTTCTAAGTTTCTCCAGCTATAGTACTCGTGAATCATGTCACAATAAACTGCATGGGCGTCATCGTCAAAATGCTCCAGCATTTTCTCAATATAACCAGGGACATGATAGTTATCCGAATTCGTAACCACTATAAAGTCCCCGATACCCCTTTCCCGAATTTCCTCAAACGCTATCTGCCTTGGGGTATGACCCCAATCATTTGCCCTTTCTGCTGTTTCAATAAAACTTATCCGGTCGTCACTAGCAATTATCGCCTTTCCTATTTCGTCAAGATCATCCGCAGGGCCATCATGAACGAACAACAATTCCCAGTTTTTATAGGTTTGCTCCATAAGCGACAACGCTAAGAGCGGGAAGGAATTATATATCGGAGAAATGAATACAATTTTGAATTCTTCATTCCTAATAATATCTTTGTACACAGGATTAGGAATTAAATCGCGGGTTCGCCTCAGGATTTCCCAATGCCTTAGTTTATTTCTAAGATCAATAATCGGGCTATGGTCTTTGAGCCAAGGTGGCAGGCTGCTCAGTATTCTATAAGCCAACTCCGTTAACATTCTCATCTCAAATAAACGCAATTCACGATCAACTCCATAATAACCTCAAAAGAGGTTCCAGATATACTTAATCCTAGCAACTCTTAAATCCGTATTTAATTATAATATACAGTGCTTTGAAACCGTTTTTGGGACGAATTTTCTTTCCATCGGTTAAATTTCGTTGCTCGCAGGAAATCGGCCCATCTACGACGGTTATATTCGCCATGGCCGCCTTTACTTTCAGTTCTGGCTCTATTCCAAATTAGTTTTCCTCGAATTCAACCGATTTCAGAAATTCGCTCGGAAAAAGCTTAGAGGAGGTTTGCATATCTGTAATTCGATATCCTGTAAAAAAATTCGATACGAGCGTCAGAAATCCGTTCACCATTAGTTGCCAAAATGGACCCACTTCAAACAAGCCTCTGCCTAAAACTCTTGGTCGATAAGCCGCATCCGCACCCGACTTCCTTAAACTGTCGATTAGTACACTGTACTCATTGGGACTGTACTCCAGATAGGTATCTTTAAATATAATATGAAACCCTTTCGCCATCTTAATACCCGCTTTCAGGACCTCCCTTCCCATATTTAATAAATCGTGAACGACTATATCAACTTCCGCACCAAGTGGTCCCTTGAGCAAGTCGGCCGTGCCAACGGTTGATGCGTCGTCTACAACAACGATTTGCAAATCTGGAACTCCACAATCCCTAACCGCACCAATCGCCGTCGACACTGTATCCACAACATTATAGATTATTCTCCTTATAAATTGTTTAAATTGTTGTAAGAAAGATATTTATAATATTTATAGGGTTATATTTAATCGGGGAAATAAATACCTATTTCTGTATAGCTGCCACTAAAAACATTA
>DIHO01000006.1:0-114346 GCA_002420185.1 Opitutales bacterium UBA5694
CTGATCAACCCTACGGAAACCCATCCCCTAGCCAGAAAATTTATCTTCTATGAGGATGCTTTAGATGATAGCCCTTCTGCTTAAACATTGATCTAAAAAGTGTCTTCTTCGGAGCTTTGCTTGGAGGAGTTTTCATTGCCGCAGTTTTATCTCTTGTGGCTCCCAAATCTGAAGTTAGCAGACTTGAAGTTATTCTGGGCGAGAATCCTATGTCCTTTAATCTGCTTTTGGACACAGAAACTGGACAAACGTACTAACAAAGAAGGATCAACGACGATTGCTCCCAACTAAAAATGTACCGATGGCGTCAGTGCAAATCGATTAATTAGTAAAGAAAGAAAAGAAAGTACTCTAAGTGCTAACACTCTTGGTAAGCTAATCCTACTAGTAACTAATGTGGTTTTCAAACGAGTTGATTCTCGCTATTTCCAAACTATCACCTTAACCTAAAATATCCTTGGTATAGCTGGATTTTAGGCCTATTTTGCGATCTGTTGCTTTTTGAAAAAAGCCGATTTCAAGAAGTTTGCTCGCCTACTTTTTATTGAGGTAGTTGTGCATGTACTTTAGTATTATCCCTCTTATAAAATGAGGAGCTTCTTTGTCCCAATAATCTCTCTCTGCCCTTATACTGGTAGGCTTCTTTTTTATTAGATTCTCCTTGTCAAAACTCCTGCTTAGAGCAGCTCTTCTTTGTTTGAAGATTTTAGCAACTTTACCTCTGGCTTGCGCGTAAGACTTACTCAGTTCTACAACGCTAATAATATCGCTATATATTCTTCCAATCCCCGTTCTGTAGTCTTCTCTCTGCTCTTCAGGAACCTCCTCAAACAAAAGAACCCAGTCCCTCATAGCCACTGCCCAGCCCTCATCACTATCCTCTGGTAAATTAATAACCCGATCAATTAGCTCATCTCTTTTTTTGATGTCTTCTATCTTCACTATCTCGCTCTTCAAAGGTTCCCAAGTACCTTTGGGCTTATCCTTGTTTGTTCGTAGGGAAGCGAAGGAAGAGAGGATACTTTTACAGCAATCGCTTAACGTTTCCGAATCTTCATGACCCTGCGATTCATCCCAAATTACCTCGACTATTTTGCAGCCTTCCCGATTTAGTTTAGCGGATGATTGGGTGGTTACAGGAATGCACCCAAAAGTAGGGTCCTTTGCCAAGGCCTTTACATAATTTGGGTCTTTGTGAAATAGAATCCTGAACACCTCATCTATCTGAGATGCGGTGGTAGACAGCCCCTGCAATATCTTTGCAAACCGTATCCTCGTCTCAGGGTCATTGAGATCCAGATGGCGGAGCTTCTCCTTGTTCTCAGCTAAATCAAAAGCCTCTAAAATTAGAGGCAGGAGATGCTCCCTTCGCGAGGGGTTCTGGTACAGCTCAGGGCTTTTTTCTTTTTCCGACTTACTCATGATACCGCAAACTGAATTAATTCTGGTGCTTTAGCTCCATCTGGAAATGTATGCCAATATAGGAAAGCAGAGTCCTCTTCGGGATTGTAACGCTTGGGGCTCTACGCCGTTTCTCAACCCCCTGCGAACACGACCCGAAAACCGGCGGACTCCAAGATGTCTCGCATCTCCTCTCGTTTATCTCCTTGGATCTCAATGTTGCCGTTCTTCAGTGTGCCCCCCGCACCACAGCGTTTTTGTATGGTCTTCTTGAGGGAGTTCTTTTCCTCAACTGAAATTCCCGCGAAATTCTTGGCGATCGTTGACCAACCGCCACTACCCGCCGAACGTTGCCTCAACACGTCTACTCGACCTCGCCTCTTCTTCTTTTGCTCGCTCAGCTCTTGCGTCTTTTCGACTTCAAGTACGTTCGGAAGCAAGGAGTTTTCCGTGAGCCCAATCGAACCCAAAGCACCAAAGGGACTCACATTCAGTTCGTTCCTCGAACCTTCTACCGCGATCTTCTTACTCTTCTTACCCATCGAGTTTTACTATATTCGGCTTTCCGCAAATACCTTTCGGGATTCCATCCGTCGCTTCCAGATACATTTGAGCCTTTTCGTAACTCCTCCGAGAAAGATAGTGCACAAGCTGCGGATCCAGCACGCTGCGATGCAAGCACACCAATTCGTCCAGAGTCTGCAAGCTGCCGTTTATGGCAACCGCATCGGAGTTTTTTATCCCCTGCTGCAATGATGACAGCGTTTCCTTTAGCCTCTCCCTAATCATATCCCCCTAAAATTCATTAGTAATACCAATGCAAACTTCCCTGGCTGTACTTTTTGTATCATCGAGGTTCTAAGCCGAATGAATCGGAAAATAACTGGCCTATCAAATACAGTTAGTCTTGCTGGACAAGGAGCACTTTGCAAATAATGTTTCATAACTCTACTGAACCTGTGAAAATTACAAACCGCTTTTCCGCGAAGAAATTCAAATGGTAACGATCGCATCGCGCTCCAACGCCGAACTCATAGAAACCTACTATGAAAAATGGAAAAGCGACCCACGCTCCGTCGAGCCTCAGTGGGGTGCATTTTTTGAGGGGTTCGAGTTAGCCAAAACGCTCCCGCGCAACTCAAAGACTCAAGGTCAAGAATCCGAAAAAGCCTCCAAGCAGATGCATGTTTCGAGCCTCATCTATGGCTACCGAAGCCTGGGGCACTCACAGGCAAACCTGGATCCGCTTTCCGGACCACCCACGAACAACCCCAATCTGGAACTTTCGGAGTTCGGATTGTCCGAGAGTGATCTCGACTTGGAGTTTGACTCCGGACACTTTCTCGAAAGTCAGAAAATCAAGCTTCGTTACTTAATCGAAGCCCTTCGTAAAACCTACTGTTCCACGATTGGTTACGAGTATATTCATATCCAGAATCGTGAAGCTAGGCGATGGATCCAACAGAAGATCGAGCCCCTTCAAGGAAAGATTAACTTCTCCGACAAAGTAAAGAACCGCATATTGAGAAAGATTTTCGCGGCGGAAGAATTTGAACGTTTTTTGCATACTCGCTACCCAGGGCAAAAGCGATTTTCCCTTGAAGGTGGTGAAACGCTGATACCCTGCCTCGACAATGCTCTCGAAGAATGTGGGCGCCTTGGAATTAAGGAAGTCGTTATGGGAATGGCTCACCGTGGTCGTCTGAACGTCCTGGCCAATACGCTGAAAAAGTCTTACGACTTCATTTTTGAGGAGTTTGGAGATACCTACGTCCCCAACACGGTTGCCGGGGACGGCGATGTGAAGTATCACTTAGGATATGAGAATGTAATTGAAACCAAGGAGGGGCACACAGTCGAGATGCGCCTTGCCTCCAATCCATCTCACTTAGAAGCCGTCAACCCCATTGTCCAAGGCAAAGCGCGGGCTCGTCAAAGGAAGCTCAATGACACCCAACGAAAAAAGGTCCTACCTATTCTCATACATGGCGATGCCGCCTTTGCTGGACAGGGAATGGTCGCGGAAGTTCTAAATTTTTCCCAACTTCCCGGGTACCGGACCGGCGGCACTTTACACATAGTCGTAAACAATCAGATCGGCTTCACTACCACTCCCAAGGAAGCGCGTTCGACCAACTACTGCACCGACATTGCAAAGATGATCGAAGCACCCATTTTCCACGTCAATGGGGATGATCCTCAAGCCGTCGTATTTGCAACTCTCCTCGCCATAGAATATCGTCAGGAATTCCAGAGAGACGTTGTTATCGACCTTTATTGCTACCGAAAGCATGGTCACAATGAAGCGGACGAGCCCACTTTCACCAGTCCCGAGCTATACGACCGCATCGCAAAACATCCTCGAATCAGTGATATCCTTTCCAAGAGCCTGATTAATGAGGGCACTTTCACTCAGGTAAAAATTGATTCAATCCGCCGTGAGTATGAAGCATCTCTCGAGCAATCGCTGGAAAGAGTCAAAAAAGCCAATGAGCAAAGGTATCATGGTGGAAATCCATTCGCCGGCTCTACAGCGGTTTTTCAGGAACGGTTTTCATTTAACCCCACTGATACGAAAGTTAGTAAAGAAACTTTGGATATAGTTGTATCCGGGCTGACAAGGATTCCTAAATCGGCAACCTTCAATAAAAAGATTCAGCGCTTTCTCTCCAACCGCCGCAAAGCGTACGACAAACGAGCTGGCTTCGACTGGTCCTTCGCAGAAGCCCTCGCATTCGGCACCCTCCTCTTTGAAGGAACTCCCGTACGGCTGTCCGGCCAAGACAGCGAACGGGGCACCTTCAGTCAGCGACACGCCGTCCTACACGACGAGAAAACCGGCGCCCGACATGTACCCCTCCTAAATTTATCGGAAGGTCAGGCCCAATTCTGCGTCTACAACTCTCTTCTTTCTGAAGCGGGTGTTCTGGGGTTCGATTTTGGATACTCGATCGACTACCCGAAGATGCTCTGTATTTGGGAAGCCCAATTTGGCGACTTCGTAAACGGCGCCCAGGTCATCATCGATCAGTTCATCACTTCAAGCGAATCAAAGTGGGGCCGCTTAAGCGGGATTGTTATGCTGCTCCCTCACGGGTACGAAGGGCAGGGTCCTGAGCACTCCTCTGCTCGTCTCGAACGCTTTCTGCAATCCTGTGCAGAGGAAAACATCCAAATCGCCAATCTAACACAACCTGCCCAGTACTTTCACATACTCCGGCGTCAGATGATGCGAAAATTCAGAAAGCCGCTTATCATTATGGCTCCCAAGTCGCTCCTTCGACACAAGGAAGCCCAATCCAGTTGGGAGGAATTAGAACAGGGGGCATTCAATGAAATACTTGATGACGAAATCGATAACGCCGATGCCATCGAAAAACTTATTCTTTGTTCCGGAAAAGTTTACTACGACTTAGCCGGATACCGACTGAACAACAAAGTCGCCAACACCGCCATCATCAGAATAGAACAGCTGTACCCGCTGCATAAAGACAGGTTAAAAGAAATCGTTTCACAGTACACCAAAGTCCATTCCATCACCTGGTGTCAGGAGGAGTCCCAGAACATGGGAGCCTGGTCTTACATCGCCCCGCTTCTAGAGGACCTGTTGGGTAGAAAACCACGATACGCCGGAAGGGATTCCAGTGCCAGCCCTGCAGTAGGTACGATGTCACTACACAAGAGCGAACTGGAGACGCTTCTACACGTTGCCTTTTCCTCAAAGGCCTAGTCTCGCGACACCAACAAAAGATTTTACCCGACCAACTTTCTACCAAGACCGATTTCAAGAAACAAATGTCAACCGAAATAAAAGTACCTACTCTCGGCGAATCTATCACCAGCGGTATCATTGCCGCCTGGCATGTTAAGGAGGGTGACTACGTTAAAAAGGACCAAGTCATTTACGAGCTGGAAACGGACAAGATCACGTCTGAAGGACTCGCCGAAGTTTCAGGTGTCATTTCACTCATTGCAGAAGAAGGGGATGAAGTAGACATCGGTCAGACCGTAGCGAAGATCGACGAAGCCACCCCGGCTCCGGAAAAGGAGGGTACCCCCGCGGATCCCGAACCAGCACTCGGTGTGGACGATATAGAGCAAACTCCCGATGCGAAAACGCCAGTTCAGGTTTACGAAAAACCCCGCTCGCAGCCGGAGACAGTCGCTAAACCCAAACCAGCAGCTCCCGCAAAGTCCCAGCCTGCCTCGGATAACTCTGGTCGAACTACCCGCACACGCCTCTCTCCCTTACGAAAGAAGATCGCCGAGCGACTGGTCAACGCCCAGCAGGAAACGGCTATGTTGACGACTTTCAACGAAGTTGATCTCTCCGCCATCAAGACCCTCAGAGCGAAACACCAAGAGTCTTTTACTGAAGTCCACGGAGTAAAGCTAGGGATCATGTCTTTTTTTGTCAAAGCAGCCGTTCGAGCACTCCAGCAAACTCCGGCCATAAATGCCATGATAGACGGTGATGAGATCGTCGAGAATCACTACTACGACATCGGAATTGCCGTATCCACAGAAAAGGGACTCATTGTGCCAGTCGTGCGTGACTGCGAATCACTATCCTTGGCCAACATCGAAAAAGAGATCCGCAACTATGCGGAAAAGGCCCGTGCCGGAAAAATCGCCTTCGAGGATATCCAAGGAGGCGTCTTCACCATTACCAACGGGGGTGTTTTTGGTTCCCTTCTCTCAACACCGATTCTAAACTTCCCCCAGAGTGCTATCCTTGGCATGCACACCATTCAGGATCGACCCGTTGCGGTTGACGGACAAGTGGTCATTCGCCCAATGATGTATTTAGCACTGTCCTATGACCACAGGATCATCGATGGAAAAGAGGCGGTGACCTTTCTGATCAAAATGAAAGAGATCCTGGAAAATCCTCTTCATCTTCTCTTGGAATTGTAGCTCCATCGTTAGGACACCTCGCATTCGTGAAAGGACCTCTCGCAATCTTTGCTATGTTTGCCATGGTAGGCTCAAGTTTCACACGAAAAGGATCCCATCTATTTATACCGTCAGGCTAGTCCAGCATGGCAGTTCTTGATTCAGGTATTTCATTTATCCAGCAGTATCGCGAAAGTTCGGTGCGGGAAACGTGATTGTCGTCAAGTACGCTCTTGGCGGGCAGCCGATGCGGCGTTGACACAAGGACTGGTCACTCAGGGAAAGTGATTATCCCAAACAAATTGGCCCCCTGTACAACCAGCTCTTATCGAAAGTCAAACCCGCCTTCGAAGGGAAGCATGTTCAAACCGTCGCATTCCTTTGGTTCCAAGGTGAGAGAGATGCACGAAAGGGCCTCACGGATCGGTATATCGACAGCTTCGTGGGGATCATTATACAACTCGAGGGGGACCTCCGACGCAAAGATGTCAATATTGTCATGGGTCGCCTACGCGATTTCGAGATGGAAAATAAAACTTAGCCGCATTGGACACGAATAAGAAATCTTCAAGTCGCATTTGCTGATTCTAAACCGAATACCGCCTGGGTAGACAAAGACGAACTAGACAATGGCCTAAAGAAGCAGGGAGATCAAATAAAGGATGATTTGCACTATTTTGTATCCGATCACAAATTGTACGGCGAAAGACTAGCCGAAAAAGCCAACCAAGCACCTTTTTTGATTCCCGTTCTCTAGGATACGCTATTACAAGACCTTTCCTTAAAAGGAAATTAGATCTTTATGGTCGCTCTCCCAGGTTAAGAGAAACACCTGCCTTTGGCCGCTTTTCAGGAATTTTATGAAATTTGAATCTCAAAATTAGCCGCCATAATTCGTATTAACTTTTGGAATTTTTGCGCAAATAGACTTTCTCCATTCAGAAAGTTTCAAAAGCATATCGTCTCTCTTTTCCGGATACTTACTGCCCACATCGTACTCCTCACTGATGTCGTCCTCTAAATTGTATAGCTCTACCCGGTTATTCTCAAAAAACTCTATCAACTTCCAGTCCCCTTCCCTCATCGAACAGCCCGGACAACCACCTTGGTTGCTGTAGTGTGGGTAGTGCCAGAAAATCGCTCCACGATCAAAATCGGCCTCCCCTTGTAGCACGGGCAAAAGACTCACTCCGTCGCAATGCTGCTCGGGCAATAAAGGCCGCCCGGTGCATTCTAGCAAGGTCGGGTAAAAGTCAGTTGAAGTGACAATCTGCTTCGTGATCGCTCCAGCAGGAACGACTTTAGGCCAACGAACGATCAGAGGTTCCCGGGTTCCACCTTCATACATCCAGCCCTTGCCCTCGTGCAGTGGGGCGTTACAGGTGGGGGAACCTTCAGCTGTAGCAAGACCACCATTGTCACTAAAGAAAATTACAATCGTGTTGTCCCTTTGTCCGGCGGAGTCGATCGCATCGAGAACACGGCCGATGTTCATGTCAACATTCTCGACCATCGCAGCATAAACCGGATCGCTCTGCACCACCCGTCTCGTCACCTTCTGGTCTTTCTTGTGCAAACAGGGAAAAGACTCGCCTTCAACAAACGGGTCTTCCTTGGCCAGTCCGAGAACTTCACTTTTCTGCCGATACTTTTCAACGAGGGGCTCATAGCACTCGATCGGCGTATGCACCGCGTAATGAGACAAGTGCATAAACCATGGTTCGTCTTGCGAGCCTTCTATCAATCGGATCGCCTCTTCTGTCAGTCGATCCGTCAGATACTCTCCTTCCACTCCATCCGAGAGCGTTTCCAGCCCATAGGGAGTGAAATAGCCATTCTTCGGAGCTCCCCAATCACAGCCGCCAATATTAACATCAAAGCCATGTTTTTCTGGATACGTTTCAAATCGCTGGTTACCGTGCTTGCTTAAATGCCATTTTCCCACGTGCCAGGTAGCATAGCCACCATCTTTCAAAACTTGGGCCAATGTGGTCTCTTCGCAGGACAGATGGTCCACATAGGGTACATAAGCTAGTTTGCCCTCTGAACAGCTCCCTATCCACTGCGTCATCCCCAACCGCACGGGATACTTCCCCGTCAAAATGCTCGCCCTCGTGGGAGAACAAACGGGACAAGCCGCGTACGCATTGGTGAACCGCATCCCCTCTTTGGCAAGCTGGTCGATTCGAGGGGTCTCGTAAAAGCTGCTCGCATAGCATCCCGCATCGGTCCAACCGAAATCATCGAGCAAAATGAACAAGACATTAGGTCTCGCGTTGGCCATCGTAAGAAATTATGAAACTCACCAAACTCCCAGCCGCTCTTCGATTTTCTCCAGTGAAACCCCTTTTGTCTCCGGAACCATCATTTTTACCCAGATCAACTGGATAACCATCATAAAGCAGAAGAAGAGAAATACAAATCCTGCCGGAAAGAGTTCCACCATTTTCGGAAAGAAAAGCGTGAGCAGAGCGGCGAAAATCCAGTGCGTCGCACAACCGAGCGTCTGGCCTGCCGCCCGATTAGAATTCGGGAATATCTCCGAAATAAACACCCAGATCACCGCCCCCTGTCCTACAGCGTGGGCACCGATGAAAGTAAATATGCAAAATGGAACAATGGCAAAATTCTCGGTAAAAAACGCCCATGAACAGATACCCAGGGCAGCAATGTAGCCAAATGAGCCAATGTAAAGCAAAGTCCTGCGTCCTAGCCGATCGATCAAATAGAGTCCTAAAAACGTGAATACTAAATTAGTAACTCCAATACCCACCGATTGCAGCAAGGCCGCCTCATCTCCTAGCCCGGTCATAGAAAAAATGCGCGGAGCGAAGTAGAGAACAGCATTGATACCCGAGAGCTGATTGAAAAAAGCGATGAGAAAAGCTAGAAAAATCGGTGTCTTGAGCCTCAGAGTCCAGAAAGCAGTCTTTTCCCGCGGGGTGCCCGATGACTGAGCGATCTCGTCGGCCTTTTCAGCCAGTCGCTCATCAGAATCATCTGGACGGATCTTTCTCAGGATTTCTAAACCACCCAGCCGATCAAGCTTCACCCCGATGAGCCATCGAGGGCTCTCTGGTATGCCAAAACACATAAGAGTGTAGGCAATTGCGGGAATAGCTTCCACTCCAAGCATCCAGCGCCAGGCATTCTCCCCAACTCCACCGAGGAGATAGTTGGAGAGGAAGGCAACAAGAATTCCAAACACGATATTAAATTGGAACATTCCGGTTAATTTGCCTCGCTTTTTGGCCGGTGCGATCTCGGAAATGTAAAGAGGGCCCGCAATGGTCGAAATCCCGATCCCCACCCCCCCTATGAAACGGGCAATAATGAAGGTGTTGATCTCGGGAGCAAAAGCGGATCCAATTGCGGATACGAAATAAAGAACGCCAATCCAAAGCAATGTCTTTTTCCGACCAAATCGATCTGTCGGCCAACCTCCGATCAAAGCTCCTAATACGGTGCCCCACAAAGCCATGCTCATGGCGAGTCCATGAACCCCAGCAGACAGACCCCAGAGCTCCTGAATCCGCTGTTCGGCCCCAGAAATAACGACTGTATCGAAGCCAAAAATGAAACCCGCTAAGGCCGAGGTCAATGCCCAGTAGAATAGTCGCGAGGAGTTTGATGAGGGATAAGGGTCAGTCATAAATCTTGCACGATAAGGGCTTACCTAACAAGGGAAGAGTCAAAGCTTGGCGAATTCCGCATCCGATAACAATCTCTTTGTTCATTACAATTTATAGCCAGGCCTAGGTCCAAGGGAATGTACCGACAGGATTCCCACTCCAGCTCACGTAATTTGAAATCTCAGATAGGGTTTACCGCTTGCAACCGGTCAAGTTCTCCCATTCGAATGACGTTTTTAAAATATGAAGAGCATTCAGCTAGAAACCCCGGGGCGTTTCAAAGTGATCGACGAGCTAAAGCCGATTCGAGAGCTAGGCGAAGCACTTGTTCGCGTTCATCGCATCGGTGTTTGCGGAACCGACATCCATGCCTTTCATGGCAGACAGCCGTTCTTCGACTATCCACGCATCCTTGGACATGAGCTCGGAGCAGAGATTATTGAGATCAACGATAACGGGCTGGGACTGAAGCCGGGAGACAAGTGTTCCATTGAACCGTATTTTAATAATAAATGCAGTTCGGCTTCCCGAATGGGCAAGTCCAATTGCTGCGAGGATTTAAAGGTGCTTGGTGTCCATATTGACGGTGGAATGAGGCCCTACATTACAGTACCCATTGAAAAACTACACCGAGCCAACGAGCTTTCCTTCGAGCAGCTCGCCCTCATCGAAACGATCTGCATCGGAACTCATGGAATCGAACGGTCAATGCTTACCAAGGATGAGACGATTCTCATCCTCGGGACTGGGCCTATAGGTCTAGGTGCCATTCAATTCGCTCTCGCCCTTGGCAGTCGAGTTATTGTGGCCGACATTAGTGAGCAACGGCTAACTTTCTGCCGTGACGTCATCAGCGTTCCTCATGCCTTGAAAGCAGACGCACCGGATTTCGAAGACCAGCTAAAAAATCTTTGCGGCGGAGACCTGCCGCAGGTCGTGCTCGACGCGACCGGCAATCGATTCTCAATGGAGCGGACCTTTAATCTTGCTGCCAACGGTGGGCGGATTGTCTTCGTTGGATTGCTCATGGGCGAAATATCTTTCGACGATCCTAATTTACACCGAAAGGAACTCACCTTGATGGCGAGCCGTAATGCAACACCCGATACATTTAAAAAAGTAATCGGAGCCGTTGCCGATGGATCCATTGATACAAAACCATGGATCACCCATCGTATGGCAATTTTAGATGTCCCTAAGCAATTCGAAAAGATCGCTTCCCAACCCGACCTAATAAAAGCAATTATCGAGGTCTAAGAGAGTTTCCAATCAGCCAAACGTATGGAATCAAAAGCACGCACAGGGCGTTACCATTAAATTCCGATTTGGATTGAGCCAGTTCTTCCAATCAGTTCTTCTATACCCAATCGTCTATTTGGTCCCGATCGCCACAAATTTAACAATTAGAATGTCCCGACCGGTTACCGTTACTCTAAATTGCTTCTCCGTTGGATGAGCAGTCTCAGGCGAGGTCAATCTTCATATTTCGAAAATCAAGTTGCGTCCGAAACAATGCTACACGACCCGCATTCGGTAACTGCGAAACAACCAAAGCTCCGCCCTTAATAGAAAACGAGTACATATGGCCTCCCCAGACATAACCCTTCTTGGAACGTTTAAAGTCATCGCTAATATCCAAACTGCTTGCGAAGGCCGAGCCCGTCAAAGTGATTTCTGACCGGATAGATCTCCCAGATATTCCATCGAGGCTCATATATGGTTTTCGAGGTCTTTATCAGGTTGATTTCGAACCCCCAACTAGTCAGTTGTTTAGAGCATAGTCTACCAACAGATGAAAAAACTACCTCCGCTCTCTTTTGTTCCCATCTTCGCACTTGCTGCGATCATAACCGGTTGCTCCCGTTCCCAGGATTCGAGATCAACGGCAGCCAGCAATGATAAAACGGTGATCGCCGCCATTCCCAAAGCCACAGGGGGGGACTTTTGGGAAACCGTCGAAGCGGGTGCTCGCGAAGCCGCATCGGAGCTCGATATCGACCTGAAGTGGGAAGGAACCGTGACCGAAACAGAAATCGCCGAGCAAACAAAGATCATCGAAAATATGATAAATCTGGGCGTCGACGCCATCGCCCTCGCCCCGCTCAATAATCAAGCGCAACGAAAACCTGTCCAGTCAGCCGTAGACAACGGGATTCCAGTCGTAATTTTTGATTCTGGAGTTGACGGAGATGCACACTCCAGCTTTATCGCCACCGACAACGTGCTCGGTGGATCGCTTGGAGCGGATTTCATGAACGACAATCTTGCGACTAAGAGCCAGCTAGTCGTCTTCCGATATGTGCAAGGTACAGCCAGCACTACCAAACGTTCCGATGGCTTCATTGATACCGCAAAGATTGCCGGTCACGATATTGTGGCCGACCCTTTTTCAGAATCGGGCACCCTTGAGGGATCCAAAAGCGTCGTTGCGAACACTCTTGAACGCTTCATAAAAAACGGGAAACTTGATATTGAAGGAATTTTCGCCGCTAATCTCACCACAACCCTCGGCGTCTCATCTGCTCTCGATGATCTTAGAGACAGTGGTATCCTAGTAGATCTAACGTTCGTAGGATTCGACAGTTCAAAAAAACTGGTCGAAGAACTCCAAGCTGGAAAAATCGATGCTCTCATCGTCCAAAGTCCAGAGAAGATGGGATATCTTGCAGTCAAAACAGCAGTCGCCGTATCCAAAGGCGAGTCCGTAGACGCTCTCATCGATACAGGTGTCGAAGTGGTCACTTCAGATCGGCTCAAGAACGAACCCGCTATTCGCGCACTAATGGGTCTGAAGTGAACCTCTAGTTTTTGGAGACTCAATTTTTGCCACGAGCTTATTTTAGCTCAGTACGTACAACTGTGCTAGATTCAATCCACGAATTTCAAATAACGAAGGACTCAGACTAAATCGCTGAGCCACTTTCTAATTCTACCTTCAGCCTTATTCCTTCAGATTCCGAAACCTCTCCACCTCGCCTAGAAATGCGAGGGATTCGTAAACGCTTTGGAGCCACTTTGGCCCTGAAAAGCGTCAATCTTTCCGTTGGTGCCGGAGAGGTTATGGCGCTTGTCGGCGAAAACGGCGCAGGAAAAAGCACCTTGATGAAGGTCCTCTCGGGAGCCCACTCCTCCGATGGGGGATCGCTCTATCTTGACGGTATGGAATACAACCCGACCAATCCCCAGCACGCAAGAGAATCGGGCGTGGCGATGATCTATCAGGAGCTCTCGCTCGTTCCCCACCTTTCGGTGATGGAGAACATCTTGCTTGGCATCGAACCGTCCCGGTACGGATTGGTTCAATGGAAAGCGATGAAATCGAAATCAATCGAAGCGCTCTCCGCTGTCGGAATCGAGCAAGTCGACCCTGAACTCCCGGTCAATCAACTCTCCATTGGCCAACAGCAACTGGTAGAGATTGCCCGGGCGGTCGCTCTAGATTGCCGAGCCCTGGTTTTAGATGAACCTACGAGTTCCCTTGCAGCAAAGGACATCGAGAGACTATTCAAACTCGTTAGAAGATTGTCCTCCAAAGGAATATCCGTTATCTATATCTCCCACTTTCTGGAAGAAGTTAAATCCATAAGCGACCGATATACCGTTTTGCGGGACGGAGAAAGTGTAGGCGACGGAGCGACCCTAGAAGCGTCCGAAGCAGAGATAATCGCTTTGATGGTTGGACGCGATGTATCCGAACTGTACCCACGCAGTGATCATTTAAGCTCAGACACCGTTCTTGAAGTTAGGAATCTTGCCGGTTTCGAGAAGCCCCGATTGGCCTCGCTTCAACTAAACCGAGGAGAGGTACTCGGAATCGCGGGTCTGGTAGGAGCGGGCCGAACGGAGTTGCTCGACACACTTTTCGGACTCGAACCTGTGACCAGCGGCGAAGTTAGAATCGGGTCCTACTCAGGAGTTGCCGATCCTGCCTTGAGATGGAGTCAGAAAGTCGGAATGGTCAGCGAAAACCGCAAAATGCAGGGACTAGCCCTTGGTCTAAGTGTTGCAGACAACATCACATTGCCTAATCTAGCGGGATTAGGTCCAGGCCGACTGGTCTTTCCTTCCCAGCAAATAGCCGCCTCCAATCGATGGATAGAGGAAATTCCAATCAAATGCCAATCCACCCAGCAATCAGTGGGAGATCTTTCAGGTGGCAATCAGCAGAAAGTCGCCATCGCCCGCCTACTTCACGCAGACGTCGACATCCTACTCCTCGACGAACCGACACGCGGAATAGATGTTGGGTCTAAAGCACAAATCTACAAGCTGATTGATCTATTGGCTATCGGAGACGCCTACAGAGAGCCCAAAGCCATATTGATCGTCAGCAGCTATCTTCCAGAGCTCCTCGGCACCTGCGATCGAATCGCCGTCATGTCTCGCGGCTACCTGAGCGAAGCCAGACCCGTATCCGATTGGGACGAACACCAGCTCATGGCTGCCGCTATTGGGCAAGAACAATAGCTTTGAAGTTCGCTATAAAAAAGACATGGAAATACGCAGATTAGCTAACATAATTCTCAAACTCGCATCGCCCACTCCCCCCGCCAGATTTATAACACACAAAATTGCTCAATTACGAATTACGCGTTGGCCCCACGCTACAGTTTTCACCGAATGCCGTCAAAATCTCTAAAATCCCTTATAAAATCAAGTGCCTGGGTCAATATTGGTGCCCGCTTTATCGCTCTGATTATCGTTTTTCTCTTTTTTGCGATATTCGTTGAAGACGGGAAGTTCTACACCCTTCGCAACCTCGAGAATATTGTGCGACAAAGTTCCGTCTACTCAACCGCTGCCCTCGGAATGACTTTTGTCATTATAACGGCTGGAATCGACCTTTCCGTAGGATCTATTATCGCTCTCGCCGTTGTATTGGTCGCCTGGACACTGAATATTCAGATCGATGGTGCGAGTGGTGAAATAGTCTACCTGGTTCATCAGTATCCGTTTCTCACGCCTCTTTTGGCCTGCCTATTCGCAATCCTGGGAGCAACACTCGTTGGGTTGCTAAACGGAGCGTTGATCGTACGGCTCAAGATTGTTCCTTTCATCGTTACACTTGGGTCAATGGGCATCATTCGCGGATTGGCGAAGGGCATCGCTGGCGAACGTGACATCTATCCACCCGAGGAGACTTGGATTGACGGTCTCATGGATCCAACGCTCACAAACAAAGCAAAAAGCTGGATGCTCCTTCCCGCAGGAGTTTGGATTCTCATCCTCTGTATCGCATTGTCTTCGTTTATCCTTAAGTACACTCGCTTTGGTCGCCACGTATATGCGGTCGGCTCAAACGAAGAAACTGCTCGGCTTTGCGGGGTACCCGTTGGACGAACAAAGCTCTTCGTCTACGGACTCACCGGGTTTTTCTGTGCTCTCGCAGGGTTCATGCAGTTTTCATATATTGGCGGAGTCGGACAACCCACAACTGGTATCATGTATGAGCTCTTCGTCATCGCCGCTGTTATCATCGGCGGTGCAAGTTTCTCGGGCGGCGAAGGCTCTATTCTCGGAACTATCGTTGGAGCGTTGATCATTACCATTCTCTATATGGGTGGCCAGCAAATGGGTTGGCCCAAATGGGTACAGGAAATGGTGATCGGAGGCATCATCATACTCGCTGTTGCCGTTGACCGCTACCGACATCGCAGAATGGCTTAGCAGATTACTAACTCAGCGAACTCTCAAGTAAACTGGGTTGATTTCAAGAAGATCAGGAATAACAATCACACCGAATTCAGATTTAAACCTCACTCAGTTGGTTACACGTTAAGCCTTCTAACTTCAACCTCAATAAAATGCTCATTGGAATATCACCACTTATCAGTCCTGGACTTCTCAATACACTTTACCTCATGGGCCATGGCGATGAGATCGTCCTGGCAGATGCCCATTTTCCGGGTGAAAGCCACAGCACCAATGTGATTCGTGCAGATGGATTGAAGATCGCCTCCCTGCTCGAAGCCATTGCTCCCCTTTTCATACTCGACCAGTATGTGGAGAATCCGCTTATAATGATGGATGCAGTCGAGGGTGATACGCTCGATCCCACCGTAGAATCCTCCTATTTAAATGCCATACGAAAATCCTGGCCGGATACGAGCCTTCCGGAGCGAATTGATCGCTTCGCCTTTTATAATCGAGCCCGAGCCGCATTCTCGATTATCATGACGGGTGAAACCGCAAAGTACGGGAATATCATTCTCAAGAAAGGCGTCACACCTATTTAGGATAAGCTCCTAGCCATTCCGACCGATTGGTTTTCTGTCGATTTTGATGATAGCGGCTGGGAAGGGGCTACTGAATACGAAGAAGCGGTTGTACGGCCTCCCCGACCGTTTCGTGATTACAATTTTGAAGGCGCGAAATTCATTTGGACCAGCGATCTCGACCTGCACAACACGGTGATCTTCAGGGCAACGATAGAAAAGTCAGACTGGGAACCCCGTTGGGATACTGGTACACCAGCACGCCTTATCAAGGACCTAGAACAGTAGCAGAGAGGTAACCAATCACCCGCTACTAGAAAATTTCGACCAGACGACCGCTCCTCTATCCGATTCGAGGTTAGATAACTCTGGCAACGCAGGTGGGGCCCGGCGAACCGCGAAGGTTAATCAAATCTGTCTAGCTAAGCTGGACCGGACTGCTGGATCAGAAGATCAGCCCATTACGGTACACCTGAAGATCAATGCCACTTTACAAAAGGAATATTTTTCAAGATTCCTAGGCGTTTTTTAAGCACCAAACTAGAGATTTTTCCATACGGAAAACCCTGGGTTCTTGGCATCCGAAATGCTTGCAATCCTTGCTTTGCACCATAGGGTCACTATTATGACTCATTTCCGAACCGCCTTTTTAGGGTCTAAGGTAAAGCCCTATCCACCGCACGGGTTGGGTTTACCTGACTGTCCTCTGCTGCACACCGATTCGACTCTCACCCAACTAGAATACCTGATTAGCCTTTTCTCCAAGGTCTTAATTGCCTCCGCCATAAGCCTTACGACCTATTCTGTGGCAAAGTCGCCAAACATTCTTCTCATCGTATCCGAGGATAATGGACAAGAGTTGGGATGCTACGGGGAACCCTACGTCAAAACGCCGATTCTCGACCAACTCGCTTCTGAGGGCGTACTTTTTAAAAACGCCTATGTCGCCCAAGCAGGCTGCAGCCAATCCCGAGCCGCTTTCTTGACTGGTCTCTACCCCCACCAAAATGGACAAATTGGCTTGGCGACGTGGAAGTTCCGCATGTACCGAGAGGATACGCCTAACATCGTGCGAACCCTAAAGAATGCGGGCTATCGGACGGGGATCATTGGCAAGTTGCACGTCAATCCCGAATCCGCATTCCCCTTCGACTTTCAAGCGCTTGCCAAATCAAACTTCGCCCGAAACGATCTTCCCGCTTACGCCCGAGAAGCGCAGTTGTTCATGGAAGCGGGCGATGAGCCCTTTTTTCTGAGCGTTAATCATCCTGATGCCCACCGCCCTTTCACGCCGCAAGTCGAAGGCATCCCCGAAGAACTCCTCACCAGCAAAGACGTCAAACCACTCGCCTATTTCGGAATCGACAATCCCCAACTCCGACAGCAAACCGCTGACTACTACAACTGTATGAACCGTCTCGATACATACATTGGCGAATTGCTACTGATACTGGAAGAGACGGGCAAAGCGGACAATACGATTGTGATCTACATCGGAGACCATGGTGCCGACATGTTACGCGGAAAGCGCACCTCATATGAGGGAGGAACCCGTGTCCCCTTCATCGTTAAATGGCCGAATACATCGAATGAAGGACTCGTGTCTACCGAGCTTGTATCCCTCATCGACATCTTCCCCACCATACTAGAAGCAACCGGGTCCCGACCAGCCCCAAATCTCCCGGGCCGTTCTCTCGTTCCCTTGCTAAAAGGTAAAAGTCCCGAGTGGAGACAGTACCTCTTCACAGAATTCCACATTCACTCCGCCCACAACTTCTATCCACAACGCACGATACAAGACAGACGTTACAAACTGATCCTTAACCTAATGCCAGGGCGCGTGAATCCTGGATACAATTTTACGAACAATCGATTTTTCGATGATCTCATAAAAACCATCGACGGTGCCGAGGAGCCCATCCGCAGTGCCTACTTAAATATGGAACGCCCACCTGCACTCGAGCTTTACGATCTTGAAGCCGATCCCTACGAGTTCAACAATCTGGCGGGCAAGCCCGAGCACGCCCAGACGCAATCTCGACTCCAGCAAGAACTTCAAAGCTGGCGTGAAAAAACCAAGGACCCCATGCTCAACCACCAAAATGTACTCCGCCTCAAAGCCGAAGTCGACGCCTGCATGGTCGACGGCCAACCCGACAAATCAAAACTCACTCTCACATACCCAGACTATTTTTTCGAAGACTAAAGTTTTAGGTGCGAAACTATGACACGATAAGACCGAATCCTCGCAATCTTCACGCCTGGTGGACGTTCGCTCCCTTTTCTAACAATGTCTAAACCAATTCTCATTTCTCATTTTGCGATTTTCATTTTTCAAGTCAGTGCGCACAGTGCACCGAACGTCCTCTTTATCGCCGTTGACGACCTCCGCCCCGCTCTCGCTTGCTACGGTGATCCGATCGCGATCACTCCCAATATCGACCGACTCGCTTCTCGAGGAACGGTATTCAATAGGGCCTACTGTCAACTCGCGGTCTGCGGTCCTTCGCGCTTATCTCTCCTCTCCGGCCGACGCCCCGACACAATTCAGGTTTGGGATTTGAAATCACACTTCCGCGAGACTTTTCCTGATCTCGTCACCTTGCCCCAGCACTTTAAGAACAACGGCTACTATACACGTTCCATTGGCAAAATCTACCACGGAAGCGGCGCCCCCATGAAGGATCCTCCCTCCTGGTCAGAAGAAGCACTATACGATTCCGGGAGAAAGCATGAATGGCGCTATGCTTCGAAAGAAAACCGAGCAGTTGTCACTCTCAAACGATCCTCTACGGAAGCCGAGGACGTCTCCGACAACACGTTCGTGGACGGACTCGTCTGCGACGCCGCTGAGGCAGCGCTCACTACATTCAAAGAAACGAGGAAATCTTTCTTTCTCGGCGTCGGATTTCGCAAACCTCATCTGCCCTTCGTTGCCCCAAAGAAATATTGGGACCTGTACAAGCGTAAAGACATTCCCAAACCCGTTTCGAATTCTCATCCAAAGGAAGCTCCTGAATTCGCCCTACGAACGTGGAACGAGATAGAAGGCTATACCGACATTCCTAAAAATTTAAACGAGATTTCTCCCGCTAAAATCCAGGAACTTCGCCACGGATACTATGCCTGTATATCGTATATAGATACGCTCATAGGGCGTATTCTTGACAGACTCGATGAGCTCGAATTGACAGACAAAACGATTATCTTTTTTTGGGGTGACCATGGCTTTCATCTGGGCGAACAAGGTCTATGGACAAAAGCGAACAACTACGAGCTGGCCGCTCGCGTACCCCTCATTTTATCCGTGCCCGGACAAAAGAGTAAAGGCAACACTTCCAACGCCCTCGTTGAACTTGTAGATGTTTACCCTACCCTTTCCGATCTATGCGGACTTCCGCTTTCTCCTAAACTCGAAGGCCTCAGCATAAAACCGCTTTTAGAAGATCCAAACCGCCCCTGGAAGTCTGCCGCCTTCAATCAGTATCCACGCGATTACACTGCTGTCAAACACACACGGCACGGAGACGTCATGGGCTATTCCATACGTACCGAACGCTTTCGATACGTGCAATGGAGAGAGTGGATATCTGGAAAGGCTCTTGTTCACGAACTTTACGATCAACAGACCGACCCCAACGAGATGACCAATCTTGCCGGGCATCCTGAATATGCGTCCACCCTTATTCAGCATCAGCGCCAACTTGACGCCGGATGGGAAAGCGCGATCCCAACCGAATAATTAACCAGTCAAGGAACAATCGATGACCAAATGACTTATGCCTTCAAAGATAAATCAATCTTTTATTCACATTACCAAAAACTAGGACGCCTACCCTTCTTTGCTCGATTGTGGAAAGGTAGAGTCTGCAAGCTCGCCAGTCACTTTGATCCTCTTCTACAGGCGGCATTTCCTCGTACTCGAGTATTTCTATTACCTTTTGCCACATTTTAGCATTTTTGGCAACCCAACCGTTTCGCAATACCTCCTCTAGCCTAAAATCGCCCTTGGATTCATTGTCCCCATGCAAACTGAAACAATAGGACTCGATCAGTGGGGGAATATGGCTTCCATTTTCAGGGATGAAATCCACCTGGGTTTTTAGTACGGAGAGGCGCAAAAACGAGGTGAAAATCGACAGGCAACAGACATTCGGCCTCGCAATGTTATCAACAAATTTCACGGGGACGGAAGGCATAAGAAAAGTAACTCAATTCTATCTTATCATGGCCGCGAAACAGGCAAAATTGGATAAAAACAGTCCGTAACGCAATTAATGAGTTCAGTCCCTAACAAATTTAGTATGTTCTTACCTCATATGAAGCCCATTTCAATACTCCTCACTTTAGCATTTACTTTTTTCCTCAATCACATCTGCCCAGCGGAAATCACTGAAAGTTTAATTTTCAGGTCCGGAGAAGAGGGCTACTCCAACTACCGCATTCCCTCCCTTATCACCACCAAAAGCGGATCGCTTCTCGCATTCTGTGAAGCACGCAAGGAGCACCGCGGGGATAGTGGCAACATCGATCTCGTGGTAAAACGGTCAACTGATGGAGGGAAGACCTGGTCTCCTCCCCTTACAGTCTGGGACGCGGGCGACCACACAGCGGGAAATCCCTGCCCAGTTATCGACCAGAGGACGGGCCGCATAATCAATATTGTCTGCTGGAATCTCGCCACTGATCACGGGAGAGATCTGCATGCAGGAACAAGCACGGATACGCGGCGCGTCTACCAGACCCATTCCGACGACGATGGACTCACCTGGTCGAAACCGCAAGAGATTACCACAACGGTCAAGAAGCCCTCTTGGTGGTGGTACGCCACGGGACCCGGTATTGGGATTCAACTACAAAACGGACCACACAAGGGCCGGTTAGTCATCCCCGCCAATCATACCGCCAAAGGACATTACGGAGCCCATACTCTATATAGTGATGATGGGGGTGCCTCTTGGAAGATCAGCGAAATCATTAAACCCACCGTAAACGAGAGTCAGGTCGTCGCACTCTCAGATGGACGTCTGATGATGAATATGCGATCGCAGGGTACCGGAGACACCAAACGCCCCTACTCCGGCTACCGATCCATTGCCTACAGTAGTGACAATGGGGAAAGCTGGACTCACCCTGTGTTTGATGATGAGCTCAGCGACCCTATTTGCCAGGCGAGCATCATCCGCTACGACGCGAACCGCATTCTATTCTCCAACCCGAATTCACCGGTCAGCCTTGAGCGAGGTCCACGTGAACAAATGACGGTACGCCTCAGCAACGACGATGGTCGAACTTGGGCCAAGGAGCTCCTCATCTACAAAGGCCCCTCCGCTTATTCCTGCTTGGCTAAGATTCCCAACGGGAAAATCGGCTTACTGTATGAGAAAGATAAAGACATCGCCTTCGCCCGATTCTCCATCGATCAAATCAGGTGAGAATACTCCAATATTTCGCTGGCCAACAGTCGTGCCTCTAAGAAATTCCCCATTCAATCCCACGGTAAGTAATATGAGAAACTACAAATCCAAAGGGATTCTCATTCTGCAGTTTACCTTTTCATTTTTCATTTCGGAGCACAGAGCGTTCCGCCGCCAATGTTAATCCAAACGTCCTCTTAATATCTGTGGACGACATGAACAACTGAGTGGGCTTCCTAGGTTCTGATCGCATTCCCATTCCGCATATTGACGGGTTGGCCGATCGAGGTCTCCTTTTTTCCAACGCCTCTGCTCCAAGTCCCAAATACACCCCCAGCCGTGCCGCTTGCCCCATGAGTCAACTTCTTACGAGGCCCCCGCCGGTCATTCATCCTGTAGGCCAGTCCTATTGCGGTTTAGATCAGTCGATAAGAAAGATACGAAGTAAAATAACCCCCCAAGAGATACTTTTTGGTGGCGGGCGATCTCCGAGCACCCACAATAGAAGCGTGGTTCAGGCTTCAAGCCTGTTCTAATTGACAGCAAACAGGCAGGATGTCTGTTTTGACTAGGAACGCTGCTCTAAGATTACCCTCTACGAAAGTCAAAAACATCTCCACCTAAAAGCAACGGTCTGCGACAACAGTCTTCGCCTGTCAGGCTATCCGTTTCATGAGATTCGAGACATTTATTCATAAGGAGCGGAATAAACCCGCCCCAATTTATTTCCGAATTTCGCAAGACTACTCTCCTTCGTACAACGGGTTGGACCGCATCGGGTCGGCATTAACTTCCACCCTCCATGCTCTCATTTCATCAAGAAGGCTTTGAGTAAGCCCCGAATGAACATCGGCGAGATTATTTTGCTCCCCCACATCCAATGCTAAGTTGTAAAGCTCCAAATCTCCTGTATCCAGTATTTCAATCAATTTCCAGTGACCCTTGCGAATAACGGTTGCGGGAAAGTTCTGTGGATGCTGATTGTAATGCGGGTAATGCCAGAAGAGCGACTCGCGATCGATCCTGCTTCGCCCTTTTAACACAGATGAAAGATCTACTCCATCCACATGCTGCAAAGGTCTTTTCGGCAATCCAGTAGCTCCCAAGATGGTTGGATAAAAATCAGTACTGATGACCGGCTCGTCCGAAATCGATCCCGGTTCGGTCACGCCGGGCCATTTCACAATAACTGGCACCCTCAATCCACCCTCATAGTTCGACCCTTTATTAGCCCGCAAAGGCGAGTTGTCGGTCGCTTTGGACATTCCACCATTGTCGCTCGTGAAAATGACCATTGTATTCTCTTCGATCTCCTTCTCGCGTAAAGCCGTCATCAGCCGCCCTACGCCATCGTCGACCGTCTCTACCATCGCCGCATAGCGGGGATCCCCCTGCCGCTGTTCTTCGGGAACCTTCTCGTATTGGGCAACTTTCTCAGACTTTCCCTGCAACGGTGTGTGAACCGCATACAATGACATCATCAGAAAGAAGGGCTTCTCCGAGTTTTCGCGTATAAATTTATCTCCTTCTTCCATCAAGCGATCGGTCAGGTAATCTCCTTCCTTACCTTCAATTGGGCTCTCCTTGAAAACCTTGAGGTCCGTGGTTGGAATTCGCCAGGATCCTTCAAACGGATACCAATAGCTTCCAGGTGCCCCGTAGTCGCGTCCCGCGACATTGATATCGAAGCCTTGATGTTCGGGATAGTAATAAGGCAGCGGACCCAAGTGCCACTTGCCCATGAAGGCCGTCTTGTAACCGCCCTCACGCAATGCCTCAGCGACCGTGAATTCCTCCAACGGGAGATTGGAGAGGTAACGAGCCTCTTGCAGCTTGTTTTTCTTCGCGTCCCAACGACCTGAAGGGAGCCATTGAGTCAAAAGAAGCCGAGCCGGATACTTGCCCGCCATAATAGCGGCCCGCGTGGGTGAACAGACATTGCAGGCCGCATACCCATTGGTGAAACGCAACCCCTCCCTGGCTAACTGGTCGATATGAGGGGTTTTGTAGTAGTTGCTCCCATTGGCTCCAATGTCCATCCAACCTAAATCGTCGATGAGAAAGAAAACTATGTTGAGGGGTTTCTCAGCTAAGGATGAAAAATGAACGAAGATAAACGAGAAAACCAGAAGTTGGAGCTTATGCCGGGATCGGGGGTTAAAAAACAACATACGTAACACCATCGTTTAATTAGCGTAGAAATCAAAGCAATATGCAACCAATACGAATCGGCTAACTATATCCGTCTGGAAACGCTCGCCACATATTCACTACTCGATGGCAAACGAATACAGCTGGGCATTAAAAAGGTTAAACTCTACTTGAAAAGAATCCTCTCGTACCGGGCTAGATGGGTTTTCGAAATTAACCCGTTTATCAATCGAATCCACTATCTAGCTAGGACTGCACAGACCATTCCGGCGGGTGTTTCAACTGGTGTAGCATCTCGCCGGCCTTTCGAACGAGCAGCACGCCCTCATTTTCGCGGTTCGCAAAATCCTCGATATTGATCGTTGCCGGATGACGGTACCCCACATTTATTTGATGACAAACGTTCTCGGCAATCTGGGTCGCGATAGTCAGTTTGATCCGACATTGCTCCTTCCCATTTAACATTTTCCCAATACCGCGTACATGCGTGGAATGAGCCAGAACGCCCCACGGGTAATGCTTGAAATGATCCCATTGCTCCAAAAAGTAGTCCCGGCAGTGATAGCCTATCTCCATCATTGTCTTTCCGTGGGTGACCGAAACCTCGGTAATATGAGGTGCAAAAATGATCAACTCACCACCATCCGCAACGACCGGTTCCAGCTTGTACATTCCCTTCCCGCCGGTCCACAAATCCTCATACATCGGTGGCACACATGAGAGTACCGTATGGAACGGTTTATTTTTTATAGTAATGTGGGTAAGACGGGACACTTCGCTCGCATGATCCCAAGCGGCCTCTGGCGAGCCGGCAAACAATCCGGCAAGCGATTTGTCTGGACGGACGACCATGCAGAAACACTTCTTTTGAATATCTAATAGTGCACCCGCCTTATCCACGACCTTGCGTACAGGAGTCCACTTATTACCGATTATCATAGGATTGGTCACAACCGCACCGAGCCAATGGAAGAAATTGAGAATCTGTGGCCCCCCTACGCCGGGAAAAAGGTATTTGTTACCACCGGAAAACCCAACCACCTCATGGGGAAACACGGGACCGATAATGATTACTTCGTCGTAATCGTAGAGACGTTTGTTGATCTCGACCGGCACATCCATGGCGAAGCGGCCGTCAGTGAGAAGGCTAATTTCCTCCTTGGTAATAGTCCCGATGTTTTTGAGTTCCGCAGGATTGTCCCACTCGTGATTGATGAAAGCAACGTCGCGATACTGGCTCGTGCGGTCCTCCATGGAAATTTCCAGCCGAGAGCAAATCGCCGCCTCGGCCATAGGCTGATGGGTGCCGAGAGCAATCATAACGTCGAACTGTTTCGTCGCTCGATTGAGCTGATCGAACAGCTTTTTGAAAACCAAACCGACTGGCGCCGTACGGGTTCCGTCGGGTACAATCAACAGGATACGTTTGCCTTGGTAATCCGACACCGGACACATGTCGCTGACCAAACTGTCCACCTGTTCATCAGAAACCACACCCTTTTCCGAAGCGATGGCGGAGAATACCTGTTCATTACCCATAAATATATCCGTTCGTTGCCAACCTTGTTAGGTTAAACAACTTGGACTGATAGAACAAGTTTATTGGCCCTGCTAGATTAAAACCTTATGATTGAGAATTTTTAAGAGCATCGTTCCTGAGAACAGGATTAATTATAGAGACTGCGGTGCAAGACTTCCGACAAATACCTAGCCTCTGAGACCTTATTCTTAGGGCAGAAGATCGGAGTATTGACGGAGTGACTGCACCTAGAAAAAGTGGATACGGCATGGGTATCGAGTTCGTTAAGTTGCCCCGGATACTAGGCCCGCAGCGTTGGTGCCATCAAAAGTTCACCCAAGAGAGATAGTGCCGCCCAACTCGAATCCCTATTTCTTGAGTTGAAAGGCGATCGCTGAGTTCAATAAGAATGAATCTTAAAATTGCATGTGTTTTTACCTGACTTTATGCCGAGAGCGTGTTTCACATACTTCAATAATTTGCGACGGAGACTGGGCTGACTAACCTTAAGTAGTCGCAACCTTCACAAATCTTATGCGGTTCACTAGCGATCGTTTGACCGATCTCTCGACTCATCGAGCATCCCTCTATGCCAAAGGAAGCTTGCCCCGCCATTTCGAAAACCCAACCTAACGATTATGAAACGTTCTCCTTTTCGAATAATCCTAGTCCTGGCTACCCTGATCTCCACCGCTCATGCCCAGCCTTACTTCGGCAACGGGATAAAGATCGGCGAAACCACTGACCATTCGACGCGGGTGTGGGTAAGATTGACGGAGCGAGCGGAACCCAAATGGGAGGGATTGAAATGGATTGGAACAGCAGATAGAAATTTTGATGTCGGTGAATTGGGCGAAAAGCAATTTCCACAGGGAGCAGTGCTATCAGATATGGAGGGAAGCTTAATGGGCTCCAAGGGAAGCATCCGGCTTAGGTGGTGGCCGGAGAACCGGCCAAACTCGAAGTCGCAGACCGATTGGTTGACCGTCGATTCAAATCGCGACTACACGCGGCAAGTGACCCTCGAGAATCTAGAATCGAATCAACGCTATAAACTGGAGATTGAAAGTCGTCCAGTCAGTGGCAAAACGGGGGAATCCCTCTCAGCTTCCTTTCGTACGGCACTGGGTGCAAATGCGAGCGAACCGTTTCGCTTCGTGATTTCGACCTGTCAAAGCTGGATAACTCGTGACAAAGGGACGAAAGGTCTCCAGATCTACGAAAACATGCTGGATCTAAATCCGGCTTTCTTCGCTCACATGGGGGATATCGTCTATTACGATAAGCGAAGTGCCGGCGGGGACGTGGATGCTCTAACCCCAGAATTGGCGCGTTTTCATTGGAACCGTTGGTACGGATGCTCGGATATCATCAATTTCCATACGCAGGTGCCCAGCTTCTTTATCAAAGACGATCATGACACCGTCACCAACGATAGTGTCCCTGGCGACCAAGTGGGTGATCTTTCATGGGTCAGAGGGCTCTCGATTTTTCGCGAGCAAGTTCCCATGGGACATCCGACCTACCGAGGTCGTCGCTGGAGCCAAGACCTGGAATTCTGGTTTGTAGAAGGCCGCGACTACCGGAGTCCGAATGATATGCCTGACGGGCCAGACAAGACGATCTGGGGAATGGAGCAAAAGGCTTGGTTCAAGGAAGGAGTTCTAGCTTCCGACGCGCCCTTCAAGATCCTGTTCTCGCCCACGCCGATTGTTGGCCCAGATCGGAAGAACAAGAAAGACAATCATTCCAATGACAACTGGAAACATGAAGGAGACGAGATTCGAAAGTTCTGTGCGGAAAACAACGTGATCGTGATTTGCGGCGACCGGCATTGGCAATATCACAGCAAAGACGATAAGACCGGGGTGCACGAGTTCTCTTCAGGAGCGTCTTCGCCCAAGCATGTTGGCGGGTTTTCAATGGATCTGAAAACCGACGAGCATCAGTACCTCGCTATTATTGCGGGCTTTCTCAGCGGCGAAATAATGAAGGAAGCCGATCAAACCAAGCTGACCTTCAGACACCATCGCACCGATGGGAGCGTCGCCTACGAGCATACCTTCTCGTCGAGCTGAAGCATCCAAACCCAGTATTTTAGCAGAAGCACTAAAATATTTATACAGTATACATGACTCGCAGAAGGCCATAGTTAGTCATTCCGCTTTTGCTGATTATGCTATTTGTTCCTAACCACACCGAGGTGTAGACTCCGCATAGTCCCAACATCTTTTTCATCTTCTTGGATGACCTAGGATACGATGATTGGTGCAAGCTGCGGAAGTGGATCGAAAAGTCGAGATTGAACAGCAAATCGGAACAGTCGTGATTTCCATTGGGAACTAGATCGAATTGGCGACAACTCACGCGATCCAATGAAAGATTAAACCAGGGAGTGTCTCAACTTACGATTCGCCCATTCTCGTTTTTGCTGTGCTTCTCACGCTACTCAACCTATAAGAGCTCTCATGTGTCGCCCCTCCACTCAGAAAACCAGCCTTCTTCAAGCGCTATTCCCCGTTCTGGGACTTGTAATCGTACTCTCCTACGGCTTGATCATCCGTCCGCACGTGCAACACCTTAATGCATTCCCCTTAGAGATCGTATTCCTAACGGCAGCGGTTATAGCCATTTCGCAACTAGCATGGCTGGGGTTTTACTGGCAGGAAATTCAAGACTCCATTGTCAGAAAACTGGCCAAGGCCTTCCCCACCATTCTGATCCTTTTTACCATAGGCATGATTATTGGGAGCTGGATAGTTTCAGGAACAATCCCCATGATGATCTACTATGGTATCAAGATCATCAATCCTGGATATATCTACGTAATATCTTTTCTTGTTGCCTCTGTGTTCTCCACATGCACCGGAACCTCTTGGGGATCCATCGGAACCGTTGGCCTGGTTCTCATCGGCGTGGCGGCGACCATTGATGCCAATCTTTCCATCACGGCTGGTGCAATCATCGGTGGGGCGTTTTTTGGCGATAAAATGTCGCCGCTATCAGACACGACAAACGTAGCCGCACTCGCAGCAGAAGTTCCTCTTTGGGACCACATCCAGTCCATGATGTATACCACCATGCCGTCAGCTTTTTTGACAACGATCCTCTATTTCATATTAGGATTCGTGTATCCAGTCGAAGCTAGCGGCACAGAGGCAGTCGCACAAACACAGGCAATACTGGATGGGATCGACACGATGTTTAACTTCAATGTCCTATTACTGCTACCAGTCGCCGTTGTCCTCTATGGTTCGATCAACCGCAAATCCACCTTGCCTGTGCTCGTCGCATCATCATTTTCCGCCTGCACCCTTGCTATCCTATTCCAGCAAACTTCACTAGCGGATGTTATCCAGTCTCTTTACAAGGGATATGATACCTCCATGGCCGTTTGGATGACCGAATTTCCAACCGAACTGAGTACGCTTTTTAACCGAGGTGGGCTATATGAGTTGAGTGAACCAGTCATTATTTCGATCATTGTTTTTGTCTACGTGGGGGCTGTAGACAAAATTAACGCTATGCCCATCATCGTAGATCGGGTATTCGGGTTTGCGAAATCGAGGTCGTCTACGATCCTGGCGACCCTCGCCTCCACTTCATTTATAAACGCGTTCACATCGAACCAGATGGCGGCCAGTTTCATCGTTGGCGAAGCCTTCCACAAAAACTACGACCGGAAAGGCATGCCAAGAAAACTACTTTCTCGGTCGCTGGAAGATTCGGGTACGATGATCGAAAATCTGATACCTTGGCACACTACCGCGATTTTCATCGGAGCAACATTGGGCGTTTCAGCGGGTGAATACTGGCAATGGCAATTTCTTTCGCTCATCAATTTCGTCGTAGCGATCACCTATGCCCTAACCGGCTTTGGCTGCTTCTATAAAGCACCGCTGAAAGCCGAAGTGTCCGATTCATAAGCGACAATTTTCGTCTTATAGATATCGATAAAGTTGAACCCGGTCCCCATTAGATAAAACTTTGTAGAAAAAGAATACGATTCGGCACGAGGAAAAACGACCCCTCGACCGAAGGCACTGATGGATTTCTTGCCACCCGATAGCAAAACCTTTTCCGAGGACTGCTTTTGAGGTATTCTCGAGCTGTTATCGCTCAAACGTTACCAATGCCCCAACTGTCAAGATTCCTAGGCGGGGCATCATTCCTCGCATGCTCCCAACACAAGTGTTGGTAGGATGTTAGGCTGAGAACTCCCGCTTCAAACCCCTTAATTGTGTTGGCTCGTCTCCAACATAAGGAAGATTCTCTATTTTATGTTAAGACGGCACTTCATGATCGAATGACAAGCCGATTGTCAATAGGGCTACCTCAGATGGCCAATGGTACCTCTTCAACTCGGGGTTAACGGTACCTTTAGAATATTCAGTATGACTCAATTCCCCCTTGATAACTTGGTTAACTTGTACGTCCATTAGTTGCCAATGACATTTGAACGTCCTACCGTTGATCCCTCCCTCTTTCCCCTCAATCAAAAAACCGTGTTCCTGAACCATGGTTCTTTTGGCTGTTGCCCGTTAGCTGTTTTAGATCACCAACAGGAACTAAGGATGCAGCTCGAGCGCCAACCCGTAAAATTCTACCAAAGAGAGTTAGAACCCCTACTCGACCTATCTCGCGAAGTGCTTGGCAAATTTATAGGAGCAAATCGAGACGATCTCGTCTATGTTACAAATGCGACTGCTGGAGTGAACACTGTCTTGCGATCTCTCTCATTCGAACCGGGAGACGAACTTCTTGTATCAAATCACGAATACAACGCATGTCGCAACGCCATCAACTATGCCGCAGATCGCTGTGGAGCAACTGTTGTAACGATTGAAATCCCTTTTCCACTAAAATCGGAAAAGGAAGTCTTGGACTCAATTATGTCCAAAGTAACAGACAAAACACGCCTCCTACTGATTGACCATGTCACGAGCCAGACGGGTCTCGTTCTTCCCGTCAAAGAAATCATCGAATCTTTAAGCGAGCGTGGAATCGATACTCTCGTCGATGGGGCCCATTCACCTGGCATGATACCCCTAGAAATTGATAAACTGGGTGCCGCATACTATACAGGAAATTGTCATAAGTGGTTGTGTGCCCCAAAAACTGCGGGATTTCTCCATGTACGCGAAGACAAGCAATCCGCGATTAGACCCCTTATAATCAGTCATGGTGCAAATTCCACCAGATCCGATCGATCAAAATTCCAAATCGAATTTGGCTGGATGGGTACGCGAGATCCTACGGCAGCGCTTTCAGTTCCTTTTGTAATCGATTATCTGGATAAGCAAGTGTCCGGTGGTTGGGCTAAAATCATGGAGCTAAACCGAAAATTGGCCATCGCTGCTCGTAAATTGATCCTTCAAACACTCGACACATCTCCTCCTGCACCGGATAGCATGGTTGGTTCTCTCGCCTCAATTCCCCTCCTAGACTCTCGACTAGAGAAACCGTATCAATCACTTAAATACCTAGACTACTGGCAAGCGCCTCTCCTTGAAAAGTACAACATAGAGGTACCAGTCATCACCTGGCCAAATCATCCGAAAAGAATCGTACGCATCTCCGCACAACTATACAACAGCCTTCCCCAGTTCAAACTTCTCGCTGACGCCCTGAAAGACCTGCGCGACGAGGCAAATCGCACGTAGGTGTAACTACACAATTCCGGGCAGCGTCTTTACATTACCCTAAATTCCTACAAGAATTAACTACCTTTAGAACGACCTTCTGGTAGGGCAAAGAGCTCATACAAAACCTTGCCGGGGTATCTATTGTAATCCTTTACTCCGTATACGGCAATAGACCATTTGGTCACGAATATCTTCTAAGCCGATGGGGGCCACATCGGTTATTTCGAAACTGGTTTCGAGTACTTCTCCATTGCAAACCCATCGGGCAACCTCTCTTTTTACGGTAATGACCAGTTCATTCCAATCCTGCGGCCTGTAACTCATCAACTTTTTGTAAGGACCCGCTAACGGGTAGGTACGACATTACAGCCGCTTAACGGAGCCCTTCTTTGCAAAATTTAGATGAAGCAAAATTACAACGGCATCGCATCCCTCCCCATACAGTTGCTACCAATGATCTCGTATTTTCTAGTCCCCAATCCGATTACGATCTCCATTTTTAAACCCATCTCGATTGGCTCAAGCACAAGAGCGATATTCTGCATCACCCTAACCACCCTCGCCACGATTTGCCTTAACACTCGATTGCCACCGCTCCCCCACAGCCCATACGCTATCAGGATCTTCTCATTAAACACATCGATTCTTCATTCTCCCTTCCGGAATAAAACCGGGTAGGTTTCCAATGTCGGATTCCTACAAAAAAAGGGCTAAACAATCTTTCTACTTCTGCGTATGACGTCGGGAAAGGAGGGCCATTTGGGTCATCCAAATTAGTGAAGAGAATCGCAAGGAACTGGCCACCAGGTTTTAATAAACGCTGAACAGCTTTAACGTAATCTTTTCTACGACCCGGGTCAATTGCACAAAAGCAGGTATGCTCGAAAACATAGTCAAAGCTGCCATCTCCAATACCGCTCCCACTGTCGAGTACGTCAGCTAACTGGTAATTCACAGATCCTCGCTCTGGCTCTATGTAAGCTCTGGCTCGACTCAAGGCGGTCTTAGCTAGATCTACTCCCACCGCATCGCATCCCGTAGAGGCTAAAAACCTAACATCATGACCCAATCCGCAACCTGGAACCAATACTCTACCAGTGATCGAATGTGACTCCAAGTATTCAACCAATGGTGGCGCGGGCTCACCCCTTTCCCAAGGGGTTTCGTTACTCCTATAACTCTGGTCCCAATCCATGTCTTAAATCGCTCGCTTAAGGAAAAAGACAACTGGAAACCTCTCTTCCCATCAATCGTAATCTTCAACTAATCTACTTAAATCCCGCGGATATTGGTCCGCAAATTCTAATTACCCCCGTAAAATACCGTTGATTAGGAACAAAGGAACCCTTTTCACATTGCCAATATTCTGAGTGACATTTCCGTCTATATTTTTATGGATGCTAGATTGATGTCCTTGCCTGATTTCACTCAAATTTATCTTTTTATCGGAGCCTGTCTGGCACTGGTCTCCATACCCGGACCCGCAGTTGCTTTTATCGTAGCTCGCGGCGTAAGCGAAGGTACGAAAGCAGCTGTAAGAACCGCAGCGGGAATTGCAGTAGGAAACTTGTGCCAAGCTCTGGCCACCGCTTTCGGGCTGGCTGCACTCTTGGTATCTTATCCATCGGTGTACCTATGGCTCAAATACGCGGGAGCCAGCTACCTAATTTACCTCGGACTTCGCTCGTTCTTCGCAAAAGCAAATTCTCGTGCCTCTACCGACAACGAACGGAATTCGCCTTCGTTTCGCCAAGGAACTCTTGTCGGACTGTTGAATCCGAAGGTCGCGCTTTTTCTGCTCGCTTTCCTTCCCCAGTTCACCAATTCCGAAAATGGTGAAATCTGGCTTCAACTTCTGTATCTTGGTTTTGGATTCGTTTTCATAGGATGGCTCGGTGACAGTACTTGGGCTCTCTTTGCAGGCCTCGCTAGTGCCCGCCTACAAAGAAACAACGACCTCTCATGGGGACGTTATGCTGCCGGAATCGTCTATTTCGCTGTAGGAATAACGACTGCCATATGGAGCCGGTGAGTCGCACCGATTGCCTACGCCACAACATTTTGCCTACAAAACGTGGTGCGAAAGATCCCTCTGGAACTCGGACCCTTCTTCTAGGCTTTTCTCAACCGTGTCCCTCATTCAAAGTCCTGCCATGAAGCAATATCCCTATCTCCTTCGAATCCTTTCATTTTTCCTTCTAGCTGGACTCATCCCTATTGCTCACACACAGAACCATAATGCAGAAGCTACCAAGCACGAAAACGCACGTTTCTCCGAGCCCTATGCCTCTTTTCTCAAACCAGCTGCCTCGGGACCCGCTGGGGTCGTTTGCCGTAGCGACCCGATCACCCGTGTCGCACCTAGCAATCGCGGGGCATTCCAGACGATTCGCCAAGATCGAAATGACTCCAATGGCGATTTACGTTCCTGGAGAACGCTATTTGAAGTAGCCAAGGAAAATAACCGCGTTCATGAGCCAGAAGACTTCGGATTTCTGGAATTCGTCGATTAAAATAATCGCTTTGATCTATTTAACATGTCAAAACACGTTTGCGTAACGGGGTGTACCAAAGGGCTTGGGTTTGCCCTTGCGAGATGGTTCCTTGCAAACGGCTGGCAAGTTAGCGGAATCGGTCGAAATCAATTTTCGATTGCTTCGCTGCAGTCACAAGGCAAGGGATACTTCCGCAGAGTCGATGTCACAAGTGACATCGCCATTGGGCTTTTTGCAAAGGAGCTTGCCGACAAACTCGGTCCGCCTGATTTGCTTGTCAACAACGCTGGAGTGATCAACGCCAACGCTCCGCTATGGGAAGTGCCCTCTGAGGAATTCGGAAAAGTCATCGACATAAACATCAAGGGGGTGTACCATTGCCTCAGGCACTTTGCTCCCCTTATGATTGATCGAGGTAGTGGCATTATGATAAATCTAAGCTCGGGCTGGGGCCGCTCCACTTCCCCTGAAGTGGCTCCCTATTGCGCGACTAAGTGGGCGATCGAAGGTCTCAGTCAGGCGATGGCTGAAGAGCTTCCTCATGGAGTGGCTGTCGCGGCAATGAACCCAGGAATCATCGATACTGACATGCTGCGGAGCTGCTTTGGTGCGCACGCTTCCAGTTTCGGAAACGCGACCCAATGGGCAGATAGGGCAGGTCCCTATCTGGCTGGACTAGACGCCTCGATAAACGGGCAAGCTCTTACGTCTCCGTAGGGAACTTTACCGTTCAAATGCGTGAGCAAGCCCTTGTATTTATCCAATGCCGTGTAGGCATTGAATGACTTTTGAGTTATCAGGCATTTTATATAGCTAAAATCCTGATGTTGAGGTGATAATGGGATTGAGCTACCTTTCATTCTACCTCATTCTTCTCTAAAATAGCTTTTAATTCCCCGTTTTAGTGGCAGTTTAATGGCAGTCGTGCCAAGAAGACTACGAGAAGACACTAGCTAATGCTAGGGAGAGGATGGGCGAGCTAGGTTCTAGAAATAATTAGTTCTTCTAAAATGGAGCTATCGAGCCGATAAATTCCTCTGCCTCATCCATGTTTTGCCTTATAAACTCTTCTAAGTTTGATATGCGCATCACTCGCCAGTGATCCTCAATCTTATTGAGTTTAAATTCTATTTTTAGCAACTCTCCTGAATCAGGGTTTTCCCCTTCTAGTCCTAGTTCTGCTATCTTTCCTGCTCTGTTAAGATAGGACATTCGGAAAGATTCTAAGGTGTTGTTGAGATCCGATTCTGTTTCCTTGTTTTCTATTGTTTCAACTTCATCCTCCCAGAAATCATCAAAACTTTCTTCAATTAGGTCCTCTATCACTGGCTTGAATAATGAGACGAGGCCTACGGCAAGATTCTTTGAATCAAAGAAATAGCTTTCAGAACTTTCTTCAGTATCCATTTCTTCAATAAAAAATTTTGATAAGTCATCAACTAACTCTTCGATGATTCCATCTGTATCAACATACTTATCAAACAATAACCTATCTTTTTCATGAACAGATTTTTGTATCTGAACTAGACTGTATTGGGGCGTGTTTATCCAATAAATGTATCCAAAACCCCCTGCTAATAAGAGAGTAGCCACAATGATAGATGCTATCGATATTCTTTTCATAGTTGAGTGGCTTCTTTTAGGATCACTCCATGTTTGCTTCTAAGTATTTGAGGATGGAATCGTCTATGTAATCTTCAATATTCCCAAATAAATCAGCCTTACTGGTAATTAGAGTAATGTCCCCGAATTCTGCAGAACCAAAAAAGTCGGAAGGTGTTCTGAAGACGCACCGTGATCAGGCGATACGTAAAACCTAGAATTCCTTTTTAGGAGAACATCAATCCTTGCAGCAGCTCCTACAGTCCTACCCCCAACATTTATATCTACCGTAGTAACATTCAAGTATAAGTAATGTTCCGTTCCAGTTTTGGTAATTGGCTTTATGCCATTTTTCATGAGCCGCAGCTTAACAGTCCTCTCAAGATCCTTTTCAGTAACCCCGACAGAGTTTTCATCCACACCCTCAACTAGATAATCTAGCTCCATATAATTGCCCAACACCTTGTAGTTGTCGGTAAAGGAAGAGGCTGGGAAGGAGAACAGGAGTGCAATCGCTATTAAGGGAAGAATTCTCATGATATTTCTATTTTCGTAGCTGCCCTACAAAAGGGAAACTATTTTTCAAAAAGGGAATAGAACCCTTGAAGGATTTAGAATGGGGGATAGGTTAAAGGGGTGTTGCGTCTCCTATTCCTTACTCTCCTCCTTTGTATTCAGTTTTCAGTTTTGGGAGGTCCACCGACAGAAGAAGACCAGCCTCCATCAAAAGAGAGAGTAGCCTTAGCCAGAGAGGCCGCCGAGAGAGGCCACGTTGATTCAATGTTTTTGATGGGGGCTATTTACCGAGATGGCTGGGGAGTTGATAAAGACAGTGAGCAAGCTGCTCTTTGGTTCAACCTAGCCGCTAGGCAGGGAGATGGCAGCTCTGCTTTCTACCTATCGCAGATGTACCTGAACGGCGAGGGGATAGAACAGGACAGAGTTGTTGCAAACGTCTGGGCCACCGTGGCCTTTGCTAAACGCATTGAAGGTGCGGGTGAGATTTTAACTATGCTCAACGAGGAACTGACCGAGGAACAGATCGATCAGTCGATACAGATACTCACTGAAATTAACAAGGATCACCCAGAGATGTTGGGAGGGTAGTAACCGAGGCTAGCCAAGCTGAGAGAACGGATGGGCCAGATGGTGGACTAATGGCTGTGGTCTTTATTTCTTCCGCTCTCTCTCCCGCTCTTTCTGCCAATACTTGTAACCCCCCCAGATGAATAGAGCGAGGAGAGGAATAGCTGGATCGAACAGAAAGAGTGATTTCATTCCGTCAAAAGTACTCATAACTATCCAACCAAGGATGCCTCCGCGAGGAGTCAATTGCCTTAAAAAGATTCTGATCGCTTCTTTCCGAATGACCAAAAAATAGTATCGCTAGAAAACCATCCGGAACTACAGACTGCCCGAACATATGAAAACAATTCGACTAGTTAACCTTGCCCTCCTTACACTCTCAATGGCAATCTTGCTCGGAGCTTCGGACAAGAAGGTAGCTGATAGCCAGCACAAGTGGATAGAAGTTTACCAAAAGCAGAAAAACATTCCATTTCCAGAGGCCATGCTCATGAATCGCGAACAGGAGCCTAGTCTGAAGAAGGGTTTCGTTTCTCTCTACAACGGAAAAAATCTTGATGGCTGGGCGCCATATGGAGGGCATTGTACCTTTGAAGCAAAAGGCAATTCCATCGTTGGCACCACGGTTCCTGGGTCTCCTAGCACTTACCTATCTACTCTCAAAGACGACTACACAGATTTCATATTCACGGCTGAGCTCAAATGGGAGGTCGACGGCAACACCGGTTGCATGTTTCGCGGGCAGGTCAAGGAGGAGAATGGTAAGCAAACCGTTTTCGGACCGCAGGCCGAAATGGAGGCCGACTCCAAAAAGCGCTTTTGGTCCGGCGGTATCTATGGTCAGTCATGCGGTGGATGGTACTATCCTCTGTGGCTGAACGCCCACGAAAAGGCTCGCCAAGCCGTCGATTACAAAGACTGGAATCGTATCACGGTAAAAGCGGAAGGCCGAGTAGTGAAAACATGGATCAATGGCGTGCCCGCAGCCCACTGGACCAACGACGAATTTCTGAAAGGATTCTTCAGTCTCCAAATTCACTCTGGCAAAAAAGGCTCAATTCACTTTAGAAACATCAAGGTTAAAGAGCTTTAGTTTAGCACTTTACACAATCAATCAGCAAAGACTCCAAATTAAAATCTCTCTCCTTTACACCTTCCCGATACTAGCTTACTTGTTTTTGCTCAAGAAGAGTAAAGCTACCCGCACCAACCGGACAGCATTCAAAGCAGAGAATGCCCGCAAGGAAGATCAAAGGCCCCTTCTCATTCAATGGCGATACCTTTCCTGACTCGGTTCGCAATTACTGGGCGTAGGTGCCTACTGAATGCTTTGTTGCAAAACCGGCATTAAAGATGGTGGTTCAGGATGGACTAAGCCTGCCAAAACGGTCGAAGCTGCCCACAACCTTAAACATTATGGCGATTCGCTCGACTATAGCCAGCCCTACTTTTACATGCCTTCCCCGCCGTGCAATTACGTAAGTGGCAAAGGTGGAATGACCGTGGGCAAGGCAGGAAAACTCTATGTCGCCACCACCCTCGGACTTCAATTATTCGTCCACGATGGGCGATGCTATTTCATTCTGTCCAAATCTCAGAACAAAAAGCTCTCTAATGCCATTTTCGGATGACCGAATCGCGACACCCTCTACGTCGCCTGTACAGACAAAGTCTCCAAACGCAAAATCGACGCCATCAGACCCATCCCGAGGAGCTTCCACTGAAGCCCTTTCGAGGGAAGATATAGTATCTCTAGCCAGGAAATAGCCTCCAGGAAAGTCTAACATAAATATACGGTGAAAGGGGATTGAATCTCACTTCTAAATTCAAAAATGAGAACGATCCCCTCCTCCCAAATTGAAGGATTTTTAGGAAGCTGAATGCTAACTGAATATAAATTGAACGTTTTACCCTAATTTGCGACTATAGTTTTATTAGGTATGTCGGCTTAAGTTTCGTATCTAGTTTGTAGTTTGATAAGTTGAAAAGGTGCTGCTATGCGGCACCTTTTTATTTGCCAGAACCTTACCCTCAAATGCGAGAATACTACCTCAGAGAAAGTTTTTTTCCGCGATGGTATTTAGTTAAGGGTGAACCGGGCACTTGAAGTCGGCTTAGTAAGCACAAGTCAAAGAGATGTCTTTCCCGTAATAGGCCGCATGCACGTCTTTGGCTGGGCTGAGGAGATAGGGAGCGTTGGCCCACTCAACTGAACAAAAGGCGGTCGTAAAAAGCTTTCAAATGCAACCTATTAGACTGAGCTACTACCAAACTACCCTCCTTAGACAGTAACGGAGCCCCGGGTCCAAACGGTATTCTTCGATGTTTAGATACCGTTGAATCCCCTAGAAATTTTTTTCTTAGCAACTGAGTGCTTTATTGAGAATCCCGACCCTCATCCGCTTCGAAATAATCGAAGAAAGTCTGAATGTCGTCCCGTTGCGACAGGCCGCTTTCAGCCTTGAACTTCTCAAGAAGCTCGGTGACAGCCGAGTCAGATTCGTGGCATCCTCTTTTGGTCATGAAATCATTCCAGATGAGAATATCAACATCGTTTAGCGGACGACCATTTTCCAAACACCACTGAGTCAGCTCTTCGTCCGTCAACCCCTCTTTGACGAGCGACAGTACTTCCTCGTAGCCGATACGCAGATAAGAACAAGCCCGGCCATCCATACCCTTGCCTCGTAGCTTGTGATAGTCTTCGGGCAGTTCTCCCGCAAGGTGCAAACGTATTTTATCGAACATCCGAGGGAGGTAGACCAACCCACCGGCTTTTAAGTAAGGACTCTTTGGATAACGCTTCATTATTTTTGATTTTGTTTAAAAACTGAATTCGGATAACCGTGATGTCAGGCTCCGTTCGGTGGAAGGTTCAGTAGTTTGGTTTTGTGAGAAAGTCATCCACGTTTCGAAATATAGTTACATAGGTAGGGCTGGCTGTGCTTAGTCAGCCTTGGTGGGTCGTTTTTGTTTCGTCGGCTAGGGGTTCCTTCAGTTATCTTTAGCAAGCGGCGAAGAAGCCCTACCTTCGTGTTGGTCTGATACTCAGAAAAAGACGGCAACTACACAAACACTATTACGCTCCACAAAACAGTGCGTGGCCAATTGGCCCAAACCAACTGCCGTACCAAGTTCGGCTCGTTCCCCCTACTCTGTAGCTTGTCGTGAAAAGGGACTACCATGCGAAAAGTAGCGATCCAGGTAAGAGCGACGAGGCCCAGATAGTGGGTTTCGGCACTCAACCAATGCCGCACCGTGAACGCGTTCCAGACAGCAAAACTCAGTTGACCAATCATGAGCGGCCCGACGAGATAACCCATTAACTTCAGATACCGGGAGTGCCAAGTAACAAACCGGCTCTTTCCGATACGACGGAACCCCGGATAGACAGCTAACTGGACGAGCCAGACCACCACTAGTAAAGACCAATCGATGACCGTTTTAACTATATCCATGCTCACCGTCGACAATCGGCTTTCATTATCAAACCCGCAAACTAGACAGCCCCCCATCTACCCCGATAGTCTGACCCGTTATCCAGCCTTGATCCGAACTGAGCAACCAAGTAACCGCACTCGCAACTTCGATCGCTTCACCTATACGACCCAACGGATGCATTTTTTCTGACATTTCCAAGCTGGACGGGTTTGCTGTTATACGTTCGGACAAACGAGTCCGCACTAATCCCGGAGCGACGCAATTGACTCTTATCTGTCGCCTGGCATAGGTGGCGGCTGCAGACCTTACGAGTCCTTCCACGCCCGCCTTGGCCGCGGAAATGGCTTCGTGATTCGCTAGCCCGTGCTGAGCCGCCGCAGTGGAGACTAGAACAATCGAACCACCGGTCTTAGACAGGGCCTTTGACCCTGCACGTACGGTCGCAAACGCTGAAGAAAGATTCTTCGAAATGACGGCATCAAATTCTTCTTTCCGAGTGAGGTGAGCGGGTTTAAGCAGAATAGAGCCAACGCACAAGGCCACCCCGCCCAAAGGAAACTCCTCTGCTATCAGATTTTCAAAAAGTGCATCTACACTATCCCAGTCCTCCGCGTCCACGGAGCGATAATCAACCCCGTCAACTTTCGATCCTGCTGCGATTGCTCCAATGTCTCGGACTGCTCCTACAACTTGATTTCCTCCTTTGAGCAGCAAATCGCAAGATGCCTTACCAATTCCCCCGCTCGCTCCAATAACTACATATCCTTTTTTCATAACAAAATCTAACTCTCGATTGATTCTTCTTTCAACATCTTCCTGACTTCCTTCGCTTTTGATCTAACTTTACGATTCTGACACCGATCAACCGCTGGGTTTTTCTCAACTAGAACCTCATTCTTGGGTCTTGGCTCAAAGATTCCTCGTGTACTAGCAGAAAGTCTCAGTAGAGAACCGTAAAGTGGCACCCGTCATCGCCCTCATTCGCATCCTGATTTAGCCTGCAGCCTCGCTAGTAATTGCTCACCCGCTTGATATATTTACCGGACACCACATCGGCTTTGAAGCCATTACCCCCCTTTCTGCGTGTTGCAACGTCCCCATCGTGTTGTTTGTAGCCGCCATTTTATCGTTTCCCGGGTCTCTGTGAATTAGGAATATGGTTCATACTCAGACTTGAGATAATCGACTCCGCCACCCGTTCACCCGAGAGAAACGCACCTTCAATCCTCGGAGCGTTGTATCCATCGCCCGAATGCCAGAGAAAATTCGATTCATTTTGATTAAAGAAGCATTCCAGGGCATGGTTCTTTCGTTTGGCAAAGCGCCACTTTTGCACCGACATACCCTTAACCTCAAGGTTGACTGAAATAGGCAAGGCATCCGTCAGTCGTTTGAAAACAGTATTAGATGAGGCTGCAAAATTTTTTTCTGCAAATTCGGGGCCCGACTGAATTACGATTCCCGGAAGATCTGTAATGCCTTTGACCGAGGTTTCAGTGATCGTCGAAATTGGTTCCTCTACCTCAAATTGAATGATGCCGTACTCTGAAAGTCCCAATTCTGAGCCCAGAAGCAGCATTAGGCTAATACACTTTTCGTATTCAATCAACCGCAATGTACCGATAAATTCTTTACAATATCCAACTTCACTCGTCTCTAGCAGTCCGATCGCCTGAGGTGCAGGGTTGGTGAGGAGTAGTCGGTATCCTTGGAAAGCTCCCTGATTTGACCGCACCGACCAAACCCCGTGGGAAAACCGAACCCACTCAACTTTCTGGCCACGCCTCACATCGAGCCCAGCCGAAAGCTCCTTTGCCAACTGGTTCATACCGCCCACGCCACAGAAGCGTTCATCTCCCGGTTTCCCAAACCAGGGTCGAGCGATACCCGCTTCGACCCAGTTTTGAACCTCCGCACTAAAGACCTTTCCTCGCGATGTAAAAAACTGAGCTCCGTGGTCGAACGATTGACCCTCGATGCGTCGCGTCGCGAACCGGCCTCCCAATCCTCGGCTTTTGTCCAAAAGACAGACCGAAAATCCCGCCGCAACCATTTTCCGTGCCGCCGTTATCCCAGCGATCCCCGCACCTACGACCAAACAATCAAATCTTTCAAAAGATTCACCCATCCCTGACGATCAGCACCGAATCGAATAACGACAATGTTCGAACCGCTATTGAGCACTTATTAAGCCGTTCAAAGAATACTCAGATAGCTTCACGGGACCAAATTACCCATTGTAAAAAAGCAGATTAAATTCCTCAATCTTGTCAAATTACGCCGGAGATGATATTGCAAACAAGTGCGTCAGCCTGCTAACTATCAAATAATCTCCCAGCAGATAAAATCGTTCATTAGAAAACCCAGTTTGATGCCTCTAGAAGCTTTTTTTTTCGCCTACAATGCCAACCCACCTCCTACAGTTATCCTCTCCTTTCTCGAAGAAGCCGAGAGTCGCTGCGATGCGTTTTTCGATTCAGAAGTACGCAAAAAGATCCCCCGCTTTATCCCCGCGGACTACACCCGCATCTTCCAAGCAATCAATGCGGTAAAATCGTCCGATGCACTCCTGGGAGATCGCTTTTGTGAGTGGGGCAGCGGTTTGGGAACCGCGACTTGCCTCGCATCACTCATGGGACTCAACGCCATAGGGATTGAAATCGAATCCGAACTCGTCTCGCGTGCACGAAAGCTAGCAAATTTTTTCGGTTTACCTGCCTCCTTTCTGCAAACAAATTTTCTGCTTGAGGGGTACGATTTCCTCCCTACTCAAGGAGGATTTGAATTACTCCGGCCAAGCGGAAACTCCGTTCTGGGAGTGAGCTACCCCGGTTCCGAGTGGGAGTTGGAAGAAATAGATCTCTTTTACGTCTATCCCTGGCCCGAAGAGCAGGAGGCTACATTGAAATATTTCGAGTGCGTTGCTTCTGAGGGGGCAATTATTATCGCCTATCTCGGAGAGGGCGAACCCTCCATCTACCGGAAGATCCTTGATTAAAAGTATTCCGTTTCAAACAAATTCCATTTGCGAACTTTGCCCCTCGCAGTTAAACAACGAACGCTTTTATTGGATCTTGTATCCAAATAATAGTAACTTCATATCCTTTTTCCCCTCGTAACTTTCCTCAGCAAAGGCCCTTGGATCCACAGGGCGTATCAAAGCGTCAACCTTTTTCTGATTGAAGATTAAATACCTTTTACACGTAGCCATTCGCGTTTAGAAAACTTAAGGGTTCCCTGTCCAGCTTGCCCGCTTCAATAGGAAAATCTCTACTACGTTTCAAAAAAGACTTTATCGCAATTTCGCATTCGGCATATTGTTTTCGTTCGCCTTAATCCATAGCAAAGCTATAGAATGCTCCGCTCCAGACCACCTCTTTGAGTTGGCTTGGGCCTATCCTAGTATAATCGAGTACACGCCTCCGCTTCCAAAAGACGAATTGAAGCACAGTCTTCCAGACACTCCTTTGACATTCACACGGGATGAGATTGTCGGGTGTCAAGACGGATTCAGTTTTCAAACCTCCCCCGCCGAAGAGTACCTTCGGGATCGTCCAGAAATACCGGAAATCTACGCCCAGGGAGGTCGCGAACGAAATATCATTGCCTGCGGACTGTGCCACTATCCAAACGGAAAAAGGAAGGCGGAAAACGCGCCCCCAGTCCGGTCGGTCTCAAGCCTACCTTTTTCAGCAACTATTGGACTTCTAAAATAGTCATAGATTATGTGCGGATCCACGAAAGTCCGATTACGAGTTGATGATCGAAATCGACAAAGTGATGACGGAGTAAGAGATCATCGAATTCTCCGCCTGATTGAAATCCATGAGATGGACCCAATAGATTGACGTGATCGAGACAAACAGCATACCCATGACCTATCTCCGTTGAGGGCTCCACATTACCATTGAAGGACCGGATGCCGGCACCCAGCCCATTGGAAGGCATATCATCGAATCGCCGTTCGATTCCTGTAAAAACGAATTTCTCAGAGATCCCCGGTCCAGCCACGTTGCCTACGCTCCCGTCGGTTCGATTGGGAAAGGCGCCCAGTTGGTTCTTACAGGAAAAAATTGGAGAACGATTCAACGTGCAGTCAGTCACGGAGCGGATCTAAATAGGATCGGCGTGATTCCGGGTATCACTTCCCGTTCTCCGAGCTATATGGCACGTCAGCTGACCGATATGAAGCAAGGTACGCGCATGGGCGAAATAGCTAAGCTCATGATTCCCGCTGTTGAGAGTCTGACACCGGAGGACATTCTCAATATCATTGCCTACACCGCCTCCCCGCCGGCACCCGAATTCAAAACCAACCAATACGGCAAAAACTGAAGCATCCCCCGTCCTGTGATAGAGTTTTTTGAAGCTAATTAATTGCACTGATAGCGTAACCAATGGACACTTCCTGATGTTATACTCATATGATAGAGCTAAGATTCCATCGATTGATTACGATTACAGCGATTACGTTCATTGCTGCGACCACCGCAAGTATGGCCAGCGAGGCATTTGAGAAAACGCCCTCCGGAGAAATCGAAATCAAAGAATTGCCGGCAGGCAGGCTTCTTGAATCCCGATCCGAAAGAGACTACTTCGATGAATCCAATGGGCTCTTCCGACCCCTCTTCAGCTACATTCGAAAAAACGATATTTCGATGACAACTCCGGTTGAGGCTCAAATCGCGCCCGGCAAAATGTACTTCTGGGTCGCTGAGGATCAAAAAGAGAAAGCGAAGATCGGCAATGCCGACGTGAGCATCATCGATGTTCCAGTTCGGAAAGTAGCTGCGGTCGGAGCTCGAGGATCCTATAGCCGAAACAACTACGAGGAAGCGAAGGCTAAACTACTGAAATGGATGGAATCAAACAATGCAATCCAGCCGATTTCGGAGCCTTACGTAGTTTATTGGAACGGTCCTTTCACTCCTTGGTTTGTCAAGACCTTCGAGGTTCATGTTCAAATTGCAAACGATTAGTCGCACAGAGCAATAATCACTCGTTCTCGCCTGGGCCACCGGTATAGGGCGATCTCCGAGCACCCAATCAAAGTAAAACAAGCATTAATTACTAAATGCAACAGGCTGTCTAATCCACCCCGCTAAGGAATAATAATACGCCCTATCGGCGTTTGTTGGCAGTGCGGGGTCACCGAAAGGCTCAAGGTAGTAAGCCTTGTCTAGCCAAAATCGCCCGCCACACACAGACCACTCTACTATTCCGCTCCCGCTACCTGCTGCTGTGTACCCAGTCCATCGATACCTAGCTCTATGACATCACCCGGCTTCAAGAACTGTGGAGGTTTAAAACCAAAGCCAACCCCCGCCGGAGTTCCGGTGGAAATGATGTCGCCAGGCAACAAAGTCATAAACTGGCTGATGTATGAAACAATGGTCGGAACATCGAAAATCAGATTCTTCGTATGGCCATCCTGCTTAAGCTCTCCATTGATTTTAAGCCATAGACGCAAGTTACCGGGATCCTGGATTTCATCCCTCGTCGCAATCCACGGACCGCACGGCGCGAAGGTATCTGCCGATTTGCCCTTAACCCACTGCCCCTGCTTTTCCAACTGCCACTCGCGTTCGGAGTAATCGTTGTGAAGCACATAGCCGGCAACGTGCCCAATGGCATAATCTCTAGATACTCGCTTGGCACGTTTGCCAATGACAACGCCCAACTCTACCTCCCAGTCCGTTTTTACAGACCCCTCGGGAATGACCAAGGGATCATTCGGACCCTGATAGGCGGTAGTTGCCTTGAAAAACAGGACCGGTTCACTGGGAGCTTCCATACCTGATTCTTCAGCGTGATCCGAGTAATTCAACCCGACACAAATGATCTTGCTTGGACGGCAGGAGGGAGGTCCCAAGCGTATTTCAGGATCGATTTCTGGAGCAGCGATGGCACTCGAGCCCGACCATTCTTTCAGCTGTTTCAACCCATCCCCTCCAAAAAAGCTCTCATCGTAGTCTCCAAAACTGGGTGGTATTTCCACTCGAGTACCATCTTTTAGCTGCAATCCCGGCTTTTCTTCACCCGGCTCGCCGAATCGAATCAGTTTCATAACAGTATTTTTTATCTATCTCAGATTGGTAACTCCCCCATCGACATCGAAGGCGGATCCAGTGATAAAGGAAGCTTCCGAGCTACACAGAAACGCGGCAAGACTCGCGATTTCTTCAGGTTTCCCCATTCTACCGATGGGCTGGTAATCAGAAAGCTCCTTGAAAGCCTCATCCTTGCGATTCGAGTAATGCTGCTCTAAAAACGAATCGACGAAACGTGTATGGACACGAGCCGGACAAATACAGTTGCAACGTATCCCCTCTGCCACATAATCCTTAGCCACGGAAAGGGTCATCGAGAAGACGGCTCCTTTTGTCATCGAGTAGGCAAAACGATCCGAGATCCCCAAACGGGATGCGATGGAGGCCAAATTGAGAATCGCTCCACCCCCTTGAATTCGCATCTTGGGAATGACTCCCTGAATACAATGAAAAACGCCCTTCACATTCACGGCGTAAACCCGATCCATCTCCTCCGAAGTCGCCACTTCGACATTCCCGATCGAGGCAATACCCGCATTGTTGATAAGGACATCCACCGACTCAATCTGAGTGATAGCATTATGAACGCTCGCCTCCGACGAGACATCCACTTGATAGGCAACACCGCTGCCAGAGAGACCATCAAACTCTGACAGGACCAAGTTTGCTTGTGTTATGTCCCGTTCAAAAATATGGACTATGGCTCCTTCATCCACCAAACGTTTCGAGATCGCTTTACCTATACCCGCTCCACCACCTGTGACGATAACGTTTTTATCTAAATATCTTTTCATGAATATTACTAATCAGCATTTCTCAGCTGAGATGAACCCGGACCACCCAAAAAGGCCTTTTCGCGATTCCTCCGCAATAAAAAACAGGGCTCCCTATCAAATTGACATGATTTAGATAGCGGGAGCTTTCCAATCTACTCATTGTCGCTGCAATAACCCTAACTAGCACCATCAAAATAGATTGATAATCCAATGCGTTGCCTCTAATTCCCGCCCATGAATCAGCCCTTGAGCCGCTATTTAGACCACGCCGTTCTTAAACCTGAAATGACCCGAACGGAAGCAGAGGAAGCCATCAACCTAGGTCTTAGCTTCAACACCCGCGCAGTATGTATTCGTCCCACAGATATAGAACTGGCAAAATCAATGTGCCGCGGAACCAATACCGACGTGTGCGTGGTACTAGGATTTCCGCATGGCTACAGCCTGCCCAGCTCCAAGCTCACGGAAGCAAAAGCCTACGCCAAGCGGGAGGTAGATGAAGTGGACATGGTTTCCCAATTCGGAATGGCTCGCGGTGGCGAATGGGAGTCTTTTCGGAACGACATTGAAGGTGTAGTCCAGATACTCCACCCAAGAGGAATTTTATTAAAAGTCATCATAGAGAGCTCAGTCCTCCTTCCCGACCAAATCTCCCAAGCAACACATATTTGTTCCGATTTAGGGGTAGCCCATGTGAAAACATCGACAGGATTTAACGGGGGCGGTGCTAGCAAAGAAGCGGTCGAGATCATGCTCAATGCCGTCCGAGGGAACACAAAAGTAAAGGCCTCCGGCGGCATTCGGAATATTGAACAGGCAAATCGTTTTATCGAGATGGGATGCGACCGGCTAGGGGTTGGCTATAGTACCACTCCCCTTCTCTTTGGAGACAGCTCTCTAGCAAAGAAATCCGATTACTAACCGATTCCTCAACGATACAAGACGACGAAGAAGCTAAGATTTCTCCCAATTTTGGGTAAACGACCCGTTAATTTCCACGAATTCAGAGCTTTCTGGCTACTTGACAGTCAATTTAAACTCATAAACTTTACCGCCTATGAGTATTCTGGCGACTCTTCAAATTATTGCGGATAAATTGGAGTGTTCAAAATCCAATATCTCACTCGCTTTGTGCAACCTCAATCAAGTCCCTCAGGGAACCAACGAGAGGAATCAACGAGCCGCGTCGAAACTCGGATACCGCCCCAATGCGAGCAACTCCCAATCACGGGCTGAACTTAGATCGAGCCACAAGTCTAATTTTAAGGCCGAGCTGGCTCCACTCAACGCAAACGACGAGCCGAACGCCTTCACTAGTCACCCAACAATTCCTACCAACGTTCAGGGATGCTATCGACGAGCTAGTCGGTTGTGCTGTTCCTTTGTCAGCTTTTGGATACAGGAAACGACTATAACCGCTAAGCGGTTGATCCAGATTTTCAAGACGCGATACATCAAGTATCCCGTAGTCGTTGGTTTGATGGTTATCAATCAGCTAACTTCTCCGCTCAACCCGCTCTGGGAGCACTTCCCGATTGTTGTTTCTGAAGTTAGCACCCGACGCCCCCCATTGTCCAATCTTTATGTTGACCACCATAAGCTTACGCTCAGGGCTATTGAACGTCTTGTTGGATTGGGGTACAAACGTCCCACTCTTGCTTTAGACGATTCGATCAACTTGCTAGTGGAACGCCGTGTCTCTGCCGGTCTTGAAAAAAGCCAACTCGAACCGGAAGACAAAAACCCTAGTCCGCCTTTCTTAAAATACAAGCAGACCAAGGTAGATCCCCGAATATTTAAATCGTGGATACTCGACTCTAATCCTGACATCAATCACACGCTCTACAATAGTGTCTCGAGCTGGATTCAGGAAGTAGCCTGGCAGGTACCAGGCAATATCGGGTTTGCCCTACTCGAACGAAGACACGAAAGTCCCCAATTCTCAAGGATGGACCAACACAACGAAATAACGGGATAGACAGCAGTCGATATGGCAATCAATCAAATCCACAATAATGAATCCGGAATCCCAGCAAATCCATACACCATACTCATTGGTGCTACCTGGGCCAGAAGCAAATCGACCCTCCCTCCTTTACGTAAGGTGAGACTCGCCAAACTAAAAGCTTAATCCCCGATAACTGTAAACTCCATCAATAGAGCTTTTAAAGCAGCATTATGAAGAACGACACTAGTCCCTTCAATTTAACCGGCCGCACTGCCCTGATTACGGGTTCTACCCAAGGAATCGGCTTCGCGATGGCAGAAGCATTGGCGTCGGCAGGAGCGAATATCGTTCTGAACGGAACCAGCTCTCCTAAGAGCGCCCAACCATCGGTCGACGCCCTCAAAACCAGCGGCCGCGAAGTCTGGTACTGCCAATCTGATCTATCCAAGCCCGGCTCTGCACACGTTCTCTTCAATGAAGCTGTATCATGTGCTGAACACATTGATATTCTTATATCCAACGCTTCCGTACAGAAGTTCAATTCTTTCCTGGATGTGACAGAGGAGGAAATGGACTATCAATTTGCTACAAACTTCAAATCGTCCTTCATTCTCATTCAGTGTGCGACAGCGGCCATGCTCAAAAAAGGCTGGGGACGGATCGTGACAATCGGAAGCGTCCAAGAAGAAAACCACAATCCCGGTTTTGCCGTCTACGGTGCTCTAAAGGCCGCGCAGACTCACTTTATGAAAGGTCTCGCTAGAGCATATAGCAAAAATGGTATCACCTTTAACAATATTGCCCCCGGATTCATCGATACGAAGCGTAACACGGACTTTTTGGGTGACCCTGAAAATGTGGCTAAGATGCTCGCAAAGATACCAGCCAATCGCGTAGGCGCTCCAGAAGACTGCGGCGGTGCGGCCCTTCTCCTTTGCTCAAATGCTAGCAGCTACATCACTGGCACCAATCTCTTTGTTGACGGAGGCCTTCGGCTCAAACCCGATCCACACAGGTAGAGACCTCTGCGATATAATTCAAGAAAACTGAAGGTAGCTGGCTATATCCGAGAACACGCCACACCATTTAGACGGGAACGAGGCTGCTCCTGAGGTCTAATTGACTCGGTTGACGATCGATCCACTCGCGAAAGCCTTCAAATTATCAGCGGACATTTGCATCAAACGTTCTCTTGCCGCTTTCGTTGCCCAGGCGATATGAGGTGTTACAAAGCAATTCTTAGAGCTCAATAGAGGGTTGTCTGGCTTTGGGGGCTCAGCCGAAAGCACATCCAAACCCGCTCCCGCAATACGCCCCGAGTTTAGGGCTTCAGCTAAAGCGTGTTCATCGATTAACTGGCCTCTTCCCGTATTCAAAATATACGCACTTGGCTTCATCTTTGAAATATTGGAGCGATTGACGATGTTCTCTGTCTCAGGTGTCAACGGAGAATGGAGCGATATAAAATCGCTTTCGGCAAAGAGTTTGTCCAGACTCTTCCAGGTAACACCATCCGGTGGAACTCGACTTTCGTCTCGCGTAAACGCAATCACCTTCATGCCGAAACCTTGTGCGATGCGACTTACTGATTGGCCAATCTCTCCCAGCCCGATAATGCCAAAGGTCAATCCACTCAGTTCGAGAGCAGGATGCAGCCAGTAGCAGAAATCCGAGCTCGCCGACCACCCCCCTTTTCGCACATCATTCGACTGCCTAGCTAGCCGATGGACCAAATTCAAAACGTGCGCGAACACCATTTGTGCCACCGAGTCCCGTCCATAGCCCACTACATTGCATACAGGTACTCCTTTTTCAGATGCGGCATCAATATCGACGATATTCACACCGGTGGCCGTCACTCCAATGTACTTTAGATTATCCGCTCCCTCTATAGCTTGGGACGATACAATTGCTTTGTTCGTGATTAGCACATCGCAGTCGAGCGATCGTTCTATCACTTGCTCCGGCGATGAGCGCTCGTAAACAACCACCTCCCCTAATTCCTCAAAAGCCTTCCAACTAAGGTCACCGGGATTTAGAGTATGCCCATCTAGAATAACGATTTTCATATGTTCGATCAGTTGAGGACTCTTTGTTTTATTCCGTTACTTGGCCGTCCAACCACCATCAATCGTAAAGGCACCCCCCATACCATAGGAAGAGGCATCAGACGAGAGAAACAAAGCCAGTCCCCCGATCTCAGTGAGATCACCCCATCGGTTTAAGGGAATCTTTGAAACGAAATTCTGATATTTCTCAGGATCATCCAAAAGCGGAAGGTTCATCTCTGTACTAAAAGGTCCAGGTAAAATCGCATTGGCCGTGATCTTATGTGGGGCCCATCCTATCGCCAAAGCCCGCGTCATATTTCAGACCGCACCCTTACTGTTAGCACTTTCCGCATTGCAAACCGGGCCTGAATCGTTTCCCTCTTAATCGAGATTCATGGAAATCGCGTTTACAAAAATGCATGGGGCCGGAAACGACTTCGTAATGATCGAGAATCTAGACGGATCTATCGAGCTATCAACCGAGCAAGTAGCTCGAATGTGTAACCGTCGTCTTGGGATCGGTGCAGACGGTCTCATCCTACTCAACCCTCCGCAGGCCGACGACACAGATGCCACTATGATCTACTATAACGCCGACGGCGGTCGGGTAGACATGTGTGGAAATGGGGCCAGATGCTTTACTTCTTTCGCGCTCCAAAACGGCGTCGGAAATGACGAGTCGATTTCTTTTTTGACAGACGCAGGTCCCATGAAAGCATCCGCCAGTGATGGATTATTCACGATCAATATGACGCCTGTCCACTCCATCGAGCTCGACCAGGAATTGGACACAGAGCACGGATCATACAACTTTGACTTCATGAACACTGGAGTTGAGCATGTCGTAGTCTTCAGTGACGCAATCGACCGTATCGACATCGTGCCTGAGGGCAGTGCCATTCGCTATCACTCTAGATTCCCGAAGGGGACAAACGTCAATTTTGCAGAAATACAGAACGACGGTGTCATCAAGGTCCGAACGTACGAGCGGGGTGTCGAAGACGAAACACTCGCCTGCGGCACAGGGGTTACTGCAGTAGCGATTGCCGCGAACCTTACCAAGAATCAACAGTTTCCCATCTCAGTACTTGTACGCGGTGGTGATACGCTATCGGTCGATTTCCCCAGGGAGGGAAACAATATCTCCAACATCACCCTAACAGGTCCGGCCAAGATAGTCTTCCGAGGCAAAATCCAAATCTAGTCCTGAAGCGATTCAGCCAAGCTCCTCGCAATCCGCTTCCCGAGAAAAGGTCCCTCGTAAACCATACCTGTATATATCTGCACTAAGGACGCCCCTGCATCGATTTTCCGCTTAGCGGTATCCGGGTTTACAATACCCCCGACCCCAATGATGGGTAGTTTCCCATTAGTTTGACTGAATATTCGAGAAATGATCTCCGTTGATTTCCTCTCGACAGGCTCGCCGCTGATTCCACCCGCTTCATTTAGGCTTTCCAAAGGACCTCCTCCAGCCATCGTTGTATTGGTCGCAACAATACCATCGAGACCCATGTCCGTCAGAATCTGCAAAATACCATCCAATTGGAGTTCGCTCAGGTCTGGGGCTATTTTCAGTAGAATCGGCCTTCGCCCGTCTCCGTTTTCTTCACGCTCCAAGTTCAGCTTGCACAACTCGCTTAACAATTCTCTCAATCGCGATTCTTCCTGCAGTTTCCGTAGATCTGGAGTGTTCGGGCTACTCACGTTCACCACGAGATAGTCGGCTAATCCCGCCAAAGTCTTAAAGGACCGGCGGTAGTCCTCCACGGCCTCTTCCAATGGAGCAATTTTCGACTTCCCAATATTGATTCCAAGTGGAATGCCTCGTCGCCCCGGACCCGGCATCTCCGAGAGCCGTTCCGCCACAGCATAGGCTCCATCATTGTTGAAACCCATACGATTCAACAGAGCTCCTTCTTCTGGGAAGCGAAACATTCTCGGCTTTGGATTACCTGGCTGGGCCCGTGCCGTTACCGTACCAATCTCCACGTGACCGAATCCCAGTGCTTCAAAGGCCGCCCAGCAAACCGCGTTTTTATCGAAACCAGCCGCCAGACCCACCCGATTCGGAAACTCTATTCCAAAAAGAGACACAGGCTTTTTTTCCTGTGGAAGTCGGTTCCACGCCACCATTACCGGTCTCAGGCCGGGCGTTCCGGCCAGTAGAGTCAACGCATCCACCGCGAGCTCGTGTGCCTTTTCCGGATCCAATCGAAATAGCAATGGTTTGAGAAAGCTCTTATACAAAACGCTCATATTAGACGAGCAAGCCAACAGATAGACCGATTCATGGAAAGAAAAATTCGCACCAATCCAATTGGAAGCAAACAAAGCGTTATTTTTGGATTTAACAATAATGGGGACCTAATCATTGCCGATTCGCTTGGCATATCCAAATACTGATGACGCTATATCGCGATTTGGTTAAATTTCAGTAGAAAAAACCCAGAAAACCAAAATTCTCAAATATTTGGACGATCATTAGTTGACTTACCGTGAACACCCGTTTTTTGGTGATCGTGGGAGGAAGATCATGCCAAACGCTACAAATCAGATTGAATGGTGCACCGTCAAGTTGGGAGAAGACATGAATTGGTGGGTGATGGAAGTCAGCGACGACATCCACTGGGACGTCGATGGGCTCAGCATCATCGATCCACGCCAAGTTTCCCACCTCATCGACCTCGCCGAACCACTGCGGGAGTACAAGTTCGATCAGGACATCATGGACCGTGCCTTTATCACATTCAAAATCCAAAAGGATCTGGGTGACGGACTCGTACGCCTTGTAAGGACAAAGGAGAGCTTTTTTGATACCGATGAACCGCTTTTCGGACTGCCCGATGTAGTTGACGAGATAAATGGCCCTTATGCTGACTTTCTCAACCACATCACTCGAATCCGCGTAAACATTCTTAACGACATAATCGATTTCGAACAAGCATTCACCATCGACGAGTTGGAAGAGGAACTTCGGGAGGAAGAAAACAACAATTTAATCGAAGGGCGTGCCGTGCACATGTTCAATGAAGTCACAAACATCATGGAGTATGTTCCCGCTGGATGGGAGCTCGATGAAGATGACGTTGAGGAAAAAGAGGATGAAATCGATGAATTACCCGACATCGACGACGAGGAGGCCAAAAAAATAAGCGAAAGCGAAAATCTCAAGTGGGAGGAAGACGAGACGGAAGCGGAGAACGAGGATTCTTACCAAGGCGGTCCTCCTGACGAGGGGGAAGAGGCGGAGCAGAAAAAAGTCTAGTGAACCGCCCCCTTTGCTGTAACCGAAAGCGATCCCATTACGGTCGCGTTTTTTAGCCCTGAGTCCCGAGACTGCCTAATCCAGTTTGTCAGCTACTTCTCGTGCAAAGTAGGTCAGCACTAGGTCTGCTCCCGCTCGCTTGATCGCCAAAAGTGATTCATCCCTACTTTTCTCGTAGTCGAGCCATCCCAATTGAGACGCCGCATGGATCTGAGCATATTCTCCAGAGACTTGATAGGCCGCCAGTGGCAAGGCAGACGCCTTCCGCAAATCACGAATTATATCCAGATAAGGACCCGCAGGCTTGACCATCAGGAAGTCCGCACCCTCTTCCTCATCCAAAAGTGCATCCGCAATTGCCTCGCGCCGGTTGGCCGGATTGAGTTGATAGGTCTTTTTGTTAAGCATAGTAGTCCCAGCAGCACCAGCGCTGCCCACCGCTTCACGGAAAGGACCATAAAAGGCTGAGGCAAATTTCGCCGAATAAGCCATAATCGCGGTGTTGGTGAAACCTGCTTCGTCCAATATCTCCCGTATCGCACCCACTCGCCCATCCATCATATCGGAGGGGGCCACGATATCGACCCCCGCAATTGCCTGATGCACGGCCATCTGGCACAATCTCTCAACCGTTTCATCGTTGAGAACGTAATCCCCAGCCGCATTCAACACGCCATCATGCCCATGCGATGTATACGGATCTAGGGCCGCATCCGTGATCACTGCAATCTCCGGAACCGAATTCTTGATCGCTTTCACGGTCCGCAAAACGAGTCCATCTGGATTCCCTGCCTCGGAACCCACGTCATCCTTCAATGAGGGATCGATGCTAGGAAACAAAGCTACCGCCCGTACTCCGACATCAGCTAGTTCTCGGCACTCCTGCACCAGATCCTTTACACTTCGTCGAAAAACCCCCGGCATGCTGCCGACAGGCTCTTTGGGTCCGTCCCCATCGATTACGAAAAGGGGTGCGATCAAGTCCTCCCTTCTCAGCCAGCTTTCCTGCGTCAAAGCCCGTAAAGCTTGCGTGCGGCGGATCCGTCTGGGCCGCCTCTCTAAATCTAGCTTGAAATCTTCGGTATGATCAGGATCGTTCATGTCAGACTACTTGGCAAAATGCAGTTTCTTATAACAACACGCAAAGCGGAAGAACTCTCAAAGGCAAGAGTTTGCGAAGATCCTCCTGCCAAGACCTAATTCTAGCCCCTATGGCCTTAGGATGATTCGGCCTAGGCATTTACGCACTTTGCCCAGCAAGGTCCACTTCCCCGAGGATCGTCCAATTTCCAACCGTTCTATGATGTCAAACGTCTTTTTTCACAACACACTCACTCGAAAAGTGGAGCCCATCCAGCCGTCTAGAGGAAATCTGGTCGGCATGTACTGTTGCGGCCCTACTGTGTATGCCCAAGCCCATATCGGAAACTTTCGTACCTTTCTTTCCCAAGACGTTATGAGACGGACATTACAGATTGCCGGGTTAAAGGTAATCCATGTCCGCAACGTGACTGATGTTGACGACAAAACAATCGCAAAATCGCGTGAAGAGGGCAAACCCCTGCATGAAGTTACAGAGCATTGGACGAAGGTCTTCCATCGCGATTGTGAACGATTCAACATGCTCAAACCTCAGATTGAACCTCGAGCGACCGAACACATCCAGGAACAAATCGATATGATTTCCACCCTTATGGATCAGGGCCACGCCTACGCCACTGACGATGGCAGTGTCTACTTTAGACTGTCTTCATTTGAGAATTACGGGAAGCTATCGCGACTCAAAGAACGCGAATTGGCCACGAGTGCCGCAGGCTCCCCAATGAACGACAGCGACGAATACGAACGCGACTCCATGGCCGATTTCGTAATGTGGAAAAGTCGAAAGGAAGGCGACGGGGATGTTTTCTGGGAAAGCCCGTGGGGACAGGGTCGACCGGGTTGGCATTTGGAATGCTCTGCGATGGCGATGAAATATTTAGGCTCCAACCTGGATATTCATTCAGGGGGCGAGGATCTCATTTTCCCTCATCACGAAAACGAGATCGCTCAAAGCGAATGTAGCTGCAACTCACAATTTTTCAAATACTGGATACACTGTGCCCACTTGCTCGTGGAGGGCGGAAAAATGTCCAAAAGACTAAATAATTTTTACACCGTAGATGACATTGAGAAAAAGGGCTTTCCACCGGTCGTATTGCGATACGCGCTCACCAGTGGTGCCTATCGACAGACCATTAACTTCACCATGGATTCGCTCCATGCGTCGCAAAGTGCCCTGGGGCGGCTGAAAAGATTCTCCGACGACATTCTTGGAGCTTCGGGTTTCAAGCGTGCCGCACTGCTAAAGGCGATTGAAAAAGGCAAGCATCTGGGGGACGATTGGGGGGTGTTCGCCGCTGCCTGGAAAAAGTTATCCAATGATCTAAATATTCCTGCGGCCCTCGGCTCCATATTCACAGCCATTAAATCAGTGAGGATTGAGGAGCTGGATCCCGAAGCAGCAGCCAAGTACGCCATCTCTTATCACAATCTCATATACGCCTTAGGCTACGATCTAGATCAATTTATCGCTAAGAAGGTGAGAGTCGACGCTCCAGAAGAAATCAAGAAGCTCGCCTTCGAGAGATGGGAAGCGAGACAGTCGAAAGACTGGGCGACCTCAGATCAACTCAGGAATGCGTTGCAAAAGCAGGGATGGAAGATCCTGGACAAGAAAGACGGATACGTACTGGAGCCAATGTAAGAAGATCCTAGAAAGAACGTTTCCGTCTCCCGGACTCGGGATTGCTCGAGTCGCTTTCCACTGCGAAAGGTACCATAGGCCCTTCTAGGGTTGTATAGGTTTCTAAGTTCCTCGACCATTGGAGAGCTCCCAATTCCGTTCAAACGAGCTGGCAACGGCCCCCAACCTATTCCCATTGTAAGCTAAAGAAGCAACTAAGCGGATTGGGTACTTTAAGCGATACCGTTACCCCAAGGTAATCAATGATGGCGTTTAGGAGTTCGAGCTGAATTATTCCTACTATCAGGTCAACTGGGTTTCCAAAAACCGCAATTTTTTCAAGGCCGTAAGCCTACCTAGCGGGGGTCGCCCCAGCGCCAAACACCAAGTAGGGCGAGTCCCGATAATTCATGACACCCACGGAAACGGTCTGCGTCAATTTTCCCAAGCCTCCACAATTCAATATAAGATTGTAGTTCGAGTTGTTTGTAAACACGCATCCATAGATGCCTCAGTTTGAAAGTCCTGATTGTAAAAACACACTGTCCCGTCTAAATGAAGGGCGAGGCTCCCATTGATATTCCCAATGCTTATCGAAACCGAGTTCGCCTCGCTGACCGCCCACGTGTCGACGTAGATTTCAATATCGTACACGGTCACTTTTGGCACTTGATTTTCGGCCGAATTGAAACCCTCTCGGTCTTTAGGAACGCCCCATTCCAATATCGCTCCTTCTAATACGAGAGAAAACAGGATTGAAAGCACAACGCTGAGCTGAATTAAATTACACGTGACTAGAATTTTACGATTACATGAGTTACTTCATCCTACACTGCTCAGCCTTCAGGCAATGAAGCTTTTTCACTTCATATTCAGATAAAAATAGCCGCTACCAAATCAGTTCCAGCAACCCGGACCCCGCCCAACTAAAACCAAATGAATTTCGTGGTTCACATTTTCCATCTTTCGTGAAAGTTCATGACTTTAACAGCATCAACCGTAACTACTTTCTTTTTGCTTTGGAAAAATAGCGCACATGAAAGCCCAAATGACTCCACTTGAGGAAATCCGACATTCTTCGTCGCACGTTCTGGCCACCGCGGTCCTTCGACTCTTTCCAGACGCGAAGCTCGATATTGGTCCGCCAACCGAAACAGGGTTCTATTACGATTTCGACCTCGAGCACAAGTTTACCACGATGGATCTTCAAGAAATCGAGGCGGTAATGAAGAAGATCATTAAAGAGAACCAGAAGTTCGAGCGAATCGAAGTTTCGCACGAAGAGGCCATAACAATGATCACCGACTTTGGCCAAACCGAATATAAGTTGAGCCGACTCGGGGACATCCCTAAAGGCGAACAGGTTTCCTTCTACCGGAATGGGGAGTTTCTCGATCTCTGTGCCGGGACACACGTTAACTATACGAAAAAGATCAAAGCCTTTAAATTATTGAGCGTTGCCGGAGCCTACCATCGTGGCGACTCCAACAACAAGCAGTTGCAGCGTATTTACGGGACCGCTTTCCAGTCAAAGGATGAACTCGCAGAGTACCTCGAGATGCTCGAGGAAGCCAAGAAACGCGACCATAGACGCATCGGCAAGGAGATGCAGTTATTCACCTTTGATTCTGAGCACGTCGGGCCGGGTCTTCCTCTCTGGATGCCGAAAGGAACGGTTCTCGTGGAAGAGCTTGAGAAACTCGCCAAGGAAACCGAATTTGAAGCGGGATATGATCGTGTAAGGACGCCTCACATCGCCAAAGAATCACTCTATTTAACGAGTGGCCATCTGCCATACTACGAGGAGTCTATGTTTCCTGCCATGGAGTTTGAAGAGGAGACGGGCGGTGAAAAAGTCCGCTACTTCCTCAAGGCAATGAACTGCCCGCACCATCACAAAATTTACGCCGCTGTACCCCGTAGCTACCGCGACCTTCCGCTGCGTTTAGCGGAATACGGAACGTGCTACCGCTACGAGCAATCCGGTGAACTGATGGGTCTAATGCGGGTTCGCTCCATGCAAATGAACGACGCCCATATCTATTGTACGGCGGAGCAGTTCGAGTCAGAGTTCACTGCGGTCAACGAGATGTACTTGAAGTATTTCAAGCTCTTTGGCTTCGAAAAGTATCTAATGCGATTCTCCACCCACGATCCGGACAAGCTCGGCAAGAAGTTCGTCGATAATCCGGGACTCTGGCTCAAAACTGAGAACATGGTGCGCGATGTATTGAAGGCCTCAGGAATCAACTATGTCGAGGTTCCGAATGAGGCCGCGTTTTATGGACCCAAAATCGACGTACAGGTCTGGAGTGCTATCGGCCGAGAATTTACTATCGCCACCAATCAAGTCGACTTCGCCGTTCCGGCTCGTTTCGACTTGGAATACACGACCAGCGAGAACACGAAAGAGACTCCATTGTGCATCCACCGCGCGCCGCTAGGCACACATGAACGGTTTATCGGTTTTCTGATCGAGCACTTCGGCGGCGATTTTCCAACTTGGCTGGCTCCTGAGCAAGTGCGCGTCCTTCCTATTAGCGACAAAATCGCAGACTACGCCCAAAAGATTCTAGCAGATTTAAAAGCGGCAGGCATTCGAGCAACCGCTGATCTTCATGCGGAGAAACTCGGGGCTAAGATTCGAAAAGCCGAGCTTGAGAAAGTTCCTAATGTTCTTATTGTCGGGGCTAGTGAAGCCAAGGAAGACAACGTTTCCGTACGTTCACGATTCGAAGGAGACCGGGGGAGCATGAGTCGAGAAGCATTTCTCACTGATCTACTCGAGACGATTCAGGCACGAAAGCTGCAAATCAAGGAATAGAAGCGAATCCAACCGCAGCGATCGTGTGAATGGACCGTTCGTCGTAATCGTAAGCACGTGATTAGCTAGTTTTTTCGTGCGGGAGCTTGCCAAAAACCATTCATCCCCCGTCTTGCCGATTACGCTTTCCACTTTGGCAAGAACACTCGAGCATAGCATATCGGCTCACTGGTTCACTACGACCGCGGATTCATCTTTTGGATAGCCAACACCCTGTCCATCTTTCTTGCCGATTTTCATGATCGATAAGTATAGAGCTCCACCGATTACAACTTCTTTAGCCAGAGCCCCGTTGAGAATCAGAATATCGACAAAAGGAATGCCGATTTGCCTCGCTTCTTGAAGTAGTGCTTCGCGGGGCACCAACAACCGTACCTTCGATGAGGAAAGCACATACAGTATTTTCTCGTACCTAGAACCGCTGCTTTCCAGATCAATGTAGATCGCACGGAAATCCATAAGTTCTATGTCTCCGAGTCCGCTGACAGTCTTCAGCCCTCTCACTCGTCGGTTTTTCTTATATCTTATTGGAGAGTGAGAATGCTCATGCGTCTCGATTACGATAACTTTGGGGTAACGATCGCGTCTCTCAATAAGCTGGCATACGCTAGCTTAACCACGACCCCATCAACAAAGGTGCTGGTATCAAACACAACTCGCGGAATCTCGACTTTCTGCGGCTCAAACTGGACGTAGGGAATTACAAGATTGAATTCGTCCAAACCTTAGAAGGCATTACTGTAGCCAAGTAGAATCCACCAAAGAATACACGCAATTGGGAGATTTAGATCAACTGAGGTTATCCACCGTCGAAAAAGGGAAAAATCGGTATGAAATGAGATGCTAATGGTCACATTCGCAGTCCAAACATTAACCCCGGACAACGCTCTCAGCGAAAAATCCTTTTAGCAGGATATCAATTAACACCGGAAGTGCCCTGAGCAAAACGGCAGGCCACTACTTAAAATGCCGCATGGACATTGATATCTGCGAAGAGAGAGTCACCGCTTAGACCCAAATGAAGCATAACAGCATCATATTTATGGGAATAACTAAAATGGATTGATTTTTGGGTGTCTGGAAAGCGAATGGGCTCAGCCTTGCGACCGGAGCACAAATATCGCTATCAGCAGCAAAATGAAAATCGTCATGAGGATATAAATTAGCTGTTTCGCTTTACGCCCCTTTTCAATCTGTTCTGGTGTTTCGTCCATAGCTCCCTATCTTTATTTCCTATGCTACACTGGCTCGTAAAGCAAGAACCCCAAACTTTTCCTTGGACCAGACTCCTCGATCATAAAAAGACGATTTGGGACGGAGTCCGCAATTACCAGGCTCGAAATTTCATGAGAGAGCCGACAGCGACCGAGGGAGAACGGGTCGCCTTTGACTTAAGGGCCCTGAAATCCCCCAGGCAACCGGTTACCCTTAAGCGAATCAAAGCGGATCCTAGCTTGCAGGAGCTGCATCTCGTGCGAAATCCCAGACTTTCCGTCATGCCGATCGAAGAAAAAGAATTCAAACACTTGCTGGACCTCGCTCAAACAAGCGCTTGAATCCCTCCACGTGTTCGAGAAACTAACAGTGATTGCCCCAGGGCTACTCGGTGCTTCTATTGGAATGGCAGCTCAGCAACGCTCCATCGCGAAACGCATATCCGTGTGGGCCAGACGGGCCGAAGCACGACAAGTGCTAGAATCAAAAGACTGGTGCGATGAGGCGCCCCCCAGTCTAAAAGACGCCTGTTCCGGAAGTTCGTTAATCCTTCTCTGCGCTCCAGTAGAACGAATCAATGAACTCGCATCAAATATCTCCCCAATACTCGATTCTAACCCGATTGTTACCGACGTTGGGAGCGTAAAAGGCAAATTGAGCCGTCATTGCCATTCGGTTCTAGAATCAAAGGGTCGATTCGTGGGCTCTCACCCCATGGCTGGATCGGAAAAAACAGGCATGGAAAATGCCGATGCGAATCTCTTCGAAGGGAACACCTGCTTCGTTACGCCCCTTGAAGAAACGGACTCCAGCGCCGCCAAATCCGTATCCGATTTCTGGATTAGTTTGGGAGCGAACGTATTGCAGGAATCACCTGAACGCCACGACGCCATCGTCGCAAACGTGAGTCACCTTCCTCACCTGCTAGCCTCCAGCTTGGCAAATTATCTATCGACTACTCTACCCGCGGCAGCAAAATTTTGTGGAAACGGATTAAAAGACACAACCCGAATCGCTTCCGGCGACCCGCAAATGTGGCTAGATATTATTGTGCAGAATCGACCAGAGATCATTCGATCATTGGACGCCTTACAGAACGAAATCCAAAGTCTTCGGACTGATATCACAAACGAAGATTACTTCACGGTCTTTGGAAAGCTTGCTAAAGGGAAAGCGTTTCGCGATCAGCTCGATCCATAAGTAATCCATAAATTATTTATGCAGGATCCCTATCCCATTCCACCCTTTACCGTTCCCGTTTCAGCCAAAGTCGCCGTACCGGGCTCAAAAAGTATCACCAATCGAGCGATCCTCTTAGCAGCTCTTTCGGAAGGTGAAACCCGTCTCGATAATTGTCTTTTTAGCAGAGATACAGAGATCATGATCTCTGCGATCCAGGATCTCGGTTTCGAAATCTCCAAAGATAAATCCCAGAAGGGGATAAACATCCGAGGTCTGGGCGGTCTCATACCGAACACCAAGACTAAATTAGACATCGGTAATTCCGGTACATCCGCCCGCTTTCTAACTGCAATACTGGCCACCTGTCCAGAAGGCGATTTCGAGCTTGACGGAGACGCTGCGATGAGAAAGCGCCCCATCCAAAAGTTGGCGAATACGCTAATATCTCTCGGTTGCCGGATCGACACCTCCGATGGCTTTTTCCCTATTCGAATTCGCCCCCAGGGACTCAAAGGAGGTAAAGCAACAGTCGATGCATCCGAAAGCAGCCAATTCGTTTCGGCTCTACTAATGGCAGCTCCTCTAGCTAAGGAGAAACTTGAAATTAAGCTTAGCGATTCTTCCATTCGGAGGGGCTACATCGCTTTGACGCTAAAGATGATGGAGCGCTTCGGAATTTCACCAGAAAAGCTGTCTGCATCAAATGACAGCTACCAGGTCAATCCCGCCCCCTACTCCGCGCCTAGAAATGGCTATTTGATTGAAAGTGACGCATCTGCAGCTAGCTACTTCATCGCCCTTCCGCTCTCTACCGGCGGAGTGGTCGAAATCAAAGGTATCTACAAGGATTCCCTCCAAGGTGACATAGCATTCGCTCAAATCGCTAAACAAGCAGGCGTGACTCTTGAATGGAGAACAGATTCCCTCGTCGTCAGCACAAACCTTGGTTCTAATCCTATATCCCCTCTTTGCGCCAACTACTACGCTTTCAGCGACACTTTTATGACTGGCGCGGCCATCTCGCCGCTGGCGAACAGTCCCACATTAATCGAGGGAATCGGGCATACGCGACATCAAGAATGCGATCGAATTGAAGCCATGGCCGCAGGATTGGCTAATGCCGGTCAGAACGTCCACGAGACGGAATCATCCATCGAGATAACGCCCTCTTTACTCAAACCAGCTACAATTGAAACTTACGAGGACCACCGAATAGCAATGAGCTTTGGCATTCTGGGAAGTTACGACGCCCTGGGCAATGGTAAACCTTGGTTGAACATCGTCAACCCGCTCTGCTGCCGAAAAACCTTCCCAAAATTCTTTGATGTTCTTGAATCGGCTCGAGAACAGAGTTTAGCAAATCAGTCGTAATCAATCACGGATTCTTCCGACCCGATTCTGGTCGACGCTTAACTGAAACAACAAACAATATTTATCGAAATCCATCCTAGCACTTCATGAATGTAGACGTACCATACACACCTAGTGAACAAAAGTAAATTCATCATCGTTGCTGTCGACGGAGGTGCCGCTGCCGGCAAATCATCAACTTCAAGAGCCCTCAGTCAACGTTTCGGTCTTATGCATGTGGATACGGGTTCCTTCTACAGGGCGACAACCCTCAAACTCATGGAAGTAGCTGTATCACATGAAGATGAGGCCGCGGTAAGTGATGCCCTTTCTAAAATCACAATCGGAACTTCTATCTCCGGGAACACGGCTTACATTACCGTCGATGGGCGAATTCCCAATGCGTCTATCAGAAGTCAGGCCGTCAATGAGAAAGTTTCCAAATACGCTGCGCTTCCAAAACTTCGGACCTTTCTTTTGGACTACCAACGGTCTCAGGTGGAAGTCGCCAGAACAAATGGATTCAACGGTCTCATCATGGAGGGTCGAGATATTGGATCCGTGATTTTTCCCAACGCAGACCTAAGGCTCTACCTTTTCGCAGATCCCGCCAAGCGCGCTCAACGCCGCGCTCAAGAAGGAATATCCGACAGCATAAAAAAACGGGACCAGATGGACTCTTCCCGTAAAACCGCCCCCCTTCAATGCCCCAAAGGAGCTAACCTGCTGGACAGCTCTGATATGTCCCTTGACGAGGTTGTCGAAAAAGTATCCAGCTGGATCGAGGAGATTATTTCGCCATGAATTTCGACAGTAAGGTTTACTGGGTAAGCTTCTGGCTCATCCGCAGTTTCTACCGAAATCTCCTACTAGGGGAAGTCCAGGGCTTGAACAATATCCCTAGAACCGGCTCGATTATCCTAGCATCCAACCATGCTAGCCATCTCGACCCGCCTCTACTCGGATGCAATATCCTGCGTATCATCACTTACTTCGCTCGGAAGACCCTCTGGAAAAAAGGGATTGGGGCTGCCTGGATGGATGCTGTGGGAGCGATCCCCATCGATCGCGATGGCGAGTCGGATATCAAGGCAATGAAGCGAACCTTGGCAGCACTCAAAAGCGGGGGAGTACTCACCCTCTTCCCTGAAGGTACTCGTAGCCCCGATGGTACGCTTCAATCCGCAAAACCGGGAATCGGCCTGATTGCTGCCAAATCGCAATCAGCGATCGTCCCTTGCCGCATCTTCAATGCTCACAAAGCCCTGTCAAAAGAATCGAAGCTCCCCAACCTAAATCTCTCCATCCACATCGTATACGGAAAAGCATTACTGCCATTAGAATACGATCCGGGAAAGTCCGCTGGCAAGGAACGATACCAGAAAATCGCGGACAACATCATGTCCGCAATTAGTAAAATCAAACGCCCTCGATTAAGAGTACTCTAGCCTACTCCGATCGCCAATTGACTGGTAGCAGGGGAGACTGAAAGCGGGTCGGACGAAATGGGACTTTGGGCATTCACTGCTCTCGCTGGAGTTTTTGTTCTTTCGCTTTAATCTGTTTTCCCGCATGGCTTAGCTTTGCTCTCTTCGGCGTTGCTTCATTTAGTTTCCTTAAGAACCGCCTACCAGCACAAAACCAACAATGGGTAATCTACATTTTAATTTTCTAGTGGCCCACACAGTGGCCCGACTTCTCGCTTCTAACTGGAAACCGATCGGCCCAAACCAGTTGATAGTAAACGCAGCTTTCTTTCAGAGGATAGCAAAGCAATCCTCCCCCCAACTAACATGCGCTAAACGCTTTAAGTTGCCATTTTTAACGTTTTACGCGACTGTGAGCTCTGTGTGTTTTGTTCCTTGATGTGCTAAATTGTAGTATGGCGGGGTTTGGTATATTTCAACCAAGTTGAACTCTCATAATCCAGGGTGGAATAAAGCATCCCCAGGGAAAGTGCCGAGGTATTTTAAAGGTAGCGAGGAACCCACCGATACGTGGGGGGTCTGCGGAAATAGTCTTTGCCTTTCAGGATAAGCCTGTCATGTCCTTACATGTTTTATTTCCAAGGGTGCGGGATGGATGCTAGAAATTGAATAGTGTGCAAAACGTATTCCGTACAAAAAACACCAGTATGGGATTGTTTTGAATGACTGATTTAGGTCACATGCCCAATTTAATCAAAATGGCTAAACCAATTAGTTGATGTCTCTAGAATCTAATACGATTGAACAAGTTGTCCTACTAGATGACGAAGGTCGCTCCATTGGCACCATGCCAAAGTCTTGCGTCCATACTGCAAATACACCTCTCCATAGCGCGTTTTCCATATTCCTTTTCGACAGGAATGGAAAAATGCTGGCCCAACAACGAGCCCATTCAAAAAAGACTTGGCCTGGGATTTGGTCGAATGCGTGTTGTGGCCACCCCGCCCCAGGCGAATCACACCAGACCGCCGCACGCCGACGCGTTCGTCAGGAACTTGGCATAGACAATATCGAACTCGAACTCGCATTGCCCGACTTTCGATATAGGGCGGAATTTCAGGGAATTGTAGAAAACGAGATTTGCCCAGTATTCATTGGTCTTTGCAATAAACAACCAATCCCCAATCCTACCGAGATTGCCGCCATCGACTGGGTTAACTGGAATGACTTCGCGGAAGCCTGCAACAGAAAAACCAATTCTCGATTCGACTTGTTCTCTCCTTGGTCGCTACTCGAAGGCAAACAGCTTCAGCAACAAGCAGTCATCGAGTCTTACGCCTTCGGTTGAAATCCTAAGTTATGTCGGCGAACCGCTAGGTCACCGATTGAGCTCTCAAACGAGCACCTGTATGCGAATTCGGAACATGGCTCTGCTTTAAAAAGAAACCCACGGCGAGAATTGCTGTAAAAGACAGGATCCATCAGCTCGATGGTAACTTGCAATCGCCGAGCGTCATACCTACATTTGCAGTCCAGTCGAACTAAGGACTGAAACAATCGAAAACCTCGCCGACTGAGCCGTATCCAGCTTTTCTATGCTCGTACAAACTGAAGTACATCTTTGATGTCACAGGACCCCTAATTCACAGCCATTATGTACCTTTAAATTGGATACATTTACTCCTTTCCATTGGTAGTGGCGACATCGAAAAGTATTTCGTATTCATCAGGAGTCTGCAAGTACTACCAGTCGCCCGACCTTACCGTACTCCAGCGATTTCGCCAAAGCTCAGCGTGCACTCCAAACTCTCAGAAAAACATGCGGTCGCTCCAAACAGTTCCTTAAATCATTAGTGAAGACAAATTTCTTCGATCCAGCATCAAGTCATCTGAGGTAATCCCTGCCAAACTGCAAAAAGTGGGAAATAGATCCGACGAATTGCAAGCAACGTCGCTTGCACTCCCCGCCTCAATTAATCCCGTCCAACGCATGATACAAGGAACCCATAAACCACCTTCAAACAAAGTAGCTTTATCTCCGCAATATGGTAGTCTGCTTTCTCCGAAAACCGGATCCTCTCCATGGTCTGTGAGAACGATGACGAGTGTGTCTTCAGAAAGAACATTCGCATCCAGGACCTCGATCACTTTTCCAATTCTGTCGTCAAATGATACGGTCATCGAGAAAAAGTCGATACACCCGTCTGTATGCCCGATAAAGGAATTAAATCTGTGTCGTATCGTGAGTATCTCCTTCCCACTGTGACCCAAATGGTACTTTTCAATCAAGGCAGTGTCGTACCTCGATTCTCTCAATGTCTCAGCAATGGTCGTTTCACCCTGCTGAACACCGGTTTCCTAATTCTCATCCGCCATGGATTTCAATGCACTCAGCAACTGGTCTTTGGGCCAACAGGGATTCTGACAAGTCAGCAAACCATATCGTGAAGGAGTGCAAATCGACGAGGCCGAATATCATTGATCGAATTTCATCCCTTCGCTTGCCAGTCGACCAATATTAGGGGTCGGAATCTCACTCCCGTAGCACCCGACAACGTTGATCCCTTGATCATCGGTGAAAGTGAAAAGGGTATTGTGCCGGTTCACGGCTAGCTGTTACGATACAAGCCATAACAAGAAAACAAGGATTCGAAAAAGGCACATAACAAAATCTCATTCAACCATTACCCGATAATCAAGACAGCAGATTTTCACAGGGTGGCTCCGGGCAGCCAAATCATTTTGGTAACACTAACATCAATCCGCGTTTCGAAATGTGCCTGATAAGGAACAGTGCAATTGCTAAATGAATAAAAAGGACTATCAGAACTCACCAAGTGGATAATCTATTTTTAGAACCCAATGTAGGAGTACCTTCACGCTGCTATTATACTAGCCGAGCATCGCGGTGTAAAACAGTTCTATCCGTTTGCAGGCCTTATCATTAACCTAAACAATTCAGCAACCTTTAATCAAAGAGGCAAAATATTAAATTTATCTATGTACTCCGCGGAACCTGTGCTTGAGAATAAACTTTAGTTCCAAATACATTCATTATGAAAAACCGATACTTAGGGAATTCCGGATTAGCCGTTTCACGCGTGTGCTTAGGCACCATGACTTTTGGAAAATCCGATTGGGGGTGCGACCGGCAAGCTTCCCAAGAGATGGTTGATGCTTATATTGATGCCGGAGGCAATTTCATCGACACTGCAGATCTTTACGCAGAGACCGCATCCGAAAAAATTCTAGGGACAACGCTAAAAGGAAAAAACCGCGACAATCTTGTAATCGCGTCCAAGTGCTGGTTCCCATTGAACGACACCCCGAATGCCCGAGGCCTCTCTCGCAAACACATCTTCGAAGCCTGCGAGGCTTCTCTCAAGCGTATGGACCTAGACTACATCGACCTCTACCAGATCCATGGTCCCGACCCCTATACCCCAATCGAAGAGACCATGAACGCCCTTAACGATCTGGTAACGTCGGGAAAAGTAAGATACATCGGCTGCTCAAATCTCTATGCCTGGCAAATCGTCAAAGCAAACGGCTTGGCTCATAAAAACGGATACGCCTCGTTCATTTCAGGTCAGTACCTTTACAATCTAATCAGACGCGACATTGAAACGGAAATCATCCCCGCGTGCATAGATCAGGGAATGGGAGTCCTTTGCTGGAGTCCTCTAGCGAGTGGACTTCTTTCGGGAAAATACCGCGGAGTCGATATACCCGAACCGGGTTCAAGGTTTAAAGAAATGGGGGAAATCCTGAATGAAAGATTCGTCTGGAACGAGGCTCTCGAATTGGTGGGTCTGGTCTGTGAAATCGCAGAGGAACTCGGGAAAAGTCCCGTTTCCGTAGCTTTATCTTGGATACTAAAAGACTACGCTATTACCTCTGTATTGGCAGGAGCCCGCTCGGTTGAACAACTCGCTCCGTCACTCGAATCAGGTGATTGGGATCTCCCCCCAGAGTATTGCGATCGGCTCACCCAAAAACTTCCGCGAGAGCATGGCTACCCTTGCGACTGGATGAAGATCACCCTCCTTTCAAATTTCACAAAAACTGAATACGAACCCAATCGAGCCCAGCGATTCCCGCCTTTCGCCTAAATAGATAAGTGATGGTAGCGGGCCATCTCCAAGCACCCATCAATGAGGAAAATCTTGTGGGCGCTCGGCGATAGATCCTATCTTAAAAATACCTCGGCCTTTTCCCCAAAGGTGTTTTATTGTCCTCGGATAACCGATATTCGGTCAAGTACGCAGGCCTGCTAAACCCCCATCGAGGTCAAAACAGTAGCCCGCACGCAACTCCCATCCCAAGCGGTCGCTATAACGATGGCACCAGGATCCAGATCCGGTAGGCCAATCGACCCAACCTCTCCCTCCTTGCCGCTGCGAGTCGCGCGAAGTGTTTTGCCTTCTTGAGTAGAAAATTGGACATCGGCACTGGGAAGGGTTTTAAACGCTTTAAGCCGTGAACGAGCAACACGACCGGTCGACGATGCGACCGTTTCCAAACCCGATCCTCCACGCGGTTTCTCACTTGGGGCATCTATCAGATTCCTTAATCGCAATCCGATTGCCGGATCCTCATCCCTTGTGTCAAATTCCATTTCCAGAAAATTCCAATAAAAAGGGTCTTCCGGTTTCTGCGGCTCCAGTTCGGGGTTTGCATGTGTTTTGTGATAGAGGGCGTGGATTTCCAGATCACGACCATCCACGTCCTTCATGCGAGGTCCAAAACCCGGAATCACGGCCCTGCCTCCGCTGCGACCGATAGGGCCGAAGCTACACTCGATCACGTTGTGCTCACGGTTTTTCATAATACAACCATTGTGGACATCACCATAGACCGTCACCACCCCATCGCGAGAGCCCAAAAGCTCCAAAACCCGATCAGCACCTGCCTTGACCCAGCCTGCATAGTCTGCGGTTACCCGATCGCGCTGCTCGAATCTTTGCGGATGGTTCGCACTCGCAGCTCCACCGGTCCAAATAGTATGCATTCCATTGATACCAGTTAAGCAAATAAGCCTAGAAGAATCGGTCGTGATCAAATCATTCAGCCAGGAAAACTGTTCCTCTCCAAGCAAGCTCCTAGTCGGGTCCGTCCGATCGTAAAGGCTTTTAAAGGCATCCCATCCGCTGTCATCCCAGATATCTACATTTTGCGAGCTCCGCCACAGTCTCGAGTCGAGAATCGCCAACGTAAAGTCGCGGTTGGGCATTTTCCAAGCCCGCCACTTCTTCGGGTTCTCCAGCGGATCCACTTCCTCTGCTCCCGTGATTAGGTGATGCACAATCTGAAAATTGCGTTTCATATATTCCGTATCTTGTCCAAGTCCATTTATCTTTCGGATGACTATCTGCTCGGGACCTTTCACATCGTCCATTCCATAGTCATGGTCACCCGGATTGATGATGTTCCAGTGCCGCATACACTGCCATCGACTGGTCGGACCACAAATTGAATTCTTAATAACCTTGTAAGCATCGTCGGTACTTGGCGGATACAATACCAGCTCCATATACCAAACATCATCCTCCCAAACCATAATCTGGAAGTTATAATTCTCCAGGTACTTATACGATCCCTCCGAGGGCTGGTCGCGAAATTGCCATTCGCTTCCCCCACCTAAAATCTGGTAGCCGGTGCCTGTCTTCTTTTGCAGCCCACTGGTTACAGCGTGGCAACTGAGGCCACACAGCTTGTAGGGAGCCGCTAAGCGTGGAAGCTTCCCGACATAGCTACCCGTCCTTGGCACATCGCCAACAAGACCCGTTCCCGGACCCACAGCTGACGTTCCAATCCGGGGATCAGAGGTCACATTCACACCATCTTTCCAAACCGTGTAGTACATCGTCTTCTCAGCAGGAGAATGCGGCAATGAAACTTCAATTACCGCGGTGTTGCGTCGAAATTCGTTGCTGACAATATTGGCAGAACCCGCTATGGGAACTGAGGACCATCCGTCTTTGAGATTTTCCGTATCCGAGACTCTAATCACCGCCTCAGTTCCGTCCGTATCGAAAATCCCGATAAAACGAACCTTCCAAACACCGTCATCCTGTACCAGCGAGTCACCGAGCGGATAGCAATTCAGACAATCCGCATGGCCCGTTGCCAATTGATTCGACATATCTGCGATCACCTCAAACGAATCGACTGAATAATCCACTAGACCACGACCGGAAAGGCCGACGTAGCCTTGGGTTGCCACTTCCGGCAATTCCGAGGCAATTTCCAGGGTTTTGTCGTGAACGTTTAATGACGATTCCACCAGGCATCTCCCGTTGCCATATGGAGCCACGGTAAGCCTGATTTCAACCGAGTCCCCTGGACTCAGCTCGGGGACCACCTTTTTTAGAACTTTACCCCGAGCCGCGTTTCTCCCGCTACTTTTTCGCCCCTGCATCAATACGAACTCACCATCGTCCGTCCAGGCCGCGTGATTCACTTTTACCGCTTTATCGTAGCTTTCGAAGACGGATGTCCCTCCGAAAGCGATTCCAAAGAACCCGTATCCATCCTGATACATTTTCCATTCTTCCTTGTCGCCTGGCTTCGGCTCGGAACGCGGTGCCAAATAGGTGAAACAGGCTTTCACCTCATAGCCACCCTTAAGCTTCCAGTCATTCCGATAAAGAATCCCGAGCGGCAAAGAGGGATCGTAGTACGTTTCCATTGACCTGCCAGCCGTTTGAGAATGAAACGGGAAGCCTGTTCGCCGAGCCCGATCGCCCACGTTCACCAGACGCCTCCGCAATACCCCGTCCTTGATTTGCCAGTAGCCCGGATTAAGCGACTCCCAGCCGGGACCTACCACGAGACTATCCGGCTTCGCAAACGCGTAGCGAGTCGTAGATATCCCACTCGCCGCTTGAGTTCTTGTTTGAACCGATCCCGCCAGGGCCATAGCACCAACAGCACCTGCACTGGACGCGATAAATTCACGTCGGTTGATACTATTCGAGAAATTTGATTCGTTGGGGAATATCGAATTCATAGAATATAATATTGACTGAAAGACAGCCTAAGAATCGGGACCGGAGCCTCAAGTATTTTACCCAAGCATTCTCATCGACGAAATTGTCACCAACGAAGATTCGCTTCTCGCTGAGATGGTCTTTATCAAGGTTAGTACCCTTCGCGGATAAAAATTGCCACACTTTACAACAGCCTTTGGGACACCGAACTAGCGTCTTGGTTGTAGGGCACCCATTAATGTCGAAGATGTGACTTTCTAAGCAGGGCTGCACCCCAATCAAAGAGGTACACAAAACCTCTGCAAACGCGGGCTTGGCTCTCGTATTGAAGAAATTTCTGTTGAAAACCGTCGCCTTTCCTTTCATCACCCATCTTTAGTTTATGTCGGGACCATATTCCAGGAGAAGGCCGCCCCGTCGCCGGGAACCTGCCAGCCTTAAAATGGCCATCATCGTTGCCTTGATCGTGACGGTCGTCATGCTCTGCCTAGCGATGTTTACAGACGGGATTGAGAATGCTCCCGTATGGACGCTGTTCCTAGGCCACTTCCACCCTGCCCTCCTACACCTTCCTATTGGTTTCTATGCGGTCCTTGCGGTCCTTGAGTACCTCGATAGCTCCAAAAACGGCCTCCGGATCGGGAAGGCTTGCGAAATAGTTCTTAACTACACGGCTATCACGGCCGCTGTTGCCGCGATTCTTGGCATCTTCCTAGCCATACCTGGTGGCTACAACGAGACCCTGCTTGATCGCCACCGCTGGCTCGGCTCCCTCTCAGCTATATTGGCGTTCTGGCTAATCGTAGTCCGAAACTGGGCAAGATCCAAAAGCCGAAACGGCTTCTCAATTCCCTACCATGGTGCACTGGCTGCGACTCTAATTCTTCTCGGCGTAGTTGGACACGACGGTGGAACGCTTACCCACGGTTCTGGCTATCTCACAAAAAACCTTCCCAGCCCTGTCAAAACTCTTTTTGGCATGGAATCGGCCATTAAAATGAGGGAAGGCCCAATCGTCATCGAAAATGCGGATGTCTACCAAGACATTATCCACCCTATCTTCGATCAAACATGTATTCAGTGCCACGGACCGGAAAAATCTAAAGGGGATCTTCGTCTGGACTCATTCGAACTGGCAATGCTCGGAGGCGAACTCGGCGACACCATCATACCGGGTGACTATGAGGCGAGTGAGCTAATATATCGTCTACACCTTGACATCGATGACGACGAGCGGATGCCCCCCCAAGGCAAACCACAACCTACGGAGGGGCAAATTTCTATCCTTGAATGGTGGATAGAGGCAGGGGCCGTAGGAAGCGGTCTCATCGGTGAACTCGAAATTCCTGAAGCGGTAAAATCCTCCATGGTCGCTCATCTAGAAGGTTCCACGGAATTTGAAGAAAAAGAAGAGGTTCCGGAGATCCTAAACCCTATGCTGGCTTGGCAAGATGCCGAAGCAGAGATTGCCAAGATAGAGAAGGAACCCAATATCGATATTCTTCGGGTGGCCCTAAACTCTCCCGCAGTTCGGATCAAGGGACCCTTTGGGAACAATAAATTTAATGATGAAGCGATCGCCAAGCTCGAACCAATCGCTAGCAATATTGTTGAGCTTGAAATTGGATTTAGCGATGTCACCGACGAAGGGCTCGCAGCAGTCGCGAACATGTCTAATCTGGAAAAGCTATATCTCCAAAAAACTTCGATTACCGACGAAGGACTGGCACACCTAGAGGGACTGACGCAGCTGAGATATTTGAATCTCTACGGAACTCAAGTCACGGATGACGCCCTCGAAACCTTGGTTACTTTACCAAGCTTGAAGAGCCTTTTCGTCTGGGAAACTGAAATCAGCAAATCTGCAGCGAAAGACTTTCAGGAACAGAAACTGGAATCTATTGGAGTCAAGCGCTGGGAAGACGAAATAGAGGCTCTCAAAGACAAGATCAGCGAAGCGAAAATCCTAGTAGACACGGGAATCGAGACCGAGAGTTGAATTAGCCTTTCGAGTCAGGAACCCAGCAGATGGATGAAGAATAGCTCAACCGTCGTAGATGATACCGATACGATCAATCCTTTTGTTCTAATAAACGAATATCAACCGAGGGTGTTCGCTCGCGAATTATCCATTTCGCAAAGGAACCTCTCTCCTTAGCATAAAAGTCCTAATTGTTTTGAGGACCTCGATACAATCTCCCTTCCCCAGTCCGGCTTTCAGTTAAACCAAACTTAAAAGGTTCTAATCAAGCGTCCTACCCGCGACTACTTGGTTAAAGAATACAAAATTATTTCGGTTTTAAAATCCGTTTAAAGAATAAATTTTTAACATCAATACCATTCCTTAATGAAGTCATTAATAAATGGATACTATCGCGTTTTAAAAGTCACCCTTACTTGCCTAATGGGGCTTATGATCGTCCCCGTGTTTTTGCAGGTGATATCCCGTTTTACCGACCTTCTGCCAAGATATATCTGGACTGAGGAGGTGGCTCGGTTCTGTTTTGTCTGGATTATAATGATCGGTTCCATGATCGCCGTTAGAGATGGTACACACTTTGATGTGGATCTACTCCCCAAGCCAAAACGATTTCGTAATCGTGGTACTCTAAAGCTCGTACGCCACTTCTCAATGTTCACTCTCGCGATCGTATTTCTCTTCTACGGCATTGATTTTGCCAAATTTGGAATGGCTCAAAGCTCGGAAATGAGTGGTATCAACATGCTGAGTATCTACATAACCTTTCCCCTCGCCGGCCTCACCTCGATCCTCTTTCTATTAGAAAAGCTAGCTCTTGATTTCAAGCAAATCAAAAGCAACCGCGAAACGGAGCTGTAGGCATGAATGCAGGAGAAGCAACCGCAATCATGTTTAGCGTCTTCGCTGCCCTTCTGCTCCTGAAGGTACCCGTTTCTTTCGCATTGGGCCTAGCCTGCCTTCCAGTACTTATTGTCGATGAGCGACTCACACCATTTCTTCTAATTAATGAAATGTGGAAGTCCTATAACGCATTCATATTGCTCGCAGTACCCTTCTTCCTGCTCGCGGCCAATCTCATGAATGCCGCCGGAATTACCGAGCGCCTTGTCAACCTGGCACATGCTTCCGTAGGGCACCTTCCCGGCGGGCTCGGGCATATCAACGTCATGGTCAGCATGCTCTTCGCCGGAATCTCCGGTTCTTCCACCGCAGACGCAGCGGGTATCGGATCGCTGCTGATTCCTGCCATGAAGAAACAAGGCTACGACACCTCATTTACAGTAGCTATTACGGCTTGTTCTTCCGTGATGGGTGTTATCATACCCCCGAGCATCATGATGATCGTCTGGGGAGGTCTAATGTCAGTATCCATCGGCGGACTCTTCCTCGCCGGGATGGTCCCTGGAATCCTCATTGCCTTGTTCATGATGGGAACCGTACTCGTCTACGCGAAAACTCGAAACTACCCAATTTACAAGAGAGCTTCCCTAATGGAGTTTTTCCAAGCATTAAGGAAGTCCATTCTCGCACTGGTCACTCCCACAATCATCGTCGGAGGAATTATAGGCGGGCTCTTCACCCCGACCGAAGCATCCGTCATCGCGGTCTTGTATTCCGCTTTTCTCGGTGGATTAATCTACCGAGCAATCAGCCCGAAACAATTTCCGAGAGTTCTCTACGATTCCGCTCGCCTATCCGCTATTTCACTCTTCTGCATAGGGACTGCATCTGCTTTTGGCTGGCTACTCGCCTATTACAGAGTCCCTCAATCCTTGGTGGATATGGTCGCCGCTTATGGTACTGGAATTATAACGACAGGATTTATAATCGCCCTCTCCTTTTTGGTTATCGGCATGTTCATAGATGCAATTCCAGCTATAATTATTCTGGGTACGATACTCTTACCCCTTGCTGAAAAAGCTGGAATGCACCCCATACATTTCGCCATCGTTGGAGTCATCTCACTCGCCTTTGGTCTCGTCACACCGCCCTACGGCTTGTGCCTTCTTATTTCCTGCTCAGTTGGCGAGATCACTGTTTCGAAGGTTCTAAAAGATGTCGCCATCTTGTTGCTTCCCCTGCTCCTCCTTTTGGGGCTAATCATCGTATTCCCAGAAATAGTCCTATTCCTCCCGAGCTGGCTGGCTCCTGAGTTTCTGTGATATTGACCGTTTATTGAGTCATGAGCTTTATTAACCTAAATTCTACCTAAAAGTTGACCACAAAAAGAACATGAAACACAGATCGAGAAAGTTGCGTCTCGTGAACAGGATGGCGTTTCCATCGTGCTAGAGCACTAAACACCATTTTAGATATCTAAAGCGTCCAATAAAATGAACAACAATACTCTTCTGGAAAAGCTAAAACTGAGCTTTCTCCTTCGTGCCAGATCGCCAGGCACCTCCATGTATCCAAACGATCACTCCATTATTCGCGTTCCTATTTGGCTGATAAAGGTCCAGAGCCAGATGAATGTCTCCAACCGTTGCAAATACAATTTCCTTCGTAATTTTTCGCTCCATTTCTCCTATACTGAATGGCATAGTGCTGCCTACCAAGAACAACACTGCCGCATCTCTCAAAACTCGAAAAATCATGCCCAAATTACATTGCGGGCACGAAAAAAAAGACAACGCTTTTCACGTATTGAATTCGGTGGGTAGAAGTGGGCCGGTCTACCCAGCTACAAAAGGTCCCTCAAACCTCCACGAGGAGGTCATTGGCATACAGCAGTTTAACGAGTTCAACGTCCGCAAAATGATTGCCCTTGAAGTCGGTGATGTTTCCCACAAAGCGACCTTCCTCTATCAGGGCCAGGGCAGCGACGAGATCCAGGATGGCACGATGCCAGGCCGCCTCAAGCGACTTGCCTTCGATTTGATGGGTGGGCTCGTTTACATAGCCCCTCTTCCCTGCAACGAGAATATTTCTCTTGTTGTATCCAATATTTCGTACATCAGCAAAGATCTTACCAAAGGTTCGAATGAACATCATTTGCCGCCAGGTTGCGTTGGTACGGGCCGTTGAACCATGATCGAACGAGCGGTCATTTAGCACGAAACAGATACGCTGCTGCCCGATCGCATTGGGAAAATCGCGAGCACAGTCGACTCTCAATGCCCGATCACTTGACTGACAGGGCGAAATCGTCGTAAAGCCCCCGTGGGGAGTGCCAATCGTAACCGTTTCTTTAACCGTTAGGTACTTAACTTCTCCGGGACACTCCGCACGTCCCACTTTTTTCAACGCATTAACTAAGTCTTCACTTCCCGCATCAAAAAGGGGCGGATCCCCGGACCTCATGCGGATCATCAAGTTGTCCACGTCCATGCCTGCCTTCAAAGCGATGATGTGCTCCACTAGCCTAACGTAATTATGCTCCGACCCCGAACGGAGGACAATATTACTCACGACCTTGCCCGTCGTCCAAACGTTTCGGACCGAAACCTTTATGGGACTCGAATCCGGAAGATCTTCTCGGTCAAACCACCATCCAGGTTTATCGGTAGGCTCAAGTCTCAGGGTTCGTATCTCATCTTTCGCAAAGGTTCCCGGTGCGCTCACCGCAACGGGGTTTGTAATCGTCAAGAGACGGTCATGTGACGGACCGCCAGAATCGTTACTCCAGTCTTGGTCGACCGGCAACCCACTAAATCTTTGGTACGAGCGTTCCAAAACATCATTGTTGCCATCCAAAATTCTTCCAAAATCGAAGTCGCAAGCCATCTCGGAACTCTAATCCCTTAATTGGAACGCTTTGCAAGCTTTTCGAAGGCAAATTTGATTAGACCATTAACGGTTTCCGATTAGCTCGCAATCCCGCCCCCGGCATCCCGAAAAGGGAAAAGCTAGCAGAATCCTAATACAATTATAGGCATAGCACAAAATTTTTGTACCCTTTACTCTTCTTTCTCAAACCGAATCTTTCCTTTTATAATGGGATAGCATCTTCTACAACTCCGCAAGCGAACTACCAACTTAACGATTTAAGTATCTGACTATCATATTCCCTAAACTTTTATAAAAAAACATTACGAATATGAAAACCTTCAAGCAAGAGTAACCTGGTATTCGAATCAACACAAACGGGAACCAACTTTAGCCCTTTACACCGGGGATCATATCATCGAAAAGGTGTCTTGTGATCCCGAACCCCTTCCAATAAGATCGGGGAGCGTGCTTTAGCCGAGGACCTACTTAATGTTTTCGGTAGCTCCACCATTAAATCAATACCGAGTGAGAGTACTTTACTGGAGGGGCAGCCATCGCTCAATCGGTTTTTGGGAGGCGTACGGGCGAGCCGATGGCGGGCGACGAGCCGCTGGCTCGAGACTTGCCGCACTCACCAAGGCACTCACCTATCATGCGGGCGACCCCTCGAACATACCTGCCATATCCCCCCAAGAGATGCCTCATATTAATTCAGGAATCTCTGGGCTGGGTTCGCTCGAATTCCGCTCAGAGGAAACCCTCGGGACCAACGAGTACACCCAAGGTAAGTTTAGACACCAAGACGCCATACAGAAGGACGACGGCGAATCCTTCCTTTCTTTGGGAGTTAACAAACCTTACAACGTCCGCTCAACAACAACCCATTCCATTCTTATCGCGAATGCGACCTCGGCCAGCCTCCCAAAGAACGCCTGGCAGTTAATTGCAACCACTCTTGTCAAGAATGCGTCTTTTAAGCGTTACAATAAACCAACCTCGTTAATCATGAAAATCCATCGTTTCGCAATCGGATCAATCATCCTTTCATTATTTACCTCAATGGCCATAGCAGGAATAGGCGTCGGCAGTACTGTTAACGGAGTTGTTGCCAATGATGACAAGGGCAACCTTTGGAGCTTAGATGAGCACATCGGCAAGAAAAACGTTATCGTCTACTTCTACCCAGCCGCTATGACTGGCGGCTGCACAAAGCAAGCCTGTGCCTACCGCGATCAGTCGGCTGCTCTGAACGATGCGGACGCAATCGTCGTCGGTGTTAGTGGAGACTCGGTCAACAACCTAAAACTGTTCAGAGAGGCTAATGGTCTCAATTTCACTCTAATTTCGGACATTGACGGAGCGATTGCCAGAAAGTTTGGCGTAGCGACTCGCGATGGATCCTCAATTGAACGAGAAGTAGATGGCGTCATGCACACACTCACCCGCGGAATTACCACGGGACGCTGGACATTCGTCATCGATAAGGCGGGTAAAGTTATTTACAAGGATGACGCGGTCAAAGCGACCGAAGACACCGCAAACGTCCTAGGCCTGCTCAAAACGGCGTAAGGAACCGTCCCTTGGTAAATTTTTTTCAATCCCGTTTGTTACCGGGGAGGGTTTTTGCGACTACATACTTCGGTAGACGTAGCCGAACAGCTGAGCTGACTTGCTTCGATTCCCCGTCATCCCTATCCGGATGCTTATTTTTGTGAAGAAGCCAAAAGTCCTCAGTTTTATCACGACCTTTGTGTCGCCCTGACCCCGAAAAATGAGCGTGTTGCGACCAGCATTCCGCATTTTCTCATCCACGAGAACATAATCTAGGTCTGGCAGGAAATTTTTAAAACCGGCCTCAAGTGGACGAATCTCTTCGTTCAAGCGAATTTCCCAAATCCCAGTCAAAGAATTATACTTTGCTTGCTGGACTCGCTTGATAGCATCCTCCTCGCTGTTGGTTGCGACCGAGCTTGTCGCCGACAAAAAAACAAGACCCATGCCTGCAAAAACTCGCTTAAAAAATCTCGATTTCATATACTTGGTCCTAGACCTAACCCAGAATGTTTTTAATCAAACAGCAACACTGGTAAAAGCCCTCCCCGAGGCTTCTGGCTTTCTAGCCAAGTGCCTCTTTCACTGCAGCAGAAGCAATTCGCATATCTAAAGCGGAGCCGTGTTGCTTTTTTAACGCAGTCATGACCAAGCCCATCTCCTTCATTGACGTCGCACCCGTTGAGGAGATCGCTTGGGAGACCAGCTTCGGATAAACTTCCTCATCAAGCTTGGAAGGCAACAACGCAGACAGCAAATCAGCACATTCCTTTAACTCTTTTGCCTGCTCAGCCCTTCCTGCATTGGCAAACGCCTCCGCCGATTCCTTGAACTTGCCCGCCTCTTTTTCGACTACCGCGACCATCTTCGCTTCATCGAAATCCTGATTCGCACGGACTTCTCCCTCTTGAATCGCAGCCAACGCTGCCCCATACGCCTGGGTGCTGTGTACATCGCGGGCCAATCGAGCTTTCTGATGAAGTTCTTTGAGTCTAACTTTCATAAAACTCGAAAGAGGACATACCCATGTCGCTTTGGCAATAAACAAAAAACAGCCCCCCTCAAACTCAAGGACTGATTTCCGTGGCAGTTTCCAGTCACTAGTTTCTGATCATTGCCCTCTAATCGATACCGCTTCTATCGCTGGAAAATCATAGGGAACAGCCTGTGTAACTTTTCCTGTTGCTGCCCACTCGGTCCCTCTCAGCAAGGTTGTAATAAATCCAACGCAATTGAGGGAGGGAACCCGCTCATCGTCCTTGGTATTACAGTGCCCCAAGGTGGTATGGAAGACGCGACCTTCACCATAGCGAATGTCCATAAGCATCGGTTCATGGTTTTCCGTTCCCTTGTCCACTTTTCTCTTGTCGGCTTTCGCTGTAGCTAAAATCGTTACGTTCTTTGCTGGACCCCGTAAACGACTGTAGATCTCGTCGTTAGGATGTAACCATCGAACCGGGAGCCCTTTCATAACTGGATGCTCGGGGGCCCGTGTCACAATTTCGAAATCATGTTTCGGTGGATGCATCGCCGATCCCGGAGTATTGAGCAACTGCACCTCTCCATTAAACCAATGGATCTTGCGACCGAAATCGTCGCCTCGACCTCCCCATCCTCCGACGCCAATCATTTCGTTAAAAGCTGGCCAATCCGCGAAGGAGTTGTTCGTAGCATGAACCGAGACCAAACCGCCTCCACCTCCGACAAAGGCCTCAAATCTCTTTCGAGCTGACTCGGGCCAACTATCACCTTCGTAGTCCAAGACGACCACATCATAGGAGGCGAACTCTGGATCAAAACCAGAAAAGTCTTCACCTTTAGCCGGTGAAACGACTTTCGTCACCTCGAACAAGTCCAACGCAGAAAGACGCTTTTCTAACAGTGCGCTGCTCAGCTCCCAATTGTGGTACTTGCTGCTCTGTCCCGTCAGCAGCATCACTTTGATTTTTGGAGCAGACGCCCCCTTCGAACAGGAACATAGGACTGTCCCAGCAAGCAAAGATAGGAAGAGGCGTTTAACAAAATTAGAAATACGAAAATTGATTGGGCACATGGCGTCCTGAAATGAATAGTCTCCAGTAGCTTCCTCAAAAAGCAATCCGAGAATACCTGGCGATGACATACTCGATTGCCTTGAGACATAATTCCAATAAAAAAAAGAGAACGACTCATTTCCCCCAAATGAATCGAGAAGAATCGTAGTGGAGACCGGGGCGTTTGACAGACCCCCCATTACATAACACGATTCGTAGCGACAAGGCCGAGGATCTCAAAAAAAATCGCTACCATATACCGAGACTATATTGGCAATAACTTATCCTTATCGATTGTCTCCAACTCCCTAGATTGCATAGTCGCTTCTCACGTCATCGAACAATGAGCGAAACCCGGTGAAAGCCTTGGTTTAATTCTACAGAGTCATCCAACCCGAGGGTTAGATCTGCATCGTGGTTTCGGATTCGATCAAAATATTCGATCGCAATCGACGAAAAACATCCGTTAACCACACGCTTACAGACTTTTTGAACGATGTCGAAGACAGTGAACCAACACTTATCCACCATTGCATCCTATGCATCGATTAGAAAACGATATATTATGAAATAGCCGAATCGGACTATGATAGTGAAAACGGAACCACTAAGTGCACTATGCTGAGCTGGCCAGCGAGGGAAAGACTATCAAAAACCATTTGTATTTCGTTACTATTTTTTTACAATACATTCCTCCAACAACTTATCGTCAAGCTGGCCGTTGGGAAACAATTGCGAGGTGCTGGACTATCGAGACGGCTTGCCCTCAGAAGATCCCCAAGGTTTTCTTCTCGTACTGAACAAGAGCCCACAGAAGAAAATACTCAACCAGACATCCATTACCTCTCAGCAATTGTTCCACCGAAACTTCCCAGTGACCAATTCTCTGGTCGGTTAGGAGGGTCTTTGGCCAGCGATAGTTCACAAGCATCTTAAAACATGGGACAGGTTTTCAAAAGGGTCGTTTCGATTTTGCCTTCAGGTGAAACTTTTTCCCTCCCAACACGTATTCTACGGACGTCTCTGTGCAGTGGAGACAAAGCCGCTTCAGACCTTTGGAGCGAGCGACATGCTTGTTTTTGGCAAAATTTCCATAGGTGCGATCTCCAACGATCGGCAGTCCTCGTTTTGAGGCCTGGATCCGCAGTTGATGCGTTCGTCCCGTTTGAGGACTGAGCGTAAGCAGACTCATGACAGGAATTCCCGAAATGGGCTGGGAACTCAGTAGTTTAGTTTCAGCGGCAACGCCGCTTCCCAAGGAGGCACGAAGCCCGCCCTGGCTCTTAGAGACGGACAAACGATCTTTCCACAAATTGGAGCCCTCTCTCCGTGACGTTCCAAACACCAGCGCCTCGTAGACTTTACGAACCCTCCTTTTTTCAAAGGCGTCTCGAATAAGATCCCTCAATCTCTCGTTCACAGTCATTAGCAGCAAGCCCGACGTCGCCGAGTCGAGCCGATTGAGTAGATATACGAGTTCTTCTGCATCAGAACCCCTTCCTAATTTGAACGCCTGCAACTCCTCATCGTAAGGCAAGTTCAGAAGACAACCGCTCGCATCCCCCTTGCGGTTGGGATGTGATAAAATCCCCGCCGGCTTATCAACCGCGATCAGGCCATTCTCATCGAGAGCCGCTATCTGGACCCCATCCCCCCAGGGATAGGCATTTTCATCCACCGATTCTTTCACTTTGCAAGAACCCAAGATAATTGGCCCCCTCCTTTCAACCTTAACTCCAACTAATTTCATTTCGATCGATCTGCCTACAGACAAGACGTAACAAACTTGTGCACACAGCAACTTGCGTGTGCAAGTTTTGCTGAGCATCATTTCGGTTGATTTTTGCAAATGCTAGCTTGGCTAATGCCTTTCGATCAGTACTTTTTCACCAATGGCATCTTCTCAAGAAATCTCTGAGTTGTTACGGGAAATCGGTCTCGAGACCTTGCAAATAGACCTCACCGACGAAAACGCAACGCTCGAAAATCTTACTGTGAGCGATCTTCGAAAGGCCCTCAACGCCGCATGCGATTCCGGGCAAGCCTTGTCAATGAAGAGGGATATGGAATCGAGTCTTCTTTTTTGGCAACTGATGGAGTCATTACCGGATCATGTTTTCTTCAAAGACAGCAAAAGCCGATTTATTTGCATCAACCATTCCCTCGCCCATTTCTTCGGACTAGAGCACCCCGACGACGCCATCGGGCGGAGCGACTTCGATTTCTTCCAAGCTGAGTATGCAAGAGCAAAGTTCGAAACAGAACAGAAAATCATTAGCTCAGACGAGGGCTGGTGCTTTAGAGAAGAACGGGACCTGCAAAGCGATGGAAGCGAGAGGTGGGTGCTAACTACCAAACTACCACTCCACGATCTTAACGGTGATGTTTGTGGGACCTTCGGGATCTCCAGCGATATCAGCCAACGCAAAAAAGCGGAACTTGAGCTTGACCAACAACGCCACCTCCTCGAAACCATCGTTGAGATTTTGCCCTGCCGAATCTTTGTTCGCGACAGCGGAGACCGCTTCGTAATGATCAATGAGGAGTACCGAAGGGCCTTCGACCTCAAGACCAAAGAAGAGGTTATCGGGAAGAAACTTACCGAGATACGCGACAACGAGCAGGCCCATCGTATTGAGGCAATAAGTGCTGAAATCATCAAAACGGGTGTCGCCGTACTGGACGAGCTCGAGTTCAATCAGAGTCTTCTGGGTAAGGAACGTTGGGTTCTTAATTCAAAGGTGCCCCTTATAGGTCGTGATGGTAAACCGGAAGGAATCGTGGGTATGACTCACGACATAACCGAGCAGAAAAACGCCGAGGAAAGTGCTCGAGCGGCAGGCAAGGCACTAGCGGTAAAGAACAAGCAATTCGAGGCGGAGCTATTTGTCGCTCGCCAGTTGCAAGAGCAGCTCATGTCGATGGGTTTTAACGACCAATCCATCTATAATCGAAGCGGTGAGGCGTGGGAACTGGAAGCATCCTACTTGTATTCGCCAAGCCACCACTTGGCCGGCGATTTTTTTTACCTCATTCCCATTCCAGACAACAAATTAGGCATACTGATTTGCGATGTTATGGGTCACGGTATCAAGGCAGCTCTTGTCACGATGCTGATTCGTGGACTGATGTTAGAGGCTCCTGTTCTCCTAACCGATCCGGGAAAAGTTCTCAAACACTTGAACGATAAGCTTGTTGTACTGGCAGAGGACCCGGAATTCCCCCGTTTCGTAACGGCTCTTTATACCATGATCGATTTGAACTCCGGCGACATACTTCTCGCTAATGCTGGGCACCCTGCTCCCATTTGGCGAGTTGAAGACCAGTCCGGCACCCACTTTGAGCTTTGCCCGGCCGAAAACATGGGGCCGGCTCTTGGCCTGATCCCTGAAGACACCTTCACGAACAATGACTTCACACTAACCCAGAAAACCGAACTCCTCTTCTTCACTGACGGTATCATCGAGCAAAAGACCAAAAATGGCGAGGAATGGGGCGTTGAAAATCTTGAGGAAACCGTTCTTGACCACGAGAGCGACGACTTGCCCGAACAACTAAAAGCAATTTCTCAAGAACTAAAAGACATGGCAGGCGCTGAAGAGCTTTCGGACGATGTTTGTGTCATCGCAGTCAGACTATTTCCGTGCTGAAAGGTTGCAAAGGGGGTTGCACCTCCCAACAAATTCGTTCTCATACTGTCTGCTTTATTTAATTAAGTTATGCTTACTGTAATTTCTCCTGCCAAAACGCTCGACTTTGATTCTCCCTGCAAGTGCAGCGACTTCACCCGTCCCAGTTTCCTGTCACAATCCCGTGAGTTGGTCTCCATTCTGAAAGCAAAACCGGCCTCTGAAATTAGGAGTTTGATGTCTCTAAGCGACCCTCTTGCCACCTTGAATACGAGGCGATACAAACAGTGGAAGGCTCCCTTAAAACTGAGCAAAATGGCCCGCCAAGCGGCCTGCGCGTTCATGGGCGACGTTTACCAAGGCTTAAGTTTCACGTCATTAAGTTCTGGCGAGCAGGACTACGCCCAGCAGCATCTACGCATCCTTTCAGGTCTCTACGGCATCCTACGACCCCTCGATTTGATCGTCCCTCATCGCCTCGAAATGGGCACTTCCTTGGCGAATCGGAATGGTCGATCTCTCTATGAGTTCTGGGGTGATACACAGACTAAGTTCATTAATCGGGAGGCTAGCCAAACCAACTCCAAGATACTTCTCAATTTAGCATCCGACGAGTACTTTAAGTCAATAAAGCCTAAGGAGCTCAAACTGTCGGTGGTCACCCCACGGTTTCTGGATTCAAACGACGGAGCATCTTACAAAGTAATTAGTTTCTACGCAAAACGGGCCCGGGGTCTAATGACTCGTTGGACCATTCAGAATCGCGTTCAGGATTCGGAATCCCTCCAGGATTTCAGCGAAGTTGGCTACAGATTCGACAAGGCCCGTTCCGAGGAAAACCGGCCCACGTTCATTCGATCACACAACTAGCCAAGGTTCACCCGAAGACGGGAGACCTCACTGCTTTTACTCGCAATCGCCTCCGCGCACCGGATGCCATCGAGGGCTGCCGATACAATACCGCCTGCAAAACCGGCTCCCTCACCACAAGGATAAAGACCTTCAACTTCTGGATGTTCCAGTAATTGAGGATCGCGAGGAATTCTCACCGGCGAGCTCGTGCGGGTCTCGAAACCGATCAAGTTCGCATCCTGAGTTACATACCCATTCATCGACTTACCAAAATGACGAAGGCCTTCTTGCATCAGGTCGCCCACCCCCTTTGGAAGCAGGGCATGAATGGGAGCTGGAGTGAGCCCCGGAAAGTAGCTCGAATCGGGCAGATCAGCAGAGTCCCGCTTTTTCAAAAAGTCACGCATTCTCTGGGACGGTGCTTTTTGCTTGCCCCCGCCGGCTCGTGAGGCCACCCGCTCCATTTCTTTTTGGAAAGCAACCCCGGCAAGCACGCCATGCTCCCTACGTAAATCCTCAGTGTCCTCGGGCTCAATGCTAACCACAAACCCGCTATTCGCAAAGGGTGAGTCCCGACGGGCGAGTGACATTCCATTGACCACAACCTCGTCGCTTTCTGTGGCAGACGGCACTACAAATCCGCCTGGGCACATGCAAAACGAGTGCACACCACGATCGCGAATCTTGGTAGCTAAGCTGTAGCTGGCTGCGGGTAGCATCGGGTGCCGACAAGCCGTTCTCTTGTATGAGTACTGGATGCTATCGATAAGTGGCTGCGGGTGTTCAATACGAACGCCTACCGCAAACGGCTTCTGTTCCATCCGTACCCTCTCCCGCTCAAGTAGATGGTAAATATCGCGAGCGCTGTGGCCGGTTGCCAACAAAACGGCAACCCCAATAAATTCCTGACCTTCCTTTGTGGATACGCCGATCATTTTTTCCCCATTTGAACTCCGGATTAATCCCGTCACACGCTTCTCAAAATGGACTTCTGCACCACTAGCCAGAATTGTTTCACGCATTGCTCGAACAACGTTAGGCAGCAAATTGGACCCGATGTGGGGATGCGAATCGATCAGGATACGGGACGGTGCTCCATGTTCGACAAAAGTTTCGTAGACTTTTCGAACCGGTCCTCGCTTCGTCGCTCGAGTATAGAGTTTGCCGTCGGAATAGGTACCGGCACCCCCCTCCCCAAAACAGTAATTCGAATCTTCGATAACGCGGCCCTCCCGCAATATCGGGGCCAGGTCAAAGCGGCGGGCAATCGCATCTTTTCCGCGTTCCAGAATAATGGGCTTCCAGCCCAGCTCAATCGCCCTCAAGGCGGCGAACATTCCAGCCGGGCCCATGCCGACAATAACCAGCCGCTTAGCTCCACTTGGAATCTTCGGATAACTCGGGTTGCATTCGGGTTCTAGATGAAGCTTCCCATTGACCGCTACATCCAGACGTAACTGCACTTTTATCTGAGCCCTCCGGGCATCTATCGAGTGTTTCTTCAATCGAATCTCGGTTATCAGTGACGGTTCAACACCAATCTTTTCTGCGGCCGCCTGGCGCCAAATAGATTCGTCATCTGACTGTTCCAGCAGAAGCGTTATGGTTACTGTATGGCAAGTAGGCTCTGTCATGGCTCGGACGCAAACAGATGATCCACGCTTTCCCTGTCGTCCAGCCCAAAGATCAAGGAATAGAGGAGACTTCCTAAAGACGGGTTGATCAATCGATCGCACCCAATGGGATTTTGGCTTTGATAGAGATGCAATATCTGTTCGCTTGACCAATGAAAGTAGGTCCAGATTCAGTCGATTGATTTGGGACTAAACGAGACTCAAGACCCCTCGGCAATCAAATCGATCTACTTGAAGCTTGGCTGAGCCCAAATCTTCAAACAACCTAACTGCTTATCAATCTCGGCCCCCGATAAAAGCAATGACCTCGAAATATCTTTTTCCTCACGCCAAATTCATTCTCAGCTTTTTAACGGCCGCGATGCTAACTGCTACCGAATCCTCGGCGGGCCAACACCAGTCGGATCGAAAGCCCAACATAATTCTCGTTTTCATCGACGACATGGGCTGGGGAGACTTTTCTTGCTTTGGCAATACAGAGGCCGAAACTCCAAATGTTGACCGGCTAGCTCAAGAAGGAATCGCGTTCGAACAGTTTTATGTAAACTCACCTATATGCTCGCCGTCACGCGTAGCGATTTCGACCGGTCAATACCCTCAACGATGGGGAATTACGTCTTATCTCAACAACCGTAAGTCGAATTCTGCTCGTGGTGTTCGTGATTGGCTCGACCTCAGCGCTCCCATGCTCGCCCGTTTTCTCCACGAAGATGGTTACGCCACGGGACATTTTGGGAAATGGCACATGGGTGGACAACGCGATGTGCATGAGGCTCCCTTGATCACAGATTACGGATTCGACGAATCCATCACCAACTTCGAAGGGCTGGGAGCCCGCGTCCTTCCCCTAAAATACTCTCCAGGTACTCAGCAACCCCTACCACACAATCTGGGTTCCGACACCCTCGGGCACGGTCCGGTTGTTTGGCACGATCGAGCTTTTATTACCGAAACATTTACCGAAGCTGCTGTCGCCTTTGCCAAAGTTGCGGCTTCCAGAAACCAACCCTTCTACCTCAATCTCTGGCCCGACGACGTTCACACACCCCTGCATCCCCCTCTTCATAAATGGGGTGATGGCAGCAAACGCCATCTCTACCTCCAAGTTTTGGAAACCATGGACACGCAACTTGGCACATTGTTTGATCTTATCCATAATGATAAAAACCTTCGATACAACACCCTCATTGCCGTTTGCTCGGACAATGGACCCGAGGTGGGCTTCGGATCCGCCGGTCACTTGCGGGGGCACAAAGCAACCTTGTTTGAAGGGGGCATCCGTTCTTCGCTCATTATCTGGGCACCTGGACGGATGGATAAGGAAGTTCAGGGCACGCGGAACTCTAGCTCGATTTTCTCTGCGATAGATCTCGTCCCATCGCTGCTGTCTTTCGCAGATGTCGAAACCCGTGTGACGTTCGATGGAGAGAACCTCGAAGAGACTCTTTTAGGGAAAAGTAAGGCATCCCGATCCCAGCCGCTTTATTTCAGACGCCCGCCTGATCGTGAGAACTTCCGGCACTACAAGGGTCTTCCGGACCTTGCGGTTCGCGATGGAAAATGGAAACTTTTTTGCGACTACGATGGTGCGAATCCAATACTCTATGATCTCTCAAAGGATCCTACCGAAACCACCAACATCACATCGAACAACGACAACATAGTTAAAAGATTGGTGGCACAACTACTACAATGGAATGCGTCTATGCCAGCTGACAACGGTCCCGAGCTCGGTCGTTCGGCCCGAGCCGGCAAAAAGTAAAGGCATCCTAACTGTTGAAACATTTTTGGAACCTCTCAATATCACCCAGTGTTTATCTCAGTATCAAACGGAAATTCCGAAAACGTGGCCCACAAAAGCGTTGAGCAGTTCAAAGCCGATTTTAAACCAAAATTCCCGTGATCTCAGGGCACATGAATTCCAGATTTTTCCTAACAACTGATTCCGTTGCTTGAATAGTCACGGTCGCGTCGATACTCAGATGGAATTTGGTATTTACTGGACGAAAACGCAGAATCTTCCAGCTAGTGGATTGCAACAAACATTTTTTTAGATTTTCCATAGAGCATGGTGAGAGTATTTATTTGGTTTTTTATTTTTAGTGCTTTTGTAGTTTCAATGTTGGCGTCTGATCCGCAAAGGATTGTTTTTTTGACAGGGGACGAGGAGTATCGGTCAGAGGAGTCAATGCCTATGCTGGCAAAAATTCTTCGTCGAGATTTTGGCTTTCATGTTTCGGTTGGGTTTTCGCTGGATGAAAATGGATCTGTTGATCCCAATGCCGCGTCTTCATTGACAAGGACGGAAGAGTTAAAGGACGCGGACTTGATGGTGCTGTTTTTGCGTTTCCGCCGGCCTGACGAAGCCTCGTTTCAGCACATCCTCGACTATCTCAAATCGGGCAAACCCGTGGTCGGTTTTCGTACGTCAACCCACGCATTTCGTTTTGCTAAGGGGTCTCAGTATTCCAATTGGGGCTATCAGGACGACCCCACCTTCATCCACAGCTTTGCTGGCGGTGATTTGATACGTGAACTTTTAGGTCAGAAATGGATCACACACCATGGTCACTTTTCGGACGGGTACAGAACCCTGACCAGCGTTACGATTGATTCTGCAGCGGAGGAACATCCAATTCTTAGGGGTTTGGAAAGGTTTGAAGCGTATTCATGGCTTTATCACGTTGAGGGGGGTGGTGATACACTTGCAGGTGATCCTCAATTTTTGCTAAACGGAAAATCCCTGCAGTCAAACAAGGAAGATCGGGGGCTATTGAATAGATATCCTATTTCTAATCCAGTAGCTTGGACAAAAACGCATAGCCACGGGTTTAGCTATGCTCGAGTGTTCATGACAACATTGGGCCATCCCTATGACTTCAAAATACCGATGATGCGCCGTTTTGCCTTACAAGGGATTCTATGGGCCCTTTCTTGTGAGGATCTAATACCATCTAATGGTGTGAATACAGAAATTGACGGAGTGTATAAACCAAACAATTCTGGTTTCGGAGATAAATACAAAAAGGGTCTAAAGCCGGATGGCCTTTTTGAGTAGCTATGGAGCTGCCTTCTAATTTAACAATAACTTGCATTAGTTTAGGGTGAAGAGATCCATCTATTTAGCATTAACCATCGCATTTATACTCCTATCTCGCGAGGGTCTGGCTCAGCGGATCGAACTTAGCCAGGGAGAAAGGGTGGTTATCGTCGGATCAGGTATGGCCTCTCGAATGACGAAGTTTGGCCATTTTGAGACCGAAATATATCTGAATTTTCCAGACAAAAATATCCAGATTCGCAACATAGCCGATGAAGGAAATACGCCTGGTTTTCGGCCCCATCCAGGCCGTCACTACGAGTATCACTTCGCATTTCCAGGTGCGAAAGAGCTCGTTCATGAGTCATTCCGGATCGATACGAAGAGTGAGGGACATTTCGAGTCACCTGACCAATGGCTCACCCGACTGAGGGCGGATACTATCATAGCGTTCTTTGGCTATAACTCTTCGTTCGAAGGCGAAGAAGGGCTGGAACGTTACAAGAAAGAATTCGAGGGCTTTGTGAAGCATACACGTACCCAACGCTACAATGGATACGGACCACCTAAACTTGTGGTCGTCTCACCAACGGCTTTCGAAGAGAAGCCACGGAATTTCGACGGTCCAGACGGAGAATCAATCAATCGAAATCTGGAACTTTATACCGATGCAATGGCTGTAATCGCATCTAATCATGACGTTCTCTTCGTGGATGCTTTCAACGCCTCAAAGCAATGGTATGCTGGCAACGATATTTTGACAAATGATGGCGTCTTGCTCAACGGCGTTGGATACCTAAAACTGGCAAAGTTTCTGTCCGAATCGATTTTCGGGAGCCGATCTATACAGGAAGGTATTCGTGAAAAGATCAACATGGCGGTTAATGAGAAGAATTGGGCATGGCTCAATAATTTCAAGATTCCCAATGGGGTCCATGTTTATGGTCAGCGCTTCGCTCCCTTCGGTCCGCAAAATTATCCAGACGAGTTGAGGAAGACCGAGGAAATGACTGACATTCGCGAGCGAGCTATATGGGCCGCTTTGAAGGGGCAATTTTTTGACATTGAGGCAGAGGACAAGAAAACGCATCCGTTGCCTAATGTGCCGACAAACTATACATTAAGTGCTAAAAACGGGACTGTCGATTACTTGCCTGGGAGCGATTCGGTATCGAAAATTGATACCGCGGAAGGCTATCGGATGGAGTTGTTCGCCTCCGAAAAAGAGTTCCCTAATTTGGCCAATCCCAGCCAGATTGCCTTCGACAATCAGGGCCGGCTCTGGGTTGCTACGATGCCGAGCTACCCCCACTACCAAATTGGAGACCCGAAACCGGCTGACAAGCTATTGATTTTCGAGGATGCTGATAATGACGGCAAAGCGGATAGTCTATGTGTTTTCGCAGACGACTTGCACATCCCAATTGGCTTTGAAATCGCACCGGAAGGTGTCTACGTATCCCAAAGCGATAGCCTGGTATTGCTTAAAGACACTGATGGGGATGATAAGTACGATGAAAAGGAATACATCTTAAGCGGATTCGACGATCATGACACGCACCACGCGATCAGTGCATTTTCTGTGGATCCATCTGGTGCCATTGTTATGGGAGAGGGCTATTTTCTACATAGTAATATAGAGACAATATATGGGCCCGTAAGAGGTTCTTGGGGTGGCTATTTTAGATATGATCCAAGTCGTCGGAAATTAGACCGTATCGCCCAGCTGAATATGCCAAACCCGTGGGGAGTTGCGTTCGAAGATTACGGACAGGGCTTTTTCCTCCATACATCAAATCCAACTGTTAGTTGGCTAACACCGGCTTCTGTGAAACCAATTTACGGATATAATATGTTGGCTCCTCAAATTCTTACGGACAGTTTTGTTCGCCCCACATCGGGCTTAGAGATTGTATCGAGCGGTCATTTTCCGGACGAGGTTCAAGGCGATCTACTCTTCAATAACACTATCGGATTTTTGGGAGCAAAACAACATGAGTTGGAGGAAGAAGGGTCAGGTTTTTCCGCAAAATGGCGCCAGAACCTATTTTCTTCTGACGACTTGAATTTTCGACCCGTCGATTTGGAGTTTGCTCCAGATGGTTCCCTGTATGTCGCCGATTGGCATAACGCGTTGATTGGCCACATGCAGCACAACGCCCGAGATCCTTTACGGGATCACGTTCATGGGAGAATTTACCGGGTCACCTACCCGTCTCGACCGTTAATCGAGCCAGCCAAGATTCATGGCGCATCGATTGCTGAGCTACTTGAAGGTTTAAAGCATCCACAGTTGAGAACGCGCTACCGGGTTCGGCGTGAATTGCGTGGCCGAGATTCAGATGAGGTTTTGCCAGCATTAAAGTCGTGGGCTGCTCTCCAAAGCGATGAGCGGCTGAAGCTTGAGGCATTGTGGGTTACTTGGGGTCATAACGCCGTGGATAAAGGTTTGTTGACGGAACTCTTCGCCTCAAAGGATCATCGCATCCGCTGTGCCGTTGTATCTGTGGCTAGATACAACCTTGACCAGCTTCCTGCCGCTTTGGGAATCATAGATTTTGCGGCCGGGGATACCCACGCTCGCGTTCGATTAGAAGCACTCGTGGCTGCTTCTTGGTTGCCTGCTGATATAGGATTACCTATCATCGAAAAAGTGAAAAGTATGGGGTTGGATAGCAACGTTGCCCGTTACAGCTACGAGTACGCACAAGCGGGACTTTCTGGGCGACCCGTGCACCCAAGTGCTACAGACAAAAATTACCAACATGATGAAGCAGGAGCACAAGACGCGTTTACGAAGCTTGGGATGGAAGTTTATTCGCGCGAAGGTTTCTGTGGAACCTGTCATCAGCCAGATGGGAAAGGTTTACCTGAGGCTGGATTTCCGCCCCTAGCAAATACTAGTTGGGTCACAGGGAATAAAGAAACGCTCATAAAAATTTCCCTCAAAGGCCTTGCAGGACCTATTGAAGTCAATGGCACAATTTATCCGGGACAAGTTCCCATGACTGGTTATGAAAGCCTCGTTAGCGACCGTGAATTGGCTGCTGTATTGAGCTATGTTCGCTCTTCATTCGGAAACAATGCCAGCCCCGTGAGCTCAGCCGATATCAAGTTTGTTCGTGAAAAGTACTTAGCTATAAACGGTCCATTAGACGCATCGACGTTAAGTCCAGATTAACTAACATTAATTTTAACTTCTCTTTTTTAATACTGGATTTTTTCCTCGACTAGATTGGAAAGGTCAGTCGTTCAAATGGGGCCGTCCATCAGAGCCAAACCGACGATCTATTCAATTTTATTATATGTAGTTGCTATTATCGTACATTTATTTTCCTCGCAATTCGCCTTTTTCAGATGTTTACAAAAACCTAAGGAACGATAGCCGAACCGCCGAAACAATTATGGGTTTTCCGTTTCCCATGGAATCAATAATTTGGAAGAATTCTTTTTACTTTTCAAAGGCCGTTGGTATTGTTAATCCCTGGGCTTCAAATCCAGACCCGAATAGCAAGGCACAGTGGTGCGACGGATTAGCTCCGCGGCGAGGCTTTTTATCTTGTACTTATGTTGTATAACCTAGTTCCCGTCCGAACAACAATGGAGCGTTTTCCAACTATTGATCCATAGACTATTGGATCGTCGAATACGTTCGATGCACTATTTGCACGAATTCGGTCCTCCACTTTCGCTATTTCATTTTTGTCAATGACCCCGTCCTCATTTTCATCGAGGCGACTAAATGATCTTTTCAGGGACGAATGTAACTCCGATAGAGCCACAAGCCCATCACCATCTTGATCAGAATTATTTAGCCTATCTACAAAGCTTGGAGACGAAAATGAACTTTCTGGAGGATTTTGAACATAAGATTCTGGATAGGGAGGATTCTCCAGGTCCCACAGATAATTCGTTGAAACTTCATCATAATAAGTTGCTCCTTTGATAACTGTCCCGACTCCATTTTTGGAAAAAAATAAAACATTACCATCGACAGCAAATGGAGTGGCCCAGCAAACATCGGAAAGTTTCTCCTCGAAACGATGTTTTCCATCATACCTGTTCAAACAATGAACAAATCCTCTGCTGTCGACAATGTATACGTTCTCTTCCCAAACTAATGGGCTAGCATAATTACAAACCGCCTCAGCATTTTCCCAAATTTTTCGATAGGTCCCAAGTTTGGAGTCTTCAGTAAATTCAAGGCAGAAGGTCCCACTATCCCCTTTTGCTCCAACAAATAATTGGTTATCTGTTACAGTTACAGAAGCCATCGTATTTCCAACAACTTTGTCGTGGCTCCAAATAATTGATCCGTCAAAAGCGTCGTATCCGTTGACACTACCATTCGAGCTAACGATTACTTGCCTCCGCCCCTGGAGTTCAGCTACTATCGGGCTTGCCCAAGAGATCCCCGGTGATCGCTCAGTTTTCCAAAGATTTCTACCAGATTCTTTATCAATAGATAGAAGATAGCTAGGCCCTTGATGTTCCACCAAAACGAAAACTGCCCCATCGGTCTGAGCTAATGAAGCTCCCAAACCATGGCCACTGTCAATTTCCCCATAATCTTTAGTTAGCGACCGATGCCATTTAAGGGCTCCTCTATGATCAATGGCCAATAAATCACCTCCCTCAAAAAAAGAATAAATTCCATCTTTATCGATTACAGGAGTCGGAGCCGCCCTACTTTCAGCGTACCAAGACGAATCCGTTTGGCTCGTTGGAAATTCATACTCCCACCTTACTAGGCCTGTCTTAAGGTCTATTGCCGCGACCACAGAAAGATCCTTATACGGTCCATCTACATATGTAATGTAAATGAAATCGTTCCACAACAAAGGTGAAGACTGACCATAACCTCGCGTTTCTATTTGCCACAAAACTCCTTTATCAGGCGACCACTCCATCGGAACAACAGCCTCTATCGAAGAACCAATTCCACCGTCTCTGAAGCTCGTCCATGCATGGTCCTCAACACCCTCGACCAAAGTTGAAATGGCACTAACGAACATTGTAAGCCCTAATGTCACTTTTTTCATAGTTTTCGTCGCCGATAATTTACGCCAAACCCCTAACCGTACAGAGCATATGTCACTAACCTTGACTAAATCTACCCTTAGCCGGACAAATCCAACCCCAGTAAGGCTTAGTTTGAAGCACTAAATCATATTTCGCTTTCACTAGCTATCGACATAATTGAATGCTTTCGAGCACGCGATGCACCAAGAGATCGGTAGCGGTATGCAACCAGTCACTAAAATTGACCAACGCATACTATCAGGCTAAACGAACTTGATGAGTATGAATGCTGAAGATAGGAAACCCTATCCAAGACATCTTATTGCGAAACCTAGAGCAACAGCCCTAGTGCCAAGTAAAAATGTGCTAGCATCTTTTTCGGAAAGGGATGAAGTTGCCGATTTATTGATCGATATCAGCTATGACTTGGAAGTCTTTGCTAAGTCCATCCCCAAGTGGCTAAACAGTTGGTTAATACATTTCTTATTAACCGGATCCTCTCCACTTCACATTCAATGCATTACCCTTAAAAAAATTAAGAGCGGAGCCCTTACAGAGCACTTTGTATACCTTACGGAGCAGACAAATGAGAAAATTCCCGCTATTTTTTTGACTTGGGATCTTTATTTTTTCAAGGTGACTGTTCCCTTCTGAGAAATAGCATTCCCCTATCAAAATCAACTAAACAATACTATGGGTAATCACATCGCAGTTTATTATGGAACGATGACTGGAAACGCTGAGGATTTAGCTGGAGATACTGTTAACAGACTCACAAAGCTAGGATATGCTTCGAAAAGCATAAGTCTAGAGGATCAGAAAGTCGAAGACTTAACAAAATACCCATTCTCTCTCTTTATCGTGAGCACTTGGGGAGACGGAGAACCACCCGAGGACGCATACGATTTTTGGGAAAGTCTCGATGAGGGAAACCATAATCTCGAAGCCTTAAACTATGCGATTATGGGCTTGGGCGACGAATCTTACGAAGAATTCAATGCTTTTGCTCGAAATCTAGACAAGCGTTTAACCGACTTTGGAGGTAAGAGACACGGAGAAAGAGTTGAAGCAGACGTATTTTACGATGACGCATACGAGAAATGGTTCTCAGAAGTAATAAAAAATATTACTTCAATGACGCTTAATTCCTAGAATTAGTCTTCCTGTAAGCTTGAGCCCATTCCCATATGGTTCAAAAAGATAGCTTGTTAGCCTAGAAAAATAGCAAACAACATCCAGCCTGTAAATTTACTGCTGTAGTTGTTTTCTTATACATGTACCAATTACAGAGGCCCTAATGGAAATTTTTCCAAACGTAGCCAAACTGCAGACGGGTGCATTCGATATGCTACTGCCAAATTCCTCAGATAACGGTCAAACAAACCTCCCCGCTCACTAACCAGCTTGGGGTTGTCCTCGAGCATCTCGTGGGCTATCCTCTTCAATTCAACGAGTTGATCAGAAGTTAATTCTTTGGCGAGGGCGTCTCTTTTTCAGGACCTTCTTTATCTCTATTGGCCGGAGCAATTTTGAACCAAATCTAGGATCTGATGTGGCCCTGAAGGACGGCTTAGCCGTTGTCCTACAACACTCCAAGGTTGTACTGACTTTGGGCAAAGTCTGCCCAGCGATTCTTGCAAACCACTTTGCCGCTTGCTCCCAATCTTGATTAATAACTCTCCAAGGATTGGTTGAAATACTTTGCTATCTTGTCAGGTCCGAGCTAAATCCTTAACCTATGAAATATATGATTCCAATCATTATTATAGTAGTGGCTTTTTTCGAAGGTAGCGTTCGTCTCGGGGCCAACGACGGTGCTAATGATTTTATTGCGCCGGTTCTTGCAGCGGCAAATAACGGAAATGCAACTGCCCAAGCTTTGGTAGGCACGATGTACTATTACGGGTATGGATTGAACCAGGATTACAAAAAAGCTCTTTTATGGTATAAGTTAGCAGCCGAATTGGGAGAGGTCTCAGCCCAAGCAACACTGGGCCGGATGTACTATCTTGGTCACGCTGTCCGCCAGGATCTTGTTCAGGCTCATAAATGGTACGATATTGCATCGGTAAATGGACACGAGGATGCGGGAAGCTACAGGCATAGAGTGTCGGAAAAAATGTCTCATGATCAAATCATCGAAGCCCAAGAATTAGCCGCTTCCTGGATTTACAAATTCAAAAACTAGATTCTCAGGCCTTCACTGCGGTTCCAACAAGTTGCGACTAGCTATCTATGTGAGCCGACAAACAAGAATAACTAAGCGTAAATGCTATTTGGATACGTTTTATTCTCTAAATCCCCAAAGCAACATTTTTTTCCCTCGCACACTGGCAAGGACGAACGGCATGAAGGCTTTATTGGAAAACCTTATCCCAGCCTCCGCCTAGCAAAGGTTTTAATGGAGCCGCCTATCGAAATCGAACCGACGACCTATTCATTCCGAATTAACGTAGTTGATATTACATTACGTTTTATATGGTCTAAATTCGCTATTTTACAGATATCTACAAAAAAACAGCCCAGACGATAAACGAACCGCAAAAACGTAGATAAACCCTAGTTTTTGCCCAATTTTTAAGATGACGGTTACTCAAACCATCCCTTACTCCCCCATCAGCTTGGGGTTGGCCTCGCCCATCTCGCGGGCCATTCTCTGTGCTTCAGCGATTTGATTCGGAGGGGTTGATAGGAAATTCAATTGATTCGTAAAATCGGTTTGCCGTAGGTTCCCCTCTTAGATATTGAAGAGACCGTAGAAACTCGTCCATCTCGGTGAGAGTTGCGATAAACATGGCGTTGTCGCCTCGGCCAAAGTTGAAGAACCCGTGTCCTTCTCCCTGATAGGTCACGAGCTCGCATCGATTACCCAGGCTCTTGTACTTTTCGGTAAAGAGTTCTACCGATTTGTGGGGAACGGTGGTGTCGGCGTCGCCATGGAAGATTATCGCCGGGGGTTGGTTCGAGCCGATGTTGTGGTAGGGAGAAAAAGCCGTTGGTGAGACACCAAAACGTTCTTCAAGACCGTCAACTCGTTCTTCTGGTAATGGAAAGGCGTCAGGTACTGAGGCGAGAACCAGCACTGGGTTGAACAAGCAAAGTGCGTTCGGAGCCGTGCTAACGGAAAGATCGTCAGCCGGGTCGTCCAGACCTCCGATCGTACCCAGTGCTCCCGCTAAATGCCCGCCAGCGGAACCGCCACCTGCGGCAATCCGTTTAGGATCGATTCCCAGTCGATTCGCATTCGATCGAACAAAGCGTATGGCGGATTTTGCGTCCTGGAGGCAGGCGATCGCTTTCGTTTTGTGTCGCCCCGAAACGCGATACTCTGCTGTGATCGCGACCATGCCGCGTGACGCGAGGTAGGTGCAGTGTTTTTCGAACTGAGCGGGTGATCCATTTCTCCAGCCTCCCCCAAAAAAGAAAACAATCGCGGGGAGGGATTGGCCGGATTTATGCCCCTCTGGATAAAAGATGTGAAGCGGTAACGAAACGTCACCCACTGTCTTGTAGACCTCGGTTTCGGCTCCGGGTAGGGTAGCCGGAGCGGGCGCGACCGGCCGTCGATTCTGGGCAACGGACCCGACCGGGAGGATTATTAATGCGATAGCGATTGAAGCGATAAAAGGGGTTAAAAGTTGCATGGGCAAGATCCTACGATAGGGCGATCATGATGGAAAGGCATTTTCGAATGGATTATTATTGTGTGCGGTATAGCCGCGTTTCCTATTGTTGCTCTTTGTTTGAAACGGCTCAAACCCGTATTCCGGAAGCCTTCGGTTGCCTCTTTTTTGCAGGCTTTGAGACCGTACAGAAAGTAGCTGAGACCCAATCAGCCCAAATTACCGAAGCGGATGAAGAACCGCTCGGCGGCAATTTCCTATTTAATTTTGTTAACCCAATTCAGCGCTCTGTTCGTAAGCTTTTGGTAGCTTGCAAGTTGATAAATCCCCGCAAACCAAACTACTCTGGGAAAAGTTTAACTCCCATGTCATCACCATGAGTAAGCAGTGCCGTTAATCGAGGGGGAGGTTAATTTTTTGCGTTTGACCCCTTTTTTTTCGCTTTAATTAAATGGTCTCATCCTAAGAAAAAACATCACATGAAGAAAGTATTAACTGTATTAATAATTTTTCTGACAGTGATCGCTGGCCAAAATATAACTGTCAGTGATAAACAATCAAATAATGTACTTCTCGTGCTAGTTGATGATCTGCGTCCAGAAATTAATTCTTGGGGAAACAGACATATCAAAACCCCAAATATGGACCGGTTGGCAGAAAAGGGAGCATCATTCTACAGCAAAAGCACCAGAGATCCCAATTGATAGACTCGCTTGGCATACAGGAAGTTGGCAAGGTGCATTGAATGGCGGACTCCTAGAGGATACTTGGCTTCCACCAAAGGCCGATACAATTTCAGCCCTTGTAAGGTTTTCAAAAGACGGGAAAACCGAATTTGTCGAAATCATTAAGATCGAAAAAGTCGGCAATTCATTCGAACTCAGATTGCAGCTTTATGACCCACCAATGCGTCCACAGTCGGACAAACCTCACGTTTTCAATCTTTCAAAGAAATCTAGATGGGCATCGATGGACTGTTAACCTGGTTGCCATCGGGCATTGTTCAGTTTATCGGTAAATCTCAGGAATTTGAATAATGATAGTTGAAGCAACGCACGAGGGACTCTACTGTCGAGCAGGTGATTTTTACATCGACCCGAAATCGCCCGTTAGGCAAGCGGTTCTGACCCACGCTCACTCTGATCATGCAAGGGTCGGCAGTCGACGCTACATAACGTCTGATTCCTCCAGGGAACTTACGATAAAGCGGCTTGGCAAAGGAATCGAGCTAAGCACATTCCCATTCGGAGCAACATTTAAGCTCGGCAAAGCTACAGTTAGCTTGCATCCAGCGGGGCATATTCTGGGATCTTCTCAGGTGCGGATAGAGGTAGCCGGGGAAGTATGGGTAGTTTCAGGGGATTACAAGCGCGATGATGATCCAACATGCGAACGGTTCGAGGTCGTGAAATGTGATACCTTTGTAACTGAAGCTACTTTCGCACTGCCAATTTACAACTGGCCCGAAGCATCAACCTCAATTAATGAGATATTCGATTGGTGGATGAAAAACCGCTCTAATGCAAAGGCTTCCATTTTGTTTTGCTACTCTTTGGGCAAAGCTCAGCGCGTTCTGGGTGGTCTGTTAACTCATACAAATCAGCCCGTGCGATTACACGGTGCTATCGCGCCTCTAACAAAAATCTATCGTGAAGCTGGAATTCCGCTTCTTGAGACTTTGCCTGCAACCATTTGTACAAACGGTGGTGATAGGATCGATTTTAGCCAAGACCTGGTTATCGCTCCCCCTGCAGCTGATGGGACCTCGTGGATGAAACGTTTCGGAAAATGCTCCACCGCACTTTGTTCAGGCTGGATGCAGATTAGAGGTAATCGGCGGAGGCGGGGTTACGATCGCGGCTTTGTTCTATCCGATCACGCAGACTGGAAAGGTCTGATCAAAACGATTAAAGAAACAAAAGCAAATCGCATTCTAGCTTTGCATGGACGGACCGATGTTCTCGTAAAATATTTGAGGGAAGATGGTTACGAGGCAGAAGAAATGAAACCCTGCCGTCTGCACACGAAAGACAGCAAAGCAGGAGGCGGTGAAAAATGAGAGCATTTTTAACCCTCTACGGAAGCTTAGATTCGACAACGTCAACCAACGAGAAAGTCGAGGCAATGCAATCGTACTTCTCCAATGTACCACCTGAAGATGCGGCTTGGGCTCTTTACTTTCTATCCGGCAAGCGAATCAAACGACTCGCCAAACGCAGCGATCTTAAGCACTGGCTAGTTGAAGCTTCTGGCTATTCGCAATGGATGATAGACGAATGTTATGAAAGCGTTGGTGATTTCGCGGAAACAGCGGTCCTTCTAACAAGTCATTGCACTGTCCCTGATCCCAAGGCAGTCGAAATTAAGCTGAGTAATTGGGTCGAGCAAAAGCTGCTTCCTTTGAATGACTTAGCTCCAGATCAAAAAAGTGAAACTATCAAGGGTTGGTGGAATGGTCTACCATTGAACATGAGTTTCATCGCAACTAAGCTACTGACCGGGGGGTTGCGAGTTGGAGTCTCCCGATTATTGTTAGCGAGAGCACTTTCAAACTCCACTGGTCTATCTAAATCCATCATCCTTCATCGTATGATGGGACATGTTTCTCCCTCCAAAGACATGTTCACTGCCTTGGTCGATCCCGACACATCATTTAGCCAAGTCTCACAACCATATCCCTTTTTTCTCGCATCTCCTATCGAGAAAAATGTGGGTGACCTTGGGTTACGCAACAAATGGATTGCAGAGTGGAAGTGGGATGGGATTCGAGCCCAGGCAATTCGCCGTAAAGGAAAGACTTTTATCTGGTCGCGTGGTGAGGAACTGGTAACCGAACGATTTCCAGAAGTCGACCGTGCTTGCTCTCATCTACCGGACGGAACTGTACTCGACGGTGAGCTCATTGGATGGAAAAAAAACGTACTTTCATTCTCGTCATTGCAGAGGCGACTCAATCGCAAAAACGTATCGAAAAAACTTTTAGAAGAAGTGCCGGTACGATTAGTCTGTTATGATTGCATTGAATACAACAGTCATGACATCAGAAATAGACCACTATCGGAAAGGAAACAAATTCTGAGTAGAATTATTCAAAGGGCTAACCAAACCAATTTGACCGCTTCTCCTATTATTGAAGCGACAAGTTGGGAGGAACTGAAACTGAGGCGAACAGAATCACGAGCGAGAAGAGTAGAAGGTTTGATGCTCAAAGAGATAAATTCCGTTTATGAAACAGGAAGAAAACGGGGTCACTGGTGGAAGTGGAAGGTAGACCCTTACACCATCGACGCCGTAATTGTCTATGCAAAAGCCGGGAGCGGTAGGCGAGCAAACCTCTTTACTGACTACACTTTCGCTGTCTGGTCGGACGACAACCTCGTTCCAATTGCAAAAGCATATACCGGCTTGAACGCAAAAGAAATACATAACTTAGACCGATGGATTCGGGAGAATACAATCGAACGGTTCGGTCCAGTTCGATCCGTACCGCCAAAGCATGTATTTGAAATCGGCTTCGAGGGAATTACAGAATCTAAAAGACACAAATCAGGATTTGCTTTACGTTTTCCAAGGATACTGCGTTGGCGAAAAGATAAAGGTCCAATCGAAGCGGATCGCCTTGAGGAATTGAGACGGCTTTTTTTCCCGATTTCGTGATACCTCAAGCAATAAAAGCGTATTTCGGCAAGCGTTCCTGGAAAATAGCTCCCTATCAAAAAAAGGCGTGGGAAGCATATTCTAGGGGGGAGTCTGGACTAATCCATTCTCCAACCGGCACCGGAAAATCTCTAGCGGCTTGGTTTGGGCCGGTGGCTGAATATTTGAATAAAGAAACTCGAGAGTCAAAGTCACCGGAAGAACGTAAGATTCTTTGGATTACCCCTTTGAGAGCCCTTGCAGTTGATACCGTTCAATCGCTTGAAATGTCAGTTAGAGAGATAGGATTGGACTGGGAGGTAGGATTGAGAACCGGTGACACTCCTTCCAATATAAAAGCCAAGCAGAAAAAGAAATTGCCACGCTGCTTAGTCACCACTCCGGAAAGTCTTTCTTTGGCTCTAAGTTATGCGACTTTTCAGCGGCACTTCAGAGCCGTTGACTGCGTGGTCGTCGACGAGTGGCACGAGCTTATATCGACGAAGCGAGGCGTTCAGCTTGAACTCTGCCTCGCTCGACTGCGAAAAATTAATACGCGACTAAGAACTTGGGGGCTATCCGCCACGCTTGGAGATCCTAAAACCGCATTGCAATGCCTTATGGGTAGTTCAAATAAAGGCCGCTTAATTCTTGGTCCACCTAGCAAAGTCTATGAAATACATTCTATTCTGCCGGACCGGATCGAACGCTTTCCATGGTCGGGCCACATCGGCTTGACTCTGCTGCCAAAAGTCATAGAATGTATCAATAAAACAAATACTTCTTTAGTTTTCACAAATACACGCGCCCAGGCTGAGATATGGTATGAAAAGCTTATTCAATCAAAGCCCGAATGGAGGAATAATATAGCTCTTCACCACTCATCAATCGCTAAAAAAGAGAGAGAATCAGTCGAAAAGGGATTGAAAAACGGTCGGCTGCGCTGCGTAGTCTGCACATCCTCACTGGATCTCGGAGTTGACTTTCAGCCGGTGGATCAAGTACTCCAAGTTGGCAGCCCGAAAGGTATTTCGCGTCTATTGCAGCGAGCGGGGCGCAGTGGGCACTCGCCCGGTCGTATTAGCTCTATCTTTTGCGTCCCTACAAACGCACTTGAGCTGGCGGAGATAGCTGCTGCACGCATAGCCCAACTCCAAGGAAAACTAGAATCCAGAATACCGATCCAGGGAGCATTGGATGTCCTTGCCCAACACTGCGTAACCTTGAGCCTCGCCGAGGGACTGAATCCAGACTCCCTTCTGCAAGAAGTAAAAAGCTCCTTCGCTTTCAGAGATATTAGTACTTCTCAATGGGAATGGCTTTTAGGATTTATATCAAATGGAGGCTCCGCCCTGCAATCATACCCCGATTATCGACGAGTCGAACAGAGTAATAGTTTGCTCCGTTGCACGAGTAAGAAAATTGCTCAAAGGCACCGCATGAGTATCGGGACCATCGGTAGTGACAATGTGATGCAAATCAGGTGGTTAAGAGGCGGTTACATTGGAAGTATAGAGGAATCCTTTATAGGGAAACTTAATCGTGGGGACACCTTTCTTTTCGGCGGCAAATTATTGGAGTTAAAGCAAACCCGGGATATGACCGCGTACGTAAGCTTATCGAAAAAGAAAAAACGCATCGTCCCTCGCTGGCAAGGAGGACGCATACCACTTTCGACCCAATTGGCTGAAACACTCCAATCTCTACTCGCAGTAGCTGATCATTCTCCTGCTAGTCCCGAAATGGAAATTCTGGCTCCAATCTTAGAATTACAAAAAAAATGGTCGCGTCTGCCCGATGCCAAAGGTCTGCTAGTTGAGCAAACAAGTACCAGAGAAGGTTTTCATCTCTACTTTTTTCCTTTCGCAGGTAGATTTGTTCACGAAGGAATCGGCAATCTTGTAGCACTTCGACTGAGTCGAGTATTTGAGGCAACGCTTCACGTCACGGCTAATGACTATGGATTTGAACTGTATTCAAGAACCCCTATCGATATTTCGGAAATACCTATCAGGAAACTTCTCTCTTCCAACAATTTGCAACAAGATCTTCTTGAAGGAATCAACGAGGCCGAGCTTTCCAAGCGGCAATTTCGCGACATAGCTCAAATCGCGGGATTGGTTTTCCCGGGCTATCCTGGAAGAGAAAAATCGGCTCGTCAGATTCAGGCCTCAAGCGAACTTATCTTCGAAGTTCTCAGGAAGTACGACCCTTTAAACGAACTTCTTAATCAGTCGCTCCTAGAAGTTCTTGACCAACAGATTGATAAACGCCGCATTGATAATACACTACAGAGGATACAAAAGGGCTCTATCTCATTGGTCGAAACCCCAAAACTGACCCCGCTAGCGTTCCCGCTCTGGGCGGAGCGAATCAGGACACAAACTATTTCCTCGGAGACTTGGGAAAAAAGAGTCAGAATGATGGCAGAGAACCTCAACAAAGCCGCATTCCTTCGTCAGTATGCCAATCAATAAAACCGATACGCTAAAACTTGCACTAAATGGAGAAATTTTCATCGCTCTTCCGATGAGAGGTCTTTGGTGGCCTAAACGGAAATGTCTTATAATATCAGATACACATTTCGGCAAAGACGAGACATTTCGAAAAGCGGGTGTTCCGCTGCCTCAAGGTACCGATGACGAAAGCCTCGGACGTCTAAGTGCCCTATTGGATTACACGTGTGCTATGAAGTTGTGGGTATTGGGAGATTTTTTACACGGTGCCATAGCTGAAAATACACCCTTCACTCGATCCTTCAAGAATTGGCGTACGAAGTATCCAAAACTAGAAATCACAGTAACGTTCGGGAACCACGATCGCCACCAACTAGACAAATCCATCCTGCAGGACGTTGAGTGGATTTCTGAAATTAAGGCTGACGGCTTTGTCTTAACCCACGATAGCAGGCTAACCAATGCCGATTTTGTGCTGTCTGGACATGTCCATCCCGTCTATCGGATTTCAGATTCAAGGAAAAGTTCAAATCGAATACCGGTTTTTTGGATACGTAAAAAAGGAATTATTCTTCCTGCATTTTCTACTTTCACGGGTGGCAAAACTATATTTCCTCGATCCGAAGAGCAGTTAGTTGGAGCACTCGACAATGCTGCCTTTAAGCTTTAAGGTTGATTTGCATTTCTTGTCCGCGAAAAAGTTTGAATTTAGACAGAAATTCTTGTTATCAGTATGAATCCGTCGACGCAGATAGAAAACAATATTCGGACTCCTTACATTCTGGCTTCGCGGCCCTCACCCAGATGCTCTTCTCTCATCTTTTCACTCAACGCGAAGGTGATATACCTTCGGCGTTAACCGTCGTTGTATCCACCATCCTGTTTGCTAACCCAAACGTAAGGGAGATATTAATACTAATTCGCACCGATTTCCTCGTACTTCTCAATCCTCTCTTTCCAACGCAGTGGCTCGAGGGGCAAAACATTGCCATCGTTTGCCCAATTCAGCCATTCGGAAGCCAACTCGTCTACCACTTCCGGGTGAGTGGAGGATATATCATCATAGCAAAAGGGATCATCGAACAGGTTATATAGTCTCCATGGGAAATCCTCACGGTAAGAAACCAGTCGCCAAACCCCTTTCGAAACGGCCCGGCTAGTTTGATGTTCCCAGTACAAGATCCGATTCTCAAAGGATTTATCTCCACTGCGTCCTAACAGAGAGATTCCGGAGGGAGGATTAATCGCCTTCCGCCTGAATGTGGCCGGATAGGCGACGCCAGCGGCACTCAAGCAAGTGGGGAGGAGATCAATAATGTGGGTTCGTTCTCGATTCAGCCCACCCACCGATGGAATTCCATAACCTGATAAAATTAGGGGGGACGCGACACCACCTAGATCCGTCAGTTGTTTATATCCGCGATAGGGAGTGTTGCTCAGGTTTGCAGCCAGCGTTGAAATGCGCCCCCCTTCGAATGTAGAGCCGTTATCGCTCAAAAAAATAAATAAGGTATGCTCTCGCATTCCCTTGTTTTCAAGAGCGTTGACAACGGCACCTATCCCGTCGTCCATAATCTCGATCATAGCTGCATAGGTTGACATCTCTTTTATCCAGACTCCCTGATCTGTCTTCGAAAGATCTTCCCATGCCGGAAGCGGTTCACCAATAGGTAGACTCTCAGAGATGGAAAGCCCCATTGCTCCCAATGTGGCATCCTGCTCAATAAGCCCCAATGTTTTCAGACGCTGAAATCTTTCCTGCCGGAGCACATCGTATCCAGGCTCATAGCGATCAAAGTATATCTCTGTTCGGTTTTTCGGAGCGTCTAGAGGACGATGCGGGGCATAGTGTGCCAGATAAAGAAAAAGAGGCTGACTGGGATCGTGATCCTCGATGAACTTTACTGCACGAGTGGTAATCGCATCTGTGTAATAGAAACCGCTTGGAAGGCTCTCTTTTGGAATGAACTCGGCACCATCCACGTATCTTCCATGCCTACGATAAGACCCTCCTCCTGCAAGGCAGCCGAAAAACTTTTCGAAACCGCGTTCAGTGGGCCATGATCCGTTGGGGGGCTCTTCGATCTGTCGATCAAGCGTCAAATGCCATTTACCGGACATCGCCGTTGCGTAATTCGCACCGCGCAAGATTTCTGCCAATGTTGGATAAGCTAGGCTCAATTCTCCTCTATACCCATCTCGATGTTCGTCTGCCGCAGTCATCCACCCCATATTCACATCGTGAGGGTAGTTACCCGACAACAAGGCCGCACGAGAAGGGCAACATCGCGATGTATTCATGAACTGAGTGTAACGGACACCCATTTCCGCAAGTGCATCAATATTTGGAGTTTGAATCTCTCCCCCATAACACCCGAGGTCGGAGTAGCCAAGATCATCGCAAAGAATCAAAACAATATGGGGTTCCTTACTAAGAACGAAAGCGGGGAAAAAAATAGAGAGTAGAAAAACAAACTTCATCGCAGACTAAAGGACTCCGCCGAAAATCGTGGATTGTATCGCGGCGAGGGAAGACTCGCACAAGTGGTCGAATTAGAGCTAATGTCCCGTCTAAAAGCAAGCCTCGAGCTGCGGCATGGCTGTACACCGCTTCCTTCCAACGACCAGTAGAAATTTTCTTTTTTTCTTTCGATCTTCTTCGCCCAAATCTATTAATCTTTACAAGCTGAAATATTGCTGATGTAAGAATTAGGCTTACCAGTTCTCAAAATCTAAAAACAAAGAAACTATTATGGATGATTGAAACCGTCTATTTTGTATCTTATAAATTTACAATATAATCTAAAATTAAATTCACTTGTATCTCATACGTATTCCTTAAAAAAGGATTGTGGTAATCGTTATTTTTTTAACGGATATAATTTAATAATTTTATATGAAACCATTAAATTTATTTAATAATTCCTATTTTTTATCTTCTAAATCCTATTTATTATTGAGATTTTTTACTGGGTTTTTTATGTGCTATTCTCATGGCTGGTCGAAACTTATGAGCGGCAGTGATCGTTGGTACAGGTTGGGTACCACGATCACCGAATTTATAGGTATTGATGCTTTATCGATACCGTTAGGCTTTCTGGCAGCTTTTGCTGAGTCTATCGGCTCACTTTTTATCGTAATCGGTTTTACAACACGTCCTATGGCTTTTTTACTATTTTTCACTATGTTGGTTGCATCTTCAAAAAAGCTTTTACAATCAGGAATTGGAGGAAGCGAGCTGCCTATACTTTATTTGATTTTAAGTCTATTTATATTAGTCAACGGTCCGGGAAAATACAGTCTAGACAACTTGATTAAATCGAAAATTAAATGGAAATATTAAAAAAATTTTCAATTGCATATGAAAATTATTGCTCCGAATTCCTTAAAATTTGCTTTCCATCCAAGTATCTAAGATTGCAGCATTAACCTTAATTTGAATACGGTTTGTTCTCTTAATCCCCAAAAATTTGAGTTGCCCCTATCGCTTCTCCACCTCGAGGAGTATGCGTATCGCATTGGCAACTCTGGGTTTGTATCCGTAACGGGCGGCTGATCTCACAAATTCCCAGGAACTGCCGAAGCTCCCACCACGAAGCACACGCCGCGAGTTGATATGGATTATTTTGTCACCTCCCTGGAGCGGTCCTGTAGGATCGACAACTGGACCCTCCGGATATTCGGCCAGGAAGTCGCTGCACCACTCAAAATTATTGCCCGGCATATTATAAAATCCCCACGGATTAGGAAGATTCTTATTTACCTCGATGGGTCCCAGTTTAATCCCAGGCTCTCGAGTGTCGTAATTAGCATACGCGCGGCTAATTCGATCTCCTGTAAAATAAGCCGTAGTGGTCCCTGCCCTACACGTGTATTCCCACTCAGCCTCCGTAGGCAGGCGGAATTTGTATCCTGAACCTTCCGAAAGCGCTTCCAAATATTTTATCGCTTGGTGAAAATCGGCTTGAGCAGGCTTGTTATCCTTTTTTACGACTGGACTGTATTTCCGCACATAGGCTTTGGACATAACTTCGTAGTACTGCGCGTTAGATAACGGCATTGCTGCAAGGTAGTAATGCTTGGTCAGGGTCACCTGGTGCTGCCTCTCATTGGCGAAACGGCCGGGCTCACTTTCGGGTGAGCCCATTAGAAATGTGCCGGGCTCCACCAAAACCATTTCGATCTCCACCGAATCGTTCAAAAATACTGCTAGATTTTTCGCCAAAGCCTCTGGGTAATCTGAAAAGCGGACCTTCACTTTCGGTTCAGGCAGCTTTGAAAGAGCCTTCAACTGTACTGCTTCATACAATTTGGCCTCCGCGTATCCCTCCACATTCAACGTATCAATTTCATCGAGAGTCGCCTTGAATTCTGCAAAATCCTGCAAAGACGTCGTCGCACCATTGGGGTCCGTGCCATTTAAATACTCCTCCAAATTAGTGTAGCCATCGCTGTCGGCGTCCTTCCGGTGGTCTTTCGGGTCGTTTGCATTTAATCCATGGATACGTTCCCATGTGTCCGCCATACCATCTCGATCTTTATCCATAGGAGCTTTGCCGCTCTTATAGTTGGGCCACCCTCCTACGGCCTTCTGCGAATCGATGATGGACCCCGTACCCGTGCGGATTTCGTTTACGAGCCGTTCGTCAACTGGGTCACGCTTCGGGAGGGTGGCTCCAGCACCCGCTAATACAGCGTCATAAATTTCCTCACCGGTCCGATTCTTCATCGGCGGATAAGGGAACGCTCCAGTTACAATATTCATCGTCCCATCCGCTGGTTTTATCGCGATCAAATGCTCGTTTTTTTGTATACCAGTCGCATTGTTCGTGTGGTAGTTATCTGCCACATAAATACTATTCAACTCACTTGCCACCCTATACGCGATTGACTGGTTTCCCCGAGTAGAGGGCCCCGGCTTGTAATAATTGCCTACCAAATTGATGCGGACGTGCTCATCATCATTTGAGTACCCTGGCGTACTACCCCAGTTATAAAAAATATTGTTACGTACATCGAAAACGGCGCCGGGAGATACGCCGTCACTTCCTAGCTTGGGGTTGCGCGAATTGTTGTGGACATAAATATTGTGCAGTATCGAGATTCCGCCGTGAGACCCTCTGATGATAGAACCCATACTATGAGCTCCCTTGGGGTGAAATGATTTATAGAGGCATTCAGAGATAATACTCCACTGTACCGTGGTTCGTTCTGAGCCGATAGTGAAAATTTCGTCCGTGGCCCAGCCCGCTGAACAGTGATCTACAATAATATTCGAACTAGGAAAATCTTCCAATTGCCCCGAATTATCGACAACCGAACCGATGTTTATGGCATCCGTTTCCAATCTATGCGTATCGCCAACGCGAACACGCAAATGCCGGATGATCGCTTCGTCCGCCCACACCAAAAACGAGTAATCCTTGATACAGATACCGTCGCCGGGCGCGGTTTGTCCCGCAATTGTTATGTACGGATCTTTGACTATGAGATGCCGTTTTAGCACAATGGACCCACTAACCTCGAACACCACCGTTCGCGGCATGTCCGCTTCGATCGCCTCTCTAAAGCTGCCCTTGATGACCGGTTCATCGACATCGTAGTCCTCCGTCGTCGTCACGATAAACACTTCGCCGCCTCGGCCTCCTTTGGTAAATGCGCCAAATCCTTGAGCTTCCGGGAACGCAGGGGTTTGAGCTTGTGCTAAGATGGACGCCCAAAGGCATAAGGTGACGGTCAGCAGGATAAACTGTTTTAGATTTTTCATAGTTTCGATCCTAGAGGCTTTCCAATAACCACAGAATGAGAAGAAGGTAGGGTGAGAGGATCCTACCAATAAGAACATTTACCGGGCACTCTCTAAGCTAATTTTTCGCATAAGGCATCTTCACAAGACTGTTAATATATTCTTCCAAATTTAAATAACCATCGCCATCTCGATCGCCATTTCGATCCTCTGCATCAGCAGGGTCTAGCCCATTAGCCCTCTCCCAGGCGTCCGCCATTCCGTCCTTATCGGAATCCGCAGGTGCAGGCGATGACTTCAAAACGGGCCATCCCCCCACTTCATCCTGCGAATCTGGGATTCGCCCTGTACCGGCCAATACCTCATTCACAATACGATCGTCGCAGGCATCCCGGCTCTTAGATGCTCCGGCATGGGCCAAAACCAAATTCTTAGCATCAGCCGCACTTTGAGTAATCGGTTTATCATCACCGAAAACCAGTTCGCCCGGCAACTCCCACTCCGTCCGAGTGGTACTCATATACTTGTCACCACTTTGCTTATACTGTATTGCTGAAAAATTATCCTCCGTCCAAGTTTGGCTCCATGTATACAGATTTCCGGAAACAAATCCCGTTGGACCAGGTCCTTTGCCTTCCTTATACTTTATTCTCATCGGGAGTTTTCCGAGGTCCGTATCCGGTCCGTTTTTGTAGAAATTATTGATTACATTACGCCTACCCCCTCCCAAGTTGGTTTGTCCACCTGAGTTATAAATAAGGTTGTTGCGAAAATCGATAATCAGATCTTCAGGAGTAAGTTCACTTCCTCCTCCCAAGGTCAGATGCCTGTCATGAGAAGAATGAAGCAAGTTATGATGAATGCTCATGCTCTTCGTCGTCTCCCTCATCGAACCCAACTTTGAATGAGGAGCCCCTTCATAGTGGATCGTGTCGTGCAATGTCTCCCCATAAATGGACCATTGCAAAGTGAAGTGCCCGCCTCCCCGGTTATCATGAATCGCATCAATACCCCAGCCCACGGAAATATGATCGAAAATCACGTCGGAAATCTTTGAACTTGTGATAGAATCGGCTCCGCTGGAATCGCCCTTATTCTGATCGCCCATCCGAATCCTGATGTACCGCATGATGATGTCATTCACCTCAGATAACTTAAGGCCATGATGCTTCAAGCAAATGCCATCGCCCGGAGCCGTCTGTCCGGCTATGGTGAGATAGGAACGTTCAACCTCGATTGGTGATTCAAGCTCGATCGTTCCCGATACCGCAAACACGATAGTCCTGGGACCCTTCTGATTCTCGATCCCATAGCGAAACGAACCCTTCCCCGAATCATTCAAGTTCGTAACGATGTAAACATCGCCCCCGCGTCCGCCTTGAGCAAAGCGCCCATAGCCCTCCGCGCCTGGGAATGCTATCGTCACGTCTTCCCGTGCCCATAATGCAGACACGCCTCCAAGTATGAACAACAAGAATGCCGGTAACGTTTTCTTCATCTTAAGGGAATTTTTAGTCGTACAAAACTTCGTATAGCGAACTCATTCGTCCATCGATGTTCTGTTTGTTGCCAGCCGCTTCAACGCAGAAAACCGAGCGTATTTCCCTTTTTGTGTCAGCGTGAAGTCATCAAGCGTCTTTTCTGCGTACTTATCACACAAATCGCCTATGGTTATGGGTTTGCCACTATCCCCACGGCTCGTCCTAGCTGTCTGTCGATGCTTTTCTACGAGCAGCATTTTTTCGTTTAGTCAATTGACAGTTACCTTGTAGTCAGTGGTTTTCAGCGGCGTTCGGTGCTACTTGCCGTTGAGTTTGTACAGTAAAAAATACTACCCTGTGATGTCGTACCTAAAAAGGTTTGGCGTCCTTGTTTTCGAGTAGGTGTATTTCTCATTAGTAACCGTCATTTTTGCCAACGGTTACGAATGACAGTTACAAAAGTGAAGTAGCTAACTTTTTTCCTTATGAAGTATCTATTGATTAAAGGTTTATGTGGAGCCGCCCATCGGATTCGAACCGACGACCTATTCATTACGAATGAATTGCTCTACCAACTGAGCTAGAGCGGCGTCCAGCGGCCGGATCGTGCTATTCAACCTTCCAATGGCAAGCAGAAAAAATCCTGTTCAAACACCAAAGATCCTACCGCTATTGAACGAATTCCCTAAGATACTTACGCCATAGCTACGAATTCTGCTCCAATCGAATCTCAACGCTTGCTCCATCGTGAATCGCGCTTTCACTGGATCAAGTGAGCGAAACAGGACAGACAATTCGATTCCATTGCCAAAACATTCACTTGGACTCTGGAGAAATGGTGGCGGGAGAAGTAAGCTGCACAAAAGGGGAACACCTAGAGCTTACCCTTGGAACTAAATCAGTCGAAAGTATCAAACTCCCCGATACCGCCCATATTGCTCTAGGACGGATAGATCCTCACGTCCACTTCCGCGAATCCCCCGAACCGACTCGCGAGGAGGTCGAAGCGTATGGCCCAGACGGGGTCGACTATGACCAACTCATCCAGTCAATTCGAAGCACCAACGCCCAGTATTCGATCCGTTCTGGATGCCTCGCTGCCCTTAAAGGAGGCGTTTGCATAGTCGGCGCAATGGGAAATACGCCCTGGGGTCCCGTGGGCCCCTACCGGCACCAGCGATCTCAGGAATACTACACCGAAGCCAGCCTAATCCCTATTGTTCTCTGGCCCCGAATGGAACCGGGCTGCCCACCTATCCCAGGACACGAGGGCAAGGACTTTGGCTCTACCTTTGGTGGCTCCGGGCTAACCGGACAAACCCGCCGCGAGATGTACACACTTTGGGAAGGCGAAGCGGTATCTTACCATAATGACCAGACCCGTACCGATGAAACCATAACCGAATTCAAAAATCGGACGTATCCTGACCCTCGACTCCTGCATCACGAGTACTTTGACGGATCCACGGTCTTGGCCTGTCAAAAAGAGACCATGGATTTAGCAGAATCCGTCGGTGTATCCAGTCTGCTCGCGCGGCACATTCCAACGGGTCCGTCTCTGCAGCAAATTTTGGATCGAGCCCGAGACACATCCTTCAATCTTCCCGCCGAAATCGGATTGGACTATATTTACTGGTGCCGTGAACGCCTACTGGAACAAGCTTCAAAGATTGCTCTTATCAACTACCGTCGACCCGCCCATCCAAGCCGTGAAGACCAGCAATCGCTGATCCGACTAATCCAGGAAACCGTCCGAGCCGGCTACTCTATATTCTTCGGTTCCGACCATGCTCCTCACGCTCGAGCGGCGAAGGAATTCAAGAATGGTCTGCCCGGAAGTCCGGGTACTCGAAATATCGAACACAGTCTTCAATACTACTTCGAGCTTGCCTCAACGTACGGCTATTCGTGGCACGATATCGATCGGCTCGCTTCGATCAATCCTGCCAAGCACGTGTCCCAGTTTTTCTCGTTTCCTCTGGAAATCGGAACCCTGCAATCCGGAGCCATGGCCAATTTAGCGATCTTCGACGAAGCGGCTGGCTACCGAGTCAACGAAGCGAAGCTCACTCAAGAACTGGAAGACCCAGAGTACCACAGTGCTCTCAAGGGAGAAACCGGTCTCCGTGGCCAGTCCCTCTTCACCGTCGTCAATGGCAAGGTCTACGACGTTAAGTCCAAGATCACAGCATTAAACTAGATGCAGGGAAGGCGACGATCTGGATATAACAGTTCGTCCCAAACCTACGCCTTCATCGATACAGTAAAACCCCAAGCAGGCCTCGATTCAGAAAACAAAAACGAACACGTACGATCAAACTGATCGCCGCGGCAACAACAAATTTTAAGAGGGCAGTTGATAAGTTCTAATCAAAAGAACGGAGAAAGCAGAGATCGACGTACCCCATTTGGTTTTGAAAATGCTACCACTCGGCACACTAGCCTATCAAAAACCCGTGGAACCCTGAGGTTCAGAATCTTGCAGCTGCCCAGCTCCATTTAATGGCTGTGAAGTGTCATTTTTTCTTAAAAAGCGATGATAAGATGGAGCCTTTCGGTTAGTCTTAAATCACTTGAATTTTTCTAATTAAAAGTGGTGGCGAGACCCGGAATCGAACCGGGGACACAAGGATTTTCAGTCCT